>JBGUHI010000026.1:0-26263 GCA_045111995.1 Candidatus Limimorpha sp. | reverse complement strand
CGCTCAAAGTGAAGCGCAAGGTCATCGTGGCCAAGTACAAGGACGTTATTGAGAATATGTTTGCGTAATTTTGTGTGCCAAAATGGTACACATTGCATGATTTTTGTTATTTTTGCAGTCGCAAACCATTAAATCAAGCACGCATGATAGTAGTTACAGGAAGAGATTTCAGGGCAAATACCGCCAAATACCTCAATGTGGCCTATGGAGGGGAAGATGTCGTTGTGAAATCGAAGATTGGAAGTTGGCGGGTTGTTCCCATCACCAAAGACGATGTCGTTGTAAACAAGCGCGATTTGTCGTCTGAACTTCGCGGGGCACTTATGGAAGCTAAAGAAGCCCTTGACGGGAAGCGCACTTTGAACACTTTGGACAATTTAATCAATGAACTTCGAGATTCAAACGACTAGTTATTTCGATTCCGAAGCCAAACGTTTAGGGAAGCGTTATCGCAGTTTTGTTGACGACCTTGCATCTTTTCGTGACAGTATTTTGAAAGATCCTTTCCAAGGCACAGAAATTATGCCTGGCATCAGGAAGGTCAGGTTGAGCATTGAAGCCAAAGGTAAGGGTAAGTCGAGTGGAGCAAGGGTGATTACGTTCACCTACCTTGTTTCCGAGGAAAGCATGTGATTCTCTTGTTGCTTTATGACAAGTCGGATGCCAGCAATGTCAAATCTAGTGTTGTTAAAAAGATAGTCAAAAACTTGGGTTTCAACTTGGAACAGATGCAACGGAAAGGTGTTTTGCCAAAGAATCCATAGCATTGTTCAAAATTTGTTACTATGACTATGACCGCCTCAACATTGTGTTAGGGCGGTCATTGCCATAGTCAGTGGTCATGGTCAAAAACGACTATTCCAAATAAGTGTATCCGTAAAGCCCAGAGCGATAGTTGGACAGGAATTCCTTGCCCTCCTCAACGGAAATCTTGCCTTCCTTCACGCACTTGGTGACCCATGTCTCCACCGTGCGGACGAGTTTCTTCGGGCTGTATTGGACGTATTCCAAGACATCGGCAACAGTCTCTCCGTCAATGACTTGGTCGATGTAGTAGCCTTTTTCGTCCACGGAGATGTGCACTGCGTTGGTGTCGCCGAACAGGTTGTGCAGGTCGCCCAAGATTTCCTGATACGCGCCCACGAGAAACACACCTATATAATAATGCTCCTTGTCGGTGAAGTTGTGCAGCGGAATGGTGTGCGGCGTGGCCTTGCCCACGAAACTGGTGATTTTGCCGTCGCTGTCGCAGGTGATGTCCTGCAAGGTGGCGAGGTGTGTCGGGTTCTCGTCCAAGCGTTGGATCGGGATGATGGGGAAGAGCTGGTCGATGGCCCAAAGGTCGGGCAGGGATTGGAACAACGAGAAGTTGCAGAAGTATTTGTCGGCCAGAAGTTTAGGCAGCGAAGTGAAGTCCTCAGGCACACGTTTCAGGCTGTTGGCGATGTGGTTCACCTCGCGGGCGATGCTCCAGAACAGCCTTTCCACCTTGGCGCGCGACTTGAGGTCGAGCAGGCCGAGGCTGAACAGGTTGAGGGCTTCTTCGCGGATTTCCTGGGCGTCGTGCCATATTTCCAACGAGGAACTCTTGGTGAGTTCGTCCCACGAATTGTACAGCTCCTTGATAAGCTCGTGGTCGTTTTCCTCAGGCTCCTCGTCGTCGTCCCATTCGGGCAGCGAGGTCTTTTCCAGCACCTCGAAAATCAGCACGGAATGGTGCGCGGTGAGGGCGCGTCCCGACTCGCAAATCACGTTGGGGTGGGGAAGTTCGTTCTTGTCGCAGGCATCCACGATGGTGTAAATCGCGTTGTTGGCGTATTCTTGGATGCTGTAATTCACTGAGCTTGCGCTGCTTGAGCGCGTTCCGTCGTAGTCCACGCCGAGGCCGCCGCCCATATCGACGAACTCGATATGGTAGCCCATCTTGTAGAGCTGCACGTAGAACTGCGCCGCCTCTTTCAGCGCCACGTTGATTTTCTTGATTTTGCTGACTTGGCTGCCGATGTGGTAATGCACGAGTTTCAGGCAGTCTTTCATGTCGTGCTCGTCGAGGAAATCGAGTGCTTCGAGGAGTTCCGACGAGGTGAGGCCGAACTTGCTGCCGTCGCCGCCCGACTCTTCCCATTTGCCCGAACCCGAGCTGGCCAACTTGATGCGCACGCCCAAATTCGGCGTGACTTTCAGTCGGCGGGCGATTTTGGCCGTGGTTTTCAGTTCGTTTAGCTTTTCGATGACGATGATGATTTTGCGGCCCATCTTTTGGGCGAGCAGGGCAAGTTCGATGAACTCCTCGTCCTTGTAGCCGTTGCACACGATGAGCGAATCCGAGTCGGTGCCGAGCGCGAGAATGGCGTGGAGTTCGGGCTTCGAGCCGGCTTCGAGGCCGATGTTGCACTTTTTGCCGTGGCTCACAATTTCCTCGACCACGGGGCGCATCTGGTTCACCTTGATGGGCATCACGACGAAGTTCTGCCCCTTGAACTCATACTCCTTGGCCGCTTCCTTAAAGCAGGAGTCGATCATGTTGATGCGGTCGTCGAGGATGTCGGGGAAACGCAGCAGCATGGGAGCCGAAACGTCCCTAAGTGCCAGTTCGTCAACAAGTTCCGGAAGGTCCACCGAGGCGCAGCCTTCTTTCGGCGTCACGGTCATGTGGCCTTTCTCGTTGATGGAAAAATAATGTCCGCCCCAGCCTTTCACGTTGTAAAGGTCCTCGGAGTCTTCAATGCGCCATTTTCTCATTTCGTTGTCTTTTGTTGGTTAATTTTGGGCTGCAAAACTAATAAAAACATTCGTTTTTGATTGATGTTTTGCGAATAATGTCTATTTTTGCAGCAAATAACATCAAAATGAGTCCAGTTGGCACATCGGCAAGCGTCTTAATGATTAACGGTCAAGGCATCATGATTAGCGTTGGCGGACAAGATTACTTCTTGTCCTACAATCGTATTCCTTTGGATGCGTGAAGCCTCGATAAAGGATGTGCTAAACATTCAAATGTGTGGAAACGAGGCTATTGAATGGCCCAATTTGGATGTTGACTTGGACAGCCTCCGTCATCCTGAACGTTATCCGTTGCTCATCAAGCGTAATCCTTCTGAAATGTTGGAAGCATGAAACGGATGAATGTTCCATCCTATATCCTTATCAAAGTCCTTCAGACCATAGCATCTTGAAGAAATCGAGGACATAGACGTTAAAACTCGGTTTTCATGTAAAATCTTGGATTCTACACAATATTTTCAATCAAATTCGAGTGCAAAAATAAAACTTTTCCAGAACATTGCACCAAAAAAACATCCGCAAAAAATTTTTTTCTCCAACCCCATTGCCAATTCCAAAAAAACCGTAATTTTGCCACCCGAAACTAAAGTAATCGTTTACTTATATGAAAAAAATTAACAGTATTTGTTGCTTTGATGCTTTTAGCATTCGGAACGCAACAAATGCTTGCACAGTCATCTCTATTTCAGAGGGAAGATCAATTTCAGATATGGAACAAGACTGAGACTCAAAGTCGTGGTGATATTGATGATGAAGGTGGTGGTGGAACCGGAGATCTTCCTCTTGGTAGTGGTGTAGCCGTCTTAATCGGCTGTGCTGCGGCATACGCTTGTGGCAAGCGCAAGAAAGATGAATGAATGTATTGAGAAAGCGAAACGCCCGCCAGTATGTTTTTTGGCGGGCTGTTTGGGTTTTGTGTTTGCCGTTTTTTTTTTGCGGCTGCCACGGTGTGACAGCCCTACAACCCCACGGTGGGATTGTCCCGTTGGTTTGTAGGGCTGTCGTATTACGGCAGCCGCGTTGGTTTGGGATGGCCTATCGGGCTGCTGCCGTAGGTCGCGACCTACGGTTAATGGGGTTTCGCCCCTTCGGGGCGGGGATGGGAATCGGTTTTGTTTGTCGGCAGGGGTTCCGCAATGATGCCGTCCCGTGCGGGACAGGCGACATGCTTCACCGCCTGCCTATTGTCCGTCGCCCCTACGGGACTGTGCATGCCGTCGGGAACCCCGGAGGGGTGATGGGATGTGTACAGATGGGGTTTGGTATAGTGTTCAATAGATTGAACATAGTCCAATAAAATCGGTTCAATATGCGAAACATTTTGCGGTCAGGGGTATTTTTGGCGTAAAACATTTTGCGGTCAGAGGTATTTTAGGGCAAAAACATTTTGCGGTCAGAGGTATTTTGTCTTGTAATTGAAATAAAATCAGTATCTTTGCGGCGTTTTATAATTTGATTCCATGTCAGAGAAGATTTTCAAAAGAAAAGCCTACCAAAAAATGCTGGATTGGAAAAGAGAATCGGCAGGGAAAACGGCTTTGCTGGTAGAAGGTGCTCGGCGTATCGGCAAATCAACGTTGGTCAGGCAATTTGCGGAAAACGAGTACAAGTCGTATATCCTCATCGACTTTGCCAATGTCGTGCCCGAGGTGAATCGCTTGATAGAAAACAGCATCGCCGACCTTGACTATTTGTTTGTTCGGCTTCAACTGATCTATCATGTGACCTTGGAAAGGCGCAAGTCCGTCATTATTTTTGACGAAGTGCAATTGCAGCCTCTTGCGAGGCAGGCGATAAAATACCTCGTGCAAGACGGCAGGTATGACTATATTGAAACCGGTTCGTTGATTTCCATCCGACAGAACGTGCAACATATTGTCATTCCGAGTGAGGAAGATCGCATCCAGATGTACCCGATGGATTATGAGGAATTCCGTTGGGCAATGGGCGACGAAGCCACGATGCCGCTGTTAGGGCAAGTGATGAAGAGCAGAATGCCATTGGGGGCGGATGTGCATCGCCGGATGATGCGCGATTTTAGGCTGTATATGCTTGTCGGTGGGATGCCGCAGGCAGTGAACGAGTTTCTCGACACCCAGAATTTGCAGATGGTGGACAATGTGAAAAGGCGCATACTGAAACTGTATGCCGACGACCTTCACAAGTTGGATTCCTCCGACAAACTTCGGGCATTGTATTGGGCGGTGCCATCGGAATTGAGCAAAAACGCATCGCGGTACCAAGTGACCACGGTAATCGAGAACACCAAGCAGGAACGCAAGCAAGAGTTGCTGGAAATGATGCGCGAAAGCATGATTGTCAACATCGCCTATCAAGCCTCCGACCCCAATGTGGGTCTCGCCTTGACTGCCGACAAGACTCGCTATAAGATGTATTTGGCCGATACGGGCCTGTTTGTCACCTTGGCTTTTTGGGACAAGGATTTCACCGAGAATGTCATCTATGAAAAACTGCTATCGGACAAGCTGAAAGCCAATTTGGGGTATGTGTATGAGAACGTTGTCGCCCAGATGTTGAAGGCTTCGGGCAATGAATTGTATTATCACACCTTCCCCTCGCAGAACAAACACAATTACGAGGTGGATTTTCTTTTGTCGAGAGGCAATAAAATCCTGCCCATTGAGGTGAAATCGTCGAACTATTTGTCACACAAGTCATTGGATGAATTTGTGAAGAAATATTCCTCGCGCGTGACAGAAAGAGTCATGCTTTACACCAAGGATTACCAGAAAGACGGGGCAACGCTTTGTCTGCCTGTCTATTTTACGCCTATGCTATAGCGGAGAATAAATCGTTTTACCTATTTTTGCAGAAAAATAAATTGAAATGAGATTAATCATAGACAGCGGCTCCACCAAAATGGAGTGGATGCTATTGGACGGAAACGAGACGAAAAGCCGTTTCCTGACCGAGGGCTTTAATCCGAATTACTTTGACATTCAAACGCTTGTAGAGATGTGCCAAGGCGTACCTCTATCTAATGAGATCCAATCCATCCATTATTACGGCACAGGCTGCGGCTCGGAACAGAATTGCACTTTAATAAAAAATGTGTTCCAAAAACGATTTCCGAAGGCAGAAATCACCGTCACGCATGACTTGATGGCGGCCTGCCATGCACTTTTTGGGCATGAAAAGGGAATCGCTTGCATACTTGGAACGGGTTCAAATTCATGCGTTTACGATGGTGAAAAGATTGTCGAAAAGGCGGTTTCATTGGGCTATCTCGTCGGCGACGAGGGGAGTGGATGCCATATCGGAAGGGCAGTGGTGCGAGCGTATTTTTATGGCTTCATGCCTGAGGACTTGCGGAAAAAGTTTGAAGAAACCTACCATTTGGAATTGAAGGATTTCGTCCAGCAGTTGTACCATGACCCGCAGCCGTCCAAATATCTGGCCGCTTTCGCCAAGTTTGCGGGCGAAAACCAAGCGCATCCGTACATCCGCGTTTTGGTGAAGGACTGCTTCAAGGCGTTCATGGAGGCTTTCGTTTGCCGTTACAAAGGTTGCAACGCTTTGAAAGTGAGTTTCGTGGGTTCAATCGCCTACCATTTCCAAGACCTCCTTCGCGAAAGCCTCGCCGACTTCGGCCTCACGATGGGCGAGGTGATGCAAGCACCCGCCGAGGGGCTGGTGCAATATTATGGGAAAACGCGATGAAAACAAAAAATGTTTATCTTTGTGCCAAATTATTGAAGCGATGAAAAGACTGTTAGGATTGGTTTGTTTCTGTTTGCTGACAGGCTCGCTTGTCGCGCACGAAATCGACAGCTTGTATGTCGCTTTCCTTACCAGCCGCGGCGAGAATGCCTTGCGCTTGGCCAACGAGATCATGGCTATGGCCGGCGATACGGTCGAATTTACGGCAGAAACCTCTTCCGAATCCATGAATGGCCAACTGCTCAAGACGCTGATCTTTTGGCATTTCGACCGTGACGAGATGGTGGAGGTGATCAACTATTCCAACAAAGCCACTGAACATTACGAGCAGAGTGCCGACCTCTTTAACCTGGCAGGATGCTACAATACCCTTGGCCTGGCCTACCAGCGCATCGGACAGTTTGAAGAAGCCATTGACAACTACAACCGATGCAACGAAATCATGTCTCAATGCAACGAGGCCGAACTCGGTTCATACTATTATAGGAACATACGGTACACAACCAACAACATGGCAAGCATCTATGCCAGCATGGGCGAGTTCGACAGATCCGAGGAAATGTACGTCAGTTGCATCAACATGATGGGCGAGTTGAAGGACGACCGCGACTATCAAGACATGGCGTCATACCTGCAAAACCTTGCCGATGTCTATCTTCAACAGTCGGAAACGATAGAGGGGCAACGGAAAAAGGAAATCATCGGGAAAGCCATCGACTTGTCGGAACAAGCCCTTGACTATTCGCTTATGTACAACGACCTCCCGAGAAAGGTCGTACAACGCAGGATGGTGGTGGCATGTGCCTATCAGAAGGCGGGCAGGGAGAAAGAAGCATGGGTCATGCTTGGCGAAGCCCTGAAATCCGCCGAGGCCGAGGAAAACCTTTTCCTACAAGCCTCGGTCGAGTCCTTGTATGGACGTTTCCATCTTTTTTCCGGGAAATACCATGATTCGGAAGCGCATTTCAAAAAGGCCATCGCCATGGCGAAAGAAGGCGGCTTTGAAGAATGCCTGCTCAACGCCTACAAGGGCGCATGTGATGCCGCCCGACATTTCGATGGCACCAAGGCACTGGAATACCTTGAGCAGAGCGTGGCAATCAAAGACTCGATTTTCAGCGAAAAGCAGCAAGCCCTCATCCGCGACTATCAGGTGAAATATGACTTGGCCGCTATGGAACACCAACTTGAGATACAAGAGAAAAACAACAGGACGCAAGCCGCCGAGGTTCTTGTCTTGTTCGTCTTTGCCGTGCTGCTTGTCATCATCATGGCCTTTCTGGTGGGGATGATTCGCGCCAGGAAAAAACAAAACGAGACCCTCAAAAGGCTCAACGAGACCCAAAACAGGATACTCTCGGTGGCTTCGCACGACGTGAAGAACTCGGTGATTGCACAGAATATGGTGCTGAAACTGGCCAACGAGCATTTCGACCACATGGACCGGGACGAACTGAAAGAGAAGTTGGCGGCATTGAAAGTCGGTTCCGACGAACTGAAGGACAAACTGTACACCATACTCCATTGGATCTACGGCGAATTGGGCATGGAGACCATCCCGTCGGCTACTTTCAACCTGCTCCATGCCGTCGAGGAGTGCATCAAACCCCATTCCGAAGAATTGAAGGTCAAGGAACTGGTGGTGGTTAAGAACATCGCTCCCAACCTGCAATGCCACGATAAGGTCAACGTGTTCAATATCGTGTTCCAGAACCTGCTCACCAACGCCATCAAGTTCTCGAAGAAAGGTGGGGACATCATCGTGAGCGCAATCGAGGACGACCGTCAGATATGGGTCGAGGTGGCAGACCATGGCGTAGGCATCAGCCAACAGCGCATGCGTGAATTGGCACACGAGATGGTGAAGTCGACAGATGGCACTTTAGGCGAGCAAGGCACGGGCATCGGCCTCTTCGTCAGCCGACAGATGATGGTGAGAAACGGCGGGCAGCTGATCATCGACAGCGAGGACGGCCATGGCACGACCATCAAATTCAACATGAAGAAAAACTAGACTATGGCAAAAAAACAAAGCATAGGAATCCTAATGGTGGAAGACCACCCGCTATATCGTGTCGGGCTTCGCATGGCCCTGTCGTACTCAGGGCTCGCCTGCATGCTCAAGGCTGAAGCCGAAAACGTCAGTCAGGCGCTGGACTATCTGCATGAGCACTCCGACGAGGTCGAACTCATCCTTCTCGACTATTTCTTGCCCGATGGCACGGGCATGGACGTGCTGATGGAGACAAAACGCTTGTTCTCCCATATCAAGGTGATCTTGGTTTCGGGCGAAGACAACAACTCCGAACTCGAAGCCATGGTAAAAGCGGGACTCAACGGCTTCGTCAGCAAGGACGTCACGCCGCAAGGCCTCGCCACCGTCATCACCTCCGTCTTTGGCGGCAAGGACTATTTCGGCGACGAAATCGCCGAATCGCCCTCGGAAATAGCGTTCCCGAATAAGAATGAGAGTCTCACACCGCGCGAACTCGACATCATCCGACTATGCGCCTTGGGCAAGACCTCAAAGGAAATCGCCGATGACCTGTTCATCAGCGCACGCACGGTGGAGGCGCACAAGGACCGGATTTTCGGCAAGATCGGTTGCAACACAACCACGGAGATGGTGAACTACGCCTTCCTCAACGGACTGGTGTAGCGCAGGTCCGGATATTGGGCTTTTCCCTCCTTTTTCCCGCTTTTTTACACGAAAATCGGCCTTTTTTTGAAAAATTAGGTAAATTTACCTAATGCCAATTGGTATTTTTTTCCCATATTTGCAGTCTCAAACATTCAGTTCACACTTTGGATGGTGTGGCAAAACAATCGACTGTTCGAGTGAAACAGAAAGAATCAAAAGGCAAGCCTATGAATAAGAAAAGCATTTTTACCACTTTCGAGGATCTGTTGAGGATTGCGCAGAACTACGCCGTGAGCAACGGCAACGACGCCATCTATCCTTGCCACATCTTCAAGGCCTTGTTGCATAAGGATATGGGCATGGTGCCCTTCATCGAAGGCAACCTGGACAAGGACTACTACTATTTGGTCGAGTGGGCTGACGTTGAAATCGCCATGACCCCCAAAGCCGCGCGCCCCGTGAGCGAACTCGACATCACCGACGCGTCGAAGGCCGTGTTCGACACCGCCGACGACTACCGTTCAAAGTTCGGCTTGGAAACCGCCGACAACTACTGCGTTTTGGCCGCACTGGCCACACCGGGCGTGGGCTTCAACTTCAACCAAATGAAGAACCTGCCCTTGACCGCCAATGAGGTGACGGATGCTATTGGTTTGCAATCTTCTGTAAATCAAGGAGATAATACCCCCCCCCGTCAGGTATTGTCCGCTAATACCAAGAAAACGCTCGGCAAGTATTGCATCAACAAGAACGAACTTGTTGCGAGCGGAAAGACAAATCCCGTGGTGGGATTTGAGCGCGAAATCGCCTCTTTCTTCGAAATCCTCGGACGCAAAACCAAATCCAATCTTCTTGTCATCGGCGAGTCGGGTGTGGGCAAGACCGCCCTCATCAACGGTTTCGTCGCCCGCCTGCTTTCCGGCAACGTGCCGAGTTTCCTGCAAGGCTCCATCGTCTATGAACTCGACCTCGCGGCCTTGGCCAGCGGCGCAGTCAACAACATGGAGACCGAAGACCGCTTCAAGAGCGTCGTCGGCGAACTGAAGGCCATGGGCAACGCCATCCTCGTCATCGAAGGCTTGGACAAGATGATGGACAAGATGGGCGCGCTGCGCGGCACCGGCGACCTGCTCAAGCAGGAACTCAACCGTGGCGACATGCTCCTTGTTTGCACCTCCACTGTTGACGGATTCACCAAGAACATCGAGACTGACAAGGAGATGGTGCGCAAGTTCGAGAAGATGCAAATCGACGAACCTGACATGGACACCTGCTTCCGCATCGTGGAAGGCGCCGTCAATACCTTCGAGAAATACCACAGCCTCACCATCGAGGACGAAGTCATCACCGAGGCCATCCGCCTCGCCAAGCGCTACATGACAGAAAAGGCCATGCCCGACTCGGTGTTCGACCTCATCGACCGCACCATGGCCCTCATCAAGACCATGAACGACGTGTCGGCCAGCGACATCGCCAACATCGAGGACAAACTCAACAATCTGAAAGAGAACCCCGAGCATTTCGACGACCAGAAACTCATGGTGGAACTCAACTGGCTGCACTATGAATTAATTAATAAGGTGAGCGTGCTGCTCATCGCCCAACTTGACGACGACACCGACTTCCTGAAGATAGAGAGCAAGCAGCAACGCTTCGACTACCTCGACGGCGTCATCGCCAAACTGAAGAGCCTCACCGCCGACAAACGCTACGAGGTGCTGGCTTCCGACCTCTTCGCAGTCGTCGCCAAGCAAACGGGCATCCCGTTGGGCAAGGTGCAGTCGAAGGAAAGGGAGAAACTCGTCAACGCCGAGGACATCCTCAAACGTCGCGTCGTTGGCCAAGACCACGCCATCAAGACCATCCTCGACTCGATTTATGAGTCGCGCTCGGGCCTCAACAAGAAAGGCCAGCCGATGGGCTCGTTCTTCTTCCTCGGCCCCACGGGTACGGGTAAGACAGAGTTGTCGAAAGCCTTGGCCGAGTTCCTGTTCCAAGACGAGTCGTCGCTCATCCGCTTCGACATGTCGGAGTTCAAGGAAGAGCACTCCGTGGCCTTGCTCTACGGAGCGCCTCCCGGCTATGTCGGCTACGAAGAGGGCGGCCTGCTGGTCAACAAGATTCGCCAGAAACCCTATTCGGTGGTGCTGTTCGACGAAATCGAGAAGGCCCACAAGTCGGTGTTCGACCTGTTCCTGCAAATCCTCGACGAAGGCAAACTGCACGACCGTCTGGGTCGCGTGGGCGACTTCAGCAACGCCTTGATCCTGTTCACCTCCAACATCGGCAGCAAGTTCATCGTCGATTCGTTCGAGAAAGGCGTCATCCCCAAGAACAGCGACCTGATGACCATCATGCAAGACTATTTCCGTCCCGAGTTCCTGGGCCGTTTGACAGAGATCGTTCCGTTCTCGCCCATCACGCCGGCCACCGTCACGCGCATCTTCAGCATCCACCTGAAAGGCTTGGTGAAGCTGCTGACGGAGCAGAACATCAACTTCAAGATCGACGACGACACCAAGCAGGCCATCGCCATGATGGACTTCAGCCCGCAATTCGGCGCACGTCCCATCATCGGCACCATCCGCAAGGAGTTGCGTCGCCCCATGTCGAAGATGATCATCAGCGGCAAGCTCAAGTCGGGCGACACCATCGAGGTGAAGATGGAAGACGAAAAGGTGGCCTTCTACGTCAATGGCGCGAAGACCGACTACCTCATCAGGCAGGAAACGCCTCAGCCCGAAGCTCCAGAACAAGAGACAAAAGAATGATATACAATCTATTAAATAATCAAAACTAATCGTTATGGAAGAGAAAAACTTCATTTCAAAAGCCACCGATGAAGAATCGGGCAGTCAGGTAAGTGCGCTCGACACCAACAAGACCCTGTTCATCGACCAGTACACCTCAGACGCGCAGTCGGAAGACCCCGAGCTGTTTGAGGACGCCAAGACCATTGGCGACGTGTTCGACCACTTCAAGCCCAGCGTGGAGGTCAACTTCACCGACGACGAAGGCGGCGTAGTCAGCGAGACCTTGCATTTCAAAGAGATCAAGGACTTCGAGGCCAATGGCGGCAAGGGCAACCTCGTGGCCAACAGCGAGTTCCTCTCGAAGAAGAAAGCCGAGATGGACAGCGTGGCCAAGGTGCGCAAGCAAATCGAGTCGAACAAGAAGCTCCGCGACATCCTCAAGGACGCCGGAAGCAAAGAAGAACTCAAGGACTACCTCGAGTATCTGCTCAACGAACTCAACGAAAACGAATAAACACAAAAACACCGTATAGCTATGGCAGATCCTCAATTACAGAAAGCAACCGAAGCTGGTGCGCAACAGCAACAACAGCAAGGCACACAGCAGAAAAAGGAAGTCAACCAACTCCTTCAGCAGTTTGGCGGTTTCTCGGCCATCAAGGGCATCATCCCCGCCGCCGAGGACATGAACCCCACCAAGAAGGCCATCAAGGACTCGTTCCTTAGCGACAGCCGCAAAAAGGCCAAACGCGACGCCCTGAAAACCGAACTCAAGGCATGGCTTGAACTCCTCAACGAAGGCAGCGCCTCGGCCACTGACATGGTGGAGAGCTGCAAGCAGAAGGAAGAGAAACACCTCAAGGTGCTCACCCAAGGCATCACCGACGCCCTCGACGCTTCCAAGAACCTCGAGCGCAGCTACCGTGCCCTCGACATGTTCTTCAAGAACAGCGGCGGCGAGAAAGTGGAGAAGCTGAAAGTCGTCAATGTGGCCAAGGAAGCCATCACCGACACCGAGTCGAGCTTCAAGGACCAGGTGGACAACCTGCTGAAACACGCCTTCGACCGTCTGAGCCTGAAGGACAGCTACAGCTTCGTCGTCATCCCCGGCGGTGTTTTCAAGGACAGGGTAGAACTGTTGCGTTGGGCCAAGGTAGCCCACAAATACAAGACCATCCTGGTCACCGACACGGCCCTCGAAGACGAGAACTCCCTCGAAGACCTGAAGGAAGTCACCCGTGGCTTCATCGACAGCGACGCCGCCTTGCAGAATGTCGTCATGGCCTGCAACTGGATCGTGGGCCGCGAGAGCGAGAAACTGAGCTACGACGAGCAGTATGAAGACGCCTTCTACATCTCGCCCGCCGGTGCCTTGGCAGGCATGATGTACGACGAGGCCACCCCAATCTCACAAGGCCGCGCCGGCAAGAAATACGGCACCGTGGCCGACGTGAAAGGCGTGAAACTAGACCTCCTCAAGTCTGAAATCGCATCGCTGATGGACGACCACGTCGTTCCCATGGTGTTCAGTGAAGGCCGCGTCATGGCATTCAACAACAACACCTTGTACAACGGCGACCTCGACGCCATGAGAGAATACCCCATCGTGCGCGTGTTCGACTGGGTGAAGAAAGTGCTCATGAACTATGTGCACGAGATCGCCCTCGAGAACTGGGACCCCTACAAGTCGCCACAGAAGCTGAAAGACAAGATTCAGGACTTCCTGAACCACTATCAAGGCTACCAGAACTTCTTCTCGAAGTACAAACTGGGCGACCCGAAACAAGACCCGAAGACCAAGATCGTCACTGTGGACATCTCCATCACCCCGTTCTTTGCCGCCAAGAACTTCGTCATCAAGCTCGAGGCCGACAACAAGGACTACATGGGTGCCGAAACCTCAGTGGAATAACAAGCAAACAACACACAATTCACACAATTATCAACCTTTAAAAAACTACAAAAATGGCAAAAACACCTGTAACATTGAAAGTTGACGGCCTCACCGAGCGCGAGGTCATGATGGTCACCTATTCGTTCAACCAAGCCACCGACACGGAAGGCCAAATGAGCGGCATTCCGAGAGGCGGCAAGATCACGCTCCGCGTCAAGGCCTTGAATGACGGCAATCCGGATCTGCTGAACTGGATGATCGCCCCGAACCTCGCCAAGAACGGCGCCATCGAATTCAACGAGACCAAGTCGGGCAACCTGATGAAGAAGATCGAGTTCACCGACGGCTACTGCGTCAACTTCGTTGAGATGTGGGAAGACAAGATGGGCCACTACGAGGAAATCATCTTGTCGTGCCGCGAGATCAAGAACGGCTCGGTCAACTACACCAACGACTGGGCATAATCGTCTCACCATTAGGGAACGGGCGGGGCAGCCTGTCCGTTCCCTATCCCAAACCGTAACGCAATGGCACTGAAAGGAACCTTACAGATTGACGGCTCGTCGGATAAGTTCTCCCTCGTGGAATGCGAATACCGCCTCAGCCAGGGTGTCGATACCAACGGCACACCCAATGAAGGCGTTTGTGGCGGCATAATCATTGCCACCATAGTCACGCCTTCCAAGGGCAAAGTCTTCTACGAATGGATGCTGTATGACCACCGGAGAAAGGACGGCATCATCACGTTGGTCACCAATGTCAACGACAAGAACAAGACCTCCTACCGTTTCGTACACTTCCAGGAAGGCTACTGCGTCAACCTCTACGAGTACTTCAACAGCCACAACAGCGTCATGATGACGACACGCATCGTCATCAGCGCCCGCAAGATCTTCTTCACCGACGGCTCGGGGGCAGGCATCGGCTTAGACAACCAATCGAAGGAACTCATAGACGCTTCGCGAGGTCTCATCACCCCCTTGGGCGACAATAAAATGAGAGCCTACATTCTTTATTAACACTTATTTATCATGGCACTGAAAGGAAAACTACAACTTGACGGATCAAACGAGAAATACACGCTCGTTGAATGTGAATATCGTCTTGCCAGGTGGTATGGTCAAGACGGAAGGCCCTACGACGGCCCGTTTGGAGGCAAAATCGTCGCCACCATCGTCACACCAGCCAAAGGACACATCCTATACGAATGGATGCTGGACGACTTTATGAAGAAGGATGGCACCATCGCTTTGGTCACCAGCGTCAACGACACGAACAAGACATCCTACCGCTACGTGCGCTTCGAAGACGCTTTCTGCACCAACCTCTTCGAATACTTCAACGGCACGAACAATGTCATGATGACAACACGCATAGAGATTACGGCCCGCAAGATCACCTTCTCAGACACCGCCGGGGCGGCTCTCGGCTACGACTGGAGCAAACACAGTCCGATCTCAAGCTCGACGGAACGTCCCAAACTCATTCTGGACGGCATCAAATGAACCGCTTTCGTTTCATCTTTTAGCTCATACAACCCATGGCAATACATTTAGTGAATCTACCGACAATAAAAATCAACGGGAAGGAACTTGAGGGCTACCAATGCTTTGAGTTCAAATTGACCAAAAAACTCTTGGAGCCAAACCGTTTTGAGTTCTCTTTCCGCAAGAATGACATGACGTTTACCCAAGACGACATCAAGTTTGAGCTTCGAGAGCAGCTCTTGGGCGCTCTGGTGGAATGCTCGGTGACGGCGTATCGGGAAGATGAGGAAGGCGACAACATAGAATACACGGTCGATAACTTCTTCAGCGGCTACATCCAGAACGTCAAGGTGGAACGCACCAAGATGAAATCGGCGATGGTGGTGCGCTGCGTCGCCTACACCCCCGACGCAAGGTTCAAGCAGTTTCCCGGATGCTCGTCCCGCACCAGGGCAACGCTGAAGGAATATGTCGATGAAGTGCTCATGCGGGCATCGCCTGCGCCGCACAAGTTCAATCCGGATGCCGGCGAATATGATGTCCTCGACTATTTCAACTTCGATACCAATCCAAGGCACGAAGCCCCCATGCCTTACACCGTGCAGTATCGCGAAAGCGACTACGACTTCCTTGTACGCTTGGCCAAACGCTACGGCGAATTCTTCTATTTCGAGGACGGCAAGATCCATTTCGGCGAATTGAAGGAATACGACCCTATCACCTTGCGCACGGGTTCGGGCATCGAGAAATATGACTACGACCTGAACATGGGCCACCACACAGGCGCGGCGCTATGCGAGTATGACTACATCATGTGCACCAAATACGGGGCAGGCATAGAAAAGGGCAGGGTACACAACTGGAGATACAAGGTGGAACCCTTCCATGAAATGTCGAAGTCGGCCTTTGAGCACTCCATTGACTATTTCAGCAGCAGCTATAACGCCATCATCGACAGCCACTCGGCGCGTATCTTGGACGAAGAAGCCTCAAAGAATCTTTGCGGCACGTGGGATGGGAACGGCCACACACGCATGGATGCCAACGAAATAGACATGTGGTCGCGTGACCAACGCCGCATCCTTGAACAATACGTCATGGCTGACACCTTGAGGTGTACGGGCGAGGCCTGCCGTGCCGACTTGAAGCTTGGCAGCGTCATCGTCATCGAAGACCAGACCAAACTCGCGGACGGCAGCACCGACTTCGTGCAGCACGAGCCATTGAAAATCATAGACCTTACTTACGAATGGGAAGAGAACTCATCCCGCAATATGGAAAACACATTCAAGGCCATTCCGCAGAAAGCCACCGTGCCGCCTTATCTCCAGCGCGACGAGCATGGCTTCCTCACCTATGGCGAGTTCGACATCTACCCGAAATGCGGGCCGCAACAAGGCCGTGTGTACGACAACAAGGACCCGTTGCGCATGGGCCGAGTCAGGGTATTGCTGAACTGGCAGTTTGTGGTGGAAAACTGCGATGGCGCGGACGACATGGCTGAGGTAGTGAAAGAACACATCACGCCATGGATCCGTGTCGCACAACCCTACGGCGGCTATCAAAGAGGCAGCTATCTAGTCCCAGAAATCTACGACGAGGTGATTGTGGGCTTCGAATACAACAATGCCGAATGCCCTTACGTCATGGCAACGGTGCACAACTGGAATGTTGACAAACCCGTCCCGGAATGGGTGGAAGAAGCATCTGTAAAAGACAACGAATACAAGGCCATCCGCACCCGCAACGGACACACCATCGAAATTCGCGACAAGGGCGAGCATGGCTATATCAAGATATATGATGAGAAAACCCATAATTATGTGGTGACCTATGACACCGACAAAAAGCTGATACGACTCCAATCGAAAGGCAACATTGAGTTGGTGGCCGACAGGAACATCGTCCTCAATGCCGGCAACAACATCGTCATGGATGCCAAGAACAACATCGAAAGCCATGCCAAGAACGATATTAATCGTACTGCCGACCACGACATATTGGATACCGAAGGCAACGATTATTTCAACAAAATCGGCAACGACTATGGCGTCGTCATTGCGAATACCAACACCCATATCCACATGCTAAAGGAGAGAATATGGCTCGAACTTGACGAAAACGAGACGAATATCGGCTTGGAGGAATCGTCAGGCATAGTGATCAAATCCAAAAACAAAGTGGGAATGGTTTCAAAGGATACAGCGGGTATTCATGGCGACAAAAAGGCCGTCGTGCAGTCCGACGTGGAAGTCGAAATCAAGGGCAAGACCGTCAGCGTGAATGGCGACATCGACATCAACATCAAGGGAGGATTGGTGAAAATCAACTAAACCAGTTAATGAATAGGAGCCTGAAAGCATGGCAGTAGTGACACCAGAAATATTCAAGTTGTGGCCAGAGGAAGACCAAGATGCACTTATCGGGACAATCCAAGATAGTGTAGATGAGTTGGTTGCTGAGCAGTCAAACCATCAAATTGCCATACAGCAGCTTGATGCAGACATAACGCGCTACTCCAATTCCTTAAGCGGAGATCCTAATGCTTCTGTTGCACAGCAAATCAACAGCAACCATGCAGGTCAATACGGGGGCGACCTAAGAGACCTTATTCAGGCTGCCCAGGGTACTGCACAATTGACTGCCGCCGAATCCCAAAAGGCCGAACATGAAGAACAGTTGGCTAACATCAACGCACAGCTGGAACCTCAGCAAGCCCAGTTGGATCTCTTGAACAAAAGGAATGAAGACACCGACAATGAAGCGCTTAAAGCGGAATTGAGTGACCTCTACAAAGCCCAGCAGAAAAACTATGAGGCCTTTTTGGGAAACGAAGCCGAGGTGGAACGCAGGCAGAACACGGTGAATTCGATGAACCGCATATTGTTTGCCAATCACAGCAAGTTTGAAAATGAGCTGAAAGAAGCCCAGCAACGTTCGGCTTTGATTGCGCTTGAGTTTGCCTCCAATATGGAAATGATAAGCAAGGCCGCCGAGTTTTTGACGGATGAGGAATTGAAACCTTTCATGGAATTGGCCAAGAAAATGTCAACAGCCGCCAATAAGGGCGAAGAGGAAGCGCCTGAATCGCCAGAGATGTTGACGAATACGCCTATAGAAACCTATTTCATAACGACAAGTGAGAAAATGACTTGCCCCTTTGCTAGTGGTGGCCAAGCAGTCTTTGTCGCCAACCTTTCGCGTAAGGCTATCGTAACAAACAATCAGATGGGAAACATCATGGACTTTCAGCCCATGGTCAACATTCTATCTTTCGGGTTGTGCTCTTCTATGCTCAATCCACAGGTTGCTGCTGCCACATCTGCCGCCATGGGCGTATTGACACCCCAACCTTGCATACCTAACGTGGTAACTCCTTGGACTCCAGGAAAAGCCGACTTGCTGGTCGAGAATGCGCCAGCCTTGCTTAACACCGATACATGCCAATGCATGTGGGGCGGAACGATTTCATTTGTACCGAAACCACCTGAACCGCCGGCTTCAAGTGAAATGGTCGCCGATGGTGATGATATGTCTGATGCCATCACTACCATCGAAAATCTCTTGACTGAATCATTAAGGATATCGGCAGAAAAGCTTTTAGCTCTTGGGATGCTTAAGAATGGCGTAAAACTCGGCGGTTTGGCTAAAGGCTTAAAGGTGGCGGGAAGTGTATTGACCGCTGGCATTATTGCCTATGATTTTTTTAGTGCCGACAAATCGGGTTATGCTCAATCCCTTGCAGACGCACAAAAGAAACATAGCGGTAAAATTGATTCAATTGATGAGTTAGGCGCAAGGGGAGGCGATTACTTAGGGGGTGCATTGAAAGAAATAGGGCTACCTGATGGCTTTGCCGATACGGTTAATTTCGCTGTGAGAGAATCGATACAAACCATAAGCGCCCCTGGAGAACTGACATACGAATTAGGTAAAGCCGTAGGATTGGACTCTTTTGGCGAAAGCATTGGTTCTTGGTTGGCTGAAAAAGCCCCGGCTCCTGAATGGCTTCTTGAAATCTTCTAAACGGAAAGGCTATGAACTGGAACCCCATCATAAAAGAAAAAAAACTGGTGCTGCTCAATGCCACGGGCTTGGCTGCCTACGACAAGGATCGGTGTCAGTATTGCAGTCGCTATGGTTGCACCGACCGAGGCATCACTTGCACCTATGGCGATAACACCTCCGCCACGCTTTGCGAAGCCGACATGGCGCAAAGGGTGGAGGACTTTCTGGCAAAACTCGTGGAGGACCATAAAGACAGATTCAAAATCCAGTTTGACGTCGTGGAAGAGCGCCAATGTGTGCGCAAACTGAAAAAAAGCAACACCGAAACCGTTCTTGAACGCCTGACCCAGTGTGGTCCTAATTGTAGGCGCAACATGGACTGTGCCTTGGGTGGCGCTTGGCGTCAGCGAGACGAGAACTACCACTGCCCCTACCGCGAAGAGGACATGACCTGCTCGATCAACGAATCATTGGACCACAGCCCATTGATATGCCGGCCCGAAAGGGAAGGAAATGTGGAATGTGGATTCCATGAAGAAGCCTACCAGCGTTGCTTCAAAAGAGATGATGGACAGCCCTGTTACGACTTGAAGGAAAAGTTCGGAGTGACCGACGAAGAAAACGACTATTTGCTTTTGTTGGCCCATCGCTTCAATGCCGCGCCATGCCGCCATTGCGAGGAAGGCACATGCATGAACACAGAAAGCCAACACTACGAGGGCATTTGTACGCTGAAAGGCCTGATGTCAACATGCAAGAACTATGAATCCGTCGCCCCCGACAATGCCTATACCGAAGGCGTATGCACCTATGTGAGCAGCAATGACGGCAAAGACGACCGCAAGATATTCCCGTCGTCCGACTATGTTTACAGCTTGTCATCCGTCGAAAGGTTCACGCTATGCATGGCCTGCCGCATCAGCCATAGCTTAGCTCGGGCCACAGGGCTGAAATGCCTTGGTGTGCGCCGCTCGACGAGCAAGCCTTTCCTGAACGAAAAGAATCCCTTGGCCAAGAACGCCATCGAGATCGACTATCTCTATATGACTCATCTTCAGGATGTGGTCAAATACAACCCGGTACTGTTGGGATTGGCAGTATATGTCGCCCTTTGCAAAGACTGCGAAGGCATTGGATGCGAAGATGTGGATACATGTATTATTCATAAAACCAATTGATTGTCAAAGATATGAATGTAGGATTAGATCCGAATATAGTTGAAAAGGAACGTCGGAACCAAGAGGAGAAGTTGAGGAACTGTATCGTTCATTTCCGTCCCAAAAAGGGATGGAAAGGCGAGTATGGCTTCGACTGGTTCAAGGAGCCATGGGATTGGGATGACAAGGGAACCAATAGCGAAGGCGTCCCGTTCATGAATAACTTTGACAATATCGGTAAACACGTTTGCGGAGCCTCTTCGGCCACTATTTCATACAATCGTTCTGAAGGCAGGATAACCGTCGAGTCTGTCCCAAAAGACAAGAGCAATTTCTATGAAGACGCAATAGAAAAATCTGATTTCTCCACCAGATATGTCATTGACCATGAAATGGCATTTCCTGTCGTTAAATCTGAAGGAAAGGATTACGTGGTTAGTTACGATGGAAACTTTGAGAACAAAAGGAAGACGCTTGATTTCTACTACAAGCACAAAGTAGCCGTCAAGAAGCAAAAGAAAAGCAAGAAAGAATCCAAGGCCACGCAAGAGGAGACGGAGATATTGTATCATTATCAAATAGAGTACGAAGATGGTGAATTGAAACAATGGAAGGTGTCGAGAGGAAGCGAGTCGATTGACTTGACCAACAAAAGAAAAGAGAAACTTACGAAAGACGAAAAGAGGAAATGGAACATTCCGAGCGAATACTGGGAAAACGTGAAGATTAACCGTAATATGGACAAGGAGTCGCTTCTGAAAAACACGAATAACATCATTGACGAACCCGGCTACCCTTTTAAGGAAGTTTGCGACTCGCGCATCTATTTGGATATCACCGAGAGCCATACAGCGTATCATGTGGAGTATGAAAACGGCAAGATCATGAAATTGGTTGAGGAAGACCTGATTAATAGAACGAAGAAACGATATGTGGGCATAAAGGAAATCAAAGCCAAAGGTAATCTTGCCAATCAGGATATCTTGTCATGCAGCCGTATCCAGATATGGAATTTTCTCCAGACGCTCAACTACAACAAGGTTACCATCAGATATGTGCCTGCTGTAATTGGAGTGTATCGCATTGAAACAGAGGCTGCCGGAAGCAGGTACGACATGATCAGTGACGAAAAAATCACGAAAGTGGAATCACTAAGCCGCGTCGTCACATTGGACAACGAATTGAGGAAGAAAAGCGAAAAAAGGGTTTGGGAGGAGGTCAATTCCATGTTTATAGGAGGCATCTTGAAGAATTATTGGGAAGACTATGTGGACGGGCGTTTCTTTGATTTCCGATTCAAGAAAAGCGATTTGCCGGCCCTTTACTTTTTCTCCACATTGAGCCTGACCCAATTCGGCAAAAAGAGGCAGAAAGATTGGGACAGGGATGCCAAAGACCAAGCCGAGATTCTCGCAATCAAGGAAGGCCAATATGATGAAATAAAGTTTGTCTCATCAAACAAAAACCTTGTGGTGTCGCCAAAATCGATTAGTGGCGACAAGAATGACATCAAACTCAAAGTCAAACTCGTCGGACTATGCAACAAAGAGGAAACGATAATAGCATATAGCGAAGACAAGGTGGTGGGAGTGCTTCAGGTAAAGGTCTTTCCTCCTATGATGGAACTCAATGTTTGTGTCATCAATACCACCTTCACAAGACGGCATGGCGCGGAGGTCTATCCCGTTAAGGGCATCCTTCCAGGCAATCGCCGTTGGAACTTTGATAAGGACAGCCACCATGAGGAGATTCTGGGTCAGGCTGGAATCATATTGAAGATGGAAAAAATGGAAATGGAATATGACCAGGAGGAGTTTGAGAATTATATCGGGCATAGCGACAAGTTGTCTGACGACGTCGTAGCGTTCCCGTATGGCAAATCCCAATCCGTCTCTTTTTCCAAACGGATGGACGATTTGTTCCTCAAATCCCACCCTAAATACAGAGGCATGATGCGAGTTTATTTGGTGAACAAGTATTATATGTCGAATTATCTCGAAGAGATCAATGCCGAGAATAATGCCTCAATAGAACCAAAGATCCCAATGGGCTGGATGATTCCGAATGAGGACGATGTTGTTGCGATTTTCCAAAAAAGCATTGAGCACAGTGGCGAATTCGATAGTGAAACATTGGCGCACGAACTCATACACTGTTTGGGCTTGAAGCACAATTTCGACAACCGTAACAAGCATACGATGAAGATTTCCTCGACAGAGAATGTGATGGACTACGAAAACCCCACTCACGCGCTGAACAGCTACCAGTGGGAGGAGATGCGAAACGGTTATAATCCTTTGATAAAGAAACTCGGGCAGTTGGCAAAGAACCAGAATTATTACTAAAACTTGGTGGTACTATAATCATGGAAGATAGATTCGACATATTCAAATTTGAGCAATGCTCCGACGGAGGCGAAGTGTTTTTGCACGAAAACGGCCATGTCGTCGTGCTTTTCGAGACCAAGGATGGCTATGGCAAGCAGATGATACCCGAAGAGGCCGACGATTTAGTGTGCGAACAAATCTTGTACTATCCCGACACACTTGCCGTTCGCTGCAAAGGCCATTTCCTGAAACGGGGTGATGTGAAAATTGGCACATGGTCATTCTTTGACGTTGATGGCGAATTGGAGCGTGAGATTGACCACGACAAGGATTTCCTCGTCAAATGGGAACAGATGCTTCCGCTTCTTGACCAAAACGACATCGACCTCGGACGAGTGAAGTTCATAAACCGGACCATAGCAAAAAACGGCATGCCCCAATGGGTTTTTCAGATGGAGTCGAAGACCCGGACTATCGACAAATACGTATTCAATGCATCCGATGGCAGCCTCGTTGAACATTCCATCACAGAACTAAATCCGTTTTGACAAGCCAAAGCAGTTGAAGTATAGTTATGAGTAACAATTAAAGAACAAGACAACCATGCCATACATAATCAACACAAAGCCCATGTTCTACGACTACTTCCCGCACCTTCCGGTGCTGCGGATGAAGGAGATGTTCGGCCTGGGCTATTATGAGCAAACCGTGGTCCGCAACGAGATACAGAAAGTCATCGTCGCGGCCTACGACCGCCTCGTCGATATGCACGACCTGCGCCACTACAACGTATATGGCGAGATAGGAGAGGAGTTCGACGACAACTTCTACCGCGAGCTTAAGGAAACCGTCGGCCAAAGGCTCCACGACCATGGCACATGGGACTTCCTCGATGGCCTCTTGCCACGAAAGGAAGTGGAAGACGAACAGGAAAACGCCGACATCTCAACCAAGATGGGTGCCTCAATAGGCATCGTACTGCCCCGCTCACAGACCACGGGACGCGTCCAACTCAAAGACACCCTTGTCGCCCTGCTCAACTACGACCTCGACCCGCTCAACGGACAGGAATTGTTGCATCTGAGCAAAATCAAATAGCAAAGTAAAGAGAATAACAAACAATAAAATAACAAACAGATGAAAAAGCATTTACTATTCGCATTGTTGCTGCTCATGGCGGCCACTATGCAAGCGCAAACACCCAAGGGGACAACAGCTGAGACCTACTCGCTGAAAATCAGGTATTTGTTTGAGTCCGACTTGTCATCGGCTTATGAGGACTATACCGATGAGTTTCCGGAAGGGGAACTGTATGTCATTCCGTCTCCAACCGTGGAAGGCTACCGTCCCAACTGTGATACGGTTCGGGGCAAGATGCCCGACCACGATGTGGTAGATACCGTGCTTTACGTGGCCAACACCTATGAGGTAATCACCAAGAGCGAACCCGAAGAAGGCGGCACGACCACGGGCGACGGAACATACGACTACAACGAAGAGGTCACCGTAACGGCCACGGCCAACGAAGGCTACGTTTTCATCAACTGGACCAAAGACGGGGAAGAGGTCGGCACCGAAACAAGCTATGTCTTCCAAGTCACTGGCGACGTCACCCTCGTTGCCAACTTCGAGGCAAGTGGTATTTCCTCTGTCTACACCATCACGGCGAATGCCAGCCCCTCCAACGGCGGTACCGTGACGGGCGCAGGCCAATATGAAAGCGGCGAGCAATGCTCTCTGGTGGCCACGGCCAACGAAGGCTACGACTTCGTAAAGTGGACCGAAGACGGAACGCAAGTCTCGACCAACGCACAATACACCTTTACCGTGACGGGCAACCGTATTCTGGAGGCTGTGTTTGAGGCTCAGTCCGTTGAAACCCACTCGGTTACGGTAAGTCCTTTGATTGCCAATGGCGCTATCAGCGTCAGCCCTTCCGGACAGGTTGCAGAGGGCGCCACGGTGACCATCACTGCCACGCCCAATGAAGGCTATGTGCTGGGCACGCTCTTGGTATACAATATGAACGATTTCACCCAAAACGTCGAACTCGACGGCTTCACCTTTGTCATGCCTGGTTTCGACGTGATGGTCAGTGCCATCTTCGAGCTTGAAGGCGGTCTTCCTGTCATCAACGAAGACATCGTCGCACCTGCACCCATCTGTGCTGGCGTCGCGCTCGAACTCACGACACCGTCGGTCAGCGATGCCACCGAACAAGGTTGGCAAATGTCGCCTTTCTCCAATTTCAACGAAATCGTGGCATACGAAGGCCAGCCTTTGGATGCCAGCTACAACGGATGGAAGTTGCGCTTCATGGCCTCCAATGCCGTAGGTGCGGTTTACAGCAACATAGTCACCATCACCGTGAAAGACTTGAGCGACCTGGTGCTCAGTGGCGACCTCAGCAGCTGCACGGGCTTGGATTGCACCTATAGCCTTGCCCATGCCGCCGATGCCACCCTTACTTGGGAAGTCAGCGACGACAAGGCCGTAGTCATCCCTTCGGGTAGCAGCCTCACCGTGTTATGGGGCACCAAGGGAATCCAAAGCGTGAGGGTGGTAGCCGAAGACTCCGAGTCGGGTTGCACAACCGAGCTTTCCCTAGAAGTGACCGTACAGTCGTATATCGACGACAGGGATGTGCAAGACATCGTGGCCAAGAAACATGAAGGCAGGGATTACCTCCTGATCTATCCCAACCCCAAGGACACTTACAAGTACCAGTGGTACAAGGACGGCATAGCCATCGAAGGTGCCAAAGGGCAGTATTACCATCCTGACGGTGGATTGGCAGAAGGAGACTACCAGGTTTATATCAGCTTCAACGCCGATGCCCAAGGCAACCTTTTCTGCGGTGCCTTTAGTGCGGTTTACAGCGTAAGCGACCGTCGGGTCGACTTCTCCGTCTATCCCAATCCCGCCTCGACGGGCGAGAGCCTCGTCGTGGTGAACAAGGGCCATGCCGCCGAATTGTCAGTCTATACCCTTGACGGCAAACTCGTGCACAAGCAAGACTTGTCTAACGGACGACAGACCATCGGGGTGGCATTGCCGCAAGGCATCTACGTCTTGCACTTCAACGACGGCGAGAATGTGGAAACCGAAAGAATCGTCGTCCAATAAGCCAATAATCAATAAATAACAATAAAACAACTATCATCATGGAAGACTTTTATTTATTTCTTAGGCACAAGAACAAGACCATCAAGTTCAAGATTAATGATCCGACGACGGATTTGGAAGTGCTGATGAGCAACCTTCGCAAGGCGGTGGATGCCACGGGCGCCCGCATCTTCGACATGCCTGAAATGATCGACTATGTCCCCACCGAGTATTTCTTCGGCAAGAAGGACGAGGTCACAGGGCGCGACATCATCCTTCAACCCAAAGTGGGCAAGACCAAGAAGAACTTGCTCGACTACAACGTCAAGTTGGGCGACACTTTGGAAGTCATTTCAGACCCAATAGCTGGATAACCGTTTAAAAACCAGTGCGATATGGAACAAGTCGAACAAGTCTGAGAGATTG
>JBGUHI010000025.1:0-20661 GCA_045111995.1 Candidatus Limimorpha sp. | reverse complement strand
TGCCTTGGCCGACGGCTTGAAAGTCGGCGACATTGTGGTTTCCAAGCGATTGGTGCAGCACGACTTGGATGTCCGCCCCATCATTCCGCGTTTCGAGCTGCCTTTGCTCAACCGCATCTACGTGGACAGCGACCCCGACCTGACCGAATTGGCGGGCAAGGCCGTCACAGCCCTTATTAATAAAGGTGTGGAAAACATGGTGGGCGAGGAGGCCGTCAAGGAGTTCGGCCTCGCCCCGACGCTCCATTTCGGCGACATCGCCAGCGGCGACCAGTTCATCAACAGCGATGAGAAACGGGACGAAATCCTTTCTTTGTTGCCCGATGTCAAATGCGTTGAGATGGAAGGCGCGGCAGTGGCGCAGGTCTGTCTGGAATTTGGCACACCCTTCACCGTCATCCGTACCATCAGCGACACCGCCGACCACAACGCCCGCGTGGATTTCGGGAAGTTCATCGTGGAGGTGGCCAATGCTTATTCGCGGGCGATTGTGGGGGAGATAATGCGGTTGGTGTAATTTGGCTGCCACGGTGTGACAGCCCTACAACTCCTAACTGCCAACTCCTAACTCCTAACTGATTCCAACTCCAACCTAACAATCTCCCAAAACATCCCCATCCCAAATTCCAAAATATCGTCGGGGAAATCAAACTCGGGATTGTGCAGGGCGGGTTGTTTCAAGCCTGAACCCAAACCAAAGAAACCTATCGGGCAGACGCTGCCAAATCTTCCAAAGTCCTCCGACCAGCGGAAAGGCTCGTCCAAATGGCCGAGGCTCAGTTCAAGGTTTTTCGCGGCTTGTTCTATGGTTTTCACGCAGTTGGCGTCGCTGTTGGTGGCGGCAAAGGCCTCGTGCATGGAGAAGTTGAAGTCGAAGAGATAATCTTTGGCCTTGGCACGGCAGAACTCTATGATTTCTGTGGACATCAGTTCGAGGTTGCGGTCGTTGAAGCTGCGCAAGGTGAGCCAAATCTCGGCATGGCCGGGGGCAACACCGAAAGTTTCCTCGCCCAAAATGGCGTGCGTGATGACGAAGGTCGTCAAAGGCTTGACGGCTTTCAGCTGCTCGCGTTTTTTCTCCAGATGGTGGATGAGTTGAGCGAGCAATTCAGAAGGATTGCGCCCCGTCTCGGGCTGCGAGGCGTGTGCCGTGCAACCGTCGAAAACGAGTTTCAGTCCAAAACTTGCCGCCGCAAAACAACCTTCGCGCACAACGATTTGGCCTTTCTCGAAGCTGGGCAAATTGTGCAACCCGTAGGCCACATCGGGCTTAATCTGTTGAAATCGCGGGTCGTCGATGACGGCTTGCGCGCCTTGTCCTGTCTCTTCGGCGGGTTGGAAGAGCAGGACGACTTCGCCCTGGTCGGGGCGTTGCTCGCCGAGCCATTGCGCCAAGCCGCAGAGTATGGTGGCGTGGCCGTCGTGGCCGCATTTGTGCGAAATGCCTTGGTTTTGTGAGCGATAGGGGAGGTTGTTGGGTTCGGGAATGTGCAACGCATCGATGTCGCCACGGATGAGGATGCGCTTGCCGGGCTTCGCACCTTTATATATAGCCGCCAAGCCATAACCGCCGATTTTCTCAATGACTTGGTCGGGGTGGGTTTGTTTTACCCATTCGTTCAAAATGCCGTTGGTCAGCACTTCTTGCCCTGAAAGCTCGGGGTGAGCGTGGAGGATATGTCGCAGTTCGATGAGGTCTTGCATGAGATGTAATTTGGCGCAAAGATAACCATTTTTCGTGTCACTTTGTCACCTCGACTGACAAAACCCTGCCATTTTCCACTTTGGCACGAAATATGACAAGCACCCGCCGTTGTCGGGCAGATTGTGGTCTCGCGTCCCGCGTCCCGCAGTCCCGTGTCAACAATTCAACGATTAAACAATCAACAATTAAACATAACACATTATGGCAAAACTAGCAATCAAACCTCTGGCCGACCGCGTGGTCATCGAACCCGCAGCAGCCGAACAGAAAACCGCAAGCGGCATCATCATCCCTGACACCGCAAAGGAAAAACCCCAACAAGGCACCGTCGTGGCCGTGGGTCCTGGCACGAAAGACAACACAATGACCCTGAAAGAGGGCGACAAAGTCATCTACGGCAAATATGCCGGCACCGAGTTCCACCTCGACGGCAAAGATTATATGATCATGCGCGAAAGCGACGTAATCGCAATCATCTAATCTTAAATTTTTGAATTTGAAATCTTAAATCCGAAATAACTATGGCAAAAGACATTCTTTTCAATATCGAATCGCGCGACGGCCTGAAGAAAGGCGTCGATGCATTGTCAAACGCAGTGAAGGTGACCCTCGGCCCTAAAGGTCGTAACGTGGTCATCGAGAAATCGTATGGCGCTCCCCAAATCACCAAGGACGGTGTGACGGTCGCCAAGGAAATCGAACTCAAGGACCCCGTCGAGAACATGGGCGCCCAACTCGTGAAGGAAGTGGCCTCCAAGACCAACGACCTCGCCGGTGATGGTACCACCACCGCCACCGTTTTGGCTCAAGCCATCGTGGCCACGGGTCTGAAAAACGTCACCGCCGGTGCCAACCCGCTCGACCTGAAGCGTGGTATCGACAAGGCCGTGGCCGAAGTCGTCAAGTCCCTCAAGAAGATGTCGGTGAAGGTCGGCGGCGACAACGAGAAAATCAAGCAAGTGGCCACCATCTCCGCCAACAACGACAGCGAAATCGGCGGCCTCATCGCCGAGGCTATGAGCAAGGTGAAGCAAGAAGGTGTCATCACCGTTGAGGACGCCAAGGGCATCAACACCTACGTCGACGTTGTCGAAGGTATGCAGTTCGACCGTGGCTACATCTCGCCTTACTTCGTCACCAACACCGAGAAGATGGAAGCCGTCTATGAGAATCCTTTCATTCTCATCTACGACAAGAAGATTTCTACAATGAAAGAACTTCTTCCTATCCTTGAGCAAACTCTGCAAACTGGACGTGCCTTTGTCATCATCGCTGAGGACATCGACGGCGAAGCCTTGGCCACTTTGGTTGTGAACCGTCTGCGTGGCTCGCTGAAAGTCGCTGCCGTCAAGGCTCCTGGTTTCGGTGACCGTAGAAAAGCGATGTTGGAAGACATTGCTATCCTGACTGGTGGCACCGTCGTTAGTGCTGAAAATGGCTATAAATTAGAGGAAACTACACTTCAAATGCTTGGCCAAGCTGACAAGGTATGCATCAACAAGGACAACACTACCATCGTGAACGGTCATGGTGCCAAGGATAAAATACAAGATCGTATCAACCAAATCAGAACTGAAATCAAGACCACCACGAGCGACTACGACCGCGAGAAGCTGCAAGAGCGCTTGGCCAAGTTGGCCGGTGGCGTGGCAGTCATCTATGTCGGTGCCGCCTCTGAGGTCGAGATGAAGGAAAAGAAAGACCGCGTGGAGGACGCTTTGAACGCCACCCGCGCCGCCATCGAAGAGGGTATCATCCCTGGCGGTGGTGTCGGCTTCATCCGTGCCATCAAGGTTCTCGAGAAGCTGAAGGGCGACAACGAGGACGAAACCACGGGTATCGCCATCATCAAGCGCGCCTTGGAAGAGCCGCTGCGCCAGATCGTTGAGAACGCCGGCCTCGAAGGTTCGGTCGTCGTCAACAAGGTCATGGAAGGCAAGAACGACTTTGGCTTCAATGCCCGCACCGAGGTTTACGAAAACCTCCTCACCACGGGTGTCATCGACCCCGTCAAAGTGTCGAGAGTCGCCTTGGAGAACGCCGCTTCCATCGCCGGCATGTTGCTGACCACCGAGTGCGTCATCAGCAACCACAAGGAACCCACGCCTCCCACACCTCCGATGCCCATGGGCGGCGGAATGGACGGGATGATGTAATCCACAGGTTGTAGGGCTGTCATATTACGTTGTAGGGCTGTCATATTATGGGCAGCCGACGTGCAAACGCCAAAAGCGGCTGCCACGGTGTGACAGCCCTACAAACCAACGAATTAATAGAAACGAGCAAAAGGCTGACTGCGAAAGTGGTCGGCCTTTTTTCGTGGTTGTCGCTACAAGGTACGACTTTACAAAACCATCCGAAAAAAATCCTTGTTTTATTCCTAAAATTGCAAAAATCGGAATAATATCATTATATTTGCGGCGTAAAATTGCAAAAATCGGAATGATATGAAGTATATAAAGGTTTCGGAAGCTGCCGCAAAATGGGGCATTTCCTCAAGAAGGGTAAGAATGTTGTGCGAACAAGGCCGCATTGCAGGTGTGGAGCGAAAGGGCAATCTGTATTTGATTCCGGAAGACGCAGAACAGCCCATAGACGCAAGGACTTATGCAAAAAAGACCATCAAAAAAACTTACAGGCCAATTCTTGAACAGGTTGACGCGCTCAAGAAAGCGTTGGATGCCCGCCGTCCCTTGACACCGGCTGAAGTCGAGGCGATAAAAGAGGTTTTCCTTGTCGAGCATACTTACAATAGCAATGCCATCGAAGGAAACACTTTGACTTTGCAGGAAACCGCCCTCGTGCTTCAAGGCATTACCATTGACCAGAAACCCCTTAAAGATCACTTGGAAGCCGTGGGTTACAAAGAAGCATTTCAATATATGGAGGAACTGGCAAAACAAGACAAGGCACTTTCCGAATTTGACATCAAGGGTATCCACAATTTGGTGTTGGCCGACCGACCAGAAGACAGAGGAACCTTCCGTAGGGTCAATGTGCGCATAGCAGGAGCTTTGACGAATCCAGTGCAGCCGTATCTGATTGAGCCAAAGATTGAGGAATTGCTGAATGATTACCTCACATGGTGTAAAACAATGCACATTGTGGAATGTGTCGCCCTGTTCCATCTTCGTTTTGAGAGCATTCACCCGTTCATCGTCGGGAATGGTCGCACAGGCAGACTTCTGATGAACCTGCAACTCATCAAAGCAGGATTGCCGGCAGTCAATATCAAGTTTTCCGACAGGAAGCGTTATTACGATGCATTCGATGAATATGCCAATACTGGGTCTGCTGAAACCATGACAAAAATTGTTGGTGAGGCATTATTGGCCAGAATGAGGGAAATGCTTGAAATGATAAATGAATAATGGAAACGAGCAAAAGGCTGACTGCGGAAGCGGTCGGCCTTTTTGCTTAAGACGACCCTATATCAAATAATCCAAATAGTTTTCTGGGGTGACGATGACGGTTTCCTTGACGGGGTAGGCTTCCAAAAAACTTTTGGGGAATTGTGCTTTTTTCGTAGGATTCCATTTCATTTCGAATGCAGTCATTTGACCGTCGGACTCCTCTATTAAATCAATTTCTTGTTGTTGATTGGTGCGCCAGAAGTAGGAGTTGCAGAAATGCTCCCTGTTTTGGTTGCGTTTCATACGCTCGACGATGAAAAAGTTTTCCCACAGCGCGCCCATGTCGTTTCTAAGTTTTACAGGAGCAAACTGTTGAATGACGGCGTTTCGCACCCCCGTGTCGTAAAAGTAAATTTTCTTGCTCTTTTTGAGCTCTGTTCTCAAATTGCGGTTGAGTCCACCCAAACGAAACACCACATAGCATTTTTCAAGCAAATTGATGTACTTGTCGATGGTTTTGTTGTCGGTTTGAAGCATGTTCGACAATTCGTTGGTCGAGACCTCACTTCCGATTTGAAAGGCAAGTGCCTGCACCAATTTTTCTATCAGTTCAGGCTTTCTGATGTCGCCCAATGAGAAAATATCTTTATATAAATAACTCTGTGTCAGTTCGATAATATATTTTCGTGCTTGTTCAGGGTGGGTAATGATGTCGGGATAACAGCCATAAATCAATCGATTTTCCAATGTTTTTCTTTCTTCTAACAAACCATAGGTCTGTATTATTTCCGCGCTCGAAATGGGGAAAAGGTGATATTCCAGTTTTCGTCCTGTCAATGGTTCGTTCAGTCGGTTGTGCAACTCAAATGCTGAGGAACCTGTAGCAATCACTTGCACATCCTTAAAGTTGTCCACGATGAGCTTCAAGGTCTGGCCGATATTGGACACTTTTTGTGCTTCATCGATGATAATCAGCTTGTTGTTTCCAATCAACAGTTTGAGTTTGGCCGTGTTGGTGTTCTCTAAAAGGCTACGCGCTTCCATTTCATCACAATTCAGCATCAAAACGGGTTGTTTGCTGCTTTGCGTTATCTGTTCTAATAAGGTGGTCTTACCTACCTGCCGTGCTCCAATCAGCACGATGGCTTTTCTTTTATATAACTGATTATCAATAATTTCTTTTAGTGTTCTTTGTATCATCATTTTCAGTTTTAGACCTGCAAAAATACTGTTTTTTGGATTATAGTCTAAAAAAAATGCTAATTTTTTGGATTATAATCCAGATTTTAAGCCTCTGATACCTTTATGTGGCATGATGTAGTCCCCAGGTTGTAGGGCTGTCATATTATGGCAGCCGACGGGCAAACGCCCATTTGCGGCTGCCACGGTGTGACAGCCCTACAAGCCAACGAATTAATAGAAACGAGCAAAAGGCTGACTGCGGAAGCGGTCGGCCTTTTTTGCTTTTTTTTTGCAAGATGTTTCTCTTGTTGAGTTTTTTTCTACTTTTGCCGTCATAAAACCTTTAAAAACATAATAGTATGAAAACAAAGATCTTAGCCTTGAGTTTTACGCTCATCGGAATGTTGGTCGTCACCTCTTGCACCAAAGAAAAGGTCGGCGGCATCTTCTCTTTCTCCGGCAAAGTGCAGAAAGGTCCCTTCGTGACGGGCACCACAATCACCGTCAACGAACTCAACGAAAACCTCGGGCAAACTGGCAAGTCGTTCACCACCTCCATCACCTCCGACGACGGCTCTTTCAGCCTCAGCAACATTGAGATGGAATCGAACTTGGCCCTGCTCTCGGGCAATGGATTCTATTACAACGAGGTGCTTGGAAAGCTTTCGACGGCACAAATCACTTTGCAAGCCATCACTGACTTGACCGATGAAGAAACGGTCAACATTAATGCGCTGACACACATCACCAAGGCCCGTATCGAAAAGCTCGTTGGCGAAGGCATGAGCTTCGCCGATGCCAAACGTAAGGCCGAGGGCGAGTTTCAGAACTTTCTCGGCGTGACCGAACATTTCAATCAAGGTTTTGAGCAAATGTCCATCACCTCGGACGGCGACTTCAACGCCATGCTGCTTGCCTTCTCCATCATCCTGCAAAGGCCATCCAACAACTTAGATGTAGTCCCCACCCTTCCTGCCGAACTGACTTGGCTTATGACCAATCTCTCCACCGACTTTGCCGATGATGGCACCATCAACAACGAGGCTTTGGTTGACACGTTGCTCTACAACATCTCGTTGCAAGACCAAGTGTATATCAGGCGTCACATCCAAAACTACTATTCGGGTCTCGGTCTTGATGTGGTAATCCCCGACTTCGAGTCGTACATTGCGCTATTCCAAGCCGCGCACCAAGAATTGGTAACCGAATTCATCTATCCCGATAAAGCCTCTCCAGCACCAGAACTGGGTCCTGGAGGCAAAGTGTCAAATATCCTCGTGAAAGACATCACACAGTTCAACGGTGATTTAGCTTACGTCGTTGCTGCCATCACACCATTAGGAAAGAACCTTAAGGTAAAAGTTACAGGGAATAGAATACAATTAGATCTCAACAACGGCTGGATTGTTACTGACCATACGGCGAATGGCTTTACCATCGAGGCCCAACGCCAAAACGAACTCGTCTCGATGCTCATCTACCTCCTCGACGAAAACAATGGAGGTTCCGCTACCATTGAATATTATGAAGACTCCGACACGCCGACCTTCACCAAGCAAATCACATGGACGGGCGGCTATCCATCTTTCAAGTAATCAGAACAAATACCTGATTATCAATTAAATCAAATCTCGATTTTGGCGCAATCTCACATTTCTTGCCAGATTGCGCCAAAAATTCATGCTTTTTCCTGGCGCAATCTCGGAATTATCGTTCCACCGAAACCATGTTCTAACTATTTTCCACCCATCCCGCAATTTTTTCTACTTTTGCAAGTTATTAATGCCTTATTACAATTGCAACAATGTCGGAAACAAAAGATAAAAAACCACGGAAATTCAACATCCGCAATGTCTCGCTGAAGAAACTCAACCGCAAGTACGACTTCCTCATGTCGCACGATGAGTCAGGGAGGCCCATGCTCAACTTCAAGCTGAACCTGCTGAACCTCATATGGGTCATTTTTGGCATCGCCTTGCTGCTCATCGTCATCACCTCTTTCATCATCGCCTTCACGCCGCTGAGGGAATACATACCGGGCTATGCCGACTCCAGCATCAACCGCGAGGTGTATGAGCTCAGTCTCCGTGCCGACTCCATCGAAAGGGAGTTGCAGAAGAAGGATGTTTATTTTGAGAACATGAAGCGCATCGTCGAAGGCTACGACTTTGCCACCGACAGCGCTTTGGCGGCGTTGAGTATCTATGAGCCTCTGCCAAAAGTCGTTACCGACACCATCACCTTGCGTAAGTCGGCACAAGACAGCCTGCTCCGCGCCGAATACGAGGCCCAAAACCAATACAACCTCTTCGGCGACGACCCGATACCCGCTAAGACCTCCCGCTCGGTGAAGAACTTCTTTGTCCCGCTCAACGGCAGCCTCACCAACGGCTTCAACCCCGACAACGGGCATTTCGGCATCGACATCGCCACCAGCGGCGACAAGATCATCAACGCCACCCTCGACGGCACCGTCGTTTTCGCCAACTGGAGCATCGACAACGGCTATTGCATCGGCATACAACATGAAGACGGCTATTTCTCCATCTACAAGCACAACGCCACCCTGCTGAAGATGGAAGGCGAATACGTCAAGGCGGGAGAAGCCATTGCCATCCTCGGTAAGTCGGGAGACAGCGAAATGCCTGAGCACCTGCATTTTGAGTTGTGGAACAACAGCATCGCCATCAACCCCGCAGAATATATGACCATCAATAATCCCAACGGAAACTAAAAATCCTTATCTTTGCACCCCGTCCCGCCAAGGCTCCTGAGCCTGTAGAAGGGTCGACACAACGATTCAACAATTCAACAAATCGAAGATTCAACGTAGTTAATTCAACAGTAAACAATGACTATATTAATTAAGGTATTACAGTTTTTCCTTTCCCTCTCCATCCTTATTTTCGTCCACGAACTGGGCCATTTCCTTGCCGCCAAGGCATTCAAGACCCGTGTCGAGAAGTTCTATCTCTTCTTCGACTGGGGCTTCTCGCTGTTCCGCTGCAAGAAGGTGAACGGCAAGTGGCGCTTTAGGTTCTTTTCCAAGAACGTGCCCAATAAGTATACCGTCACCGAATACCGTGACGCCGCAGGCAAGAAACAGAAAAACTACGAGCCGATCGACTTGAGCACCCTGCCCGAGGACGACTGGCGCCGTAGCGACAGCACGGAATACGGCATCGGATGGTTCCCCTTGGGCGGCTACAACAAAATCGCAGGCATGATCGACGAGTCAATGGACAAGTCGGCAATGCAGCAGCCCCCCAAGAAGTGGGAGTTCCGCTCAAAACCCGCCTGGCAACGCTTCATCATCATGGTCGGTGGCGTCACCATGAACGTCATCCTCGCTTTCGTCATCTACATCGGACTGCTGGCCAACGAGGGCGAAACCTATCTGCCGACCGCAGAGGTCAACAAATACGGTATCTCGGTCGACAGCCTCGGCTACGAGTTGGGGCTTCGCGATGGCGACAAGATCCTGTCTATCGACGGGGAATACATCGAGAAATTCCAGGACATCCCCATGCAAATCATCCTCGACAAGGCCAAGACCATCACCGTGGAACGCAACGGCAAAGACACCGTCGTCAACCTGCCCGAAGACGCCGTGGCCAAACTGCTCGGGTCGCAAGACGCGGCCTTCATCTCCTATCGCACGCCTTTCGTCGTGGCCAGCGTCATGGAAAACTCGGCGAGTGAAGCCGCCGGCTTGCAGAGCGGCGACGTCGTCATCGGTATCAACGACTTGGAAACACCTTATTACCAAGACTTTGTCAAGACCGTCAAACAATTCAGGAACCAGGAAATTAATCTCATCGTGCTTCGAGACGCCGACACCCTCGCCTTGGCCATGCGCCTGCCCGAAGAAGGCGTCATCGGGGCCTACACCCAGACCTACCTCGCCGACTATTTCGAACTGGAGACCAAAGACTACACCTTCTTCCAGGCCATCCCGGCCGGCTTCGTCAAGACCTTCGACGGACTGGCCGACTATTGGAAGCAGGTCAAGCTCATCTTCAACCCCAAGACCAAAGGATACGAGAACGTGGGCGGCTTCATCTCCATCGGCAAGATCTTCCCCGACCAATGGGACTGGAGCATCTTCTGGCGCATGACGGCCTTCCTCTCCATCGCCCTCGCCGTGATGAACATCCTGCCCATCCCAGCCTTGGACGGCGGACACATCCTCTTCCTGCTCTTCGAGATCGTCACACGCCGCAAACCTTCCGACAAGTTCATGGAAGTGGCCGAAATGGTGGGACTCATCCTCGTGTTGGGATTAATCGTCTTGGCCAATGGCAACGACATCGTCAAACTGTTCAAGTAAAAAAAATAATTCATTGATATACAGTGTTTTGGCAAAATAACATGAAAATTAATTTGGTTGGATAGATACTTTTTTCGTAAATTCGCGGTTTCAATCGCAGCAAATCCTCTGAATTGAAGAAGAGAATCACACATATCGCCCTCTCGCTTGCCGTGATGCTGACGACGGTATTCAGTGCCACGGCGCAGCAAGCGCCCATCTTCACCAATTCCACCAACTCATATGCCTACGCCAACGCAGGCTTCGCCGGTATGAGCGAAGGCATTAATCTTTTGGGACTCTACCGGCAACAATGGGCCGGATTCGTCGACAACGACGGCAACGAAGTGGCCCCCGAGACCTTCCTGCTGACGGGCGACATGCCCTTCCGCAAGCTCCACGGCGGCCTCGAGTTCTCAGTGATGAGCGACAAGTTGGGCTTCGAGAACAATGTCAACATCGGCTTGGGCTATTCCTTCCACGCCGACCTCGGAAGCTCCACCCTCGGCATCGGCGTGGCAGGGACGTTGCTCAACCGCACCGTCAACTTCTCGCAGCTGAATCCCACTCAGCCGGGCGACCCGCTCATCTCAGGATTGGGCGAGGAGAGCGACATGCTGTTCGACTTCAACGTAGGCCTGTTTTGGCAAATCCCCGAGTCGTTCTACATCGGCCTCTCCGTCGTCAACGTGCTCGAAAGCATGGGCCATGCGCTCAACGACAACAACACCAGCAGCGCCAGCTTCATCACCGACCGCACCTTCTACCTCCTGGCAGGCTATCCCTTCCAAATCGAAGACATACCCTACCTGACCTTCGTGCCTTCGTTGTGCGTGATGAGCAATCTTGCCTCCACGCAGTTCAACGCCAATGCGCGAGTGATCTACAACAACTTGTTCTCTTTGGGCGTCAATTACAGGTTCCAAGAGTCGATCGGCCTGATGGCAGGCCTCACCATCAAAGACATTACAGTGATATACGCATACGATATCAATACGATGGGCCCGGGCATTCCAGGCTCACACGAGATAGGGTTGAGCTATTGCTTCAAGCTCGACCTCGACAGGACTCCACGCGACTATAGGAGCGTCAGGTACTTGTGACGGTTTTTTTGAGGCAAAAATTGTGCGGTTCGGGAGGCGGCAGGTAGGTTCGAAAATGAAAAAAAAAAGGAAAAAACGAAAAAAAAATGAGGGGTTGATTATAATTTTTTCTATTTTTGTCAGTTTTTAATTGGTAACGTAACCCAAAATCGGCGAAGTCCGAAAGAGAAAATAAAGAAATAAATAAAATAGTAATCATATCATTGTCAAGAAGATGAAAAGACAATTGTTCGCGTTTTCCGTAGTGCTGCTGCTCACAGCCTGCGGCAATTCAAATCAAGGAGAATTGGTTGGAGTGAGAAAGTCAAACAAGACCTTCAACCAGCCCGACCCTTACGGGATGGTGTTCGTCCCCCAAGGCAGCTACACCATGGGCGTTGGCGGTGAAGACATCACCGGATCCTACCTCAATGAGCCAAAAACAGTTTCGGTTTCGGCCTTTTTCATGGATGAAACCGAAATCACCAACAACGAGTACCGCCAATTCGTCTATTGGGTCAGAGACTCCATCGCGAGAAGGATTCTCGCCGACAACTTCCCCGACAGGTTCGCCATCACCGAGAGCAAGACAGGTGAGGTGTATGACCCGCCGAGGCTGAATTGGAAGGAAAAACTTGACTGGAACAGCAAGGAACAGGAAATCCGCGAGGCCCTTGAGCCAATGTTTCTCCCTGAACACGAGAGATATTTCCGCCGCAAGGAAGTCGACACGAGAAAACTCTATTATTCCTATTTCTGGTTCGACATGGTGGCAGCCGCCAAGAAAGACTTCGCCGACGGCAAGCTGGTGGAGAACGACTACTCGATTGGCGAAGCTGATGCCGGCATCAACGTCGACCGCAAAGGCGCCTGGTCGAACCGTAAGCAAGGCTACACCGACCGTTCGGTGTATGCACGTGCCGAGGTCATCAACGTCTTCCCCGACACGCTCTGCTGGATTCACGACTATAGCTACTCGTTCAACGACCCGATGACGGAGAAATACTTCTGGCATCCGGCCTACGACAACTATCCGGTGGTGGGTGTCACATGGCAGCAAGCCCGCGCTTTCTGCGTGTGGCGCACCGAGTTGCTCAACTCCTACCTGCGCACCAAGAAGGACGTCGACCTGTCGGAGTTCCGCCTGCCCACCGAGGCCGAATGGGAATGGGCTGCCCGTGGCGGCAAGATGCTCAACCCCTATCCTTGGGGAGGTCCCAACGCCAGCAACGCCAAAGGCTGCTTCCTGGCCAACTTCAAGCCGCGCCGAGGCAACTACCTCGCCGACGGCGGCCTGCGCACCCTTGTGGTGGGCTGCTACCCGCCCAACGGCTGGGGACTCTACGACATGGCCGGCAACGTCGCCGAATGGACCAACACGGCCTACGACCCCAACTCGTACAACTTCACCTGGGACATGAACCCCAACTACACCTACAACGCCAAGGCCGACGACCCGCCGGTCATGAAACGCAAAGTGGTGCGCGGCGGCTCGTGGAAGGACGTGTCATACTACATGCAAGTCACCACCCGCGACTACCAGTACCAGGATACCGCCAATTGCTACACCGGCTTCCGCTGCATCCAACCCTACCTGGGCCGCAACAAGGGCGACAACCCGAGAATGTCGAGGGTCTACAGATAACCTTATCCTTATCTTAACATAACAAACACAAAACAAAAATAAACTTAATTAATCACTAAAAAAACAAAATTGTCATGGCAAAAAAAGAACTTGGTAAATTCCAGAAATTCCTTGCATCAAAGAAGTATAAGACTTTTATGGGCTACCTCTACGGTTGGGGCGCCGCAGTCGTTATGGTTGGTGCTTACTTCAAACTGACTCACATTCCCGGCGCCGACTTCATGCTGGCCCTCGGTCTTGGTATCGAAGCCGTAATCTTCTTTATGTCGGCCTTCGAGCCACAACATGTAGAGTACGCTTGGGACAACGTCTTCGTTGAACTTGAGGAAGACTGGGATGGCGTGCAGAGGACCCAATTCGGAGCTTCGGGCGCCAATGCCAAGGGCGGTGCTCCCGTCTCCGATGCGGAAGAAGCCATGCTGAGCAAGATGTTCGAAAAGATGAACATCAGCGAAGATGCCTTCAAGAAGTTAGGCAGAGGCATTGACAAACTGGCTGAGAACGCAGGACAGATGGCCGACATCAGCAACGCTATGGCCGCCACCACCAACTACGCCAACGCCATGGATCGTGCCACGAAGTCCATCTCCGACTTCTCCTCAGCCTACGTCGAAACCAACCAGAAACTCTCCGACTCGTTGGGCAAACTCGACTTCAGTGCCCTCGATGCCAACACCATCAAGAAGGTGGCCAGCAGCATGCAGTCGCTCAACTCCATCTATGAGCTCCAACTGCAAGGCGCCGAACAAACTTCGGCAGCCAGCAAGAAGTTGACCGAAACTATGAACAAGTACATGGATAACCTCACCGCTTCATCACAGAACGCTGGTCAACTCAACCAACAGCTGACCCAGTTGTCGCAGCGCCTCACCGCTCTGAACAACGTCTATGGTGGAATGTTGTCAGCAATGAACATCAAGGCATAATTCTACTCAAACCGAATGTATAATATAAATAAGGAGTAAGAACTATGTCAGGAGCAAAAGAAACCCCAAGACAGAAAATGATCGGTATGATGTATCTGGTCTATACTGCCTTGTTAGCCATGAACGTCTCGAAAGACATCCTCGATGCCTTCGACACGGTGAACAGTGGCGTGCAGACCACCAACATCACCCTTTCTAACCAAATCGACCAGAAATACGCCGCCTTCGCTGAACAATACAGCAAGGAACAGGAAAAGGCTGGCCCCTATTGGGAAAAGGCTCAAGCCCTGAAGGCCGAAGCCGACGACCTCATCAACTACGTCGAAGCCCTGAAATGGGATCTCGTGAAGAAGATTGAAGAAAAAGATGCAACTACGGCTCTGGCAGACGGTCTTCTGAAATCAGCTGACACGTTGCGTAACGGCCGTAAGATGTACGACATCAATACTTCCAAAGTCAAGTCGAGAGACAACTACAACAAGCCTACCGCCTACATGATGGGCGACCCCGAAGGCAACGGCAAGGCTTTTGAACTCTCCGAGAAGATCCGTAAGTTCAGGACAGAGATTTTCAAGGCCGTAGGCGCAGAACACATCCATGAAATGGGGCTGATGACCGACAGCATCTTCAACCGAGACAAGGCAGCGTTGGGCACCGATGCCGTCAAGGAATACAACATCAAGGTCGACACCACCACAATCAAGTATTACGGTGCCAAAATCGACTATGCCCCCGAAACCCAGGACGCCGTCCAGAAGGGCTGGGAATACCACAACTTCCACCACACGGTGTTGGTTGCCGATGTCACCCTGCTCAACAAACTGATTTCGGAAGCCCAGACCGCTGAGTTGAACGCCGTCACACAACTGATGACGAACATCCACGCCGCCGACTATAAGTTTGATGAGATTGGAGCCAAGGTGTTCGCAGAGAGCGGCTACCTCCTCTCCGGTCAAACCTACAAGGCCCAGGCTATGGTTACCGCTTGGCAAAACACGCAAACCAAGGCCTACGTCAAGTTGGACGGCGGCCCAGAGAAAGAATACACCAGCGATGGCCAAGGTGTCATCAACCTCGACTTCAACTGCGGCGTGGGACAACACCGCTACACGGGCTACATCAAGATGCTCGACCCCTCCACCAACGAACTGAAAGACTTCCCGTTTGAGAACTCCTTCGTTGTGGCTCCGCCTGCGGTGAGCGTTTCGGCCACCAAGATGAACGTCGTCTATCGCGGTATCGACAATCCGATTGCCGTCGGTGGCGGTGTCGGTGGCGAAATCAGTGCCACGGCCAGCAGCGGCTCATTGACCAGAACGGGCAACGGCACTTACAACCTGCGTCCCGGCGAGGCCGCCGAAGTGACCATCAATGTCAGTTCCGGCGGCTCAAGCCTCGGCAGCATGAAGTTCCGCGTGAAAGACCTGCCCAAACCTACCGCCTTGATTCGTAACGTGGTCAACGGCTTGGTGTCGAAGAGCGCCTTGCTTGCCGCCAACCGCGTGGAAGCCGAGATGAAGGACTTTGATTTCGATGGTGTCAAATACGATGTTGTAGGCTACACCTTCCGTTATAAGACCAAGGCCGGAACCACAAAGGAAGCCAAGGCTAGTAGCGGTGCATTCACCGATGAAATCAAGAATGCCATCAGCGGGTCAAATGTTGGTGACACGTTCCTCTTCACCGCTATCCAAGTTAGAGGTAACGATGGCAAGACCAAGACACTCGACACGCCTATCGGTGTTGAAATCAAGTAAACAATTTAAACCCTTATACAATGAAAAAGACACTTGTTTCCATGTTGACCCTGGTGGCGCTCTTCGGCAGCCTGTGCCTCAATGCACAGACAACCGACATCAAGCCTCCGAAGAACAGCATCCTCTCAGGCCAGCAGCAAATCATGAACGAAAAGGCCCCTTCGCCGCTTCCGGTCATCGACGAGTCGAATGTGATGTGGAAGAAGACGGTGATCAGGGAAATCGACTTCCGTCAGAAGATCAATCAAGTGTTCTACTACCCAATCAATCCGACCGAGGACTGGAGAAACCTCATCACGGTAATCTATGATGGCATCCAAAGCGGCGACATCACACCTTACCGTGTGGAGAACAACATCGACGACATGGTGACTCCCTTGACCTTGGCCGATTTTGAAAAAGAAAACACGAAGATTGGCGACCCGCCGGTCATCTGGAAAGATGGCGAGGAAGTGCCAAACGAGATTGAGTTCAAAGACCGTATGCTCAACGTGACCCGCCTGCGTATCAAGGAAGATTGGTATTTCGACAAGAAACTCTCGCAGTTCCTCGTCCGCATCATCGCCCTCGGCCCCATCGTCGTCGACGACGACGGAGGTCTCTCGCAGGTGTGCTGGGTGCCTTACGAAGACTCCCGAGAAGTGTTGGCCAAGGCCTTTGCCTTCAACCGCAACAACTCGGCACAACGTCGCACCTACGACGAAGTCCTTCAGAAACGTATCTTCGACAGTTACATCATCAAGGAAGAGAACGTTTACGACCGCTACATCAATTCCTACGCCTTCAACATCGACGCACTCTACGAATCGGAGCGCATCAAGAACGAAATGTTCGACTTCGAACAAAGCCTCTGGGAGTATTGATGGTGTGTTTATCACAATGGAAAAAGGACGTCCGTGAGGGTGTCCTTTTTTTGTTGGATTTACGCGCCTTTCACAAGAGAATCGTTACCTTTTCCGCCGAAAAAAGACGACGAGCCATGATGTTGCCGGTCTTTAGGCAAGCCGCTTGCTCGTCCAAAAATAATGTGTATCTTTGCCCCCGAAAAATGCACAATTAGCCCTTGACATTATTAAAACATAAACCCTTTACAACGATGACCAACATCTACCAAAACCCCATGCCAGCCATCGCTGCAAACCACAACCCCATATCCCAACGGTGGTGGGTAAATCTTTGTAAATCAATTATTTACAGCAATTTAAGCAAAACAAAAACCAAAAGCACCCGACTGAAAACGCTCCTCCTTGCCGTGCTCCTCGCGCTCCTTGCGCCCCTGGCAGCAAAAGCCCAATTCGGCGGCGGAACGGGCGTGTACAACGACCCGTACATCATCTCCACCACCGACCACATGAAGGAACTGGCCGACAGCGTGAACATCGGCAAAGGTTACTGGGACAAGCATTTCTATCTGACCAACGACTTGGACTTCAGCGGCATAGAATACACACCCATCGGCGGGGTATATCATAACGGAATCCTCACCGCTTTCTCAGGCACCTTCGACGGCGGTTACCACAGCATCAAGAATGTGCAGATTAATAAGCTCACGAATACGGGCCTGTTCAGCTATATTGTAAGTGGCTCGGTGAAGCACCTGACGCTCGGAGGCAACAGCCTGATCGTAGGGCACACTTCTGTGGGCGGCATAGCAGGCGGTGGCTTTGAGTGCAACATCCTCGACTGCCACGTGGAAAAGACCGTAACCATAGTGGCCACAGTAGCCACTGACCCTACAGCCCCCTCCAACGCCAACATCGGCGGAATCGTTGGAGCCGTCTCAGACTACGGATCAACGGTAGGCTACTGTCAGATTACAAACTGTACCAGTGCAGCCACCATAACCATCAACGGGGTGGGGAACATGGACTTTGTCGGCGGCATCGCGGGATATGCCTCCTCAACGAACCTGATCATCTCCTACTGCAGGAACTACGGTGCCGTCGCCGGCAACAGCTATGTGGGCGGCGTTGTGGGCCATTTCAACTTCAACAAGCCAGGCAGCCAACTCAAAAACTGCTATACCGGCGGCTACTGCACCCTCTATGGTGTCGGTCAGGACGGCTCAAGCCAAGGCATCAACCTCGAAGGGAAGGCCGTCAGCATGCACACCATTTCCTCCGCCGACAATGTAGCAATGACGATCTATACCCTTGCCACGGACGAATTTGAAGGAAAGGAGTATTACAAGGCGGGCATGCAGGTTTCCCTTAGGATTAATTCGGTCACCGGAACGCCAGCGGGTCATGTGCCGCTAGTTGAAGTGAACGGCGAGCAAAAACGGCCCGGCGACGACATAGAAATAACCATGCCCGCCGAGAACGTCCACGTCGCCGTGTCGCAATACCTGCGCGACATCGCCTACACCCCGTGGGTCAGCATATCGCTCAGCCCGGAGTCGCTTGAATACAACGGCAGTGTGCAGCTGCCTGATGTCACCGTCACCGACATCAAGGACGGAACACCCGTAGTGCTCATCGAGGGCACTGACTATGAGGTGGTGCCGAAACCCTATACCATTTACCCTGGCAACCACTGGATAGACATCAACGGCCTTGGGCAATATGGCGGAACGGCAAGGGTGTGGTTTTCCATCACTGCGCCTACCGACAACTGGATAGGCGAGGGAACGGAGGGAAGCCCCTACCTCATCTTCACCACCGACGACATGCACCGCCTTGCCACCAAGGTGAACAGCAGCTCCGCAAACTCTTGCGAAGGACAGTATTTCAGCCTTCAAAACGACCTCGACTACACCGGCAAGGACTACTTGCCCATAGGCACTGACGGTGGCCAAAGCTTCAAAGGCACGTTCAACGGAAACGGCCACAGCATCAGCAATGTCGTCATCCAAACAACAAGTTCTTATCTTGGCCTTTTTGCGCATATTGGGGCGGGAGGCAGCGTCAATGGATTGACATTGGGCGAGGGCAGTTCCATAGAGGGAGATAGTTATGTCGCAGGCATTGCTGCATGGTGTAAGGGCACTGTCAGCGATTGCAGCACCGCCGAGGGTGTCACGATCAAAGCAAACCAATACAGTACTGGAGGCATCGTGTGCAAACTTTACGCAACCGGTCGCATAGCCAACTGCCAAAACCATGCCGACGTTTCATCTTCCGGCATTGGTTGCGGAGGCATCGTGGGAACATCGGAAGGTGGAGAAGTGAGCTCATGCATCAACTTTGGCCGCGTGGAGGGTACCCGTAATATAGGAGGCATCATCGGCGGCCAATCCAACAAGGGCACTGTCGAAGGATGTGTCAACGAGGGAAGCGTCAGCGGCCAGTACCGGGTTGGCGGCGTCGTGGGGAACATATCCAATAGCAGCCTAAGCGGCTGCCTTAACCTGGGGGAGGTCAGCGCAAGCGACAATGACAGGGTGGGAAGCATTGCAGGGAACACTTCAACAACGAAATACACGAACAACTACTATGCAGGCGCGAGCACTTTGGGCGGCATCGGCGCTGATGGCAGTGCCACAGGCGCAGATGCCAGAGGCGCACAGCGCGGCTACACGGTCGGTGGCGAGAACGGCATCACCATCGGCTTGGAAGGCACTACGGGCTTGGCCTACAAAGGCATTGTCTATGCGGGTCATACGGAAAGCATCACAATAAATATCTATGCGCCAGCGGGTTATGTGCCTATCAATGGCTATTCCGCCTCGGCAGGCACGCTCACCCCAAGCGGCAACACATGGACCCTCGCCATGCCCGAAGAGGATGTCGTCGTCTCTGCCGAGTTAGGCTTGGCTTTCACCGTGCCGGGCTACGGCGAGAGCACCGACGCGGGCTGGAGGTTCATCGCCTCGCCCGCCGAGGGCAGCATCGAGGCCGCAAACGTGGGCAACATCTTTGGCGCAACGCAATACGACCTCTACCGCTTCGACCAAAGCGAGGAGTTGGAATGGCGCAACCACAAGGCCGCCCCCTTTGAACTCCAGAACGGCATGGGCTACCTCTATGCCACCAAGGACGATGTAACGCTGATATTTGGAGGCACTTACAACACGGCGGAAACACAAGACGTGCCGCTCGTCTATGACGCCAGCGCCTCTTTCGCCGGCTGGAACCTCGTGGGCAACCCCTTCCCCGTGGAGGCCTACGCCAACCGAAGCTACTACACCATGAACGCCGAAGGCACGTGGCTCGAGCCGAATCTGGTTTCGTCGGCGACGGCCATCCCCGCCTGCACCGGCGTGATGGTGTTGGCCGACGGCGAAGGCCAAAGCGTCACTTTCAGCCGCACTGCGCCACAAAGCGCACCGAGCCAAGGCAACATTCAGATTGCCGTGGCGCAAGCCAACACGCGCGGCAACGCCGTTGAGGACAAGGCCATCGTCAGTTTCAACGAAGGCGACCAATTGGGCAAATTCGTGTTCAACGAGGACAACGCAAAATTGTACATCCCGCAGGGCGGGAAGGATTATGCCATTGCCGTCATTGGTAGAGACGCAATGCTTTGCGTCTCAACAGAAACCCCCGTCAATTTCAAGGCCACCAAAAACGGCACCTACACATTGACCGTGAACGTGGACGGCATGGATTTGGATTATTTGCACCTCATTGATAATATGACTAGCGCGGATGTGGACCTTCTCTCCCCGGCAGGTTCCCCCTTTGCAAAGGGGGTAGGGGGATTCAACGAACCCGCCATCTACACCTTCACCGCCAAGACGACGGACTATGCCTCGCGTTTC
>JBGUHI010000024.1:0-24685 GCA_045111995.1 Candidatus Limimorpha sp. | reverse complement strand
GGAGTTCGCCTGCCACAAGGACATCACCGAAGGGCTCAAGGGTGTGCCCGTCTTCTTCGCCGACCCCTACGCCTCCTGGCAGAAGGGCACCGTCGAACACGCCAACAAGCTCATACGACAGTACATCCCGAAAGGCTCTGACTTCAAAAACCTTACAGCGGATTACATCAAGCAGGTGCAGTTCAAAATCAACCGAAGACCCAGAGAAAAACTCGGCTTAAAGTCAGTGCGTTACAAATTTTGCGCCGTTTTTGCGCCGATTTAAACTCTGAAAGTCAGCGTAAACGCTGACTTTCAGAATGTTGTGGGACGTACTGGACTCGAACCAGTGACCTCTGCCGTGTGAAGGCAGCGCTCTAAACCAACTGGGCTAACGTCCCTCCGTTGATGAAAAAAACGCCATCGGCGTTTCTCTGTGGGGCGAACAAGGATCGAACTTGTGACCTCATGCCTGTCAAGCATGCGCTCTAAACCAACTGAGCTACCGTCCCAAATGCGGGTGCAAAAATACGGCTTTTTTTCGAACTGACAAGTTTTTTTCTTCCTTTTTTCAAAAAAAATCTATCTTTGTGCAATTAAAACCCTTAGTTATGAAAATTAAATACTTATTAGTCAGCTTGTTCCTTGTTTTTGGAACGTTTTCGGCTTCGGCCCAAGAAAAGAAGAATTTTGAATTGGAAGACCTTTACCTGCGCCCGACTTTCTCCGCAAAGAGTGTCAGAGGCATGAACTCGATGAAAGACGGCAAGACTTACGCCAACTTCGAGAAAGGCCAACTCAACGTCTATAACTACAAGTCGGGAAAGCTTGAGAACACCCTGTTCAAGATTACCGACCTTACCTTGCACCCTGACTCGCTGCCCATCGGACTTCAGGATTACGAACTGAGCGCCAACGAGGACAAGATGCTGTGCGTCACCGGGATGGAGAGCATCTACCGCCATTCCTACCATGCCACCTATTATATTTATGACTTCAAGAACAAGACCTTGCAGCCGCTTTCCGAGAACGGTAAGCAGCGTTTGGCCACTTTCTCGCCCGATGCCTCGAAGGTCGCCTTCATGCGTGATAACAACCTGTTCATCAAGGACTTGGCGACAGGGGAGGAGAAACAGTTCACTGACGACGGCCTCTACAACCACATCATCAACGGCGCTCCCGACTGGGTTTATGAGGAGGAATTCAGCTTCTCGCAAGGCTTCTATTGGTCGTCGGATAGCAAGAAAATTGCCTACATGAAGTTTGACGAGAGCGAGGTGCGCGAGTTCCAGATGGAGGAGTTTGAAGGCCTTTATCCCGATTGGTACAGCTTCAAATACCCCAAGGCGGGCGAGGACAATTCCATTGTTGAGATTTACGTTTACGACCTCGTGAGCGGCAAGACGGTGAAGATGGACACGGGCACTGAAACCGACATCTACCTGCCGCGCATCGCATGGACGAAGGATGCCAATGTGCTGGCCATCCAACGCCTCAACCGCCATCAAAACCACCTTGAAATCTTGGCCGCCGATGCCACCACGGGAAAAAGCCGCGTTTTCTACGACGAAACCAACGACTACTACATCGACATCACCGACGACTGGCACTTCCTCGAAGACGGCAAGCGTTTCCTTATGACTTCCGAAAAGAGCGGCTATAACCACGTCTACCTTTACAACTTGGACGGCTCTTTGGTGAAGCAACTCACTGACGGCCAATGGGATGTGACCAAGGTTTACGGCTTCGACGGCAAGGAAGTGTATTTCCAAGCTGCCAAGAACACGTCCACCGATCGCCAAATCTACGCTGTCAATCTGAAAGGCCAGATGCGCGAGGTGATTGGTCGCGAAGGCACCAACCAAGCGCGTTTCAGCAACGACTTCAGCTACCTTATTAATATTAATAGCAGCATCACGCAGCCGCGCCAATTTGAACTCTACTCCAACAAGGGCAAGTTGGTGCGCGTGTTGGAAGACAACCATGAGTTTGCCGAAAAGCTGAAGACCTTCAACCTCGGCGAGAAGAAACTCCTGAAAATCAAAGACCCGGCCTTCGTTTTGCCCAATGGCGAGCAAGTCGAAATGGACGCATGGCAAATTCTGCCTCCCGATTTCGACCCGAGTAAGAAATACCCTGTGCTGATTTACGTCTATGGCGGTCCCGGCCACCAAACTGTGAACAACTCTTGGGCCGACAGCGATTTTTGGTGGATGCAGCTTTTGGCGCAGCACGGCATCATCAGCGTGTCCATCAACAACCGTGGCAGCGGTGCGCAAGGCGAGGTGTTCAAGAAGATGACTTACCTGCAACTCGGCAAGTACGAGACCGAGGACATGATTACCCTCGCCAAGTACATGGCCAAGCAACCTTACGTGGATGCTGAAAGAATCGGCATCTACGGATGGAGCTACGGCGGCTTCATGGCGGCCAACGGCATCACCAAGGGCGCTGACGTCATCAGCACGGCCGTCTCGGTGGCTCCCGTGACCAACTGGCGCTATTACGACAACATCTACACCGAGCGTTACATGCGTACCCCGCAGGAGAATCCAGAGGGCTATGACGCAAACTCACCTGTCAGCAATACAGCGATGATCAAGGGCAACTACCTGCTTTGCCACGGCAGCGGCGACGACAACGTCCACTACCAGAACGCCATGGAACTCATCAAGGCCTTGGTCTCCAACGGCAAGCAGTTCGACCTGATGATTTATCCCAACAAGAACCACGGCATCTACGGCGGCTACGAATACGGCGACGGCGAGAGCCGGATGCACCTGTTCACGAAGATTAACAGCTTCTTGTTTGAGCATTTGCTGGGAGAATAAACAACCCAAACAAAAACAAACGTATATGAAAACAAACAAAACCCTTCGAGTGCTTGTTGCAGTACTCTTCGTAATTGCGGTTATGACGGGCTGCAATTGCAACGACAATGATTGCAAACCCGCCTCCGCCGCAGACAACAAACTTGACGCCATCGAGGCTATTATGACTCGCACCAGCATCCGCTCGTTCACCGATCGTCCCATCGCTGCCGACACCGTCGATATACTGTTGCGTGCCGGCATGGCTGCGCCTACGGCTGTCAACCTGCAGCCTTGGCATTTCGTGGTTGTCGACGACCGTGCCAAACTTGACGAATTGGGTGGCAACGGTCGCCAAAGCAAGATGTGGCAGGAGTCGCAGCTGGTCATTGTCGTATGCGGCAATATGGAAAAGACCATGGAAGGTCCCGGACAGGCTTTCTGGGCGCAGGACTGCTCGGCTGCCACCGAGAACATCCTCTTGGCTGCCCACGCCCTCGGCCTCGGCGCCGTGTGGACGGGATGCTGCCCCATCGAGGAACGCATGGAAAGAATCTCGGAGGTGCTTGGCCTGCCCAAACACATTGTGCCGCTCAGTGCCATCGTGATGGGTTATCCCAACGAGAGCCCTGAGCCTAAAGACAAGTGGAAGCCAGAAAATGTGAGCTACAACGGCTTCGAATAATGGCAAAGGACGGGGATTAAGCCTCGTCCTTTGTCTTTATTCTCCCCAATCTCCGCATCAAGGCATCCCACCAACGGGCGGGTATGAGGGCATGGGCGACTCGACTCGTCAGCGAGAAACGCCCCCGGCAATAGCGTGCTTTGGGGCGGCGACTGTTGACTGCCCGGCAGATGGCATTGGTGATGACTGAAGGCTTGGAGAGCAGGTTGGTCTTGTAGAACCAGTCCATGTTATGGGCCCATTGGGTGCCAACTCCTTCGTAGGCCGTCCCTGCCGACGACTCCTTGAGATGCCTCGCCGCGATAGAACCCCAGTCCGTCTTGATGGCTCCCGGCTCAATCATCACTACGTCGATGCCGAAAGGCTTCGTCTCCATCCGCAGCGCGTCGCTGAAGGCTTCTATGGAATACTTGGTCACGTTGTACCAACCACCCATGTAGAACGCCATCTTTCCGGCAATCGAAGAGGTGTTGACGATGCGACCGCAACCTTGTTCGCGCATGTGGGGTAGCACCAGTTGGGTGAGACGGGCCAAGCCGAAGACATTGACCTCCAGTTGTCGGCGTGCCTCTTCCATAGGGACGTTCTCAATGGCTCCGAAATAGCCGTATCCGGCGTTGTTGACCAGCACGTCAATCCTGCCTTCGGCTTGGATGACGGCCTCAACACCTTGAACCATCGAGGTCTCGTCAGTGACGTCCATCCCGATGACATGCACCCCAAAAGCTTTCAATGGCTCCATGAGTGCTGTGCGCCGTGCAGCCGCATACACGCGATGACCCTGTCGGGCAAGGGCCTTCGCAGCATCAAAACCGATGCCACTGCTGGCTCCCGTAATCAAGATCACTTTTTCTTTTTTCATAAAAATGACTAAAGTTGCTGTTTCAATTGCTCCACAAAAGTGTCGATGCGATGAAGTTCGGTCGGGATGTCGATTTTCTGAGGACAGTGCTCCACGCATTGCCCGCAGCCGATGCAATGGCTGGCTTGACGGAGCGACGGCACGTTGCGGTCGTAGCCGATGAGGAAGCGTTTCCGAGCCTCCTGGTATGCCTTGGCCTCGCGACTGCCCGTCGGCATGTTGCCTTCGGTGATGCACTTGTTGTAGTAGCTGAAAATCACGGGGATGTTCAGGCCGTAGGGGCAGGGCATACAGTAGTTGCAACTCGTGCAAGGCACCAGTTTCAGTTCCACGAACTCCTCCGCGATTTTCATCAGAAACTCGTCTTCCTCGGGAGTGACGGGGCGCAAAGGCGAGTAGGTGGCCGCGTTTTGCACCAAATGTTCCATATAGGTCATGCCGCTGAGCACGGTGAGGATGCTCTCAGGCGTGCCGGCATAGCGGAAAGCCCAACGTGCCACGGGTGTTTCAGGCTCGCGCTCTTGCATCTTCTTCACGATGTACTCGGGCATGGAAGCCAAACGTCCGCCCAGCAACGGCTCCATGATGACCACGGGGATGCCGCGACGGTGAAGCTCGTCGTAAAGATACGAGGCGTTGACATTGGCTGGCTCGATTACATGGGCGTAGTTCCAGTCCACATAGTTCATCTGAATTTGAACGAAATCCCAATGATAGCGGCCTTCGTCGTGCCATTGCAGCATGAGGTCGAAGATTTTCGGGTCGCCGTGGAACGAGAAGCCGAGGTTGCGGATGCGACCGGCGTTCTTTTGCTCCACGAGCCAGTCGAGGATGCCGTTGTCCATGTAGCGCGCGTTGAACATTTCCATGCAGTCCAATTCTTTCGAGGAACCGCCGATGCTGTGCAGCAGCAGATAGTCGATGTAATCGGTCCGCAACTCCTTCAGCGAGTTCTCGAACATGGCTTTCGAAGCCTCGGTGCTCCAGGTGGAGGGACTGAAGTTGGAGAGCTTTGTGGCGATGAAATACGAGTTGCGCGGATGCCGTGCCAAGGCAATGCCCGTGGCACCCTCCGACATGCCTTTGCAATATACAGGCGAGGTATCGAAATAGTTCACGCCGTGTTCGAGGGCGTAGTCGATTTGCTGGTTCACCATCTCTTGGTCGATGGGCGAGTCGGGATGGTCGCGCAAGGTGCCGCCGCCCTCCACGGGCAGGCGCATCATGCCGTAGCCCAAGATGGAAACTTTGTCGCCCGTGTTGGGGTTGGTGCGCATGGTCATCTCGCCTTGGCCGTCGATGACGTTTTGGGCGATAGGCGTATCGCTATCGTTTGATTTGCAGGCGGAAAGCAGCACCGAAGTGGCCACTGCCGCGCCGCCGATATGTTTGATGAAATCTCGTCTATCCATTTTGTTTCATTTTTCGTTTGTTTTGCAGTGCTGTCGTACCACGGCAGCCGTTGTTTGTTTTTGCGGCTGCCACGGTGTGACAGCCCTACATCATTAATTGACATGATGCATTTCATTCCCTTCCACATAAATCGCGCTGAACGGTCGGGCAGGGCAGAGGTTCTCGCAGGCGCCACAACCGATGCAGCGGCTCTCGTCCACTGCGGGCACTTGCACCGTGCCGCTCGGGTCTTCGTAGTCCACCATTTGGATGGCACCTGTCGGGCAGTGGCGCGCGCAGTTGCCGCACGAAACGCCGTCGGTCAAAACAACGCAGTTTTCCTTAATCCACACGGCGTGTCCGACATGTTGCATGGTCTTTTCCTCTCTCGTAATGGGCTTGATGGCACCCGTCGGACAAACCTCGCTGCACCGTGTGCATTCGGGGCGGCAATAGCCGCGCTCAAACGACATCGTAGGTTGCATGAGGTGCATCAAATCCGTAGAGGGACGCAACACGTTGTTCGGGCAACTCGACACACAAAGCTGGCAAGCCGTGCAATGGCGCTGCATGTGGCGAGCCGACACCGAACCCGGAGGCGTGACGGGCGTTTGGCGCTTCGGAGCCTTCTTGTCCTCGATGACCGCCAAGCCGCCATCGACCTTCATTTGGGTTTGAGCCATGGCAGCCGTCGTTCCGGCAATGGCCGTGGCAGCGAGGAAAGCGCGGCGTTCCGTGTCAACGGACTTCGGCTCGGCGACAGGCTTTTTCACCGTATAATGTAATGTATCAAACTTGCACTTTTGCAAACAGTCGCCGCAGACCACGCAACGCGAGTAGTCCACCGTACCGTTCTTAAAGTCAATGGCTTGCGCCTTGCAGTTCGTTTCGCATAATCCGCAGTTCTTGCACTTGCCCTTGTCGAAGCGCACGCGCAACAGCGAGAAACGCGAGATGAAGCTGAGGAAAGTGCCCACAGGACAAATCGAGTTGCAATACACGCGACCTTTGCGCCACGAAAGGAAAGCCAAAACGACCAAAGTGAGGATGGCCACCACGAAAGTCGTCACGCTGTGGGTCCAGATTTGCACTTCAGTGAAGTTGTAGCTGTCGTTGGCGGCATCCATGCCAGCGAGCCAGTTGTTCAGCAAGTCATACAGCGGCTTGAACAGGCTGTTTACGATGCGGCCGTAGGCGCTATACGGCGCGAACAAGGTCGTCACAGGCACAAAGCCGATGATCATCGCGAGGATGAACACACCGAGGAAACCGTAGCGCAGCACCTTGTTTTCCTTGGTGTATCCGAAGCGGTTCTTCTTGGCCTTTCCGCCGAGCCACGAGAAGAAATCCTGCATGATGCCCAAAGGACAAACCACACTGCAATAGATTCTCCCGAAGATGAGCGTAGCCACGATGAGCAAGGACAGCACACCGAAGTTCAAGGCCAACAGGGCAGGAAGGAACTGGATTTTGGCCACCCAGCCCGCCCAAAGATGCACCTTGAAACCGATGCCGAGCAACAGCAAGGTCGCCAAGGCCATCATGATTACTTGAAGACAGATTCTGATTTTTCTTAGCATATTAGTTTGGTTTTATGAATGTTTTCAATTTGACGCGAGATGCGGGCCTATCCAACGTCTCGTGTCTCGCGTCTCGAAGTCTCGTGTCTGACTATAATTATACTTGCTTCATAAAGCAGATAAATCGGCAAGGTGACCAAAGTCAAGGTCACGGCATCGCCGGTCGGGGTGATGACTGCCGCCACGATGGCGATGCCCACAAGGGCATGGCGGCGGTATTTCTTCAAGGTCGTTGCTTGCAGCAGTCCGGCCTTGGCCAACAGGTAGTTGACGATGGGAATCTCAAAGAGTATGCCCATCAAAAGGCTGAGCATGAGTAGGTTGGAGATGTAGGACGACAAGGAGATTTGGTTATGCACCTCGGCATAGACTTGGTAGCCGTTGAGGAAACGGAAGGCGAAAGGGAAGATGATGAAGTAGTTCATCAGCACGCCGAGGACGAAAAGCAGGGTGCCCCAAATTATAATAGGTGCGGCGTGGCGTTTCTCCTTGTCGTAGAGCGCGGGCGCGACGAAGCCGTAAAGTTGCACGATGAGGTAAGGCGAAACCACCACGAGTCCCGCCCCAAGAGCCACCTTGATGTGCGTCATGAACTGCGCCGCCAACTCCGTGTTGATGAACGAAGCCTGAAAACTGCCCGGACAAAGCGACTGCCAACCTGTACGCTCGCAGAGCCATGCCAAGCCTTGGTACGAGATGAAGTCGTCTCGCGATGGGGCAAACAGCAAGCCGAACAGCAGGCTCTTGAAGCCGAACGCCACTATCGACCCGACAAACCAAGCAATCAGGCAGCGGAACAGCACTCTCCGAAGCACCTCTAAGTGGTCCCAGAAACTGCTGACCTTTTGCTCGCTCATTCCTTGGCTTCCGTTTTCTGGGTTTCAACAGGGTCTTCAACGCCGTTCACCCCGTCCTTGTAGCTTTTCACACCCTTTCCAATACCTTTCATCAGTTCTGGAATCTTCTTGCCGCCAAAAAGGAGCAAGATCAAAATGGCGATTATTAGAATCTCGGTTCCGTAGGCTAAGAGTAATTGCATATTTGTATGTATTTGATGGTTTTTAAAGCGGCAAAGATAGGAAAAAAGGCAACAAAAAAACTCAACGGTGCGGTTTTTGGATTATTTCGGTAAAGTGCGCCAAAATCAGAACGTGTAGTGGATGCCCAAAGCAAAGTCTTTCCACCGGAATACAGCGTTAGGGATAAGATATAAGCATGGACGAAAGTCCAATGAAAGTTGGAGAGGAATGGCATCGAAATGATAGTCCATACCAATTTGCCCTACTACGCCAACTCCGCCTGAAAAGTAAAATGATTTGTCATAGGAGAACAGTTCCACTCTGGGACCAAAACCAAAATACCACCCAAGATTTTTAACGGCAGGAATTTCATACGCCAGTTGATAGACACCCACCAAATACAAATTTCCTATTCTATAAAAATCATCAAACCTGTAACCCAAATCAGCCTCAATACGATGAGGGGCACCTAAACTTCGCTGGTAGGAGATTTCTCCACAGTACCATTGGTTACCACCGCTAAGGCGAACACCAATCGCATTGTTTTGTGCACTTGCAGCTAAACCAAAGCCAATGACTGCAAACAAGATGAGCAATATTTTCTTCATGTTAGATGTGTTTTGTAAAGAGAATGACTATTGTAATATTTACGTGGCAAAGGTATAAAAAAACTGGACGGGAAAGTTTTTTTTCAGTAATTATGTCGCAGTAAAAGAAAAAGTTGTACTTTTGCGCCCTCAAAACAACTCAATTAGTATTAACCATTTAAAAGAAGGAAGTGTTTTAAAATGATTATTATTCCTGTAAAAGAAGGCGAAAGCATCGACAGAGCTTTGAAGCGCTACAAGAGAAAGTATGAGAAGACTGGTGTCGTGAAGGAACTTCGCGCCCGCCAGCAGTTCACCAAGCCCTCGGTCATCAAACGCGCACAGCGCATGAAGGCCATCTATGTGCAACAACTCCGTGACGCCGAGCAGAATATGTAATTCGCCCGCTTAGGAAAATAATTTTTTTAGGCAAACTTCGCCGTGAATTGGTATTTTATTACTAATTTTACGGCGAAGTTCTTTTTGTATGCTCATCGACCAGTTCATAGGGTATATCCAGGCGGAGAAACGATTCTCCCTTCTGACGGTGGAAGCCTATCGGCGCGACATGCTCCAATTCGTCCACTATATGAAGTCGGAATACGGCGACGGCGACCTGACCCATGCCAAGACCACGATGGTGAAGTCGTACATCGTCCGCCTGAAAGAGGAAGGGCTTGAGAATCGGAGCATCAACCGCAAACTCTCCACCCTGCGCACCTTCTATAAATACTGCCTGCGCGAAAACCTGGTCGGAAAGTCGCCCATGACGGGCATCAAGGCACTGAAACAACCCACCGCGCTGGTCAAGTTCGTCACGGAGGCAGATATTAATAAGGTGTCGTTCGGCGACGAGGCCGACTTCGCCACCCTGCGCGACCATCTGCTCTTCGAGCTGCTCTACCAAACAGGGATGCGACAGGCCGAACTGCGCGGACTGAAGGACGGCGACATCGACAAGATGGTCATGCAGGTGAAAATACACGGCAAGCGCAATAAAGACCGCCTCGTGCCGTTATCAAAGGAGATGATAGCGCTAATCAACCAATATCAACGCTTGCGCGACACCACCTTCGCGGAAAAGGCCGACCGCCTCCTGCTCAACGACAAGGGGGAGGAGATGACCCCTACCTATGTATATAATAAGGTGCATCGTCTGCTCGAAGGCATCACCACCCTCAAGCAGAAGAGCCCTCATGTGCTGCGCCACACCTTCGCCACCCACCTCCTGAACGAAGGTGCCAGCCTCGTGGCCATACAGAAACTGCTCGGGCACACCGACCTGGCCACCACCCAAATCTATGCCCACAACACGATAGAACAACTAAAGAAAATCCATAAACAAGCTCATCCGAAAGGATGACCAAAAGAAAGGAGTTTATTATGAAAGTCATGATCAATTCAGTACACTTCAAGGCTGACCAAAAACTTGAAGACTTCATCACCCAAAAAGTGGAAAAGCTTTGCTCGAAGTACAGCGAGGTAATCAACGCCGAGGTATCACTGAAACTCGACAACACCGACACCCCTGAAAACAAGATTGCCGACATCCGTTTGGTCTTGCGCGGCGACGACTTGTTTGCCAGCAAGCAAAGCAAGACATTCGAGGAGTCCGTCGACACCTCCATCGACGCGCTCAAGAAACAATTGGAGAAATACAAGGGAAAAAGTGCGAAGTAGAACCGCCTTTGAGCTACCCAAAAACGCAAAACAAGAGGAAGCCAACCCAAAAACAAGGTCTGGCTTCCTTTTTTTGATAAAATATAAAATATTGAAATTCAACGCAGTAAATACCAATGAAGATTTTTTTTTGAAAAAAAAGAGCAAAACGCATTGTCATTTCAAGAAAAGTATCTATTTTTGCACACCTTTTCGGCGAGAAAAGGACGGCAAAAAGAAGCTGGATTGTTCTTTCACATCATGCCGGTATAACTCAGTTGGTAGAGTAGCTGATTTGTAATCAGCCTGTCGGCGGTTCGAGTCCGTCTACCGGCTCAGTTAATGCGGGGGAGTCGCATAGTGGCAATTGCAACAGACTGTAAATCTGTCCGGGTATCCGTTCGGTGGTTCGAGTCCACCCTCCCCCACAAGTCAAGCGGAAGTAGCTCATTTGGCAGAGCGAAAGCCTTCCAAGCTTTAGGTGGCGGGTTCGAGCCCCGTCTTCCGCTCAGATGAATGACAAGCCGATGTAGCTCAGCGGTAGAGCACTTCCTTGGTAAGGAAGGGGTCGGGAGTTCAATTCTCCCCATCGGCTCAATTTCTATGGAATAAAGTTCATAACCTTAAATAGAAAACAAAATGGCAAAAGAAAAATTCGAAAGAACTAAACCGCACGTCAACATTGGCACTATTGGCCACGTTGACCACGGTAAGACTACTTTGACCGCTGCTATCACCTTGCACCTGGCCAAAAAGGGTCTGTCAGAAGTGAAGAGCTTCGACTCCATCGACTCCGCTCCTGAAGAGAAGGAAAGAGGTATTACCATCAATACCGCTCACGTCGAGTATCAAACCGAGAATCGTCACTACGCACACGTCGACTGCCCTGGCCACGCTGACTATGTGAAGAACATGGTTACGGGTGCCGCTCAGATGGACGGTGCCATCATCGTTGTCGCCGCCACCGACGGTCCCATGCCCCAAACCCGTGAGCACATCCTGCTCGCCCGTCAGGTGGGTGTGCCGCGCCTCGTGGTGTTCCTGAACAAGTGCGACCTCGTCGACGATGAGGAGTTGCTGGAGTTGGTTGAGATGGAAGTCCGCGACCTCCTCGGCAAGTACGAGTTCGATTCCGACAATACGCCTATCATCCGTGGCTCGGCCTTGGGCGCCTTGAACGACGACCCGAAGTGGACCCCCGCCATCGACCAACTGATGGAAGCCTGCGACACTTGGATTCCCGAACCCGAGCGTGCCGTCGACAAGCCGTTCCTGATGCCTATCGAGGACGTGTTCTCCATCACGGGTCGTGGTACCGTTGCCACAGGTCGTATCGAAACCGGTATCATCCACGTTGGTGATCCCGTCGATATCCTCGGTATGGGTGCCGAAAAACTGAAGTCGGTCGTTACCGGTGTGGAAATGTTCCGCAAGATTTTGGACGAAGGCGAAGCTGGCGACAACGCCGGTTTGCTGCTCCGTGGTATCGACAAGGACGAAATCCGCCGTGGTATGGTTATCGCCAAGCCCGGATCGGTGAAGCCTTACAAGCACTTCAAGGGCCAAGTCTATGTCCTGAGCAAGGAAGAAGGTGGCCGTCACACCCCGTTCCGCAACAAGTATCGTCCCCAGTTCTACTTCAGAACCACCGACGTTACCGGTGAGATCACCCTCCCCGATGGAATGGAAATGGTCATGCCTGGCGACCACGTCACCATCGACGTCAAGTTGATTGCCGAAATCGCCATGGACAAGGGTCTCCGTTTCGCTATCCGTGAAGGCGGTCGTACCGTCGGCTCCGGCCAAGTGATCGAGATTATCGACGATTGATCAAATCAAATAACGTAAGGGTGGGGCACACCCACCCTTATCTTACGGGTGTAGCTCAGTTGGTAGAGCATCGGTCTCCAAAACCGAGTGTCGAGAGTTCGAGCCTTTCCACCCGTGCTTTTTATTAAGGTTCAATAGAAGATGAAAATAGTAAATTACATTAAAGAGTGCTACACCGAACTCAAAGAGAAGGTCTCTTGGCCGACTTGGCAAGAGCTGAGGAGTAGCGTGCTGGTAGTGTCCATTGCTTCCCTATTAATCGCCTTGGTGGTTTTTCTGATGGACATATCTTTCAAGAATCTGTTAGAAGCGTTTTACAACCTGTTCTGATGGATTGATTGAATCTTGATGAGCAAGTTTTTGTTAACTCACTAATTTTGTCAGGAAGATGAGCGACACGAATGAGACGAAATGGTATGTGGTGAAAGCCATCTCTGGTAAGGAGAAGAAGGTTAAGGAATACCTTGAGTCCGAAATCAAGAGGCTGAATCTGCAAGACCTGATTCCAACCATCCTGATCCCGACCGAGAAGTACTTCGAAGTCAAGAACGGAAAGAAGGTGTGCAAAGAGCGCAACTACCTGCCGGGATATGTTCTAGTTGAGGCTGTCTTGGTGGGAGAGGTGGTTCATGTCATCAAGAGCGTTCCCAACGTACTCGGTTTCCTTGGTACGAATGGAGAGCCCGACCCGATGCGTCCTCAAGAGGTGAAGCGTATTCTCGGCAAGGTCGACGAGCTCCAAGGCATGGGCGCAGGCAGCGATGTCACGTTCATGGTTGGGCAGTCCGTCATCGTGAACGACGGCCCTTTCAGCACGTTCCAAGGTGTCATCGAAGAGGTGAACGAGGAGAAGAAGAAGTTGAAGGTTGCCGTGAAGATCTTTGGCAGGAAGACCCCGCTTGAGTTGAGTTTCTTCCAAGTGAAGTTTGAGAGTTGACGTGTGCTTGTGAATTAAATTGTTGCCTAACACTTAATTAAGGATTTAAAAATGGCAAAAGAAGTAAGTGGATTAATTAAATTGCAAATCAAAGGAGGAGCTGCGAATCCCGCCCCGCCCGTCGGTCCCGCTTTGGGTTCGAAGGGTGTGAACATCATGGAATTCTGCAAGCAGTTCAATGCCCGCACCCAGGATCAGGCCGGCAAAGTGTTGCCCGTCATCATCACTGTGTATAAGGACAAGTCTTTCGATTTCATCGTGAAGGCTTCGCCCGTTGCGGTCTCCATCATTGAGACAGCGAAGATCAAAGGAGGTTCCAAAGAGCCTAACCGTTCGAAAGTCGGTTCGTTGACTTGGGACCAAGTGCGTGAAATCGCCACTAACAAGATGAAGGACATGAATTGCTTCACCGTCGAGTCAGCCATGTCAATGGTTGCCGGAACGGCGCGCAGTATGGGCGTGAAGATAACCGGCGAATCACCTTTAAAGAAAGACTAAGATCTTTCGTGCATTTGTAGAACAAAAAAAAGTTAGTTAAATGTCAAAAGTATCCAAACAGAGGAAAGAAGCTTTGGCTAAGTTCGACAAAAGCAAGAGTTACTCCTTGAATGAAGCAGTTAATATCGTAAAGCAGATCACTTACAGCAAGTTTGATGCTTCTGTCGACTTGAACATCCGTCTGGGTGTCGACCCCCGCAAGGCCAACCAAATGGTTCGCGGTTCGGTGACGCTGCCTCACGGCACTGGTAAAGTCATGCGTGTCTTGGTTCTTTGCAACCCCGACAAGGCACAGGAAGCAATAGACGCTGGAGCTGATTACGTTGGTCTGGATGAGTACATCCAAAAGATCAAGGATGGTTGGACCGATATTGACATTGTGATCACCACTCCTAACATCATGCCGAAGGTGGGCGCCCTGGGCCGTATTCTTGGTCCCCGTGGCTTGATGCCCAACCCGAAGACAGGAACTGTTACGATGGACGTCGCAAAGGCTGTTCAAGAAGTGAAAGCCGGTAAGATCGACTTCAAGGTCGACAAATACGGTATCATTGCTGCAGGAATCGCTAAGGTGAGCTTCTCTCCGGAACAGATTTTTGATAACGCCAAGGAGCTGATCCAAACCGTTATCAAGTTGAAACCAGCCGCTGCTAAAGGTACGTATGTGAAGAGCATATTTATCTCTAGCACGATGAGCCCGGGTGTGCAGATCGATGTCAAATCAGTAGCAAACTAAATGAAAGGAAGTTATTGAAATGAGAAAAGAAGATAAACAAGTCCTCATCGACTCCATACTCAGTGAACTGAAAGCCTGTCCCAACTTCTACCTGACAGACGTCTCCGACCTCAACGCCGAGAAGACGAGCCAGTTGAGAAGGCAGTGCTTCAACAGTGGTGTGAAAATGATCGTTGTCAAGAACGCGCTGCTCCATAAGGCTATGAAGCAGATGGATAAAGACTATGAAGGTCTTTACGACGTTCTGAAAGGATCGACTGCGCTGATGCTTAGCGAGACTGGCAATGCTCCCGCCAAGCTGATCAAGAGTTTCCGTAAGACTAGTGACCGTCCCATCCTGAAGGGCGCGTTCATCGAAGAATGCTGCTACTATGGCGACGACATGATCGATGCCCTGTGCAACATCAAGTCGAAGAACGACCTCATTGCGGACGTCATCGCCCTGCTGCAATCGCCGGTGAAGAACATCATCAGCGGCCTGCAATCGGGTGGCCACAAGTTGAGCGGCATCCTCGAGACTTTGTCCGAAAGACCAGAATAATATCGAATGTGGAACATTCAAACCAATAAAAGCAAGTATTAACAATTTAAAATAAAAGTAAAATGGCAGATCTTAAAGCTTTTGCTGAACAATTAGTCAATCTCACCGTGAAGGAAGTGAACGAACTCGCTAACATCCTGAAGGAAGAGTACGGTATTGAACCCGCAGCCGCCGCTGTTGCTGTTGCTGCTCCTGCTGCTGGTGGCGCTGCTGCCGCTGCTGAAGAGAAGACTTCTTTCGACGTTATCCTGAAGAGCGCTGGCGCTCAGAAGTTGGCCGTCGTGAAGTTGGTGAAGGAACTCACCAGCCTCGGTCTGAAGGAAGCCAAGGAACTCGTTGACGCAGCCCCCAAGACCATCAAGGAAGGCGTGAGCAAAGACGAAGCTAACGCACTGAAGAGCCAACTTGAAGAGGCTGGTGCGGAAGTGGAATTGAAATAAGGATTCAAATTCCGTTTATAACGGCATTCAACCTCAGTCCCGAAATAGGGGCTGAGGTTTGTGCCGATTTTTCGCTTTATGCGATTTTCCCCTCTTCGTTCGTTCGTCCCTCCCATTACATCACCTAAAAACAATAAACACCTTGGCAACAAAATCAACTGAAAGAATCAGCTTCGCGTCAATCATGAAGTCGTTCGAATATCCTGATTTCCTGGATATTCAACTTCAGTCTTTCCAGGATTTCTTCCAATTGGAGACCAATCCCGACAATAGGAAAAACGAAGGCCTCTACAAGGTCTTCGCAGAGAATTTCCCCATCACCGATGCGCGAGGCAATTTTACACTCGAATTTCTTGACTATTACATCGACGCCCCTCGATACAGCATCGAGGAGTGCATCGAACGTGGTCTGACCTATAGCGTTCCTCTGAAAGCCAAACTGAAGCTTTCGTGCAACGACGAGGAACACGAAGACTTTGAGACCGTCGTCCAAGACGTGTATCTCGGCATGATCCCGTATATGACGCCTCGCGGCACTTTCGTCATCAACGGCGCCGAACGTGTCGTGGTCTCACAACTGCACCGTTCGCCCGGTGTGTTCTTCGGCCAGAGCCAACATGCCAACGGCACTATGTTGTATTCGGCTCGTATCATCCCGTTCAAAGGCTCGTGGATGGAATTCTCGACCGACATCAACAATGTCATGTACGCCTACATCGACCGCAAGAAGAAATTGCCCATCACCACCTTGCTTCGTGCCATTGGCTACGAGAGCGACAAGGATATCCTCGATGTCTTTAGCCTTGCCGAAGAGGTGAAGGTCTCCAAAGCCGGCTTGAAGCGCCTGCTGGGTCGCAAACTGGCCGCTCGCGTGCTTCACACTTACTACGAGGACTTCGTCAACGAGGACACTGGTGAATGTGTGTCCATCGAGCGTAACGAGGTCGTCATCGAGCGTGACGTGACTCTTGAGGAAGAACACATACAGAGAATCCTGGACAGCGGCGTGAAGACGATTCTGCTCCATAGCGAGTCGGAACGTGACGAGAATGACAGAATCTCAGACTATTCGGTCATTTTCAAGACCTTGGAAAAAGACCCCAGCAACTCTGAGAAAGAGGCTGTCGAATATATCTACCGCCAACTTCGCAATGCCGAACCGCCCGATGAGGAGACAGCCCGTGGCATCATAGAGAAACTGTTCTTCTCCGACAAGAGATATGACTTGGGGATGGTGGGCCGTTACCGCATCAACCGCAAGCTTAACCTTGACATTCCCGATGACGTCAAAGTCCTGACCAAGGAAGACATCATCGCCATCATCAAATACTTGGTCGAGCTGCTGAGCAGCAAGGCCGAGATCGACGATATCGACCACTTGAGCAACCGCCGTATCCGTACCGTGGGCGAGCAACTGCAGGCCCAGTTCGGTGTCGGCTTGGCCCGTATGGCTCGCACCATCCGCGAACGCATGAACGTGCGCGACAACGAAGTGTTTACGCCTATCGACCTGATCAACGCCAAGACACTGTCGTCGGTCATCAACTCGTTCTTCGGCACCAACCAGCTGTCGCAGTTCATGGACCAGACCAACCCGCTTTCGGAAATCACGCACAAGCGCCGTATCTCCGCATTGGGTCCCGGAGGTCTGTCGCGCGACCGCGCCGGTTTCGAAGTCCGTGACGTTCACTACACGCACTACGGTCGTTTGTGTACGATTGAGACCCCTGAAGGCCCCAACATCGGCCTGATTTCGTCGCTTTGCGTGTTCGCAAAGATCAACAACCTTGGTTTCATAGAAACGCCATACCGCGAAGTGGTTGACGGCGTTGTCGACTTCAAGAAGGATCCCGTGTATCTCACCGCCGAGTTTGAGGAAGACAAGATTATCGCCCAGGCCACCACTCCCGTCGACACGGACGGAAGGTTGACCGAAAAGGAAATCAAGGCCCGTTATATTGCCGACTATCCTATCGTTGCCCCAGAGGAAATCAACTTGATGGATGTGGGTCCCAACCAGATTGCCTCCATCGCCGCTTCGTTGATCCCGTTCCTGGAGCACGACGACGCCAACCGCGCCTTGATGGGCTCGAACATGATGCGTCAGGCTGTACCTTTGATGAATCCCGAAAGTCCTATCGTGGGCACCGGTATCGAACGCTCTGTTGCCAAGGATTCACGCGTTCTTATCACTGCCGAGGGCGAGGGCGAAGTCATTTTCGTCGACTCGAAGAAAATCGTCATCAGGTACGACCGCACCGACGAGCAGCGTCTGGTGAGTTTCGACGACGACGTGAAGACCTACTATCTCACGAAGTATGCCCGTACCAACCAGAACACGAGCATCAACATCAAGCCTATCGTGCGTCGTGGCGACCACGTGACCTTCGGCCAGATCATGACGGAAGGCTACGCCACACAAAACGGTGACTTGGCACTGGGCCGTAACCTGAAAGTGGCCTTCATGCCTTGGAAGGGTTACAACTATGAGGATGCCATCGTGATTTCGGAGCGCATCGTGAAGGAAGACCTGTTCACCTCTATCCACATCGAGGAGTTCACCCTTGAGGTGCGCGACACGAAGCGTGGTTTGGAAGAGCTGACCAACGACATCCCGAACGTGAGCACCGAGGCCACCAAGGACTTGGACGAACACGGTATCATCCGTGTGGGTGCCGAAGTCAAGGAAGGCGACATCCTTGTGGGTAAGATTACGCCGAAGGGAGAGTCGGATCCCTCGCCTGAGGAGAAACTGCTCCGCGCCATTTTTGGCGACAAGGCCGGCGACGTGAAGAATGCCTCGCTGAAGGCTGGTCCTTCGATGAAAGGCGTGGTCATCGGAAAGCGCTTGTTCTCGCGCCTGCAAAAGGATCGCAAGGCTCGCGCCAAGGACAAGGAAGACATCGCCAAGATCGACGCCGCCTGCCAAAAGGAGTTGGGTGCCCTGAAAGACGTTTTGGTTGAGAAACTTATGACCTTGTTGAACGGTCGCACCTCGACGGGCGTGTTCAACAACTTCAAGGAGAACCTTATCCCCAAGAAGGCCAAGTTCTCGGCCAAGGCCCTCTACGAAATCGACTATCTGTCGGTCAACCCGAACAAGTGGACGTCAGACGACAAGACCAACAAGATGATCGGTGCCATCATCGACAACTACACGGTGAAGCACAAAGAGATTGAAGGCCGCTACAACCGCGAGAAGTATGTGGCTAGCGTGGGCGACGAGCTGCCGAACGGCATCGTCCAGATGGCCAAGGTGTATGTGGCCAAGAAGCGCAAGCTGATGATTGGCGACAAGATGGCCGGTCGTCACGGCAACAAAGGTATCGTGTCGAAGATTGTCCGTGCCGAGGACATGCCTTTCCTCGCCGACGGCACTCCTGTCGACATCGTTCTGAACCCGTTGGGCGTGCCTTCGCGTATGAACCTCGGCCAGATTTACGAAACCGTACTCGGCTGGGTCGGCCACGAACTCGGACTGAAGTTCGCCACGCCTATCTTCGACGGTGCCACGCTCGAAGAGATTAACCAGTACATGCGTCAAGCGGGCTTGCCTGACAACGGACGTATGCAACTCTACGATGGCGAGACGGGCGAACCCTTCGACCAACCTGCCACCGTGGGATACATCTACATGCTGAAGCTGCACCACATGGTGGACGACAAGATGCACGCCCGTTCCATCGGACCATACTCACTGATTACGCAGCAGCCTTTGGGCGGTAAGGCCCAGTTCGGCGGCCAGCGCTTCGGTGAGATGGAGGTCTGGGCACTCGAAGCCTTCGGTGCCAGCAACGTGCTTCAGGAAATCCTGACCGTGAAGTCGGACGACGTGAACGGTCGCGCCAAGGCCTACGAGTCGATTGTGAAGGGCGACAATATGCCTGTCCCAGGCATCCCCGAGTCGTTTAACGTGCTGATCCACGAACTCCGTGGATTGGGACTGGAGATTACCTTCAAGGACAAGGGAGGCAGAGTCTTGAATTGATGTTTAATGCTAGTAATAAACAGAAAGGAATATGGCAACTAATAATATTGTAAATAGCAATTTCGCTAGCATAACGGTGAGCTTGGCTTCGCCGGAATCGATCCTTGCACGTTCGTATGGCGAGGTTCTGAAACCCGAGACCATCAACTACCGCACCTACAAGCCCGAGCGCGACGGCTTGTTCTGCGAACGCATTTTCGGTCCCGTCAAGGACTGGGAGTGCCACTGCGGGAAGTACAAGCGCATCAGGTATAAGAACATCGTCTGCGACCATTGCGGTGTTGAGGTGACCGAGAAGAAAGTCCGTCGTGAGCGCATGGGCCACATCTCTTTGGTGGTGCCCGTCGCCCACATCTGGTATTTCCGTTCGTTGCCCAACAAGATTGGCGCTTTGCTCGGCATCCCCACGAAGAAGCTCGACTCCATTATCTATTATGAGCGCTATATCGTCATCCAAGGCGGTGTTTTGGAAGGACAACCTATCCCGAACGACAACGATGGCCGCAAGGTGACCAAGCTGGAGTTCCTGACCGAGGAAGAATATCTCGACCTGATGGAGATGATCCCAATCGAGAACCAATACCTGAGCGACGACGACCCGAACAAGTTCATCGCCAAGATGGGTGCCGACGCCATCTACGACCTGCTGTCGCGCCTGTCCCAACCCGATGCGCAAGGAGAAGGTCTTATCCTTGACAAGGAAGCCAACCGTCTGCGTGCCGAGGCCAATGAGGTGAAGGCACAGCAGAAGAAACAGGAACTGCTGAAGCGCCTGCAAGTGTTTGAGGCTTTCCGCGAGGCCAATACGCACATCGAGAACCGTCCCGAGTGGATGGTCGTGAAAGTGGTGCCGGTGATTCCTCCGGAACTCCGTCCGCTCGTCCCGTTGGATGGTGGCCGTTTCGCTACCTCCGACCTGAACGACCTCTACCGTCGCGTCATCATCCGCAACAACCGCCTGAAACGACTGATTGAAATCAACGCTCCCGACGTGATTATGCGTAACGAGAAACGTATGCTTCAAGAGGCCGTCGACTCGTTGTTCGACAACTCGCGCAAGTCGAGTGCGGTGAAGACCGACTCGAACCGTCCGCTCAAGTCGTTGAGCGACAGTTTGAAAGGTAAGCAAGGCCGCTTCCGTCAGAACCTGCTCGGTAAACGTGTCGACTATTCCGGCCGTTCCGTTATCGTGGTCGGTCCCGACCTGAACATGAACGAATGTGGTCTGCCTAAGGACATGGCCGCCGAACTGTTCAAGCCGTTCGTAATCCGTAAGCTCATCGAGCGCGGCATCGTCAAGACAGTGAAGTCGGCCAAGAAGATTGTCGACCGCAAGGATCCGGTCGTTTGGGACATCCTCGAGAATATCCTAAAAGGCCACCCGATTTTGCTGAACCGTGCTCCTACGCTGCACCGTTTGGGTATCCAGGCCTTCCAGCCGAAACTCATCGAAGGCAAGGCCATCCGTCTGCACCCCTTGGTGTGTACGGCATTCAACGCCGACTTCGACGGCGACCAGATGGCTGTCCACGTACCGTTGGGCAACGCCGCCGTGCTTGAGGCCCAAATCCTGATGCTGGCTTCGCACAACATCCTGAACCCTTCGAATGGCGCACCTATCACGCTGCCTTCGCAAGACATGGTTTTGGGTCTGTATTATATCACCAAGCCGCGCAAGAGCACGCCCGAGCATCCTGTGAAAGGTGAGGGCATGTCGTTCTATTCGCCCGAGGAAGTAATCATCGCCCACAATGAAGGTCGTGCCGATATGCACGCCATCATCAAGGTGCGCGTCAAGGTGCGTGAGGAAGACAAACTCGTCACGAAACTGGTCGAGACCACCGTTGGCCGCGTCCTTTTCAACCAAGTGGTTCCTGAGGATTATGGCTTCATCAACGAGTTGTTGACCAAGAAGTCGTTGCGTAGCATCGTCGGCGACATGGTGCGTATGGAAGGAACGGCAGTCACGACCAAGTTCTTGGATGACATCAAGAACATGGGTTACTATCGCGCCTATAAAGGTGGCTTGTCGTTCAACTTGGGTAACGTCCTTGTCCCTGAAATGAAGGGCGCGCTTATCTCAGAGGCCAATGCCCAAGCTTCGCAGATTCGTGAATATGAAAAGATGGGCTTCATGGGTCCGAATGAGCGTTACAACCAAATCGTTGACCTTTGGACCGATGTCAATGCTAAACTGACTCAATCTGTGATGCAGGTTTTGTCGAGCGACGACCAAGGTTTCAACCCTGTGTATATGATGCTTCACTCCGGTGCTCGTGGCTCGGAGGCTCAGGTGTCGCAGTTGTGCGGCATGAGAGGCCTGATGGCCAAGCCTATGAAGGCTGGCTCGGGCGGCTCCGAAATCATCGAAAACCCGATTCTTTCCAACTTCCAAGAAGGCTTGTCCGTGTTGGAGTACTTCATCTCCACCCACGGTGCCCGTAAGGGTTTGGCCGATACTGCCCTGAAGACCGCCGACGCCGGTTACCTGACCCGTCGTCTGGTCGATGTGGCCCACGATGTCATCATCACCGAGAAGGACTGCGGCACGCTCCGTGGCATGACCATTTCTCGTGGCGAGGAGATCAAGGAACCTGGCAAGCATTCCCTGCTGTATGACCGCATCCTCGGACGTGTGGCTTTGCATGACGTGACCCACCCGCAGACCAACGAACTCATCGTGGCCAGCGGTCAAGAAATCAACGAGACCATTGCTGAGGCCATTGACGAGTCGCCGCTCGATAGTGTCGAAATCCGTTCTGTGCTGACTTGCGAGTCGAAGCGCGGCGTGTGCGCCAACTGCTACGGCCGCAACTTGTCGTCGAGCAAGCTTGTGCAGAAAGGAGAGGCCGTGGGTGTCATTGCCGCACAGTCCATCGGCGAGCCTGGTACCCAGCTGACCCTGCGTACCTTCCACCAAGGTGGTAAGGCCTCGAAGGGCTTGGTGGCCAACAGCACTGAGGCCAAGTATGACGGTTATCTTGAAATCGACGAACTCCGTTCCGTTGAGGTCAACAAGGACGACGACTCCTACCAGATTGTCATTGGTCGTTCCGCCGAACTGAAACTGCACGACAACAACACCGATGTCGTCTTGATGACGACTAACATCCCATACGGAGCCAAGTTGTACTACAAGTCGGGCGACCAAGTGAAGAAAGGCGACAAGATTTGCGAATGGGACCCCTACAACGCCACCATCATCTCAGAGCATAGCGGAAAAGTGCGCTTCCAGAATGTCATCGAAGGCGTGACATACCGCAACGAAACCATCGCTGAGACAGGCTTCAACGAGCGTGTCATTATCGAGGGTAGGAGAGGTGCCAAGAACCCGCTCATCGAGATTGTCGATGATAACGACGAGATTATGGTTTCTTACGACTTGCCCGTCGATGCCCACGTTGTCGTGGATGAAGGCGAGGCGATTGTCGCAGGCGACCAGTTGGTTCGTATCCCGCGTAACGTCTCTGGAGGCGGCGATATCACCGGCGGTCTGCCGCGTGTGCAAGAACTGTTTGAGGCCCGTAACTCCATCGACCCGGCGGTGGTTTCCGAAATCGACGGCATTGTCCACCTTGAGAAGAAACTCAAGCGCGGCAACCGTGAGGTTGTCGTGACGGCCAAGACCGGCGAGGAGAAGCGTTACCTCGTCCCGACCTCCAAGCAAATTTTGGCTCAGGAGAGCGACTTCGTGAAGGCAGGCCAACCGCTTTCGGAAGGCGTCATCACGCCGGCCAGCATCTTGGCCATCATGGGCCCGATGAAGGTGCAGGAATACATCGTCAACGAGGCGCAAAGCGTTTACCGTCAGCAAGGTGTGGTCATCAACGACAAGCACTTTGAGGTCATCGTGCGCCAGATGATGCGCAAGGTCGAAATCATCGACCCGGGCGACACCCGCTTCCTGCAAGGCGAGTTAGTGAACAAGCTGACCTTCCAAGAGGAAAACGACGACATCTACGGCAAGTTCTTCGTGGAGGACAACGGTGCTTCCGACAAGCTGCAGAAGGGCGAAATCGTTTCGGCCATGAAGCTGCGTGAGGAAGAGTCTGCCCTGAAGCGTAAGGACTTGGCCCTGCCTCAGGTGCGTCCGGCACGTCCGGCCACGGCCACGCAGGTGCTGCAAGGTATCACCCGTGCCGCTTTGGCGACCGACAGCTTCATCTCGGCAGCCTCCTTCCAAGAGACCACCAAGGTGCTGACCAACGCCGCCATCGCTGCCAAGAGCGACTTCCTGCTCGGCATGAAGGAGAATGTGATCGTCGGTCACAAGATCCCTGCCGGCACAGGTCTGCGCGAATATGAAGACTTGATTGTGGGTTCTCGCGACGAATACGAGGAACTGCAAGAAAAGGCTGGGAACTAAATAATTACTAACTTTGCGGGGACGGCCGAAAGGCTGTCCCCGCTTTTTAATATCAAATCATTATGGAAAACAATCAGAAAAACCAACTGAATATCGAAATCAGCGACGAGATTGCCGAGGGCAAGTACTCCAATTTGGCCATCATCACCCACTCGCCCAATGAGTTCATCGTCGATTTTGCGCAGATGATGCCGGGCACGCCCAAAGCCAAGGTGCGTTCAAGAGTGATTATGAATCCAGTGAACGCCAAGCGTTTGTACAAGGCTTTGGCCGACAACATCGCCAAGTATGAGCAGCAGTTTGGCACCATCCACGATGGAGGCAGCAATGTGGCTCCCTTCCCGATAGGCACGCCTACGGCACAGGCTTGATTTTCAATTTATTATCCGATTAAAGCGAAAAATGCACTGAAAAAAGTGCAGTTTTTGATAAAAAATGCACCAGATTTGGTGCATTTTTTTATTATTTCTCTTGCATTAGGTTGATAATGAATTGATTGTGCGATAGAATAACAAACGTAGAAGTCTTGCTGCTTTATTGAATGATGAAAACCCGATACTGCGTATCGGGGTGAGTTAGGGTCGTCCCTTCGGGACTTGGCTTAATGCATTGTCATCGTCTGCTCTCCGTTCGTTCGGATTTGTAATCCGAACGCATTGAATATCAGCATTTGTAATGCGGAACAAGATTTTTTCCTGACTTCGTCACAAAAAAATCATCAAATTTATAATTTATTCATAATGAGAAACATAGGTTTGTCGAGGCACCCGAAATGG
>JBGUHI010000023.1:0-6702 GCA_045111995.1 Candidatus Limimorpha sp. | reverse complement strand
ATAAGAAAGACATCCACGCTTTTTTGTTGTGTCGTTCGCAAAAACGGAGAATGACAACTTAAACACATAAGCCCTATGAAGACATTTATTTCCAAGGCAATCCTGACTTTACTGCTGGCCGCAGCCGCTGTGCCCTGCCTTGCACAGCAAGACGGCACGGTCAGCTTCTCCTACGACGCCAACGGCAACCGCATCGCCCGCACCTTTTCGTTCCAGAGCGGCGACGGGCAAGGCCGTGGCGGTTCTGCCGCCGCGCCTTTGTTAGCCTCTGCGACCGACACGCTGTCGGGTCTCGAGTTGGCGCTCTATCCGAACCCCACCGATGGGCAGTTCTCCGTCGGGGTGGGCAACGCCGACGGAGGCACACGGCTTGAGGCCGTGCTCTACGCGCCCACGGGCGCCGTCGTCAGCCGCAAGACGCTGTCCGGCGAAAGCATCGGCTTCGACCTCTCGGGCCATGCGGCGGGTGTGTATGTGCTGCGCATCGAGGTCGCCGGCCAAACGCGCATTTGGAAAGTAATCAAGCATTAACCCTTAAAAACAGAAGAAAAAATGAGAAAAGCGATTTACACCTTATTATTAATGGCTGTGTTAGGCCATGCAGCAGTAGGCCAACAGATATACGATTTCATTGATGAGGCACAAAACGACCTCCAAACACCCACGGCGGGGGTGACGGGAGGCCCCAACGGTTCTGGAACAGGAGTTGTCGGAGCCATCGGCGGCGTGGTGGATGTGGGCGGATTGGGCGCGGCGACCTATACCATACCTTTGGAGTTGCCTGAAGGAATCAAGGGAATCCAACCCAATCTATCAATAACCTACAACAGCCAGGGCGGCAACGGCCTGTTGGGTTGGGGCTGGACCTTGGGCGGCTTGTCGGCCATCTCGCGCGTTACAGAGAACCTGTTTCTCGACGGCAGAAAGAAGGGCGTGAATTTCGACAAGGACCGCTTTGCATTGGACGGCCAGCGGCTAATGGGGATCCAAGGCACCTATGGCAGCAACAACGCCGAATACCGCACCGAGGTGGACGGCATGAGCAAGATCGTGTCCTATACGGAAGACACGATTGTGAACGGCCCCGCCAAGTTCAAGGTGTGGACTTCCGACGGCCTTGTCATGGAATACGGCTTCACCCCCAATTCGAAGATTGCATACAAGATTAGCGAAGATGGCAACGAATACGAGGTTGCTCTTTGGCTTCTCAGCAAAGTACAGGACAGGGAAGGCAACTACATGACGTTTGAATACGACAAGGGCGGAGCGCATTATTGTGTGAAGAAAATCAGCTATACGGGGAATGCCGGCGCGAACCTCTATCCGCGCTATGTGCTGAAATTCGGATACGAATCGGGTCGTAGGCGTGACGAGGAAACCACATTCGTTGGCAACCATACGCTTCACCAAAGCAAGATCCTCAAGTCGGTTTCCATCAACTGGCAGGTCTATAGCCCATGGGATACTGAGGAAACGGCCCGCTACGACTTTGGTTACTATGCGGAAAATGAGCAAAACGGCTTCCACTACCACAAGTTGAAAGACATCACTTATTCAAGGAGCGGCGTGTCGTACAACAAGACGGTTGTTGAATGGGGAGAGAACGACTATTCCACAAATTCATCAAACCTTGTTGTGCCCGTATTGGCGGAAAGCGGAAACCCATTCCATAACAAGGTGAAGTATTCCGGCGACTTCAACGGTGACGGGTTCAAGGACATCATAACCGTGTATGAGAAAAACAGCAAGAAAAAGAAGAAGTGCGCCTCGGTGTATCTCAACGACGGCCTGTCCAACGGCACGAGCTCGTTCCACTTTCTCCAAGAAATAGAGCTTGACATTTACACGGAGTCGCTGCATGTGGCCGACCTTAACGGCGACGGGCGCGACGACATAGTAACCGTTTCGCGATGGCCTTATAGTATTTCGATGAAAAAGGTCAGGATATTCCCTTTCTTGACCAAATGGACCAGCTCGGGTGAATGGAAGCTGGACTATGCGGAGAAAACATGGGATGACGACGAGGATGCATTGTGCATCGGCAAGGGGTTTGCGGCCAATCTGATGATAGGCGATTTCTTGGGCAACGGCAAGACGGACATGGTGATGCAGATCCCCGACGGCAATACCACGATCCCAAAACTGCTGTACATCACCCATGAAGGCGGAAACATCTTTGCCATGAAGCGCACCAACAGTCTGGTGCTTCCTGGCGAGGTGTTTGTGGCGGCGGACTTCAACGGCGACGGCATCACCGAGATTTGGTGCGGTGATAAAGCGAAAGGTTACGGCGAAACCGACGGACAGAACCTTGAATCCCGTTCCAATGCCGTAGTGTACAAGATGACATCCAAGACCACCGCAACGCAGTTTAGCACCGGCTACATGCTGTCCAACCGGCACCATATCTCGTTGGGCGACTTCAACGGCGATGGCAAGTGCGACTTGCTAAGCTATGTGGAAGAATCGAAAAGCGATGACCCGGATAGAAAATCCTACCGATGGCAAATCAATTATTTCATGGAAACAAAGCTTTTCTGGCCCATTTTCGACATTACTGACGAGCTGCCCGACATTGATCCCGAAAAACGCGCTTTCGGGATGTTTGATTCTCCTTCGGATCATACAGACTACCAGCATTTCGAGGTGACGGACATGGACGGCGACGGCAAGTCGGACTTCGTGGTGGCAAAGGGCAACAAGCTGTATGTCTTCTACGGCCCCTTGATCAGGATAGGAGACGGGACCAACAAGGCAAGGTTCGCCCATAAGCAAACATTCAACCTGAGCGCCATCGGGCTTGGCGGCATGGTGTCTAAAATGACTCTGTGCAGCGGCAACTTCTTGGGCAGGGAAAATGTAGGCATCATGGGAAACCAAAGCATCTTCATCCTCCCGACGATGACCAACCGCTATTCGGTGAAGACCATCACCGACGGCATGGGCAACAAGACCGAGTTCGAATACGACTACCTGACCACATTCGGCTCCGAGATATACAAATGGTCGAAATACTGGGACGATCTGGAGCACGACATCTTCTCCATGCCTTTTTCGATGAAAGCCTTGAAACGCGTGTCGAGTTCCAATCCTATGGCGGGAACGCCCGTGGTCAGCACCGTGTACGGCTACAGCGACGCATACGTCCACCGCAATGGCAAAGGCGTGCTCGGGTTCAGGAGAATGGTCTCAAAGTCGTACATCAACGGGCAGCGGTTCGACAGCGTGGTTTCCAATTATTCGACAACCCCTTTGATGACACACAGGGCACTAACGCTTACCGACCGAAGCGTTTACAACGCATTGGACCGGCTTGTAGCGAGAGACCAATATGAAAACGGCTTTATGGAACATTACTCCAACCGCAAAGTCTATGTCCCCATAGTAACAAAAAAGTGGACTCGGGCCTACAATCCCGACAACGGCAGCGGGGAAGTCATGTCAGTCGCACTGACGGAGAACCATTACCGGATAGACGTGCCTTCGGGCGGCAACGGAGGCGCGGGACTATACTATGCTACGGTCAAGCTGACGGACGTTTATGAGGGCATTGCGCCGTGGTGGATGGCACAAGCCACGGACGGACATCACATAACCCACACCCAAACCTTTTACCATCATGATTCATACATTGGCAACTGGATCATCAACAGGCCCGACTCAACGATAGTGAGGGCATGGAAGAATGGCGACTCTCGCGTTTCCAAGTCGCTGATCACCTATCACTACAGGAGCAACACATCCTACCTTGTGGAGAGCATTGGGTCTTATCCCGGAGGCAACCGCAACAACGCCAACCGACTGGCCACTTCGACAAGTTACAAATACGACATTGTCGGCAACGTGACCAGCGAAATGCTCACCTCGTTGGACGGTTTCCCCGCCCCGCGCACCACATCCTACACCTACCAAGGCTTCATGTTCCCCAAAACCGAGACCAACGCCATGGGCTATGTCTCGCAAACACACTTCAATGCAAAATACGGAGAGCTATACAGCAGCACGGACTGCAACGGGCAGACGACCTATTACAACCGTTCCAACCACCTCGGCTCGACCGAGTGGGTGCAATACCCCGACCTCACCTTCGGCTGCACCGCCACGCGCTGGGCGAAATTCAGAACGGTATTCTACGACCCGGATGCACCCACCAAGGCGGCCTACTACACATGGAAGCGCATCTCGGGCGAGGCACCGGTGAAGGTGTTCTTCGATGCCGCCGGGCGCGAGTTGCGCACCGTCACCTACGGGCTGCACGGCGACACCATCTACCAGGACACCGAATACAACAGCATGGGCCTCGTTTTCAGGAAGACCCTGCCTTATTTCCCCGGCGACACCAAGCAATGGACTTCGTTCTATTATGACGGGCTGCTCCGCCTTCAGTACACCTATCATCCTGACGGAACCCATACAAGCATAAGCTATGACGGCTTCACGACGGCGAGCACCTTCCACACCCTCGACGGCGAGACGCGGACAAGCAGCGAAACCACCAACTACCTCGGTCAGAAGACCAAGTCGGTGGACGCGCTCGGGACGGAGGTACAGTATTTCTACTATCCCGACGGCAAGCTGAGATCCACCCAAGTGGGCGACGACCCGAACACCCGCATCAAGCTCGATTATGACGACGCGGGCAACCGCACCAAGATACACGACCCGAACTACGGCCCCGTCACCGAAACCTACGACGCCTTCGGTCAGCTGCGCACGTCGCTGACCCCGAAGGGCGACCTGACCGAATATGACTACGACGCCTTGGGCCGGTGCATCACCCGTGCCGAAATCGACGAGACGCACCAGATAGTGGTCGAGACGGGCTGGATTTATTCGGAAACGCCGGGGCAGAGAGGACTGCTGCGGCAAGTCGTCTATGGCGACCACCAGACCATTACCTACAACTACGACGCGGCGCACCTGAACAGGCTATCGTCCAAGACGGAACGTTTGTTCGGCACCGACTACACCACGTCGTTTGCCTACGACGACGCTGCGGGCTTCCAGCTGCGGGTTCAATCCGTCACCTATCCCACGGGCTACACGGCCTGCAATGTGTATGACCCGGCCACAGGCCAGCGCCACAAGATTGAGGACGGGCAAGGCAACCTCCTTTGGGAGACTTTGGAGAAGAACGCCCTCGGGCAGGTTACGAACTTCGCGACGGGCAACGGCGTGCAGACAGGGCGCGTCCTCGAACCCGAAACTGGCCGCCTACGCGGCATCCATTCCGTGAAAAACCAAAATATTTTGCAGAACTTGGGCTACAATTACGATGATTTTGGTAATTTAGCGGCGCGATACGACAAGATGAGGAACCTGAGAGAGACATTCGGATACGACGAGCTCGACCGCCTCGACAGCATTTGGCTGAACGGCGTTCATACCGGCCACATGGCCTACGACGCGCTCGGGCGCATGACGGACAAGATGGCCGACGAGCAGATGGTGTTCGCCTCGGCGCAGCACGACTACATCGGCCCCGACGGGCAGCTGCGCCCCCACGCCATCAGCAGCGCGGAAATGGGCGGCAACCCCTTCCCGACCGCGCAGCTCGACATCGACTACACGATGTTCGACAAGGTGAGGAGAATCAACACGCATACGGGTCAAATGGTCGCTTACGACTACGGCTACGACCACCAGCGTATCAGGCAGATGACGGTGAATATGATGTGGACGAAAGTGAAGACCTACGTCGGCAATTGCGAGATCATCGAAGAGGCCTCGAAGTCGCCGGTGTACCGCACCTACCTGAGCGGCCCGCTCGGCGTGTTCGCCGTGGTGGAGAAGAGTAACGGCGAGGAAAGCATGCACTATGTGCTGAAGGACCACCTCGGCTCGTGGACGACGATAACCGACGCTAACGGCACCGTCGTGCGCGAGCAGAGCTTCGACGCATGGGGCAACATGCGCAACCCCGACACTTGGACAGGCACCGTCACCCAGCAGCCGATGTTCGACCGTGGCTATACCGGGCACGAGCACCTCAATGCCTTTGGCCTGATAAACATGAACGGCCGGATGTATGACCCAGTAATGAGCTCGTTCCTCTCCGTGGACAATTACGTTCAATGCCCCGACTTCTCTCAGAACTTCAACAGGTATGCGTATTGCCTGAACAACCCCTTGAAATACACTGACCCGAGCGGGGAGGAATTGTGCACTCTTGCTGTGTTGGGCATCTCTGCGGCCATTGGCGCGGCGGTGAGCATGGCCTCCACGGCGGCGATAAACTTTGTTTACGACCGTCCCCTATATGAGGGTCTTGGCCGAGCCGCCATTGTGGGCGCGTTGCAGGGCGCGTTCTCCTTTGGCATAGGCTCGGCGGCGAGCGTGGTAGGTGCGGCCGTTACCAGCGCGACAAGTGCCACATGGGGCACGGTGGCTCAGGTGAGTTTCCAAGCGTTGGCCCACGGCATGTTGGCCGGCACGGCGAGTGAAATGCGCAAGGAAGGCAGCTTTTGGAGCGGCTTCGCCTCGGGCGCGGTGGCCTCGCTGATAAGCGGTGCCGTTGGCGGCGTGTGCGACCTTAAGAATGTTCCAGCGGTATGGACAAAGACGGCGATGATAGCCGCTGGCGGCATCGCGGGCGGGGTTTCGTCCTCGATGGCCGGCGGCGAGTTCATCGACGGCTTCTGCAACGGCCTCATCTGCGCGGGACTGAACCATGCGCTGCATTATGTGGCGAAAAATGTGACT
>JBGUHI010000022.1:0-39061 GCA_045111995.1 Candidatus Limimorpha sp. | reverse complement strand
TTCACATAGTATCAATCTAAAACTTTCGCTTATGAAGCAGCAAATCAAAAAAAGAAGGAAAACCTTTGTGCTTTCCTTAGCGATGGCAGCGGCATTGTCGCTGCCGATGGGCGCATTAGGGCAAGGCCTGTTCGGACAGGGTAGCGACAGTAGAGGTGACCAAGGGGTGCTTGGAAGAGGAAACCGTGGCACTACGGAAGGAACTTTCACGCACCAAACTTTTGGGAACGACTACGACGGCACCTTTACGCACCAAACCTTCGGGAACAACCATGAAGGCAACTTCACGCACCAGACCTTTGGCAATGGTGCGCCTGTAGGCGGCGGACTATTCATCCTGCTTTCGGCGGGATTAGGCTACGCCGCAACGAAAAGAAAAAAGCAAAACAAGAAAAATCAACAAAACAAAAGGAATCAAATCAATTAAGGAGACAAAACAATGAAAAGAATTAGCATGATTGTGGCGGCAGTCGCCCTCGTTTTGGGTTTGTCGCAATGCAAAAAACAAGAACAGCCCTCCTCAAATGCGGATGGAACCATTGCCATCACCCTCGACGTTAAGGTGCATGACGGTTCAAAGATTAACGTGAACCCCAACAACGGCATGGTGGCCTTTGAATATGGCGATGTAGTGTATGTGGCCAGTGGGCAGAAGTTCGTGGGCACGCTGACCAACAACGGCAACACCTTCGCCGGCAACATCACCAACCCGACCGAGGGCGAACCGCTCTATTTCTTCTTCCTCGGCAACAAGACACCCGACCAAACCCTTACCCCAGGAAGCACTACCTCTTGTTCGGTGAACATTAGTGACCAGACGAGCGGTGAGTATCCCGTGATTTCATTTGCCACATCCAACGAGACCTTTACAGGTGCTGGACTTTACACCGCCTTCTTCCTCAACAAGGCTGCCTTGGTGAAATTTGATGTCACGACTTTGTCAGCCAATCCAACCTGCATCTTGGGCTTGAACAACAAGGTGACGGTCGATTTTTCAACCAACGGCTTTGCTTACAGCCAAGTGGACAACGGACTTGTCAAATTGCCAGGTTGGAGCGGTGAGCATTGGGCCATTTTATTACCTCAAGCGGCTTTGGCAGAAGGGGAAGAAGGTTCTGTTTATACTGATGACGGAAATTATATGGGTAGCCGCCCCGCCATTCCTGCCATCACAGCCAATGATTACCTGAACGAAGGCATCACATTGACGGCTACGGCTGACATGAATCCTGGAACCACCCCAACAGGTGCTGTCAGCGGCAAGTTCACCATCAACGACAACGGCGACCGTGTCTATTTCTCGCAAGGCAACTTGCAGTATATTGGCAGTGCCGCCTTGCCCTATTGGAAATTTGCAGACAGCCAATGGGATTACTTTGGAACTACCACTGGACAGAACAGTGACGACCAAAATGTTGACCGAGACCTTTTCGGTTGGGGAACAAGCGGCTACAACCACGGTGCCGTGTGCTACCAACCTTGGAGCACCAGCACCAATTATAGCGACTACTCTGCCTACGGGGAATGGGATGCCAACCTTTATGACCAAACAGGCCAAGCCGACTGGGGGTATAATGCCATTAGTAATGGTGGTAACGCCGAAGGCCAGTGGAGGACCTTGACCTATAGTGAATGGCAGTATGTGTGCTATATACGTCCCACGCTTTCAGGCATCCGCTATGTCATGGCCACTGTGAACAATGTGGGCGGTGTCATTCTACTGCCCAACGATTGGGAGGCTTCCATCTACGACCTGAACGGTGCCAACGGCGGGAACTATGAGAGCAACACCATCACCGCTGCCGATTGGACGAACATGTTTGAGGCCAATGGTGCTGTCTTTTTGCCTGCTGCAAGCGGCCGCTACGAGACTTCGGTCTGGGAAGGCGGTTACTACGGTACCTACTGGTCGAGTTCGCGCTTCTACTACGGTAGCGACAGCGCGTACAGCCTGAACTTCGACAGCGACTACCTCGAAATACACGGCTATAGCCGCTACTACGGGTTCCCTGTGCGCTTGGTGCGCGATGAGGAATGATTTTTAGTTCTTCCCAAGTTTGTCAAGAATGCAATTTGTTTGTTAGGCTTCGCCGGAATGGCGGAGCCTTTTTTTTCAAAAGAACATAATGCAGCAACAAGAATCAATACAAAAAGCCGAAAAGCCACAAAGGGAGTTTGTTGCCAAAGGCATATTCTATCCAGCCTATATGCTTAATCCAGTAAGCAATTTCAATACAAACTTGCTTAATCCAATAAGCAAATTGTATCATGTTTCAAAGGCTTCGTCGAATAGGCGAGGCCTTTTTTCTATCCATTATACGTTCTCCAATCTTTCCACGACACATAATCGATGCTGTTGATGGTGCAGGAAAATAGTAAAAATCTAAAGTCTATAGCGGAAAAATCTAAAGTTTCAATTGGAAAAATCTAAAGTTTTGAAATTTTACATTTTATATAACATTGTTTATCAATTATATAAATCATATTTTATATGATTTAAAAATTATACAAAACCTCGTTGTTTTGACGTCAAAATTCGGTCATCGGAAAAATTGTTGTACAATAATCTTCCAAACCGCTTTATTTCTTATCTTTGCGGCCTAATTTGAAATCATTCTTAATAATGAGACGCGAGACTTTTGGACACGAGACGCGAGACGGGTTTGTCCCGTGTCCCGCAGTCCCGCGTCCCGCGTCAAAATAGCAACTATGGAGTCGAATCCGAAAGACAATATCATCAGCGAAGTCACAAGCAAGGACTATGAATACGGCTTTGTGACCGACATTGAGACCGATTTCGCGCCGAAAGGCCTGAATGAGGACATCATCCGCCTGATTTCCACGAAGAAAGAGGAGCCTGAATGGCTGTTGGAGTTCCGCTTGAAAGCATTCCGCCATTGGCAGACACTGAAACAACCCAATTGGGCGCATCTCGACATTCCTGAGATTGACTATCAGGACATTATCTATTACGCCGCGCCGCGCAAACGCCAACAAAAACAGAGCCTCGACGAAGTCGACCCCGAACTTTTGGCCACCTTCGACAAACTCGGCATCTCCCTTGACGAGCAGAAGAAACTCTCGGGTGTGGCCGTCGATGCGGTCATGGACTCAACCTCGGTGAAGACGACTTTCCAAGAGACGCTTTCCAAGCACGGCGTTATCTTCATGTCGTTCAGCGAGGCCGTCAAGCAGCACCCCGACTTGGTGAAAAAGTATCTCGGCAAGGTGGTGCCTTACACCGACAATTTCTTTGCCGCATTGAACTCGGCGGTTTTTAGCGACGGCTCGTTCTGCTACATCCCGAAGGGTGTGCGCTGCCCTTTGGAGCTTTCCACTTATTTCCGCATCAACGCGGCCAACACGGGCCAGTTTGAGCGCACACTTATCGTAGCCGACGAAGGCGCGTATGTGAGCTACATGGAAGGCTGCACAGCACCGCAACGCGATGAAAACCAACTCCATGCGGCCATCGTGGAAATCATTGCCGAGACCGATGCCGAAATAAAATACAGCACCGTTCAAAATTGGTATCCCGGCGACAAAAACGGCAAGGGCGGCGTGTATAACCTCGTTACCAAGCGCGGACTTTGTCGCGGCAACCGCTCCAAGATTTCTTGGACGCAGGTCGAGACAGGTTCGGCCATCACATGGAAATACCCGAGTTGCGTGTTGATGGGCGACAACGCCGTGGGTGAGTTCTATTCCGTGGCCGTCACCAACAATTACCAACAGGCCGACACAGGCACGAAGATGATCCACTTGGGCAAAAACACCCGTAGCACCATTATAAGTAAAGGTATCTCCGCTGGCCACAGCCAAAACGGCTACCGTGGCTTGGTGAAGGTCGTCCCAAGAGCCGAAAACGCCCGCAACTACTCGCAATGCGACTCCTTATTATTAGGCGACCAATGCGGCGCGCACACTTGGCCATACGTCGAATGCGGCAACGACACAAGCATCCTTGAACACGAAGCCACCACCTCGAAAATCTCCGAAGACCAACTTTTCTATTGCCAGCAGCGCGGCATCCCGACAGAAAAGGCCATCGGCCTGATTGTCAACGGCTACGCCAAGGATGTGCTGAACAAATTACCAATGGAGTTCGCGGTCGAGGCGCAAAAATTGTTGTCAATCACATTGGAAGGCAGCGTTGGATAACCTGTAGAGACGCATTCAATGGGTCTCTACAACGAAAACGAATAAATGTCACAAACCCGTTCAAATAACACGCCCTTTTGGTTGCTACTCATCGGAATCGCCTTGATGCTGATGAGCAACAGCCTATTGACCGAAGGCATGTTCGTGGATGGTGTGACATACGCCTGCATTTCACGTAATATGGCCTGTGGCTTGGGCTCGTTTTGGAACCCGCATTACACACAGACGATAGGTCCTGTTTTCCATTCGCATCCGCCTTTGGTATTTGGCTTGGAAGCTCTGGCTTTCAGGCTGTTGGGCGACCATTGGTGGGTTGAAAAACTCTATTCCATGCTGACGTTTCTCTTTGCCGCCCTGCTGATTGCCCTGATTTGGAGGCGCACTACGAACAACTTCCGTTGGGCATGGCTGCCGCTTTTGTTTTGGGTTTGTATGCCAATAGTCACTTGGAGCGCGGCGAACAACATGCTGGAAAACACCATGTCGGTTTTCGTGCTAATGTCGGTTTATCTTATGATTATCAGTTATCAACGCAACAATAAAATGTGGCTTTTCATGGCGGGAATTGCATTGTTTGCGGCTTTCCTTTCCAAAGGCTTCACGGGACTGTTTCCGCTCGTTTTCCCTGTCATTTTCTGCATTTTCGACGAAAAACGCCGCTGGATTCAAGGCCCGATTGACACCTTATTAATAATAGTCACACTGGCCGTGCTGTCGGGCTTGATGTTTTTGGTGTTCCCGCCATCGTTCGCTTATTTGAAGGATTACATCAACCTTCAGGTGGTTGGCGGCGGACTGCACGAAACCACGGCCACAACGCGCTTTTTCATCGTTTTCAGTCTTTTGCTGCAACTGATTGCACCATTGGTGATTTTTTCCATCATCTTGATAATGAGCCAAATCATCAATAAAGACATGCACAAGGTATTTGAGTTTGCACCCGACAAAAAGCGTTTCCTCAGTTTCCTGATACTTGGTTTGACGGGTGTGTTGCCAATCATGCTGAGCGTGAAGCAGCGCGATTTCTATATGTTGGCAGCCTTGCCCTTCTTTGCCTTGGCCTTTGGGTATCTTTCTCTTTCGATGGTGAATGCTATGATGTTGGAAATCAAGCAAAAAAACCGAAATTGGATGATGATTGCCTCAAGCGCCGTCTTGTTGGTCAGCATGGTGTTGAATGTAAGCCACATCGGGAAATATGGCCGTGATGAAGCTTTTTTGGTCGAAATGAAGAAGTCTTTAAAGGAAATTCCTGAAAATGAAATAATTGAAATAAAATCCGAAGACTTCAGCCAATGGTCGTGGCACGCCTATTTCATGCGCTACGGCAAAGTCAGCCTTGATGATAGTCAACCTCATCCATACAGTTTTTCATATCATCCCTAATCTTGAATCTTAAATTTTGAATATTAAATCTAAATCGATATGCTACTGAATATCAAAAACCTACACGTCTCCATCGGAGGCAAGGAAATCCTGAAAGGATTGAATTTGGGTGTCAATGAAGGCGAAATCCACGCCATCATGGGACCCAACGGAACGGGAAAAAGTACCCTTGCGGCTGCCATCACGGGTCGCGAGGGCTACGAAATCACCGAGGGCGAAATCTGGTACAAGGGCAAGAACATCGTAGGCATGTCGCCCGAAGACCGCGCCAACGAAGGCATCTTCCTGAGTTTCCAGTATCCCGTCGAGATTCCGGGCGTGAGCATCCAGAACTTCATGCGCACTGCCGTCAACTCAAAGCGTGAGTATCAAGGACTTCCGCCGATGAGTACCGTCGAGTTCATGAAGATGATGAAGGAAAAGCAGGCCATGGTGGAAATCACCGAAAAACTGCAAAACCGTTTCGTCAACGTGGGCTACAGCGGCGGCGAGAAGAAGAAAAACGAAATCTTCCAAATGGCCATGTTAGAGCCGAGCCTCGCCATCCTCGACGAAACCGATTCCGGCCTCGACATTGACGCGCTCCGCATCGTGGCGCACGGCGTTAATCAACTCCACAACGACACGAACTCCTTCGTGGTCATCACGCACTACCAGAGATTGCTGGACTACATCGTCCCCGACTTCGTCCACGTGATGTACGACGGGCGCATCGTCAAGACGGGCGGCAAGACCCTCGCCCTCGAACTCGAAGAAAAAGGCTACGAATGGATTAAGGAACTGTGATTATGGACAACCAACTCATCATTGCCGCCAACCAAAGCCGCGAAATCATTGAGTATGACGATGATGCACATTTGACGCCCGAGCCGAAAGTGTCCGAAATCGTCCTCAACGAAAATTCCAGCCTTGAGTTGTATGTGCTGCAAAACGTGAACAACGAGGCTTCCATCCAACGCGAGTTCAAGATTAGGCAACTGGCTGACAGCCGCCTGAAAATCGTGGTCATCACTTTCAACGGCGGCGACATCCGAAACAGATATACGGTTAATCTTGACGGCGAAGGTGCTGATACCCAGATTCATGGCCTTTACCTCATCGACAAGACGCAACACGTTGAGAATCACCTGAAAGTGAACCACAACGTGCCGCATTGCACGAGCAACGAGAAGTTCAAGGGCATTTTGGACGACGAGGCCACGGGCATTTTCAACGGCCATGTGTATGTGGCCAAGAACGCGCAAAAAACGGATGCTCAACAGAATAACAGTAATATCTTGCTAACCTCGAAGGCCAAAATCAACAGCCAGCCGTTTTTGGAAATCTACGCCGACGACGTGAAATGCTCGCACGGCACCTCCACGGGCCAGCTCGACCAAGAGGCGATGTTCTACATGCGCCAACGCGGCATCAGCAAGGCCAACGCGAGGATTCTGCTCATGTATGCCTTCGCCGCTGAGGTCAGCAACCACATCGGGAATGAAATGTTGCACGAGCACATCGACGACATGATCAAACGCCGCCTGCGCGGTGAGCTGTCGAGTTGCGAAACCTGCGTGTTGCGGTGCAGCCACCCGAAGGAATATAATTTTGACATTGATTATTCGAAGATTTGACCTGTAGGGCTGTCACATCGTGGCAGCCGCATACGAAAATTTGCCCGAAGCGGCTGCCGTGGTACGACAGCCCAACAAAATACAATAAAATGAACATCAACGAAATACGGAAACAATTTCCCGTCCTCGACCAGCAGGTTTACGGCAAGCCCTTGGTCTATCTCGACAATGCCGCCACCACGCAAAAACCGTTGTGCGTCATTGAGCGCGAGCGCGACTATTACTTGCATGAGAACTGCAACATCCACCGTGGCGTGCATTACCTGAGCCAAAAGGCAACAGAGGCCTACGAACACGCCCGCCAAACCGTGGCCGATTTCATTCACGCCAAGGAATCGCGGGAAATCGTTTTCACACGCGGCACCACTGAATCGCTGAACCTTTTAGCGACGGCCTTTGAGCATTATTTCATCAAGGAAGGCGACAAGGTTTTGGTTACGGCAATGGAACACCATTCCAACCTCGTGCCGTGGCAGCAGATGGTGCAGCGGCATCATGGGCAGTTGCTCGTCGTGCCGATGGACGACAAGGGCGTGTTGGATTTGGAACAATACGAGAAACTTGTGAAGGAAGGTCCAGAAGTTGTCTCCATTGCGCACATTTCCAATGTCTTGGGCACAATCAATCCTGTCAAACAGATGATTGCCATAGCGCACAACTATGGCATCCCCGTGGTCATCGACGGGGCACAGTCTATTGCTCACCATCCCATTGATGTTCAAGACCTTGATTGCGATTTCTTTGTCTTCTCGGGCCACAAGATGTATGCTCCCATGGGTATTGGTGGCTTGTATGGCAAGGCGGAATGGTTGGAAAAATTGCCGCCATACCAGTTTGGCGGCGAGATGGTCGATACGGTGAGTTTTGAGAAAACTACTTTCAATGTGTTGCCTTTCAAGTTTGAGGCCGGCACACCCAATGTGGGCGCGGCTCTCGGTTTGGAAACCGCCATTCAGTTCCTGCAAAGCATTGATAGAGATGAAGTTGAGCAATATGAAACACAACTCCTGCAATCTGCTATCCAGCAACTTTCAGAGATTGAAGGCATCCGTTTCATCGGCGAGGCGGAGCAACGAAGTGGCTTGGTTTCGTTCCTCATCGAAGGTGTTCATCCATACGATTTGGGCACTCTCATCGACAAGATGGGCGTGGCAGTGCGCACGGGCCACCATTGCGCCGAGCCGGTGATGACGCGCTTCGGCATTCCGGGCACGGTACGGGCTTCATTTGCGTTGTATAACACTTTGGAAGAGGTGGAAACCTTCGTCAAGGCTGTGGGTCGGGCTGCGATGATGCTGCGGTAACGATGCCTTGCGGCTCTTTTGTCTGTTCCTCTACGGTTTCTGATTCCTGTTTTTCTTGTTTCGTCCTTATCTTTTTCTTCACGCGGATAGGCGCTATGATAAGCACGAGCAATACCTCAAGCGCATATTTCAACCAAGGCACCAGTCCCGTGACGAGAAGTTGGAAAATAATCAAGACTAACGAAGCGCCCACAAACAGTGCTTTGCCGTGGTTTTTCTTTCTGAAGATTTGTATTAGACTGAAAACCAGTATGGCAGATAAGACGAGTTGGATAATCTGGATGACAAATTCCGATGTGCCTTCCGCTGCCTGCCCTTGGTTGAAGTAATACGAGTCGATGTAATAGCGCCTGTATATTACTGTGATGATTTCGAAGACAAACAGCAAGCCATAGTAGGTGATGGCGAAGGCGGCTGCGAGTTTCATGGCCAACGTCATCTCGGGCTTGAGGTTGAAGATTTTTCCTTTGCTTAATGTCTTGCTCATGGCTGTTCAGGGCTTTGAGGAGGGGGGGCTGACAGCTCCATCCGCTTGAAATACAGACGGTAAAGCATGATGAAGATTAAGGTAAGCGACAGGTCGGAAACGAAAGGTGACTGCGGCAACTTGGGGTAGAGATACATTGAGGAGTTGATGAGCATCAGAATCTGGGAGATGGCGTAAACATGGAAACTGCGCTTGTTGCCTTTGAACATCCGAATGACACCTGACAATGAGCCGATGAACAATACCATCATGAACAGCCAGTATCTTGGGCTGATTTGTGTCATGATATCCATCCCGTCTGTCAGCATTTGCATCTGTTCCTCGCCGAAAATGGCGGAATAAGGTGTCATCATTTCCTCCATTTGGCCGTTTTTCGTCAGATTTGTCATCACTGGGTTCATCAAAAGCATGACAATGGCTCTAAAAATGCTCCAACAGGCATTGATGAACGACAACACCAATAGGATTGTCATTCCGACGGGGCGTTTTTTGGACAGGGTGGTTTCCATTGTTTTTCGGCTTGTAGGGCTGTCGCAACGTCGCAGCCGCTGCGATTTCCACATGCGACTGCCGTGATACGACAACCCTACAAAGGTTTATTCGTTTTTCAAATCATCAAATGCCAACGGGTAATCCTTCACAAAATCAACCGATTTGGCGATCTCGGTGTACATCACCTTATCGACGCGCACAAATTCCACCAGCTTGCGGTATTCGGCGACGAACTTCTCGATGATGGGCGACGACTTCAGCGGGCGGCGGAACTCCAAGGCCTGCGAGGCGTTGAACAGTTCGATGGCCAACACGCGCTCAAGGTTTTCGGCCACGCGCAAGGCCTTGGTGGCAGCGTTGGCACCCATGCTGACATGGTCTTCCTGACCTTGCGACGACTCGATGCTATCGACCGAAGCGGGCGTGCAGAGTTGCTTGCTTTGGCTGACGATGCTGGCGGCGGCGTATTGCGGAATCATGAAGCCGCTGTTGAGGCCGGGTTCGGCGACGAGGAAGGAAGGCAGACCGCGCTTGCCGCCAATCAGTTGATAGATACGGCGCTCGCTGATATTGCCCAATTCAGCCATGGCGATGGCCAAAAAGTCCAAGGTGATGGCCAAAGGCTGACCGTGGAAGTTGCCCGCGCTGATGACCAAATCCTCATCAGGGAAGATGGTCGGGTTGTCGGTGACGGCGTTGATTTCCTTGCTGAACACGGAGGCCACATAGTCGATGGCATCCTTCGAGGCGCCATGCACCTGCGGCATACAACGGAAGGAGTAAGGGTCTTGCACGTGTTTCTTCTCCCTGACAATCAGTTCGCTGCCCTTGGTGAACTCACGCACACGCTTCGCCGTGACGATTTGTCCGTTGTGGTGGCGGATTTGGTGCACTTGGTCGAAGAAAGGCTCAATGCGGCCGTCGAAGGCTTCGAGGGATACGGTGCCGATAAGGTCGGCCAAGTAGCTGAGGCGGAAGGCTTTAAGCAAGATGTAAGTGCCGTAGCTGCTCATGAACTGTGTGCCGTTGAGCAGGGCCAAGCCTTCTTTCGATTGCAAGGTGATGGGTTCCCATTTGAACTTTTTGAGGATCTTCTCGGCAGGGTAAATCTTGCCCTCATAATGCACCTCGCCCAAGCCGAGCAAGGGCAGCATGAGGTTGGCCAAAGGCGCCAAGTCGCCGGAAGCACCGAGCGAGCCTTGGTTATAGACCACAGGCAGCACGTCGTTGTTGAAGAAGTCGATGAGGCGTTGCACCGTCACGACTTGCACGCCACTATTGCCATAGCTGAGGCTTTGCACCTTTAATAAAAGCATGAGACGGATGATTTCCTCGGGAACCATCTCGCCCGTGCCGCAGGCGTGCGACATGACGAGGTTTTTCTGCAAGGTGCTCAGGTCTTCCTTCGAGATGCTGTGGTCGCAGAGGGAGCCGAAGCCAGTGGTCACGCCGTAGATGGGCTTGTCTTGGTTCTCCATCTTCTTGTCTAAGTAGTCGCGGCATTTCTGGATGCGCTTGATGGCGTCGGCGCTGAGTTCGAGCCTGTAGCCCTTGGTGAGTATTTCGTTTATCTGTTTGAAGGTCAGTTCCTTGGATGAGATTTTATGGGTTTTCATATTTGTTGAGTTTTGTTGTTTGTTCTTTGTAAATGCAGGGGTTGTGCTGCGTTTCACCGCCTGCTTAATATCCTGTCGCCCCTACGGGGCTGGGCTTCGCTCCTGCTGCCGCTTTGCGCTTCCCCCTTTGAAAGGGGGTGCCCGAAGGGCGGGGGATTCAAACTTCGCTTTGCGCTATTCTTTTAATATCGTTTCCACCAGTTTGTTCGCTTCCACGGTTTCCTGTGTGCCTTCTTTCATCCATTTGACGGTGAATTTCCCCTCAGCCACCTCCTGTTCGCCCGCTATGACGACAATCGGGATAGCGCGTTGGTTGGCGTATTTCATCTGTTTCTGGATCTTGGCCGCGTCGGGATAGATTTCCGCGTTGATGCCGTGTTTGCGCACTTGGTTGAGGTATTTCAGGCAATATTTTTCCTCGTTCTTGCCGAAGTTGAGGAAGATGACCTTGGTGCTCTCCGACATGGTCTCGGGGAACAGATTAAGGCCTTCGAGAACATCATAGATTCGGTCGGCGCCAAAGCTGATGCCCACGCCGGACACATTCGGCAGACCGAAGATGCCCGTGAGATTGTCGTAGCGACCGCCGCCGGAAATGCTGCCGATGGCGAAGTCCTTGGCCTTCACCTCGAAGATGGCGCCGGTGTAGTAGTTAAGGCCACGGGCGAGGGTGAGGTCAAGCTCGGTGTCGATGTTCAATTCCATGTCGTCGATGTAGTCGAACAAGGTTTCGAGTTCTTCGATGCCTTTTTGGCCTACTTCGTTGGTCAGCAGAGGTTTCAATTGGGCAATCTTTTCCCGTGTGTTGCCTTTCATGAAGAGGATAGGCTGGAGCTTGTCGATGGCAGTTTGTTCCAACCCCTTTTCGGCCAATTCCGCGTTCACGGCCTCGACACCGATTTTGTCGAGCTTGTCGATGGCGATGGTGATATCGACCAAGGCGTCTGACTTGCCGATGTATTCCGCGATGCCTGCCAACACCTTGCGGTTGTTGATTTTCAGCATGACATTGATTTTCAATGCGCTGAAGACCTCGTCCACGATTTGGACCAACTCGGCCTCATTCAGCAAGGAATCGCTGCCGATGATATCCACGTCGCATTGGTAGAACTCGCGGTAACGGCCTTTTTGGGGACGGTCGGCACGCCAAACGGGTTGGATTTGGTAACGCTTGAAGGGGAAAGCGATTTGTTCGCGGTACATGGTGACGAACCTTGCGAAAGGCACGGTCAGGTCGTAGCGCAGGCCTTTCTCGCTGATTTTCGAGGCCAGTTTCATGGATTCAAGCGGCTCGCCGTTTTGCTCCACGCCGCTCATGAAGTCGCCGCTGTTGAGCACACGGAAGAGGAGTTTATCGCCCTCGTCGCCGTATTTGCCCAAAAGGGTACTGAGGTTTTCCATCGAAGGGGTTTCAATCGGTTGGAAACCAAAGCGTTTGAACACCGTCTTGATGGTATCAAAGATATAATTTCGGCGCACCATGACCTCCGGAAGGAAGTCGCGGGTGCCTTTTGGGATGCTGGGTTTTTGTGCCATTGCAGAAATTTTTTGCAAAAATAGGAAATTCTACAATTCAAAGGTCTCTCCAGGCTCGGGAATCACGATGTTGTCCCAGCCTTCCTTACGCAGTTGGCGCTTGTAGAATTGTTGTGCCTCGGGGTCGCCGTGCACGATGAAAGTCTTCTTGATTTTGCTCGGGTCTTGGCATTTCAAGTAGTTGATCATTTCCTTGTAGTCGCCATGTCCGCTGAAGGCATCGATTTCGAAAATGTCGGCCAACACAGGGTGTTCGATGCCAAAAATGGAGACCATGGCTGGTTTGGGGTCGGCCAAGAGTTTGGCACCCAAGGTGGTTGGCGCACAGTAGCCGATGGCGAGGATGCTGTTTTTTGGGTTCTCAATGCTGTTCGCGATGTGGTGTTTCACGCGACCAGCTTCCATCATGCCCGAGGCCGATATGATGATGCACGGCTGTTTCGTGGCGTTCAACTCTTTCGATTTGTTGATGTCGCGGACGAAGGTCAGACCGTTGAATCCGAAGGGGTCGGGGGTGTATTCGATCATGTACTTCACGTTATCGTTGAAGAGGTCTGCGTACATGCGGAAGATTTCGGTGGCGTTGACGGCCAATGGACTATCCACGAATACCGGAATCTTCTCGGGCAGTTTGCCTTGGTTGTAGAAGTTATTCAGCAGATACACAATCTCTTGTGTGCGGCTGACCGCAAACGAGGGGATGATGAGTTTGCCGCGTTTCTCCACGCAGGTGTGGTAGATGATGTCCAGCAACTGTTGCTCGGCGTTGGTGCGGTCGCTGTGAAGGCGGTTGCCGTAGGTGGCTTCGGTGATGAGATAGTCGCAATGCGGGAAAGGCTCGGGCGAACGCAGCAGGTAGTTGTGTTCGCGCCCGATGTCGCCAGTGTATCCGATGCGCGTCATCTTGCCGCCCTCGTCGATTTCGAGGATGGCGCAGCCGCTACCGAGCAGGTGTCCCGTGTTGTTGAACTTTACCTTAATGTTGTTGTCCAAATAAAGGTAACGGTTGTAACTGACCGTGACGAAAAGGTCCATGCAAGCGCGCGCATCCTTCTCGGTATAAAGAGGTTGCAAGGCAGGGAGACCTTGTTTGCGGCGTTTTTTGTTGAACCACTCCATATCGTTCTCTTGGATGAAGCCCGTGTCGGGGAGCATGATGCTGCACAGGTCTTTGGTGGCCGGTGTGCAGATGACCTCGCCTCGGAAGCCCAGTTTGTGGAAATACGGTATCAGGCCGCTATGGTCGATGTGGGCGTGGGTGAGGATGATGTAGTCGATTTCCTTGGGGTCGACCATGATGTTGCGGTTGGCCGCGTCGGTTTCGAGGCCCTTGCCTTGGAACATGCCGCAGTCCAAGAGGATTTTCTTGCCGTGGTCGGTGGTGATGAGGTGCTTGCTGCCCGTCACTTCCTGGGCCGCACCGATGAATTTGATTTTCATAGGTTTACTATTTTTATTCTACCACAATCTTCTTTACAGTTTGTCTGCCTTCGGCCTCGATGCCCTTGGCATTTTATTCCACATGCTCAAATTGAGTTTTTGCAGCTTCATATCGACAAAACAAGGACTGTCTTTAGCCTCAAACTCGCCATAATAAATATCGTAAGGGTCAATGTCGAATTGTGTGCCCCAATGGATTTCGTAATTGTCAAACTCAAACTGCTGGAACAGCGTTTTGTCGATATATTTGTGTATGGAGGGATGCAGGCTTTTGGAAATAAATCCGTAAAAGTCAGCCAGTCGTTTATGCCCGTCTTCGAAGGTAATCAGAACCTTATAGTCGCCCGCATATTCTGCTTTTGTTATCCTATACATGATTATTTCACTTTCAACCGCAAACCTTAGATTTGCAGCGTGATTGTCTGCAAGCAGGTTTGCAAGTGCAAAAATAGTAAATTTGCGTCAACCAACAGCAAGTTATGAGTAAAAATAGAGACAATAAACCATTTCCATGAGCATATAGATTTGAGTTTTCCGCTGCAAATATGCAAACCCTGTCAAGACAAAGCCGTTGAACAAACGGTTGTTGTCGTTTGCTGTCGGATATATATTTGAATATCATCAAATTAATTAAAACCTTTCAGCATTCCAAATTATTCGTTATTTTTGCATTTTCAAAAACGAAATCAATGATCCAAAAAATCTATAAATTCGGCGGCGCGTCGGTGAAGGATGCCGATGCCGTGCGCAATTTGGCCGACATTGTGGGCCAGCATAAGGACGAGGACATTCTGCTCGTGGTCTCCGCTATGGGCAAGACGACCAACATGCTCGAAAAAGTGCTGGCCAACTTCCGCGAACACGACGGCCAACTCGGTATGGACGCCCTGCATGAGGTCATCGCCTACCACGACGGCATCATCAATGGGCTTTTCGGAGAGGATGCCGACTCCGGTTTTGCCGAAAACATCGCCGGGCTTTTCATCGAACTTTGGGAGAAACTGCAAAAGACCGATGCCCCCTACGACTACCAATACGACCAAACCGTTTGCTATGGCGAACTCATCTCCACCAGTATCATCCAAGAATACCTCAGCAAATGCGACATCCCCACGCGCTGGTTGGATGCACGAAAATATGTCATCGCTGAAGACGACACCCACTTCCGCGCCGCCAACCCCGATTGGGACGAAACGCGACTGAAAACCAGCAAATTGAACGACGAACATATTCGTGGCCTCGTGTGCCTCACGCAGGGCTTCATCGGTGGCACTGCCGACGGCAAACATAGCATCACCCTGGGGCGCGAAGGCTCCGACTTCACCGCCGCCATCTTCGCCAACTGCCTCGATGCCGAGGAAGTCACCATTTGGAAGGATGTGGATGGCCTGCTCAACGCCGACCCGAAACGCTTCCCTGACACGGTGAAAATACCGCACATCCCCTACTCCGAAGCCATAGAATTAGCCTTCTACGGTGCCACCATCATCCACCCAAAGACCATCAAGCCGCTGCAAAACAAGGGGATAACGCTGAAGGTGCAGTCGTTCCTCAACCCTGACCACGCGCCCACCGTTATCGATGGCGAACACCTCAAGGACGACGAGAGCATCCCCTCCTTCATCGTCAAGGACAACCAAACGCTGGTCTCCATCTCGCCGCGCGACTATTCGTTCATGGACGAACGCAACCTCAAGAACATATTCGCCGTTTGCGCCGACCTGAACATCCATGCCAACATGATCCAGACCTCTGCCTTGATGCTCTCTTTCTGCTTCGACAGCGACGAGCAGAAACTGAAACAACTGAGAGCCAGCCTCAAAGCCGATTTCACCGTCAAGTACAACGACGGCTTGCAACTGTTCACTATCAGGCATTACCAAGATGGCTTGGAACAGGAATACATTAAAGGAAAGAGAATCCTCGTGAAGCAGAGCAGCAGAAGCACGATGCAGTTTGTACTCATTTAGCGGTTGGATTTTTTTCGCGAAAAAATCCAACCGCTAAATGCTTTTTCCTAAATTTGCGGTCACAATTTAACGACTCAAAAATCATTTTACATGTACAAAATCGAGAAACACCCAATCTTGGACATCCCGCAAGAAGCGCTTGTGGAGTTCCAATATGAAGGCAAAACCGTGCGCGGTCAGCGAGGCAAGACCATCGCCGCCGCCCTTCACCAAGCGGGCTATCCTATTCATAGTCACAGCATTGCGGGTCGCAACCGAAGCCTCGAATGCGGCATAGGCAAGTGCGGTGCCTGCGAAATGCTGGTCGATGGCAAAATCCGCCGCATCTGCATCACCAAAGTCGATGGCGTGAAGGAAGTGCGCGAGATTCCCAAAGGCTACCAACCCGAGCCTTCCGAGAACCCACAGCGCGAGGTGAAAATATATAAGACCACCGTCGCCATCATCGGCGCAGGTCCGGCAGGCCTGGCTTGCCGCGAAAAACTCAGCGAACTTGGCATCCCGAACATGGTCATCGACAACAACGCCACCATCGGCGGACAGTTCAACATGCAAACGCACCAGTTCTTCTTCTTCGAGAAAGAGAAGAAATTCGGCGGAATGCGCGGCTTCGACATCGCCAAGACGTTGGCCGGCGACAGCCACGAAGGCATCCTCCTGAACAACACCGTTTGGGACTTGCTCGAAGGCAGGCGCATCGCCCTGAAGAACGTGGAGACCCAAGAAATCAGCTATGTCGATGCCGAGCATCTCGTGGTGGCCACGGGTGCCGTGCCGTTCATGCCGACTTTCGAGAACGACGACGTGCCGGGCGTTTACACCGCAGCCGTCTTCCAAAAGATGATGAACCAAGAACACACGCTGCTTGGCAAGAAGGTGCTCACCGTGGGCGCGGGCAACATCGGCTACCTGACCTCATACCAAGGTATGCAGGCCGGCGCCACCATCAAGGCCATCATCGAAGGCATGGACCGCGAAGGCGGTTTCCCCGTGCAGGCCAACCGCGTGCGCCGCTTGGGCATCCCGATCATGACCTCACACGTGCTGCTGAAAGCCATCCCTAACAAAGACCACACGGGCGTGGTGGGTGCCGTCATCGCCGAATGCAAGAACTTCAAGCCGATTCCAGGCACCGAGAAAATCATCGACGACATCGACATTATTAATATATGTACGGGTCTCGTCCCTGACGACCAGATCTTGTCGAAGGGCAAACAGGTCTTCGGCCTTTACACCTACGGCTGCGGCGACGCGGTTCGCATTGGCGAAGGCACAAGTGCCGTTTTGCGCGGCAAGCAAGCCGCCTACGAAGTGGCCCAAAACCTCGGCATCCGCTTCAACTACGACGAATACCTCGAAATCTCAAGGCAATACATTGACTCACAGCAACATCCCGTGCGCATCTTGGAAAAGCCAAACCTGCCCGACAAGGAGCGCATGATGGCCAAGCCTTTCGTGCAACTCGACTGCCTCTACGGCTTCGCCTGCAATCCCTGCTCGTTCAGTTGCCCGCAAAACGCCATCACCAAGGCCTCGACCAACACCGTTCCGATGGTGGACTATGACAAGTGCATCGGATGTATGCAATGCGTGAACCATTGCCCGGGTTTGGCCATCTTCGGCTACGACCTCAACAAAAACACGCTCTTCTTGCCCGTCGAATATGACGTGGAGGAAGGCAAGGAGGTGTTCCTCATCGACAACAACGGCAAGAAAGTCGGCGAAGGCATGATTGAGAAGGTGCTGCGCAAGGACAACAAGACCCATGTGGTGCGCGTAAAGGCCACCGACATTAATGGCGAACAGCTGATTGCTGCTCGTGGTTTCATTTTGAAGGATAGATACCCGAAACCGATTGATTTCAAGCCCAATAACGAACCCATTTTGACAGAGGATGCCTACGTCTGCCATTGCGAAGACGTGGACCTGAAGACCATACTGAAAGCCGTCGGCGACCGCAAGTTCATCTCCGTTGATGAGCTGAAGCACATCACCCGCATGGGCATGGGCCCGTGCCGTGGCAAGCGTTGCGTGTCGCGTGCCAAGCAGGTTTTGCGCGGCTACGGCATCGAGGTGATGGGCGAGTCGTCGCCGCGTGCGCCTTTGGCCAACCAAGTCACCTTGGGCGATGTGTATAACCCGAAAGCCAAGGAAACCTTCGTGTTCCAGACGGGCAACGACGTGAAGAAAGAGCGCGTCGAAGTGCTCATCGCGGGCGGCGGCATCGCGGGCAGCGCGGCGTTCCGCTATTTCGCCGAAGCGGGCAAGAACCCCGTGTTGGTCAATTACGACCGCGGCGCCACTTGGCGTTGCATCGCGGGTGGCCGTCCGGCTTTCTCGAACCCCGACATTTCCGACATCGCCAACCACAACTTGGAGATTTTCAAGGAGATACAGAAAGTCCACAACATCGACTTCAAGCTGACGCGCTATGTGAACCTCGTCCACGACGAAGCTACCTACAAGGCCCTTGATGCCTCACGCGCTTGGAGCGACGCCTACATGATCGACAAGAAAGACTTCCGCAAGGAGATTTCGCCGCTGTGGAACATGGACAGCAACGTGTATAGCCATGCCTTGATTTCAAAGAACTGCTGGCAAGCCACGCCCGGCCGCACCATCGACTACATCCGCGGCATCGCCATCGAAAAGGGCGGTCGCCTGATGGAAGACTGCGAACTGGTCTTTGTGCAGAAGAGTGGCGACAAGTTTGTGGCTCTCGTGCGTACCCACGACAAGCAGTTTGTGGAGTTCTCCTGCGACCATTTCGTCAATGCGATGGGCTGGGGTGCCGAGAAGTTCACCGACATGTTAGGCATTGATACACAGATGTATCCCGTGAAGCACCAAGCCTTCATCACGCGCCGTTTGCCCAACTTGGGTGCCAACGGCGACTCGCTCGACATGATCATCGACCGCCGCCACTACAAGGGCTTCAGCGCGGTGTACGGGCAGCAGTTCCTGCACACCGGCCAAGTCATCGGCTGCGCCTCGCCCGACTGCGACGCCTTCGAGGCGCGCCAGAACCTGAAGTACAACAGCAAGGAGTTCCTCGAAATCTGCAGCGAAGTCTTCGCCGACTGGATTCCGAACCTCGCCAGCGTGGGCTTCCACGCGGTGTGGGCCGGCTACTACATGGAACCGCGCTACATCGTCGATCCCGAGGTCGGTATGCTCACCGGCTTGCGCGGCCATGGCTTCATGCTCGGCCAATACCTCGCCAAGATTTATGTCGATAAATACCTCGGCAAGGAAGTGCCCGGCTACATGAAGGACTTGGCCTTGAGCGGCAAGGGACTGAGCGAGAATGCTTTCAAATAAGTTTGAAGTTAGCAGTTTTCAGTTAACAGTTAGGGCTTCCGCGGTTTGCGGCAGCCCTTTGTTTTGAGGCTCTAAACAAACAAAACGCCCAAGAATGACTTCTCGGGCGTTTTGTTTTTAGTAGTTGTCAATTACCACTCTATGCCGATGCGCAAAGACACGCCAGCGGGGCTGACTGCACGATCACCATGGACATAGTTCCCGTTTTCGTCGTAGCCAGAATAGTATACGTTAATCTTGTCGTAGTATGTACCAGCCACCATGGCGCTGACGGCGAAGTCGCGCTTGGAAGCGAAACGCACGCCGAAGGCGAGATCGCCATAGGCACCCATGCCGTCACCGAGGAATGAACCAAGGCGCAAACTAATGATTGGGCTCACCACTCTGGTGTTGTTGAACTGGTAGCGCACATTGGTGTAGAAAGGCACCAAGGCGCGGTCGTTGTTGAAATCGACACCGATACCCACGCCAGCGTAAATGTGGCCGTTGAAATAGAAGCCATGGGTGGTTGAAAGGCTGATGCTGTTGGGCATGTTCTTGTCGAAATGCCAAGTGTTGCCTTGTTCGAGGAAGCCTTGATAGCCACTGGGAACACGGACTTTTGGTTCTTGTTCTTGAGCGAATACGCTCGTTACCATGAACAGCATGACAATCGCTAAAACTAATTTCTTCATGATTGATAGATTTTAGGTGTTAGTTACTCCGTTTTCAATTTTGTTTTATAACGCTCGACCCTTGGTTTTATTGTCCAATGGGCTTTCGCGTAATATTGGGTTTACCACAAAAATTATGCCGTTTGTTTACCGTACCACAAATTTCCGCGTCGCCTCGCCCACGGTGATGAAATACATGCCCATTGGCAGATTCGACACATCAATCTGCTGGGTTTCGGCGGTGATGGTGCCTGTGAGGATGGTTTGGCCCATGAGGTTGGTGATGCGGTAGGTTTCGGCCTGTAGAGACGCACGGCCGTGCGTCTCTACGACGAGGACGTTGCGGGTCGGGTTGGGATAGATATTGAATTGGTTCTCAACGGGTTCATCAATGCCATGGTGCAATTCCTCATACACCTCGTCGCAATCCCTGTCGCCGTATTTGAACACCAGTTCACCCTCGCGCCAGTAGCAGCGGATGCCTTCCACGCGATAGTCTTTGCCGCGCGTCATCAATCTTTCGGGAAAGAAACTGGTGAGGTGGCCGATGCCGCACACGATGGTGCCGCTGAAAAGGTCGTCAACATCGCTCACTTGCAACATCTTGAAGATTCTGCCTTCGTATTCGTACTGCTCCACCGCGTCAACGTGCATGGTGAGGCTTGCCGTGCCGACCTTGATGACCCAACTGTCGCCGGGCTGGGCACCAAGGTCATACAGCACGGTAAATTCCTGCAATTCCTTATTCCACCAATACACCACATCATTTTCCTCATAAATATACTCGCGCGTCACCTCGTAATGGTCGCTTTTGTCGTAAAGCGTGTTCGTGCGAATAATGATTTTCACATCCTTGTTGTTGACGGTCGTGTCGGAGGCATACTCCAAATGCTGATAAGTGATGCTACCGTTCAGGTTTTGGATTTCGTAGTACCATTCGGGATGGCCTTCGCCGATGTTCAGATACTCGAACTCAGCCCTTATCGTCACATCGAAATTAGGCATCGCGAACTTGTTGTCCACCACGGGAATCTTGAAGGTTTCATCGTCCGCCTTGTAAACCTCAACCGAATTAAGCATATAATCAGGTTGAATCTCAACGGAATAGGTGACTTCATTTCCCAACATGGCCGAAGAAACGGAAGGAATGATTCGGTTGCCGCCATTGTTGCCTACAACACTGATATTGTGTTGGTTGCAGTCTTCTACTATTCTATTTTCATCAATTATATTAATCCAATCCGATTCAAGATACGAGGAACGACTTCCACAAGGTACAATCACCCGCACCTCTTCACCACATTCATCAAAGAACTGATTACCATTGTCCGGCAAAACAGGTGGAACATCACCCAACATGACAACACTTTGAAGTGAAGTACAACCAAAGAAGAAAGCCTGACCCATAGTTTCCACAGCGTTTCCAATAACTACATTTTTCAATCCTACACAACTGCTAAATATGGAATAACTCATAAATCTAACCGTATTAGGAATGACCACATTTTCAAGCCTATCACATCCACCAAAAACATCATTTGAAAGACTCCTAACATTACCCAAATCAACGGAGGTCAAGTTTTTACAACCGCTAAACGCAAAGAATCCGATGCTGTCGCACAAGGGCGGAATCTGAACTGAAGTAAGGCTGTCGCACATATAAAATGCGTTGTTTCCAATTCTGGTTATGGTATTCGGCATGTTGATTTCAGGAAGACTGGTACATTCGCCAAACAACCAACCTTCAATTGTGGTGACACCATCCGGAATGTTCACTGACACGAGATTCGAGCAACGTTGGAAGGCGCAACCACCTAATGAAGTGACCGATGAGGGAATATGCACGGAAGTCAGGTTGGAACAGCCAGCAAACGCACCAAATTCAATAGCCGTCACCGAATTGGGAATCGTAATCGAGGTCAAACCTGTGCAATTGCCAAACGCCGATTCACCAATGGTTACAATATGGTCTGGCACTTCATAAGACTCCAAAGCCGTACACCGCGAAAAAACACCTGTAGGCAATTCGTGGATACTTTCAGGCCAGTGTATCGAAGTGAGGTTATAGCATTTGCAAAAAGCATATTCGCCAATTTCCGTCAACGAATTGGGCAAATTGATGGAAGTCAGGCTGGAGCATTCAAGAAAAGTCTCACGGCCAATGCTCCTGATGGCATTTGGGAACGTTATGGAAGCCAAATTGGTACAACCGGCAAACGCACCGTAATTATACCAAGAATGGCCTTCGATGGACTCAACAGAATTGGGTATCACGATTGAAGTGAGGCCTGTGCAATTCTTGAAAGTAGCGTACTGGATGGTCGTGATGGCATTGGGGAGCGCCACGGAAACAAGGTCTGCACTACCCTCAAAAGCGCCATCGCCAATTAAAGTCACAGTATTGGGAATGTCTACCGACAACAGACCCTCGCAGTATGCAAAGGCATGGGTTTCTATTTCGACCACCGTATAGATGCGATCATTCACGGCAACCGTACTCGGAATGACAATGTTTCCTGAATAGTCTTCATCACCGTATGTGACGCTGACCGTGCTTAATGAATCACTTTTGACATTGTAGCAAATGCCGTTGACTTGAAAATCATAGGCCAAGGCTTGCATCGCGAAGCCGACCAAAATTGCTAAGGTAAAGAATAACTTTTTCATTGTTTTAATTATTTGATTGTTAATTATTTGATTTCTTTTTTGTCACAAAACAAGCAAAACCCACAAACACATTGTCTGGTTGAGGGAAGCACGCCAACCGGCTGCTTCCCGAGCGGCGACACGGTTGTGGAGCCGCCTTTTGCTTATCTTTGGAGTTTTGCATTGTTTTGAAGGTTTTGTGATTAAACAGCATTGACGATTTCCTCGAAACTGCGGTTGTCGTCGGGGAGGTTCATCTTCATTTGCTTGATGCGGGTCTTGCGCTTGTAGTAGGAGTCGGTTTGGGTGTCCAAAAGGATGGAAATCACCTGATTGGAGAAACCGTTTTTGGAGAGGCAGCAGATGCGCACGTCCCACGGGCCGAGTTTTGGGTAGAGTTCAAGGAGACGTTGCGAGAAGCCGTCGTAGACCAAATCGGTGAGGCTGATGAAGTCGGCCCAATCGGTGTCGGTGAAGGTAAAGTTCATCGCGTCGGCGGTCACCTGCTCGCCGAGGCTCTGCGCCGTGGCGTAAATCTTGTTGCGCCCCATGATTTTGCTGGTCATCAGCAGGTCTTTTTGCGAGAGCGTCTGACGGTCGCGGCGGAGGTCGTCGTTGGTACGGATGAGGTTTTCCATGTCGCTCACCAACTCATGGATGCGGTTTTGGTCGCGCTCCACCTGGTTTTGGAACTGCGCCACGGCCAATTTGTGGTCACTCACTTTCTTCCTCACAATCAGCACGATAACCAGCATGGCAATCACCGCTGCGGCAATGATGAGCCAGAGTTTGAGGCTGCGGTTGCGCATCACGACTTCCATCTCGCTCTTTTGGGCTTTCAGTTCGTACTCGGCCTTCAGGCGTTGTAGGTTGTCGGAAGCGTGTTCCTTGTCGGCCTGCATCATATTTTGCGTGAAAAGGTCTTGGTATTCAAGGGCTTGCTGCAAATCGCCCTCGTTGTAGGCGATGGCGTAAAGCGTTTGGTAGACTGACATTTTCAGTCCGGCCCTGTCGCTGCGGAGGGCGGCGTTGAGGTGGGTCTTGGCCGTTTCGTAGTCCTTGGTGTAGTAATACAGCACGCCGAGGGTCATTTCGGCGATGTCCAAGTCGTTGCCCTCCAATCCGCCCTGCATGGCACGACTCACGCACTCGATGGCTTTGGGGAAATTGCCCGTGGGCAGGTAGTAGTCGCGGCCCATTTCGAGGTAGAGGTCGTTCTGCATGGCCTCGTCATTCAACAATGCGGCGATGCTGAAGGCCGTGTCGTAGTAGCGTTTGGCTTGGTTGAACTGCTCCATCGAGTTCGCCACACGGCCACAATTGCGCATGGCAGTCATCACTTCGGCAGAGTCCTTCACTTGACGGAAACATTCAATGGCCTCGCGGTGCATCGTGAGCGCATCGTCAAAGAGGCCGTGCTTGTTGTACATCGCGCCGAGGTTGTCTTTCAGTTGGCCTTCCAATCGGACGGTCTTTTCGTCCGTTTCACCCTTGCCGAGGAGGTCAAGGGCTTGGAGGAAACGCTCGGCGGCCTCTTCGGAGAGGCGTTGTTCGCGCAGTTCGGTGCCTTCGTCATATAAGGTACGCGCCCGCTCGTAGCGTTTTTCTGGCGTGTCGCAGGCGGTCATCATCGCGCCGAGGGCGACGGCCAAAAGGATTAGGGATTTCTGTTTTGCGTTCATAGGCTTTATCTTTTTGACTCATGACATTTCTACCGCTTCGCGTCATTGCGAACGAAGTGAAGCAATCCAGGAATTCGTTTCATTCGCCTCATTCGCCGACCGATAATAACGGCGAATTACGCGAATTGTGCGAATGGATTGCTTCGTCGTGCCTCCTCGCAATGACGCGAAGCGCGTCGAAGCACCATGCTTGTTGCTGCAAAAATATATAGAAAAAAGCCTTGTCAAGAGGTTTTCGGGGCCTCCAAAATTCTTGTCCCTATGATTTTTGGTTTGTCAAAATTCAAAACATTGGTTTTCAACGAATTGAATTTTATAGGGACATTTTTTTGTCCCTATGATTTTTGGGAAATCGGCCTTAAATCCGCTCCAACCAGTGCGAAAAAAAGACATCACCGACGGAATAATCGGTTCCTTCAAGGCTGACTTCAGCATTAAGCAGCCCTTTCTCGCAGAGCGATTCGCACAATTGTCGCGAGGCCGAAGCACCACCAATTTGGTAACGTTTCAAAAAGTCAGTCGCCGTGATTTGCCTCACACTGCCCTCTTTTGCCACCGCAATAAGATATTTCCACTGTTTGTCCGTCATCATCTGCCGGTATTGCAAATAGACACTTTCACTTTCCTTCAGCAATTGGTTGCAAGCGCTTTTCACCTCAGCCAAGTCGATGTTTTTCTTACCGTTGGCATAAAGCGTGTGGCAAAGCCGTTGCGTGTAATAGGTAACCCGACGTGTCCAGTCAAGTATGAATTGAAGGGCTTCATCAGTGATGCTTCGCTTGCCTTTGCCAAACAACCGACGGATAAAGTCAGAATAACGCTCTTCCGATATTTTTCCCAAAGAAACAAAAGCCGTACTCGCATAGAAAGGTTTACGTTCGTTGGCGAAAATGTCCGTCATGATGTGCTTTTTGCTGCCACTAAAGATGAAAGTGAGGTTTTTGCATTGTTGTATATAGGTACGCAATAAGGCCTCCATGTTTTGCTCAGGATATTCGCGGATTTGTTGAAACTCGTCGAAAGCGATGACTATCGGGATATTCTGACCATCAAGAAACTCAAACAGACCACGCAGGGTATATTCTTTTTCTTGCGCATTCTGATAGGTGATTTGCAGTTGAGGCTGTCCCGTCAAGGCGTCGTATGTGACAAGCGGACGGAGCGACTTGATATAGTTCAACAACCGCTTGCCAAACGAAGATTTTGCTGGAATAGCACTCAATATTGCCTCTGCGAACAAATTGATGAACCCCTCCATATTGCCAGAAGCAAAAATGTCAACATACACGGTATGAATGCTAGGATAAGTGTCTTTGATTTCATCAAAAAGCCTAAAAATCAACCCTGTTTTTCCCAAACGACGTTGCGAAATCAAGGTCATATTGGCCTGATTTAGGCAGTTACGTAATATCAATTGCAACTCTTCTTCGCGGTCACAGAACAATTCTTTTGAATCGTAATTATTGATAATGAATGGATTATTCATATTTCGACACAATTTTGATTGAACGCTGCAAAGATAAACAAACTTTTTTGATTACACAAAATATGTTACATAAAATATGTTACATAAAATATGTAACACAAAATGTGTAATCAAAAAAAGGACGCCGCCTTTCGGTAGCGTCCAAATTCTTGACAAACAAAAGTATTTATTCCTTCTGATTCCGTTCCTTCACGATTTCTTCTTGCTTGTCCTTCGGCGTCGGCATGTACTGGTGGAACTCCATCGAGTAGTTGGCGCGGCCCGAAGTGAGGTTGCGCAGGGCGGTGGCATAACCGAACATCTCCATCAGCGGGACGAAGGCATCCAACTTCTGCGAACCCTTACGGAAACGCCTCATCGCCTCGATGCGGCCACGACGCTTGTTGACGTCGCCCGTCACATTGCCGATGTAGTCATCAGGCGTGTTGATTTCCACCTTCATCACAGGCTCAAGCAGCACGGGGCTGGCTTTCATAAAGGCCTGTTTGAAGCACATCTGGGCGCAAAGTTGGAAGGCCATGTCGCTGGAATCGACGGGGTGCGAACTACCGTCCACGAGGACGCACTTCACATCCACGACGGGATAGCCTGCGAAAGGACCTTTGTTCATGGCTGCTGCCAAACCCTTCTGGACCGAGGGGATGTATTCCTTCGGAATCACGCCGCCCTTGGTGATGTCGACGAACTCGAAGCCGCCGCCCGGATTAGGCTCGAAGCGAATGACGGTATGGGCAAACTGACCCTTGCCGCCGGATTGCTTGGCATACTTGTAGTTGCACTCGAACGGCGCAGTGATGGTCTCGCGGAACGACACCGAAGGCGCGCCCACCGTGACCGGCACCTTGAACTCCTCCTTTAGGCGATCGACAATGATTTCCAAATGCAACTCGCCCATGCCCGCGATGATGGTCTCTTCCGTTTCTTCATCGAAATGGGCGTGGAACGACGGGTCTTCGTTGCAGAGCTTGGCCAAGGCCTCGCTCAACTTGCTGCGGTTCTTCTTGTCGTCGAGGTTAACCTTCATCTCGATAACCGCAGGCGGTATATTAATGGATTCCAATAGGATAGGCTGCTTGTCCTCAGCACAGAGGGTGTCGCCCGTCTTGGTGTACTTCATGCCCACGAGAGCAACGATTTCGCCCGCGCCAGCCTCGGTGATTTCCTCGCGTTCTTTCGCCTTGATGCGGAAAACGCGGCCCACGCGCTCGCTCTTCATCTTATTGGTGTTGTAAACGCTCATGCCGTTCACCAGCTTGCCGCTGAAAATGCGGATGAAGGTCTGCTGGCCAACATACGGGTCGTTGATGAGTTTGAAGGCCAAGGCAGCAAAAGGCTCATTTTCAGAAGGATTGCGCTGGTAAGTCTTCTCCTCGTTGGCGGGGTCATGCGCGATGACGGCACCCAAATCGTTGGGCGAAGGCAGATAATCGACGATGGCGTCCAAAAGGAGTTGGATACCTTTATTCTTATAGGCGGCACCGCAAAGCACCGGCACCATCATCAGTTTGATGGTGGCCTTGCGGATGGCGGCCATCAGTTTGTCAGTGGGGATTTCCTTGTCTTCTAAGTAAAGTTCGGCGATTTCATCGTCCAAGTCGGCGACCTTCTCGATGAGGTTGCGGCGGGCTTCCTGAGCCTGCTCCATCATGTGTTCCGGAATTGGGCCGACGATGCGTTCCTTTTCGATAAAACGCACCGAGTTCATTTGCACCAAGTCCACCATACCTTCAAAAGTGGTCTCGGCTCCAATGGGCAAATGCAACGGCACGGCGTTGGCACCCAAATATTTATGCATCTGGTTGACGACCTCTTGGAAGTCGGCACCTGTGCGGTCCATCTTGTTCACAAAGGCGATGCGGGGCACGCGGTATTTGTCGGCTTGGTTCCACACCGTCTCCGATTGCGGCTCCACGCCACCCACGGCGCAGAACACCGCCACCATGCCGTCGATGACACGCAGCGAACGTTCCACCTCGACGGTGAAGTCGACGTGACCGGGAGTATCGATAAGGTTGATTTGATAGCCATTCCAATGTGCGGTGATGGCTGCCGAAGCGATGGTGATGCCGCGTTCCTGCTCCTGTTTCATGAAGTCCATGGTGGCTTGTCCGTCGTGCGTCTCGCCCACCTTACGGTTCACGCCCGTGAAGAACAAGATGCGTTCCGAAACCGTAGTCTTTCCAGCATCGATATGCGCAGCGATACCGATGTTTCTCAATTTTGAAATGCTTTGACTCATTGTATTATGTTGATTTTTAATTGTTTACAATCTACAATCAGGCTCCTGATTCGGGCTGCAAAGGTACAAAAAATATTTGAATTGGCGATTCGGGGAAAAGTTTTGCTCAAATCCTTTTGTTAATTGCACAAAAAAAGTATTTTTGCTGCCCAAATTACAAAACTATGAAAAGCATAATCAGCACCTTGTTTATTTGCGCATTTGCCATTGGTTCCACCTATGCCCGTTCCCTTAACGACAGCATCGCCCAACCCAGCCATGTCACCTTAATCAGGCATGACGCATCCGGAGAAGTATTAAGTTCGAGTTATAGAGACTTCGGCTATTATGGCGACGGAAAACTCAAGACTTTCAATTATCCCGGAATGGGCAAAACTTATTATTTTGACGGAGATTTTCTCACGAAATTAACCATCAGGAATGGTACCGGGCACCCGGTCTATCATGAAACCTTCAGATACTATTATGAGAACGACAAAGTAAGCAGCATCTATCATGATGGAGACGAGTATGGGATAACACACTCCTACAGAATCGGGTTTACATACGATGCATACGGCAGGCTTGAAAAGAAAGAGCTTTTCGACTATTACTATTCTTGGGCATACGAAACAGATTCTCTCTGGAGTTACTGGACCTATGAGTATTTTGACAATGGGAAAACGAGAAAGGAAACGATGTATGAGTATCCGTACTCCAAAGAATATGCGTTGATTTCCATTGAAACTTATCGTTATGATGACGATTACCGATTGATTTCCATCCAAAAGGACTCGGAAACATCGCCTTTGACTTTGACAACCTACACCTACACCGACAATGGCGAATTGGAAACCGAAACCAAGCAAAACTGGGAAGACGGCCAATGGGTCAATACGAGCAAGTTTGTGAATGTTTTCGATGTTGAAGGTCGCATCGAGGAACACCAGATGGGCGAATGGTCGGGCAACGAATGGAATCTCAACAAGAAAGCTTTGTACGTATATGATGCAAATGGCCTATGCAAGAACATTTCGATTTTTAAAGAAACCGAGGACCTTTTGGCTTGGGATTATGAGGACGACACCGTTATCTATAACGTTACCTATCCTTATTATCCCTTCAAAAAAAGCATTCCCGTTTTCAACAATCCTTTGCTGTCCATGCAGGAAAGCGATTTGCCCGGGACTTGTGCATACTACAACGAAATGGAGATTGAGTACATTTATACCCAAACCCCAACCTATAATTCCGTTGGAGAGAAGGACAACGAGGCCTGCAAGGTGTATCCCAATCCCGGCAACGGCTTTGTGACCGTCACCGCCCCCTTCGAACGTTCGGTCATCCGTTTCTACGACCTTCAAGGACGTTTGGTTCACGCACAACTTTTCGACTTCCAAACCAACATCAACACTGCCGACTGGAAATCAGGGCTTTATCTTTGGGAAATCTGGCAAGACACCCAAAAAGCCGCCTCGGGGAAATGGGTTAAACAGTAAAGAAGTGGGTTAAGCAGTAAATAAGAATTGCAACATAAACCCAACCGCACCAATCCTTGATTCAATTATAGAATTTCTATAATAGAATTTGTATAATTGAAAAATTTTGTACTTTTGCCAGAAAATTGAAGTGTTATGACGAATCCATTTTTCATCACAGGCATCATCCCGGAACCCTATTTCTGCGACCGAGAGAAAGAGACGCAACAGCTTGTCCGCATCATCGAAAACAAGGCTCATATCCTGCTAACTTCGGCAAGGAGAATGGGAAAGACGCAGCTTATCTACCATGTGTACGAACAACCTGCCATCAAAACAGCTTTCCATACTTTCTACGTTGACATTTTCCCCACTACAAGCCTCCACGAAATGGTGCTTTTTCTCAGCAAGGAAATCTATTCAAAACTGGTTCCAAAAGGAAAAAAAGCCCTGAAATTCTTCCTCAGCACCATCAAGTCGCTGACAGGAAGTTTGGGCTATGACCCTGCGACGGGTACACCTTCATTCGATGTCAAATTAGGCGACATTCATAATCCTGAGCTTACTCTCCAAGAAATCTTCAATTATTTAGAAAAGGCCGATAAGCCTTGTATCTTCGCCATTGATGAGTTTCAACAGATTACCAATTATCCCGAGAAAAACGTGGAGGCCTTGCTCCGTACTTATATCCAACGCATGAACAATTGCCTGTTCATCTTTGCGGGCAGCAACCGCCATATCCTCGAAAACATGTTCAACTCCACCGCAAGACCATTTTACAACAGCACGGAGCAATTCCATTTGGAAAGGATACCCAAGGAGATTTACACAACTTTTGCCATTCAACAAATCATTGATGCGGGCAAAGCCATCACCCCCGAGGCGGCAAGCCTTGCTTACGACCTGTTTGAGGGGCACACCTATTACGTTCATCATATCCTTCATAACGCCTTTGCCAACGCAAATCCACAAAAGACGATGGACGAAGAAGACATCAGGAACGCATTGGAAGAATTGTTGGAGGCACGGGATCGTTCATTCTCAAACACCATGAACAGACTCAACTACAAGCAAAAGGAAACATTTGTTGCCATTGCCAAAGAAGGAAAAGCCTGCGGCGTGACTTCGGTGGCTTTTGTCAAAAAACATGCCCTCAAGTCGGCAAGTTCGGTGCAATATGCCATATCCACATTATTGGAAGACCAACTATTAACCTATGAGAACGATGGCAGAACAAAAATATATTCCGTCGCCGACCGTTTCTTGGGGTATTGGATAAGGAAAAACTATTGAAGGCCAGAAAACGCCAAATTCATTTCACAAATCGACCAACTCTCTTGGAGCCGCTATTATCCACACCTTCAACGAAATACACTCCTGAAACCCATTCGGAGACATCCAAACGAACTTCCAAAGCCTCATTAGTCGAAACTGACTTGATGAGTTGCCCCGTTATGTTGTAAATGTTGATGATTTGCATCCCTTCGGTTTCGATTGTCACGAATGACGAAGCAGGGACAGGATAAACCTTCAAAGATTCCGTTTCATATTGATTTTCAGCAACTCCCGTTGGGTCGAAAGTATCATTGCCATCGGTGAGCCATTCAAGGCTGAAGTTATAGAACACTGTCGAATAGCCCGAGGCGCCCGCGTAGGCTTCCTCAACATAGAGTCCAATGGTACCGTCGGACAAGATGCAGAGCGAAGAATAAGCTGAACTGTATGGCACAATGCACTTTTTCACGGGCCAAGTCTCGCCTTCGTCGTAACTGACATAGACCGTCACATCGGTGCGCGAGTTGCCGTAAGGCACTGAATGCAGCAAGCGGTTCTTGTCGTGGCCTTGGTTTACAGAAGTGTAACGAATCATGTCGCCGTTGCAGGCAGGCGCGGTGATGTCGTACCAAGTGGAAGTGGTAGGTTGCCAAGTCTCGCCCCCGTCCTCGGAGATGTTATACCAGCGGTTGCCCGCATGGCGGATGCTCATCAAAATGCGACCGTCGACCAACTCCGTGACCTTGGCCTCGTCGCCCGAAGAGGAAGCCCGACCTGACACGTGCCAAGTCTGACCGTTGTCGTCGGAATAGACAGCGTGGTTGTAAAGCACCTGCTGCGTGGTCTCGCGGATGGCGGCCACAAACATAATACGCCCCGTGGAAGTGCGCAAGCCATTGCCCGAACCGAAGAAAGAGGCGCGCCATGTGCGCTGTTCAGGGATGATGCAGTTGTCGCCAAAAATGAAATGGGTGATGTCTTCAGGCTCCGTCCAAGTCTGGCCGTTGTCGTAACTTCTGGCAATATAAGTACGAATCGGGTTTGATGGCGTTGAGTTCCAAAGGCCGGGACCACCTACAAAGCCCGCGATGAGGCCGTTATCATCGTCGCTCCACGCCAGTGCACAGTCGCCGAAGCCGTGATTGACGCCTGTACCCAAGGCGATGGTGTAAGGCTCGCTCCAAGTGTGGCCGCCGTCGGTGCTGCGGTTGCACACAATGTCGATATCCTCGGGCAAGTCGCCTTCGTTGTACTTGCGCTTGTCGGTGACCGCCACAATGCTCCCATCCTTCGCCGTGATGACCGCAGGGATGCGGTAATTGGTTGAATTATAGTCGCCCGGCTGCAAAAGCAAGGTGTGGGCAAGAATGATTTCGCGGTTGCCCGCCGGCGACGGATTGTCTATCGGGAAAGTCTGCTCGTCAGTATATATCGACTTTAGTGAGGCATCGATGACATGACCTTCCGTGGCTTGGGACGAGACTTGGGCCACTATCCAGAGATAGTTCATGCCTGAATAAAGATAACCTCCGACGGGGACATAAAAGTCACCCGAAGCCGGAGTGGCGCTGCCAATCAAAGTGGCGCCTTGCGACGTGCGCTCATCGAAAGCATTGACGGTGCCTGTAGAATAAACCTTAATTCTTTCAATATCGTTCAAGTCGGTGGTGCCTTCAAGATTGAGAATCATGTCCCACATCATAACCGAGGCATTGTCGCCGCCAAAATTTACAGCCGCCTTGAGAATCACATCGTTAGGGTTGCCGCGTCCTGTTTTGCGTGTTTCTTGCGTGAGGGTGACATCAAGGATTTCAGGTGGACCCGGCAAAGGCATATTCACCAATTGGGCCGTATGCCCATTTTCAGAAATATCTGTTACTTGGTTGTTGTAAGGATTTATATTTATCAAAGAAAAATCGTAGGCAGCAAGCAAATGGTTATACATGGCTGTAGGGAATTCATAAGGATAAGTCAATTCCATGTCAAAAGCGATTTCATTCGGATCGAGCGCCATGCTGTAGAAACGAATGTTGCCAAAAGAGCCGTTGCAAAAGTTGGTCGGTACTCCGCCGCTGTTGCCCGCCCCGACAAACACATCATGCGTGTTGGTCACGGCCCAATCGCCGACTGCCGCCGCCCATGCGCTTTGGGTCTCGCCATTGTGGTAAATCCGAATCTCATTGAGGTCGCGGTTCACGACGAGCGCAAAGTGCATCCACTCACCCGCCGGCACCGTTACGCCCGTATAAACCGACAAGGCATGTCCCGAAGTTGAAGTAGGCGTGTTGAGGCCTAAAGACTGCCCCGCGCTTCCAGTGCCAAAAAACTCATAACCAGAGCGTTCGCTGCCCGATTGCGCCGACATGTCGCGCTTGCACACATAACGCGGAAAACTGGTATAAGTCTCATTGCGCACCCATCCCGTGACGGTGAAACTCTGGTTTGCAGCGATATTAAAGTCTTCGTGGTGCGGAATGACCATGTATTGGTCGGTGCCGTTGAAAGTGATGTGATGCACGGGTTGCGCGAAAGCAGCCGTCACAGCCGTCAGCAGGGCAACAAGGGTAATGAGTTTCTTCATGGTGATAGGATTAAAAGATGAAACATCAAGATATTGGGTGCAAAACTAACAAACTTTAGAATAATAAACAACATTTTTCTATTTTTGCCTCGCGATTATGCCAGACACGATTACCATACGAAAAGGATTGGACATCCCCATCAGTGGGACAGCCGAGTTGCGCCTCACCGATGCGCGAAGCATTACGACATACGCCGTAAAACTTACTGACTTTGTTGGACTTACACCGCGTTTGACCGTTGAGGAAGGTGAATCGGTCCGCGTGGGCGATGCCCTGTTTGTGGACAAACATGACGAGCGCATTCGCTTCACTTCGCCCGTCAACGGACAGGTGAAAGCCATCGTGAGGGGCGAGAAACGAAAACTTTTGGAGGTGGTTGTGGAGGCGGATTACAAATCCGCTGGTTCGGCAGGCTCGGATTGCAAATCCTCGCCAACTCCAACGATGCAAACTGCTGAAGAAATCAAGGCGGCTATGCTGCAATGCGGGCTTTGGCCTATGTTGCGTCAGCGGCCTTTCGGCACCATCGCCAAGCCCGACGACAAGCCTAAAGCCATATTTGTCAGCGCCTTCGATAGTGCACCTTTGGCGCCTGATTATGATTTTGTTCTTCAAGGCAGGGAAATGTTTTTTACCAAAGGCATCGAGGCTTTGACCCTATTGACCGAGGGGTTGGTGCATGTTTGTTTTAGACCTGATCAAAACCTATCCAATGTTTTTGGAGAGGGCAGACACATGGGTCTGCCCCTACGGGTTGTTACCCATTATATTAAAGGCCCACACCCCGCCGGAAACATCGGTACGCAAATCGCCCACATCGACCCTATTAATAAAGGTGAGGTGGTCTGGACGATGAACGCACAAGATGTGGCGGTGTTGGGCGAGTTGGTCACAACAGGGGTTTACCGTCCCGAGAAGGTCATCGCCGTGGCTGGGTCCAATATCAAGAACCCGCATTATTACCGCATTAAGGCGGGTGCTTGTCTGGATGAAATCGTTAAGAATCAATTGCTTAACAAAAAATTTCCCAAAATGGACGTCGACAACGCCGCAAAGGAAAACCGCATCATCTCTGGCAACATTCTGAGCGGCACGCAAATTACCGCCGACGGTTTCCTTGGCGCTTATGACGATTTGGTGAGCATCCTCCCCGAGGGCGACTATTACGACTTCATGGGTTGGCTCATGCCTGGCTTCAGGAAGTTCAGTTTTTCGCGCACCTTCCTCAGCGGTTTCATGCCGAAGAGCACGTTCAAACCATTGGGAATCAATTTACCACGTTTCGAAAACCTTTGGAAATTTGATACCAACACCCACGGCGATGAGCGGCCACTGGTCTTCACGGGCAACTTCGAGCGGGTCTTCCCCTTCGACATTTACCCCACCCAACTCATCAAGGCCTGCATCGTCGGCGACATTGATTTGATGGAGAATCTCGGCATTTACGAGGTTGAACCTGAAGACTTTGCTCTTTGTGAGTTTGTTGATACTTCGAAAACCGATATTCAGGAGATTATCAGAAAAGGGTTAGAGCTTTTAAGAAAAGAAAACGGATAGTTTTGTAGTGCTTGTAATAACGCAAAAAGGCGACCATTGGCCACGCATGAGCAAAACCACAGGAAAAAATGAAGAATTTTGTTGAAAGAAGCGCGTGGATAATGAAAAGGTTGTATTTTTGCATTCTAATTATCAAGCACCGCCATTCTTTCCTGAATGGATATGGCCGTCCTCGGACGGCTTTCTTTGTTATCATGCATGAGCGTTCAATAAAAATCCTTAATTTTGCAGCATGATAAAGCACCCCAACGGTCTGCGCCGTTTCATCGACAAAATCAAGCCGAATTTCGTGGAAGGCGGCAAATTTGCTTGGCTTCAAAGCACTTTTGAAGCTTTCGAGACCTTTGCCTTCACGCCGAATCGAGTCACGAAACGCGGCTGCCATGTGCGCGATGCCATCGACCTGAAACGCGCCATGATTACAGTGGTCATCGCCCTCGCTCCTGCCATGCTTTTTGGTATGTGGAACATTGGATATCAGACCTCATTACATTCGGCAGATTGGCCTTTTAAGTTGGGTACTGTAGCCAGTTGGTGGTACTGCCTCTGGTTTGGTTTTTTGCGGATGCTCCCCATGCTGGCGGTATCATATATTGTCGGTTTGGGCATTGAGTTCACCTTTGCCCAGATACGCCACCACGAAGTGAACGAAGGCTTTCTGGTCACGGGATTCCTTATTCCGATGATTGTGCCTGTTACCACACCTTTGTGGCAACTTGCGCTCGCCACTGCCTTTGCCGTCATCATTGGCAAGGAGGTCTTCGGCGGCACAGGCATGAACTTCCTCAACCCCGCCTTGGTGGCGCGCGCCTTTCTTTTCTTTGCCTATCCCACTCGCATGTCGGGCGACAACATCTGGATTGCCGCCGACCTCTGGGGCACCGATGCTATCACAAGCGCTACACCTTTGGCGGAATTGGCTGCCGGGCTGCACCCCTCGGTTTCCGCTTTGGATATGTTTATTGGAACTATACCAGGCTCTACTTGCGAAACTTCAGTCATTGCCATTCTGTTGGGTGCGTTGTTCCTACTGTTCACAGGCATTGCCAATTGGCGCATCATGCTCTCCGTCATCTTGGGCGGTGGCCTTATGGGCTTGCTATTCAACGCCATCGGCGCCAACGCCTACATGCAACTGCCGTTCTACTACCATTACCTGATGGGCGGCTTCTTGTTTGGTGCAGTCTTCATGGCCACCGACCCTGTCACGGCAGCACAGACCAACGCGGGTAAGTGGATTTACGGTCTACTCATCGGCATCTTTGCCGTGATACTGCGCGTCATCAATCCTGCCTATCCCGAAGGCATGATGCTCAGCATTTTGCTGATGAACTGCTTCGCCCCACTTATCGACCATTGCATTGTTGCCCGTAATATCAGAATGCGCCAAAAACGCGCCTTTGTCAAATCTAAAGCCACTGTCCAATGAAGAAAGACATCAATAGCAATGGTTATATCTTCATGTACGCCACGGTTTTGGTGGTCATCGTTGCTGCACTGCTCACGGCAGCGGCATTGTGGCTCCAGCCATTCCAAGAGCGCAACGAGAAGAATGAAAAACGCATCAACATCCTTCGGGCAGCGGGTATCCCCGATGTGAACAAGGACAACGCCGCAAAGCTTTTCGAGCAGCATTGCACTGCATCGTTTCTGTTGGATGAAAATGGAAACGCGGTAGAAGATGGAACTTTGCCGCTGTTTGTCATCGACCGGAAAATCAGCGTCATTCCCATGAAAGGCAACGGACTTTGGGGACCGATTAGCGGTTACCTCGCCATCGCCGCCGATGGCAACACGATTTTAGGAGCCAATTTTGACCACAAATCGGAAACTCCCGGACTGGGTGGCGAAATCACTACGGAGAAGTTTCAAAGCCAATTCAGCAGCAAGCAAATCAGAAAAGATGGCCAGTTGATTCCCATAGAATTCGATGCCATCACGGGAGCAACGAAGACCTCAAATGGCGTTAAAGAAATGATTGACAATACTTTGGAGGCGTATGCACCGTTTTTGAACAAAATGAAAGCCACAAGCAGATGAAATATTTTTATATCATACAATTTTATATCATATAATTTTATTACATTTGCAGAAAATTTCAAAAGATGAACATACCATTCGCATACGGAAAGATTGTGGAAGACGCCGATTTCACCGACAGAACGGAGGAGACGGCGCATTTGAAGGGCAATTTCCTTTCGCTCACCAACACGGCCATCATCTCGCCCCGCCGCTGGGGAAAATCCTCTTTGGTAGCCAAAGCCATCAAAGCCACCGAAACCGAACAAAAAGACATCCTGTTCGTGAGGATGAACATCTTCAAATGCGAGACGCCCCAAGAGTTTTACAGCCTTTTCGCTAAAAAAACGATGGAGGAAATCTCGTCATCGGCCGAGTCGTTGCTGTCGAATGCCAAAGAATTCATCGCCCGGCTGCTGCCGAAATTGACGATTTCCGACCCTCTCAGCCAATATGAAATCGCGTTGGGTGTAGACATGAAGTACAATCCCATTGACGAAGGCATTCTGGACCTGCCTCAGCAAATCGCCGAGAAAAAAAAGAAGAAAGTGGTAATCTGCATCGACGAGTTCCAACAAATCGGAGAATTTTCCGGAACCTTGAAATTCCAGAAGATTCTCCGCAGCCATTGGCAAAACCATTCCGATGTCGCATACGTGCTTTACGGCAGCAAGAAACACATGATGTTGCACATTTTCGGGGAATACAACAGCCCGTTCTATCGTTTCGGCGACATGATGTTTTTGCAAAAAATCGCCAACGAGGAATGGAAAAAATTCATCGTCGGAAGGTTTGAGGGCACAAGAAAGTCCATCTCTCCCGACCTTGCCGGTTACCTTGCCGAACAAGTGGAGAATCATCCTTATTATGTCCAACAACTGGCCCAATATGCGTGGTTGCGGACACAAGAAACTTGCACCAAAACCATTGCCGATGAAGCCCTACAAGCCATGTTGGATTCTCTCAACTTGCAGTTTGTCAACCTAATAGACACCCTCACAGAAAAACAGCGGAACTTCCTGTGTGCCGTGAGTGAAGGTGTGAAAAACCTCTCTGCATCCGACACGCTTCAACGCTATCAATTAGGTACCAGCGGGCACATTCGCATATTGAAGGATGCCTTGAAAAAGCGCGACATCATTGATGTGACGGGAAAGGACATCCAAATTCAAGACCCGCTTTTGAAACGGTGGATTGTTCAGGAATACAGCAAATTATAACGCCTATGCCAACCATAAAAAAACTCATCATAGAACCCCTGCGAAAAACGAATCCCGTCACTGTGTTGGTGCTGGGTATTTGCTCTTGCCTCGCCGTGACCGCACAACTGAAGCCCGCCTTGGTGATGGGTGCCTCCGTGACGGTGGTGACGGCCTTGTCGAACCTCATCATTTCTTTGCTGCGCAAGGGCATACCGAACCGCATCCGTATCATTGTGCAACTTGTTGTGGTGGCTACTTTGGTCATTATGATTGACCAGTTTTTGAAAGCCTTCGCCTACGATGTCAGCAAGCAACTTTCTGTCTATGTGGGACTTATCATCACCAACTGCATCATCATGGGGCGTTTGGAAGCCTTTGCCTTATCGCATGGACCTTGGGAATCATTTTTGGATGGATTAGGCAACGGATTGGGTTACAGTTTGATACTCATCATTGTAGCATTTTTCCGCGAATTGTTTGGCTCGGGAACGCTGTTGGGCTACCAAGTCATTCCACAATCCTTCTACGAGGCTGGCTATCAAAACAATGGCTTGATGATTTTGCCTCCTATGGCACTCATCGTGGTCGGCATCATCATCTGGATTCAGCGTACCCGAAATCCCGAAATGCAGGAAAACAACCAAAAATAAACGGCCATGGAACTGTTCAACCTTTTCATAAAATCTGCCTTTGTGGACAACATGATTTTTGCATACTTCCTGGGTATGTGCTCATATCTGGCTGTATCAAAAACCGTCAAAACGAGTGCAGGCTTGGGTTTGGCTGTGACTTTCGTGTTGGTCGTTACCGTTCCCATTAACTATTTGGTGAACAAATACTTATTGGCTCCGGGTGCTTTGGCGTGGATGAGTCCGAAACTGGCTTCCCTCGATTTGAGTTTTCTCACATACATCCTTTTCATCGCCATCATCGC
>JBGUHI010000021.1:0-68812 GCA_045111995.1 Candidatus Limimorpha sp. | reverse complement strand
GTTTCAAGATAATCGGATTTTATGCCACAAAATTACGAATTATGGCTCGAATATCAGCCAAAAAGTCTAATTTTGCGCTATGGATTTGGGAGAACGTTTCAAAATACGCAGCAATTCTTTGGAGCCGAAACAGGGTAACATCCTGATTTCTGAGCCTTTAATGAACGATTTCCACTTCGGGAGGTCGGTGATTCTGCTCATCGACCACGAGGAGGCGGAAGGTTCTTTTGGCATCATCATCAACAAGAAGTTGAACGCCAGCGTCAACCAGATTGTAGACGACTTTCCCGATTTCGACGCGCCTGTGTATTTGGGCGGTCCTGTATCCGACAACCAACTGTTCTTCATCCACACTCTTGGCGAACTTATCCCCGACTCGTGCCCGATTAAGGAAGGCATGTATTGGGGCGGTGACGTAGAGATGCTCAAAACATTGATTTCCACCGGGATAGCCAACGAAAGCAACACTCGATTCTATTTGGGTTATGCAGGCTGGGATTCTGGACAGTTGGTGGATGAATTGGTGCGCAATTCTTGGCTTGTGAGCGACATCACGGCCAGACAATTCCTTGACACGCCACCAGAAAGAATGTGGCAGACCTTCGTCGACCAAATGGGGACGGCATACGAGATGTGGGGACGCTTCCCGAGGAACGTTGAGGACAACTAAACGCAATCTATGGCAAAAGCAATGGCCGCTCTCACAATGATGTAGGAGCGGCCATTGTCATGGGCTGTATGCCATGGTCGCATTAATCCAGACTGTCGCCAGACTCGTTTTCGCCGGCCTTGGCTTGCTTCTCGAGTTCAAGTTTGCCGAAGCGGAGGGTGACCCCAACTGATACGTAACGGCTGTTCAGCATCTTGCGGGTGCTGTCGCTGAGGAAGTAGGGGTTGGTGTTGGTTGAGCCCGACCCGTATCGTGCGCCCCAGTTGAAGATGTCTTGCACGTTGACGAACACCGACAGACGGCGCTTGAAGAAGTCGCTGCGCATACCCATGTTGAGGAAATAACGTGCCTTGCGTTCGCTCATCAGGCTGATGGTCGGCGAGTTGTAGTTGGCCGAAGCCGTCACCTGTAGGTTGTTGTAGAGCTTGGCCCATGCGTTGAGGCGGACGCTCCACGACCATTTCTCGTTCTCGGTCAGTTTGTGCTCTATGTTGCCCATTGCGTCGACGCGGTCGTATTCCATGCGATAACCATAGTTGTATAGGTTGGCAAAGAGGCGCACGTTGATGAATCCGCTGGGACGGTAGGTCATGTTGAGCGAGGTGCCGTAACGCCACGATGTGCCCATGTTGTATGGCATCGAATAGCTGACGATTCGGTCGAGATAGTCGTCGTACTCGGCATCGGTGAGCGAACTGATCTCGTTGGTGCTCCAGCGTCCGTAGGCCTCCATGCCGATGTTGCCAAAGCGCTCGAAGAATTTCTGCCATCCCGCTTCCATGTTGTGGGTGAAGCCATACGTCAGGCCGTTGGGATTGCCCACAGTGTAGCTGTTCTCGCCATAGCGACGGAACTTGCTTACCTTTTGGGTGCCTGGGTGCGACATGCGCATCGAGTAGTTGAGTTTCCAGTTGTGCATCGATTCCGTTCGGTAGGTCAGGTGGAGGGAGGGGCGGAAATAGAAATTCAGGTAAACGCTGTCGTCGGCAAACGGCATGTCGCTAATGAAAGCGTAGTCAGTGTTTTCGGCTTCCACGCCAAGCCCCGTGCTGAAGGTGAAGCCTCCCATACGTTGGGTCCAGTTGACATCGACATTGACGCTCGTCTCGTTCTCCTTGAAACGATAGGTGCGCAGTGTGTCGACCAAGGTGCCGATGGTGTCGTTGAAACGGTCGTAGGTGTTGTCGTTCCACTCATGGTCGACACGGAAACCGTAACTCAACTCGCCGTCTTTGCTGTAAGGCCTGTTATACCGGGCATCGAGGTTGCCGTCAAAGCCGTAGGCATGGGAGAGCATGTAACGGTGTTCGTCGAGGTCGGTATAGGTGTCGTACATCCTGTTGTACCACTCCTCCGAACTGTTGTTGTTGAGGCGCGTGTTCAGGCCGAGACGAAGGTTGTGGCCTTCGTTGTCGAACTTCTTGGTATAGTCGATGCCGGCATGGCCGAAGATTGACCTCATGTCGCTGTTGTCGCGGGTAATGTCGACCAAATCCATCGGCGGTATTGTGTCATAATAATAGATTTGGTGCTCGGTGCGCAGCATGTCGTTCTTGTTCACGTTATAGAAGCCACCTGCATCGAAGGAGATGTCGCTCAACGAGTCGATGTCGTATCCGATGTTCATAAACACGTTGCCGCTGTAAGACCGGTTGTTGTCGGTTTGTGCGACAGTGTCGGCCCAAGTGACCTCGTATTCGCCTTCGGTGGCGGCATCGCGGCGGCGCTGCGACCAGCTGTCGGTTTGGTTGTTGCGGTCGCTGTAACGGCCTGATGCAAACAGGTTGACACTCAGTTTCTCTTTCTTCCACATGTAGCTGACCCACGGCGAAACGAAGGGTTGGTTTGATCCGTTGACGCCGAAGCTGACGAACTGGTTGCTCTTGATGTGCGCCGAGGTCACGATATTGATGACCGCCTCGGCATCGGTGGCATACTTGGCTGAGGGGTTGGTGATGGTCTCGATGCGGGCGATGGCATTGGCGGGCAAGGTCTGCAGGTAGGTCTTCAGGTTCTCCTCGGTAAGTTTCGATGGCTTGTCGTTCACCCAAATCTCTACGCTCGACACGCCGCGCAGCGTGATGTTGCCTTCCACGTCGACTTCCACGCCTGGCGCATTTTGCAAGGCATCCTCGGTGGTGCCCGTCTGGATGGACGGGTCTTCGCTGACGTTGTAGATTAGTTTCTCGCCCTCCATGGCATATAGCGGGCGTTCGGCGGCCACGGTGACCTCACCGATGGAAGTCACGCCCGGGTTGATGCGCAAGGTGCCGAGGTTGGTGTTGTTCGTCACGCGGAAGTGCATCGAATGGCTCTCATAACCTATCGCCGAAACACGCAAGACGAACGCGCCTTGCGGCACGCCGTTGATCTCGAACATGCCGTCCATGTTGCTGATGCCGCCTTTGACGAACTCGTTGTCGACAGAGTCGAGCACGGCCAGGTTGACATAAGGCAGGTATTCTCCCGTCTTGGCATCGCGCAGCACACCGGCTACGGTGAAGGTGTCGCCCTCGCGAACCTTCTTCTTCTGTTTCACGGTGGGAAGGTTGCCTTCGTTCTGGCCCCATTGGCGGTCACCGCCGAAAGGCGGTCTCCCTCCTGGGGGACGCCCACCCGGAGGACGGCCACCGCCGCCTGGGGGCTGGGCAAAACACAAGAGGGTCAGTAACAAAAGAATACTAGAGAATACCACTCTCAAAAAAACACGTTTCTTCATCTTAAAGTAGGTTAGTATATTTCTTTGATAATGAATGCAAAAATAAAAAAAATAATAATTGTTTTTGCCAATGTTCCAAAAAATATCGTTATTCCCCGAAATGTCCGTACTTTTGCTGCAAAATCAACCATGATGAACACCTACCAACACGAAGTGAAATACTATGAGTGTGACCGCATGGGCATCACGCACCACTCCAACTACGTCCGATTCATGGAAGAGGCTCGTGTCGACTATCTCGACCAACTGGGCTTCGGATTCGACAAGATTGAGGCCGACAACGTGTTTTCGCCCGTCGTCTCCATACAATGCGAATACAAAAGCCCTACCACATTCAAGGATGTCGTTGACATTGATGTGTTTATCAGCAAGGTCACGGAGATGAAGTTTGAGTTCACTTATGTGATGCGCGTCGAAGGCAAACTCGTGTGCAACGGCAAGAGTATGCACTGCTTCATCGAGAACGGTCGTCCCGTGGCCATCTCGAGACGCTTGCCCGAGCTTTACAAGATCATCTGTGAAGTGAAAAAAGACTAATTCCCTTTATTCTGGTATGGGATAAGCCTCGTAGAGGATGTCGTGCAATGCCGTCCTGATGCCTTGGCGCACCAATTTGTTAGGTTCGGTGTTAGGATAGGCGCGGTTCGACAAGAAGATAACGAGGGTCTTGTTTTCGGGGTCAGCCCAAACGAAGGTGCCGGTGAATCCTGTGTGCCCATACCCTTTCATTGAGCCCGACTTGGAGGCAGTGCTTGAGCCTTTCTTGTTGATGGGCAGTTTGTCGAAGCCTATGCCGCGACGGTTGTCGTTGGTGGATGCAAAAGGCGCTTTCGTGAAATAGCGTACCGTCTCGGGCTTCAGGTACTTCACGCCTTGGTAGGTGCCTTCGTCAAGAAACATCTGCATGAGAGCCGCCAGGTCGCGGGCGTTGGCGAACAATCCGGCATGGCCTGCCACGCCACCCATCATGGCGGCAGCCTGGTCGTGCACGTCACCCCAGACAAGTTGCATACGGAAGATGGTGTCGTTTTCGGTCGGAGCAATCTGGTCGCGGATGAAGTGGTTTAGCGGCTGGTAGCAGATATGCGACAGGTTCATCGGCATATAGAACTTCTCGTTCAAATAATCCTCAATGCTCTGGTTGGTGAGCAGTTTCACGATCTTGGGCATGTAATAGAACCCCATGTCGCTGTAGAGGTATTTCTTCTTCCCTATCGGTGTCTTGGAAACGGAGTCGAAGATGCGGTCGGGATAGTCGTTGACGAGATAGAGGTTCTCGGCCACCCTGAGGCCATGGCTCTCGTCCATCTCCTCGCTGTAGAACTCTGCCATCGGGCCGTTCTCGTCGACTGTCACCTTATAGAAAGGCACCCATGCCTTCAGTCCGGCCTGATGTGTCATGATGTCGATGAGTTTCAACTTGCCGTGCGCCTTGCCTTTCAGGTAAGGGAAAAAGTCGGCCAATGTCTTGTTCAGGTCGATAAGGCCGTCGTCGTATAACTTCATGACAGCCAGCGTAGAAGCGAAGATCTTGGTGCAAGAGGCGATGTCGTAGAGGTCGTCAGGCTGCACTTTGTGGCCGCCGCCGTAGGTGAAGTGACCAAAGCACTTGTCGTAAACCATCTTGCCGTCTTTCATCATCACGATCTGGCAGCCGGGATAGGCACCGTTGCGGATGCCCGCCTTGGCCACCGAGTCCAGACGACGCACGTACTTCTCCTCCAATGCTCCCGAAGGATTTTGTTCAACCTGCTCTTTTATAATGGGTTGTCCAGTCGCCGAATCCGAAGTGCCAATAGCCTTGGTGGGTATCTCTTTCGAAGGCAAGACGTGAATCTTCTTCTCGGGCGTGCCCATCACGATGCCGTCGCCACACTTAAACTTGCTGACCGAGACTGGCAGCGTGCCATGAGGCTCCAACTCGCCCGACAGCAGCCTCACCACCGCGTTGACGGCGGGCACCTCGTCCTGATAGCCTACCACCACGCCTTTCACGCTGTTGTTGATGCGGAACATGTCCAAGGCATACGGACAGGCAAAGAGGTTGAGAATCACGTCGTTTTGTGCCACCAAGCGGTTGAAGAACTTCACCGTCTCATCGTTGATGCCGTAGTTCTTGTTGGCGAACATGGTAGTCTTCTCGATGCTGACCACAACGATGTCATAGGTTTCCAACTCCTTGAGCCATGCCGCCGACTTGGCGCCAATCTCGTCTTTCTTTACCACAAACGACTTGGTGCTGTAGCCACGCTCGACGAGACCGTTGTTCACGTCGTTCTTGGTGTTGCCGATGGTGACCACGGCGATTTTCTTGTTGTTGACCAAAGGGATTATGTTGTCGTCGTTGCGCAAAAGCGTAATGGCCTCGTCATAAAGCTGTTGGCGCAACTCGGTATAGGCACTCTTCTTGAGGTCTGTCATCAGGTTTTCGGTCGCCACAGCCTTGTATTTGTTGAGTCCAGCGCGGTATTTGTAGCGCAGTATCTTCTTGCAGCTCTCCTCCACACGGGCTTCCACCTCAGCGTCGCGTTCTGCCGCCGCCTTGATGGTCTTGATGGCGAAAGGCACGTCGGTAGGCAGGATGAGCACATCATTGCCCGCCATAAATGCGATGTATGGCACACTGTCTTGGCGCACTTTCTCCGAAACGCCCTTCATATCGAGGCCGTCAGTGAAAATCAGGCCCTCGAAGCCCATCTCGTCCTTGAGCAGGTCAGTGACCACACCATACGACAACGACGAAGAGGTGTTCTTCACCTTCTCGATGGCGGGGAAATACAAGTGTCCGATCATGGCACCATTCACGCCGTGTTCAACCATGTAGCGGAAAGGCGCAAGTTCTATGTCAGTAACCTCTTCCATCGTGCGAGTTACAGTGGGCAAGGTCAGGTGCGAGTCGGTGGCCGTATTGCCGTGTCCCGGAAAGTGTTTCATACTGGTTATCAGCCCCTTGCTTTGCATTCCGAGAGCGTATGCTGTGGCTTTTTCGCCCACGGTTTGTGGGTTCTCGCCGAAGCTGCGCATCCCGATGATGGGGTTGGCCGCATTGGAGTTGACATCGGCCACGGGAGCGAAGTTGACGTGGATGCCCATGCGCAGGCACTGCTCGGCCACCTGCTGGCCCATCTCATAGAGCAGGTCGTCGTCGGAGATGGCGCCCAAGGTCATCTGATATGGGTAGGACAAGGTCTTGTTGACACGCATCCCCAAGCCCCATTCCGCATCGATGGAGACCATGAGCGGCGTTTGCGCCATGGCTTGCCATTCGTTGGTCTGCCTCACCTGCGCGTCGGCATCGGCGCGGAAGAAACACACTCCGCCGATGTTGTACTTCTTGATGTACTTCGCCACGTTGGCATCAAAAGGCTTGTCGGGGTTGTTGGCCCGCAAGCAAATGAGTTGCGCAACACGTTGCTCCAAAGTCAGGCTGTTGTACACCGAATCCACCCAACGCGACTCCGCATCCTGGGCATTGAGCTGACCAACCGACAAAACTATGGCCAACAATCCAAAAAAGATACTTCTTTTAATATTCATAAAATATTATTTTTTAGTTAGATAATGTATTTAATTTTAACCAATGCTTTAAATCAACCCAATCGTATGGTTTGTACAAGATGACCTTGTTTTCGTCCAACACGAATACCGTAGGCGTAGTGGTGATATGGTAATCCAAGAAGGCTTTGCCCTCCCAACGCAATGTGTCATGGAAATGGTATCCCGGCAAACGCATTTTTTTCATTGCCCGGCACACTTCGTCTTCGTCCTCCGCCAACGCGAAGGTAACCAATTCGTATTCAGAGTTCAAGTTGAGATGCTTGCGCATTTGCACCAAAATCTCGTGACAGTATTCGCAGTCCGTAGACCAGAAGACGACGATAGTACGCTGCGCCTTCGAGGCATAGAGACTGTACGGCTTGCCGTCAATGGTGATACCAGTAAAGTCAGGGGCTTTTGCTCCGGCCCTGACCTTTTGGTAAGGTTCGGCGATGGAATCCAAGCGCAGGCCTTGTTCCATTGTAATCTCGCCCTCAGCCAGTTGCGGGTAGTTCAATAGATAATCCGTCACCGCATCACGTCCCATACCGGCATAGCCGTGCAAGGCGAAACCAAACACATATTCATACATCCTCATGTTGGACTTGGCCTTGCCGAGAAGGATGCCTAACCCTTCGACCGAAAGGCTGTCGAAACGTCGTTCGTCGCCGTCGGTAAAAGAATAGAAGAACCCTACCAGCTTGTCGTCCAACGCCTTGGAGCCTATCAAGGTCGTGTCGCTGAAATCCACCTCGTCCCAATAGGCCGACATCGTCCCGTTTTGTGCCGGTGCCGAAAAGGCCGAAAACACAAAAACCATTATGGAAACGACATGTATTATCTTTTTCATTCTCTTTTGTTTACATAACTTTATAAAAAGTTTAACTTCAACTGAATTGTCATATTGAACGTCATCCTATGAAGGGGTGTCGTACCGTATTCTGCTATGGCCTGCTTGTGTTCTGGTGTTGGATATCCCTTGTTCTTTTTCCAATTGTAAACGGGATATTGCTCGCCATATTGCTCCATCATCATATCCCTTGTCGTCTTGGCCAATATGGAGGCCGCCGCGATGGCTTGATACTTGGCGTCGCCGCCCACGATGCAGACATGCTTCACATTTTTGTATGGATTGAAGCGGTTGCCGTCGATGAGCAACATTTCTGGTTGAAGTGTCAGTTGATCCAACGCCCTGTGCATAGCTAAAAATGAGGCTTTTAGAATGTTGATTTCATCGATTTCCTGTGCTGTCACGATGCCAATGCCGTAGGTTAGTGCCTCATTCATCACCAATTCGCGGAGCATCATGCGTTTTTTCTCCGTAAGTTGCTTTGAGTCATTGAGTTCCGGATAGTCTGCATCTTTCTTTAGAATCACAGCCGCCGCCACCACAGGACCTGCCAGACATCCACGTCCGGCCTCGTCGCATCCGGCCTCTATCTTGTCGGAGTATTGCTTGATCAACGCCATAGCTTACAGTATCTTAAAGTAATATTTATTGGCGAATACCAAGATGATGAACAGGGTGAGAATCAGGTTGGCCCATCCCGTGTTGCCCATGTATGAGAAGGCGTAGGCAACGATGACCGACAACACGAGGAAGAGCAAGCCGTGCATCAATGGGTTGCCGCCCAAGAACAGAAGGAAGAGTGCAAAGACGAGCATGATAACCGTCATAGATATCTTGGTGCGCACTGCCACGGTCTTCTCCAAACCGGCACTGCCGCCTCCGAAAAGGAGGAAAAGTGCCGCCGCAAGCAAAACGGCTAACATGATGATTGTCTTGTAGTTGAAGCCAGCCACCGACATGTGGAACGAGGCGAAATAGTCGAGATAGCCCTGTCCCACCGCTGGTAAATCGCCGAACAGGAACACGCCGACGAAATAAAGGAAATACACGACCAGAAAACCCAAGAGCGGTATCAACGTCAAGCGTAACGAGCCTTTCTTGGCCATGGGAAGCACGATGCTCGACCACAATACAAGAAGTATGGCCGGGAAATAGCACATTGAAGCCAAAGCGTTCAGCAGTCCGGCGTTCAGTAGGCTAATCTCGGGATTGGGCGAGAGATGCACCTCAAAGAACGAGCGTAGCATCAGGATGACAAACAAAGCCGCCAGGACAAAGGGATAAAACTGTGTCTGCGCACATGTGAAACTCATAAGCAGGACATAGACGAAAGCGCCCATCGTGCCGACCTTGCCCGTGATTTGGTTGTTGATGAGTATCGCATTGAAAACCAAGGACTCAAACACAATCAAAAGAAAAGCAAAGATGTATTTGGCGACAGGAGAAAAGTTGAGCAAACGGTCAATGACATTAAACAGTGGCGTGACCGGCGAATCCCATCCCACCAGTGCCTTTCCCGTGATGAAGGCAGGTGCCCATAGGGCGATGGCCAGCAACGCAATCACCACATACTGAATGGCATAACTCTGTCTGAAAAACTTGATCATTGCATTCTCATTAAGTCGAGTCCAATGTCGTGGCGATAATTAATGTCTTCAAAATGAACCTTCTCCACTTCGTGGTAAGCCTTGTTTCTCGCCTCCTCAATGGAATTGCCATGTGCCGTTAGGGCAATCACGCGACCGCCAGCTGTAACCACCTCGTTTTCAGCGTTGAACGCCGTTCCGGCGTGGAAAGCGACAACCTCCTTCAAGGCATCAAGCCCGGTCATCACCTTGCCTTTCTCGTAGGCTTCGGGATAGCCGCCCGACACCATCATCACCGTGACGGCGGTCTTGTCGCTTTTGGCATAAAACACCTCGTTCAATCGACCGTCGGCGCAGGCGAAGAGCAAGTCGGCGAAGTCGCCCTCGATGCGGGTCATCACGGCCTCGGTCTCAGGGTCGCCCATGCGGACGTTGTACTCGATGACATACGGGTTGCCACCGTCGTTCATCAAGCCCAAGAAAATGAATCCTTTATAGTCGATGCCTTCGGCTTTCAGGCCTTTCAAGGTCGGTTTCACGATACGTTCCTCCACTCGTTCCAAAAACGCTGGCGTACAGAACGGTACGGGCGAGACTGCGCCCATGCCGCCCGTGTTGAGGCCCGTGTCGCCATCGCCGATGCGCTTGTAGTCCTTGGCTTCGGGGAGCAACACGTAATGCTCGCCATCGGTCAAAACAAAGACAGAGACCTCTATGCCTTTGAGGAACTCCTCGATGACCACGGTGGCCGAAGCTGCACCAAACTTGCCTTCAAGCATATTGCGCAACTCATCCTTTGCCTCCTTCAAGTCGTTGAGAATCAGCACGCCCTTTCCCGCTGCGAGACCATCGGCTTTCAACACATACGGAGCTTTCACGCTTTCGAGGAACTTCCAGCCTTCTTCAAGGTTTTCCTTGCTGACTTTGAGGCACTTGGCCGTCGGAACGCCATGCTTTTCCATGAAATCCTTGGCGAAGGCCTTGCTGCCTTCGAGTTGGGCGCCGCGCTTGTCGGGGCCGATGATTTTCACCGAATGCAATGCCTCGTCTTGCTTGAAGAAATCGACGATGCCATCGACCAAAGGCTGCTCTGGACCGACCACAACGAGATTAATGTTTTGCTTTAAGCAAAAATCTTTTATCGCCTCGAAATCAGAAAGTTTCAAGTTTACATTCACGCCAACTTGCGCCGTTCCGGCATTGCCCGGAGCAATAAAGACATGGGCGCCTTCGCCTTGGGCCAATTTCCATGCCAAGGCATGTTCGCGGCCACCCGAGCCAAGCACCAAAATATTACGGCGCACTGCGGTGATATGCTGGCCTTGGACTGCTTTCCAATCCAAGGCATCTTTTTCATTGTCAGCGGGATACATGATTATCTTTTCCATTTTCTATTCTTTTATTGCTTTCATTAATGAATTCCAAATTCCATCTGCAGCCTTGTCCCAAGAGAAATCCTTTGCGCGTTCGCGGCCCTTTTCCACCAAGGCTTTGCGCACGTTCTCGTCAAGCATTTCGGTCATGCCTTCGGCGATGGAGGCCTCGCTGAACGGATCCACCAACAATGCCGCATCGTCGGCCACTTCAGGCATGGAGGTCACATTGGAGGTGATGACTGGCGTATCGCATCTGAACGCTTCCAGAATCGGGATGCCAAAGCCCTCGAAATAAGACACATACACCGATGCCAAGGCCGATGCCGTCACCAAATGCAAGTCCTCCGCGCTCAAGCGACCGGCAAAGACGACCTCGTCCTTGAAACGCATCTGGCTGTAGGCTTGCTCTATCGGCTCCGACCACCAGCGCTTCTCCCCCACAATCAGCAACTTAACGTTGGAAGGAGTTTGCGACTTGAACAAATCGAAGGCCGTGAACAATCGCGCCAAGTTCTTGCGCGGATGAAGCGAGCCAACGAACATGAAATAAGGATTGCCGTCGGTGTATTTCGCTCGGATGACCTCTTTTTCCTCCTCGGAAATGGGCGCAAACTTCTCATTCACACCATTATAAGCCACATCTATCTTCGTTGGCTCAATGCCGTAGCACTCCATGATGTCTTGCTTCGAGAACTCCGACACCGTCACGATGCGCTTGGCCTTGCGGGCAAACTTAGGGAAGAACTTCTTGTAGTGCAAAAGATGGATTTTTGGCATGTCTTTCGGGAAATGCTCAAAGTTAAGGTCGTGGAACTGTGCCACTTGCGGCACATCGGAGCGCAGGCTCAGATAGCCGTCGGGCGAGAAGAACAGGTCGGGTTGGATTCTCTTCAAGGCTTTCGCTACAGAAAACTCGAAAAACCAGATGAACAAGAACGGGTGACGCGCTTGCGGGAACAGCACGACGGGCTTCACGTTGTCGCCGAAAAGGAATTTCGGGTCGGGCTGGCGGTCGAAAAGGAAATAGAACTCCACCTCGGGGTGCGACTCCACCATGCGGCGCAAGGTCTCGAATGCCACCCATCCGATGCCTTCGAGTTTGTCTTTCAGCAACAAGCGTGTGTTTACGGCGATTTTCATGATTTCGAGATTTGCAGGACATCCTGCAATTTTGATGGGCAAAGATACGAAAATTGGCATTATTTGTTTACTTTTGCCAAAATAAACTTTTGAAATCATGCAGAAAACATTTGTCCTAACCTTTCTGATTGGCCTTTTCACACTTGGCCATGCACAACCCAAGGTCAACGGCTTGGCTTTCCCAAAATCCATCGGACTTTTTGGACTTTATGAGATCTCGTTCCAGATGGGGACCTACCCGAACCCTTACGACCCTGACGTCATCGACGTATACGCTGAGTTCACCGCACCTGACGGGCAGGTACGTAAAGTCAACGGGTTTTATTACGAAGGATACGGATTTGAAAACTACAAAGGCTATGAGAGAGCGAAGGCCGAATCGCGCAACAACGGATGGAAGGTGCGTTTCACCCCCGACCAGGAAGGTGTTTGGCGTTTTTCACTTCATGCCACCGACAAGAAAGGGTCGACCAGGCTAAGTTCCTATGGCGGCACGCCCTTCAGTTTCACCTGCAACGCTGTGCGCTCGGCCACGGGTTTCATCACCAAGGCAAACACACGGTATCTCAAGCGCGAAGTCGTAGACAACGGGCAACGGCACAGCCAATCTTTCTTTCCCATCGGACCCAACGTGGCCTGGTACACCTGCAAGTCGTACTACAACTTCGCCACGCCATACGGCATCTATGAATATGAGCGACGCACCGACTCGTTGGCGGGCCGCGCCAACTATATGCGTATATGGCTCAACAGGCAGCAATACTTGTCGCTCTATGGATTTGAGTACACCCAAACCGTCGGCAACACGCCCACCTTGTATTTCGACAACACCATCAACCAGAAAGACGCTGCCGAGTTGGACCACATCGTCGAATATGCCGCCCAGAAAGGCATCGCCATCATGCCGTGTGTCTTCACATACGACGACCTCAGGGCGAATCCGCAATACGACCAAGAACTCGAAAAGAAACCCGACGACTGGCGCGCCAACCCGTACAACACCGTGCTGGGACTGAAGACACCTACCGACTTTTTCACCGACAAGGAAGCCCAACGTATCTCGCGCAATCTCGTCCGCTATATCGTGGCACGCTGGGGCTATGCCACCAACATCGTTGCCTGGGAACTATGGAACGAAGTCTCCAACATGGACCTCGACAAGAATGACTTCGACCATTACTGCACCGTCGTCACCAAATGGCACAACGACATGGCGCAACACATCCGGGACATCGATCCCTTCCACCATCCTATCACCACCTCGATAGGTTATGACCAGGACCGCCAACTCTTCAATCGTATCTACAGTAACCTGGACATCGTACAAGGCCATCACTATGCCAACGTCCAGAAAGCCAAGTCGAAAGAGCAAGTCTCCCACAAACTGTATCTCACCAGCCTCGAAGCCCGCAAGGTCTACCCTGACAAGCCCTTTTTCATCGGTGAGTTCGGCTTCGGCAGCTTCAATTCTCAGAAGTATTTCGAGAAAGACCCATTCGGCATCGACCTGCACAACACCTTATGGTCAACCCTGTTCTCTGGCATGATGGGCTCCGCCTCGTTTTGGCTGTGGACGGCGTTAGAGCAATGCGGCACGCACGGCGTCTTCAAGCCTATACTCTCCTTCAGCAAGAGCCAGCCCATCCTTTCGGATTCTTTCGAGCCGCGAACGACAGGCGAGCAAAGCAAGAAGGACAAGAACAGCATCATCTTCCCCAACGGCCTTGAGACCTATTATATGGCCAACTCCTTTGAAGACACCTTGTGTGGCTGGAGCCAAGACACGGCTTTCACCTATCAGTCGCTGCGCCGCCTTACCGACAAGGTGGGCAGCAACGGGCACTTCAAGGACGACGGCATCTTCGACGCAAAAGGCTATGTCTACACTTTGAATGCCAACAAGCGTCCCCGTCCCAGTTCTCGTAACAACGGCATCGCCTTGCCCATCGCCCAACAACCTGTCGGGACAAGATATGTCGTGAGATGGTTTGACGCGGAGACAGGTCGCGAGATGGAGGCCGAAAGGTCTTTCGCCGTGGTCGGGAAGGACAAAAAACTATCGTTCGACTTCCCCTCCTCCATCCGAGACAAGAAGAAGCGCCGTGTCAACAACACTTTCGGCGACGCGGTGTTTGTCGTTACTCGAGAAAACAAAAATGGCAGCATGCCCCAGAGCAATGCTGCCAATGACAAGAGGAAGACGATAGGCGTCAAGAAAAACGCCCGTCCTCAATAACGGTAGATGTCCGACTTGTAAGGCCCCTCGACGGGAACGCCGATATAGTCGGCTTGCTTCTGCGTGAGCTTGGTCAGCTTGACGCCGATTTTCTCCAAATGCAGGCGAGCAACTTCCTCGTCCAAATATTTCGGCAGGCAATAGACACCTACTTTATATTGTCCGCGCTTCTCCCAAAGGTCGAGCTGGGCAAGGGTCTGGTTGGTGAACGAGTTGCTCATCACGAAACTGGCGTGACCCGTTGCGCAGCCAAGGTTGACCAAACGGCCCGAAGCCAACAGGAAGATGCAATGTCCATCCTCGAAAACATACTTATCGACTTGCGGCTTGATGTTGACTTTCTCCTTCAGTTGCTTGGCGTTCTCAAGGCGATCCACTTGGATTTCGTTGTCGAAGTGGCCGATGTTGCACACGATGGCTTGGTCTTTCATTTGCAGGATATGTTCGAGCGTAATCACGTCGCAGTTGCCCGTCGTGGTGACAAAGATGTTGCCTTCCTTGACAGCCTCCTCCATCGTCGTGACCTCAAAGCCTTCCATGGCAGCTTGCAGGGCGCAGATGGGGTCGATTTCGGTGACGATAACGCGGGCGCCGTAGCTCTTCATCGAATGTGCGCAGCCCTTGCCGACTTCGCCATAACCGCAAACCACAACCACCTTGCCGGCAATCATCACGTCGGTGGCGCGCTTGATGCCGTCGGCCAACGACTCGCGGCAGCCGTAGAGGTTGTCGAACTTCGACTTGGTCACCGAGTCGTTCACGTTGATGGCAGGAATCAGCAACTCGCCGCGCTCGTGCATCTGATACAGACGGTGCACGCCCGTGGTGGTTTCCTCAGAAACGCCCTTCCAGCCCGCGACAACGGTATGCCAGAACGTTGGATTTTCCTTATATGTCGCCTTGATGACGCTCATCAGCGCGGCTTCCTCGGCGCTGCCCGTGGGTGCGTCAAGGAGTTTCGGGTCGTTTTCGCAGGCATAGCCCTTGTGAATCAGCAAAGTGGCATCGCCGCCGTCGTCCACAATCAAGTCCGGGCCCGTGCCATCGGGGAAAGTGATGGCGCGTTTGGTGCACCACCAATAGTCTTCCAAGGTTTCGCCCTTCCAAGCGAAGACAGCAGTGCCCGTTTCGGCGATGGCCGCCGCAGCGTGGTCTTGCGTGGAATAGATGTTGCACGAGCACCAGCGCACCGTGGCGCCCAACTCGACCAGCGTCTCAATGAGGCAAGCCGTTTGGATGGTCATGTGCAGCGAACCCATGATTTTCGCGCCTTTCAGCGGCTTTGTGTTACCGTATTTCTTGCGCAGCGACATCAAGCCAGGCATTTCGTGTTCTGATACTTCAATTTCCTTGCGTCCCCAAGCGGCCAAGTCCATGTCGGCCACCAAATAAGGGAGTTTGTTATCTAAAAGTCTGTTATCCATAATGTTAAAGGTTTTGTTTTTGTGATTAATGGGACGGCAAAGATACACAAAAATCCGACACATTATAAAAACATGGGGTATTTCAAGCAGTTGTGTGTTTTTTAATGCTCGGAATCCGATGCCGTTCATCGACTTGAATCGATTCGGGTTCCCTTTGTTTACTTGGCCCTCCAGAAGTTTCTGGTGAAGAGCAGCAATATGGTGAATATTTCGAGACGGCCCACCAACATGTCGAACGAGAGCAGCCACTTGGCGGCTACGGGGATGGCGCCGAAAGTACCGCTCGGTCCTGTGATGCCCGAACCTGGGCCATAGTTGCTGAAACACGTCAGGAACGAGATGGCCGACTCCTCCAAGCCCATTCCCGATGCGGTGAGAACTACCACATTGACCATGAAGAGCAAGATGAACAGCGAAAAGAACGACAGCACACGTTTGAGCGCGAGGTCGTCGACAACCTGCCCCGACACTTTGACCGTATACACACTTGACGAATGCAGGAGTTCATAGACTGTCTTCTTCATATACCTGTACAGGACGATGACACGCACCATCTTGATGCCGCCACTGGTGGAGCCTGCACAACCGCCCACCACCATCATAAGCACCGTGGGAATGAGAAACAGTCGTCCCCATGCGTCGTAGTCGTAGTTGCTGCTTTGGAAACCCGTGTTCGACAGCAATGCCACCACGTGAAACAGCGAGGTGCGGATGTTTTCTGCCCAATTCCGCGGATGTGAGGCGAGTTGCTCCTCCGTGAAGACATTGAAACGTGGGGCGAAATGGAAACGCAACATGAACAGCACCAAGAATCCCACGATGGCAACAAGATACCAACGCAGTTCCTCATTGCGCTTGATGACATCGAAACGCCCGTTGAACATGAAATGGAACATGGCGAAATTGACGCCCGAGAGAAGCATGAACAAAGTGCAGATGTATTCGATGTAGTTGGAATGGAAGAAGCCGATGCTGGACTGGTGCGTGCTGAAACCGCCTGTGGCGATGGTGGTTAAGGCATGGCACACGGCATCGAACTTGTTCATGGGGCCGAGGTAGTATGCCATGGCGCATAGCAGTGTCAAGGCGATATAGATAATCCATAGCAAACGCGAGGTGGCACCCATGGTGGGAGCCAGTTTCTCGACGCTCAAGCCTGGTGCCTCGGCTGCGAAGAGCGACATCTTCTTCGATCCTTTTGCCACCGAGGGGATGAACGCCAAGGTGAACACCACCACACCCAAGCCTCCCATCCATTGCATGAGGCAACGCCAAAAAAGGATGCCGTGCGGCTGCTGGTCGATATTGCTTAGGATGGTGGCACCTGTGGTCGAAAATCCCGACATGGTCTCGAAGAAGGCATCGGTGACGTTGTCGACGGTGCCATACATCAGGAATGGCAGCATACCGAAAAGGGAGAACAGCACCCACGACAAGGCCACCACGAGGAATGAGTCTCGGATTTGCAGTGGCGTTTTCTTGGCCGAACGGCCGATATTGAAGAGCAGCAGACCTATGGCGCCCGTCAAGGCGGCGGTGAGGAGGAAATACCGCGCAACGGTCTCCCCTGCCACGTGACGATAGTAGATGGACACCACCGCTGTCAGCAGCAGCGCTGCCGTCTCAATCAACAACAGGACACCAAAAAGTTTGCTTTTCATCTCATTAATCGTTTCTGGTTACAGACAATCCGTCTTTTTCGTGGCTACCACAGAGAAACGGCCCAAAAACTGCCAACGGTCAATTAAAGACTAACTCCACGGTTGTGCCCAACCTTCGCCAAAGTCGAAATCGTCGTCCACGTCGTCGTTCTTTTCCTTGTAGGAATGGTCGTCGTAAGGTCTCAGCCAGCTTCTGAACTTGTATGAGGGAATGGCTGTGATTTCGCCGTCGGCCTCGGGCGCGATGGCGATGTCGATTTCGTCGGAGGCCAACTCTTTCAGCCAATGATGCAATTCCGAGAACCCCATGTCGGTCACGGTGTAGCCTTCCCAATCGCCTTGTGCGGCTTTAAGCGCTGTTTCTTCCGAGGCCCAAAGCGGCACATACGACTCGCCGCTGCTGTCTTCCAACATGGCGAAGAAACCCTCCTTGGCCTCGAGCAGCCATACCTTACGGGTCTCGAGGATGGCGTTCAAAAAATGTTCGAGTTTTTCCATAACTTTATGATTAAGTTACCTCTTTCTTTGCTGTTGCTGCATCTTGGCCTGTTGTTTTTGGGCTTCTTCAAGGCGTTTCATGAAGTTAGACTTCTTCTGCGGCTTCTTCTTGTTCGCCTCGATGGTGGCGCGCACCTTGTCTTCGTCGATCATCTTGCGGAAGATGAACATCTGGATGAAGGTGATGATGTTGACCAGCATGTAGTAGTAACTCAATCCTGACGAGTAGTTGTTGAAGATGGCGAAGAACATGATGGGCATGAGATACATCATCCACTTCATGGGTTTCATCTGCGGGTTGCTCGAAATGTCCATCTGCTTGTTGTTCACGTAGGTGTAGATGAGCGTGGTGATTGTCATTAGGAGGGTGAACAGGCTAAGGTGGTCCATGCCGAGGAACTTCGGGAACTCGACGATGCTGTCGTAGGTCGAGAGGTCGTCGGCCCAAAGGAAGGGCTGCTGGCGCAACTCGATACTGGCGGGGAAGAAGCGGAAGATGGCGATGAGGATGGGGAACTGGAGCAAGGCAGGCAGGCATCCCGAGGCGGGACTTACGCCAGCCTGCTTTTGCAGGTTCATCACCGCCTGTTGTTTCTTCATGGCATCCTCCTGTTTGGGATACTTCTCGTTGATGGCTTGCATCTCAGGCTTCAACACACGGGTGATGGCCGACGACTTGTAGGATTTGAACGCCAGCGGGAAGAGCAAAGTCTTGATAAGGATGGTCAGGATGAGGATGACGATGCCGTAGTTCCATTTCTCGCCGATGGGCTGTAGCCAGTCGAACACTGCGATGACACCGTGATTAATCCAACGGATGAGGAAGAAGCTTCCTAAGTTGATCTGGTCCTGCAGGCCGAGCTTGTAGCTGCGCAAGGTCTTGAAGTGGTTGGGGCCGAAATAGAGCGACATGGGCACGACGTTGACTTCCGCATTCCTGTCGTAAGGGATACTGATGTTGGTCGACATCGACTTGTAGTAGCGCGGGTTGTCGGATTGGCGTGTGTTGACGGCCATCTTGGCGTTGTTGAAGCCTTCCTTGGCCACGATGACGTTGCAGAAGAAACGTTGCTTGAACGAGATCCATTTCAACTTCGTGTTGACGTTCTCCTCGATGTCCTTGTTCACCTTGAGGTGGTCGACATCCTTGTCGTTGAGGGCGCGGTAGTAGACCGACTCGTCGGCGAAGCGGTCGGTGCTCTTCTCTTGTTTCATCATGTCGATGCCCCAGTCGAGACTCATGAAGTCGGCGTTGGTGGCGATGACTTCTTTCATGCCGACGGTGCGGATGTCGAAGTCCATCATGTAGTTGTCGCCTTGTATGGTATATACGAACTCAATGTATTGCTCTGGGTTGTCCGACGGCAGTCGCATGGCGAAGACGAGGCTGTCGCCCTTGGCCACAGTCATATTGCCGCCCGAATAAGGCTTGCCGTCGACGTATGGCACAAAGTTGAGTTGTGCTGTGTTGACGACACGGTTTTGGGCGAAGAACGACAAGTCGAACTTGACGGTGGCGGTGTCGAACATGATGAGCGGCAGCGAGTCGCCATAGGCATTGTAGTCTTTCAGTTCCACTTTCTTTAGGAAGCCTCCTTTGCTGTTGAAGGTCAGTCTTTGCATCTCGTTCTCGATGGTCCAAGTCTGCTCCTCCCCTTGCGCGGCACCGGCGAAGACGCCGTATTTGTCGCGCAGGGCCTCGGTTTGGCGCTGGGCCAGCGTAGCCGAGTCCATGTCGGACATGGCGACGCTGTCAGCGGCTTGTGCCAAGGCAACTGCCTGCTGGCGTTCGGCGTTTTTGATGGAGTCGACACGTAATTGCTCGATGCGGGCCTGACGGATGGAGTCTTGGATGCGCATCTGTTCGGCGCGCTGCTCCTTCGAAGGACTCATGAAATAGATCCAGCCGAAGATGATGGCTGCGATGAGGGCAAAACCAATAAGGGTGCTTTTATTTTTCATTCTGACTTGATTTTCAAATAGGGCGGCAAAGATACGAAAAAAAGTGTCCCGCAGGACACTTTTTTCAATGAATACCGTTTTGTTGTCTTCGGAAGCTATCCCTTCATCACCTTCTTCACGCACCGATTTCCTTCGGCATCCACAGCCTCGATGAAGTAAACACCGTCGGGCTGGTTTTTCATATCGATTTGCAGTTCGTCGCCGTTGCCTGCGACGATAGCCACGCGCTGCCCAAGCATATTGACCACCTCGGCACGGCGGAGGTTCTTGCCCATGATGGTGACTTGGCTATTGGTAGGGTTAGGTGCGACCGTGATGCCGTATGCCTTGGTTTCTTCGCCAACGCCAGTAATCATGGCCGTGGCGCAAACGGGTTCCGACTCCTCATCGCCATAAACCGCTGTGACGCAGTATTCTGCCTCAAATTCCCGCGCAAACTCCGTGTCGGCGAAATGGGTTTGGAACGTATATGGGATTTCGGCTATCAAATCGCCGTCGCGATAGACGCGATAACCTGTCAAGGTTTCGCCTCGATGGTTGCCTAACTTCATTTCTTGACCTTCTGGGCTGACCAAAGTGACTGAAATGCATACATTATACCTAAATCCTATTTCACACAAGCTCGTCCATTCGGAATTGTTCACCATGAACAAGTCGCTTTTCCATGGCACCGGATTGTCAGTGTTCATCCCGAAAGCCCAGCTGAAATCGCTTACACGACACCCAAACCAATATTCCATTCCTTCCTCGATGGTGAGCTTTTCCGAAATCTCAAAGGTGTTCCAAACTTCAGGAACGTAGTCAGGGCAATCCTGATGATAGAATAATTCAGGTTGGCTCAAATCGCCCGTCCATATCCTGACGCTGAAATCATACACGCCACCACCGCTATATGGGACACAAGAGATGTCCTTGATAGTCCAGCCTACAAATGGAGCGAGTTCGTTAGGCTCATAACGATGGGCACCGTCAAAATCGCACACACACGCGGCACCCATATAATCAAAGATTTCTTCGCCGCTCCGCGACAGAACAGCTTCTTTGACACCTTTGAGCAAATCCCAAGAAAGGTAAACCGAATCGTTCGCGCCTACTTGAAGTTCGAGGTTGCACACTGGAAGTTGTTGCGCCATGCCACTTACGACGGGCAAAGCCATCAATAATAATAAAAGTGTCTTTTTCATAATACCGATTTTTGAATCCGCTGCAAATTTAGGAAATTTTATCATTCAAAAACGGGACACGAAACCTAAAGTCCAGTGTCCCGTAGTCACGCCATCATTCCGCAAAAGCGGAACTCGCGTCAGATTAATAGTAACGATAGCTCTTCACCTGGCCGATGTGGCGGGCGAGGCGGACCACTTGGTTGCTGTAGCCAAACTCATTGTCGTACCACAGATACAGGATGACGGTCTTGCCGTCCTCGCTGACCTTGGTGGCCGGCGCGTCGAAGATGCAGGCGCAGCTGTCGCCGATGCCGTCGCTCGAGACGAACTCGGTGTTGTTGCTGAAACGAATCTGCTCGATGAGGTTGCCCCCCAGACAGGCCTTGCGGAAGGCTTCGTTCACTTCCTCAACAGTAGTTTCGCGTTCGAGGTCGAGGGCGAGCACTGCCAACGACACGTCGGGCGTAGGCACACGCACGGCGTTGCTCGTCAGCTTGCCTTTCAGTTCGGGAATGGCCTTGGCGGCGGCCTTGCCGGCACCCGTCTCGGTGATGACCATGTTCAACGGGGCCGAACGGCCACGACGCTCTTTCTTGTGGTAGTTGTCCAACAGGTTCTGGTCGTTGGTGTAGCTGTGGATGGTCTCGATGTGGCCTTTCACGATGCCGAAGTTCTTCAGCATGACCTCAAGGCCGGGCACGATGGCGTTGGTGGTGCAACTGGCAGCTGAGAAGATGGTCTCGTTCTCCAGGTCGAGCGTGTCTTGGTTAACGCCATACACCACGTTCGGGATGTCGCCCTTGCCAGGAGCGGTGAGCAGCACCTTTGCCACACCCTTGGCTTGGAGGTGGCGGGCCAACGACTCTCGGTCGCGGAAGGCACCCGTGTTGTCGATGAGCAGTGCATTGTGGATTCCGTATTGCGTGTAGTCGATGTCCTCGGGGTTCTTCGATTCAAGGAAGAGTATCTTCTGTCCGTTGACCATCATGGCATTCTCGCCTTCGATGGGCGTGCAGACACCGTGGAAGTAACGGTGCACAGAGTCGGTGCGGAACAGGTTGATACGCTTGGAAATGTCCTCAGGCGAGTTCTTGCGGGTGACGATGGCGCGAACGCGAAGGGCATCGCCCTTGCCGGCCATCTCCGTCATCTCGCGACAGAGGATTCGACCAATACGACCGAAACCGTAAAGGATGACGTCTTGCACCTTGTTGCTGCGCGGCAGGGCGTCGATGATGTAACTGAGCTTGTCGCGAACAAAAGCGGTGATGTTGTTGTTGTACTTCTCTTGCTCATCGCTCCACTCCGAGTTGAGGCGGCCAAGGTCGATACGGGCGGGAGCCAGGTTCTCGGCAAGAAGCGCCTTGGCGATGAGCAGCGAGTCCTGCACGCGCACGGGCTTGCCCAGCACGTTGGCGGCACGAAGGTGCTTGTTCAGGATCTTGCCCGAGCCACGGTTGACCAACAGCGAGCGCAGCATGATCAACTCCACCGACTTGTCGTACCAAAGCTTGCCGACGATGTTGATGAGTTCGTTGGCTGCTTTTTCGTTTTCATTCCATGCCTTCAAAGAGGTTTCGAAATTGTCGTTGTTCATAATTGTGATTTTTAAACCGGTAAAATATGTTGTAAGATTTAGTTGTTGCGTATGTTCCTTTTTCGCTTTATGAAAGGCAAAATTAGGGATTATTTTCTTCCAAACAAACGAAATGGACTTTTTTTTCTATTTTTGCCGAAAAATAAAACGTCGATGGAGAAAAGAGATTTTCTGTACAATGCCTATTTGAGCATCCTCAAGGAGGAACTTGTGCCCGCCATGGGCTGCACCGAACCGATTTGCCTGGCCTATGCCGCCGCAAAAGCCCATGAAATCCTTGGCGCCATGCCAAAGCGTGTGGAGATCAAGGCCAGTGGCAACATCATCAAGAACGTGAAAAGCGTCATCGTGCCCAACACCAAAGGCATGAAGGGCCTGAAGGCCTCGGTGGCGGCAGGCATCGTAGCCGGCAACCCTGAGAAAGTTCTCGAGGTCATCGCAGAAGTCACGCCAGAGCAGAAAAAGGACATCGCCGCCTTCTTGGACAACACGTTGATGACCATCGTGCCCCTCAACGTCATCGCACAACTCGACGTGACGGTCACCTTATATACAGAGGAGCACTCCGCCAGCGTGCGTATCGCCGGGTTCCACACCAACATCGTGAAGATGGAGAAAGACGACCAAGTGCTGTTCGACTCAGGCTATGCCGAGACGGGTACCACCAAACTCACCGACCGCAGTTGCCTCAGCATGAAAAACATCTTCGACTTCGCCAACACTGTTGATATCGAAGACCTCAAGCCCATCATCATGCCGCAGATCGAGTGCAACAAGGCCATCTCTCAGGAAGGCCTGACGAACAACTGGGGCGCCAACATCGGCAGCACCATTATGAGTTTTGGGAAGGATGTACGCATTAAGGCCCGCGCTTGGGCTGCTGCAGGATCAGATGCCCGCATGAGTGGCTGCGAGATGCCCGTCATCATCAACTCGGGCAGCGGCAACCAAGGCATGACCGCCTGCCTGCCCATCCTCGCCTACGCCGAGGAATACGGCATTGCCGAGGAGCGCACCTTACGTGCCGTGACTTTGTCGAATCTCGTGGCCATCCACCAAAAGACAGGCATCGGCAGATTGTCGGCCTACTGCGGCGCCGTCAGCGCGGGCTGTGCCTCGGGCTGCGGCATCGCCTATCTCCTCAACGAACCGCTAAACATCATCGAGCACACCCTTGAAAACGCCTTGGGCATAGCGGCAGGCATCGTCTGCGACGGCGCCAAGCCCTCTTGCGCCGGCAAAATCGCCCTCTCGGTGGAGGCTGGCATCCTCGGCTACGAAATGAGCAAGCAAGACGACAACCTACTCGGTGGCGACGGCATCATCGGCAGCAACGTGGAAGAAACCATCAACCACATCGGACGTCTGGGACGCCTCGGCATGAAGGAAACCGACATCGAGATTCTTAAAATAATGGTGGAATAAGACTAAAAAATCATGCAGGATTTCGGAATGTCCATGCTATGGTTTTGGGTGGCCTATTTTGTGGTGACCCTCATCGGAATTCTTCATACCATTTTCAACATCACGGTGCTGAAATACAGTTCCATGAAAGAAGGCCCCGGCATGGGCGAAGGCTATGAAAAGACAAAGCCTTGGCATCCGCTCTACAACATCGTTTTCTTTTCCCTGTTCGGCTATCTGTACATGAGTGCCCTCCCCGACCCTACGATGACTAAAGCCTTGAAAACAGGCACCATCTGGGTATCGATTTGCATCCTTGTCGACCTTGTGGGATGGGTAGTGATCAAGCATCCTTGGAGCCTGACATTCAAACAATTTTATGTCGAATACCAGCCCTGGATTACACTAATCTATATTGCTATCTTTTTAGGTCCTGTGATTGGGTATTGGTTGATGTGATTGCTTTCAACAATTCTTCATTAGCTCTTTCAATACCCCCACAAACTCCCGAATATCCTCTTCGGCAGTATCGAACGCGCACATCCAGCGTACGATATCGGCATCCTCGTCCCAGTCGTAGAAGAAATAATGGTTTTGCAGCTCCTTCCAAACCTTACGGGGCAGGTGGGCAAACACGCCGTTGGCCTGAACGGGATAGACGACCTTCACGCCTGGGATTTCTTTCACGGCCTTGTAGAGCAACTGCGCCATCCTGTTGGAATGCTCGGCATTGCGCTTCCAAAGGTCGTTCTCGAAATACGCGTCGAACTGCGCCGCGATGAAACGCATCTTCGAGCAGAGCTGCATGGCCTGCTTGCGGCGGTATTTGAAGTCGGGGCAGATGTCGGGGTTGAGCAACACCACCGCCTCCCCCATCATCAGGCCGTTCTTGGTGCCACCAAAGGAGACGGCATCCACGCCGAGGTCGGTGGTCATCTCCTTGAAAGTGCATCCCAAGGCCACGGCGGCATTGCCCAAACGGGCACCGTCGATGTGGACATACATGTTGTATTCCCTTGCCAAACCGACGATGGCCTTGATTTCGTCCAAAGTATACAAAGTGCCGAGTTCCGTCGGCTGCGTGATGCTGATGACCTTGGGCTGCGAATGGTGCTCAAAGCCGAAGCCGTGCAAACGGGTCTTTATCAAAGCAGGTGTCAGCTTGCCATCGGGCGTGTCGACGGTCAGCAGGCGGCAACCCACAATGCGTTGGGGCGCACCGCATTCGTCCACGTTGATATGGGCGGTCTCGGCACACACCACCGCCTCGTGGGAATGCACCATGGCATCAATGCACAAGGTGTTGCACCCCGTGCCGTTGAAGGCGAAAAAGACCCTCGCCTGCTCGCCAAACTGCTCACGGAACCTTGCTTCCGTGGCGGCGCAATATTCATCATCGCCGTAGGCCACGGCGTGGTCCTTGTTCACGCGGGCTATGGCTTCCAAAACCTCGGGGCATACGCCCGAATGGTTGTCGCTTCCAAATCCTCTTTTCATATTGTCGCTTTTTTGACTTCGGGACGTCGAGACTTCGAGACTTCGGGACTTCGGGACTTCGGGGATTAGCAGTCCCGCAGTCTCGCAGTCCCGTAGTCCCGCAGTCCCGTAGTCCCGCAGTCCAATTACACCATTTTCTTTGCTTCTTCCAGTATCATGTTGGCGAAACGCTCGGCCTCAGCCTCGCTCTTGCCTTCGCTATAGATGCGGATGATAGGCTCGGTGTTCGACTTGCGCAAATGCACCCAACCCTCCTCGAAGTCGATCTTCACGCCGTCGATGGTGATCACCTGCTCGTTCTTGAACCTCTCGGCAAACTTGGCCAAGATGCCATCCACGTCAGTCGTAGGCGTGAGTTGAATCTTGTTCTTCGACATGAAATAGGCGGGATATTCCTTCTTCAGTTCGGAGCACTTCACCTTCTTCTCGGCCAGTTGGGTCAGGAACAAGGCCGTGCCCACGAGGGCGTCGCGGCCATAATGCAGTTCGGGATAGATGACGCCTCCGTTGCCTTCGCCGCCGATGACAGCACCGACTTCCTTCATTTTCTCCACCACGTTGACCTCGCCAACGGCAGCGGCAAAGTACTGTTGTCCATGCTTTTGCGTTACATCTCTTAAGGCGCGGGTTGAAGACAGGTTGCTCACCGTTGGGCCGGGAGTGTGCTTCAGGATGAAGTCGGCCACCGAGACCAAAGTGTATTCCTCTCCGAACAACTCGCCGTCTTCCTTGACGAAGACCAGACGGTCCACGTCGGGGTCGACCACCACGCCGAAGTCGCAGCCCTGCTCCTTGACGTAACGGCAAATGTCGGTGAGGTTCTGCGCCAAAGGCTCGGGAGTGTGGGCGAACTTACCCGTGGGCTCGCAGTTGAGTTCCAGCACCTCCTTCACGCCGAGGGCGCGCAACATCTTGGGGATGGCGATGCCGCCCGTCGAGTTGACCGCATCCACAGCCACCTTGAAGTTGGCTTTTGCGATAACTTCCTTATTGACGAGAGGCAGTTGGCAAACCAACTCCACATGCTTGTCCATCCAGCCGTCGATCTGCTGATAACTGCCGATTTCTTCAATCGGGACGAAGTCGAAGTCGTCCTTGGAGGCCACGTCGAGCAGCCAAGCACCTTCGGCGGCGGAGATGAACTCGCCTTTTTCGTTGAGGAGTTTCAAGGCATTCCATTGTGCCGGGTTGTGGCTGGCCGTCAGGATGATACCAGCATCAGCCTTCAAGCCTGTCACGGCAATCTCAGTCGTAGGTGTGGTGCTCAGTCCGATGTCAAGCACATCCGCGCCCATGGCCTGCAGCGTGCCGCAAACCACTTGGTTCACAAGGAAGCCCGAGAGGCGGGCGTCGCGACCCACCACAACTTTTGGACGTTTCACGCCTTTGCCGTGTTGGACGAATTTGACGAAAGCAGCGGTGAATTTCACCATGTCGATTGGCGTGAGATTGTCGCCCGGCTGGCCGCCAATGGTACCACGAATGCCGGATATGGATTTGATTAGTGTCATATCAGTTGTTCAGTTGTTCAGTTGTCAGTTATTCAGTTAATCAGTTAATCAGTTGTCGGGCTGTCATATCGTGGCAGCCGAAATTGTTTATTGTTGAATTGCAAAATCCAGGATAATCGGATAATGGTCTGATGCCTTCCAACGGTAGCGTTTGAAATCGAGTGGCGTCACGCCGTCTTTCGCCCAGATGTAGTCAATGCGCAGCAGCGGCAACTTGCCTGCATAGGTCGGCTTGATGCCTTGACCCGCCTTGGTGAAAGTGTCGACGAAGCCTGCCTTTTGCATCTGTCGGTAGTTGTACGACAAAGGTGGTTCGTTGAAGTCGCCGCAAATGACGATGGGTCCTTCGATGGGCGGCATCCCCATCAACACCGTCTGAAGTTCCTCGCTTCGTTTCTGGAAGGCATAACTCAACTTCCGGAGCACGGTCTTCCCTATCGTGTCGAGGTTGTTTTGTCGCTCCGAGGCGTTGGTCAAGACTTCAAGTTCGTCGTCGGTGATCATATAGGAAAGCAGATGCACGTTGGCCACATGGAATTTGCCCTTATCGCCGGCATCCACCGACACCATCACGCCGTAGGTGTTTTCCTGTCCGAACCCCGATTCCTCGTCGACCTTGGCAATAGGATACTTGGAAAAGACCACATTGCCTCCGTAGTTGCTCTTCTTATTGTAATACACGTATTGGAAACCTGTGCTATCAGCGAAGGCCGCAATACATTTCGCACGCGAAAGGTCGGTCCTGAATATCGCGAACTCCTGGCAACAAAGGATGTCGGGGCGTTGTTCGCGCACCATCTCCATGACCTGTTGGACGAATGCCTCCTTCTTCGTCACACCGTCCACATGCTTGAAGTTATGGACATTGTAACTCATGATCCTGACACTGTTGTCGGCCATAACTTTAGAGCCGAAAGAAAACGACTTGGCCATACCTGGGATGGCGACAAGTATGGCGATCACGGAAATCCAAACCTTGTTGGACCACAAAAGGAGCAACAGGAGCATCACTGCCACGTTGAAGATGAAGATCGCCCAAAACGCCAAACCGAACATGGTGGTCCAGATGAAGTTCTTTGGGTTGATATAGGCGTTGGCCACACTCAAAGCCATGGCAAGAAGCCCGACGACAGCCAGCATCGAAAGGATGAAGACCATCATCTTGCCGAAGAAACCACGTTCCTTGCGTGCTTTCCGTTCAATTCTCTCTTCTGCCATATCCGTCAGTAATATACCTGGTCACCGTAGAGTTTGCCTTTCTTTTTCCATATCAAGATAATCACCAATCCCACCAGCATGCCCGCCAAGTGGGCGAAATGCGCGATGCCATCGGACGAACGGAAGATGCCCTCAAACAACTCGATGGCTACCATGCCGATGATGAACCATTTGGTCTTGATAGGCACGAGGAAATAAAGGTAGATGTAATTGTTTGGGAACATCATGCCGAAAGCCAGCAGCAAGGCATAGATGGCTCCCGAGGCACCCACCGAAACATGAATGCCCGGCACCAGCATATTGATAAGTCCGGCACCAATGCCACAAATCATGTAGAAGAACAAAAAACGCTTCGATCCCCACACATTCTCGAGCGTGGCGCCAAACATCCACAACGAAAACATGTTGAAGAAAAGGTGTGTGAAACTACCGTGCATGAACATGTAGGTGATGGGTTGCCACGGCCTGAAAAGACCTGTCTGAAGGCTATAGATGCCACAAAAGGCATTGAGATTAATGTTCCATCTGCCAAGCACTACACCAGCAAAAAAACACAACGCATTGATAATCAATATGTGTTTCACCACGGGTGGCAGCACCCTAAATCCTGTTGGACTGTATTGTTCGCTCATTTTAAGAAATCCTCCATATTTAAGATCACATAAATTTTCTTTCCGTTGGGCGCAATCTCGGCCACGCTACATGCAAACAGCTGGTCGACGATCTTTTGCATCTCCATCTCCGAGAGTCGCGTCTGTCCTTTTACGGCCAACTGCGACGACATCGTCTTGGCCAGGTTCAACTTGCGGTCAAGTTGAAGGTCGGTGCGGTTGACCTTGTAGTTGTCCAATATTTTTTCCAGCAAGTCCACCGCATCGCAGCCTGCTGCGTCAGTTGGAGTGCCATTAATCATAAAGGTGGTCGGGTTGGCTTGCTCAAGCACGAAGCCCAATTTCTCCAGTTCGGGCAGCATCTCCTTCAGCAGCGAGGCATCGTTGGCGTTGAGTGTCAGTGCCTGAGGAAACAGTTCCTGCTGCGACATTCCCTTTTGGCCTTCCATCTCCTTCAAGAACTTCTCAAACAGCACCCGCGAATGGGCCAAGTGCTGGTCGATGACCAACAAGCCCGACTTCACTGTGGTAACGATAAACGAACGATTCACTTGTAGATACTGGCAACTTGGCTTGGTTTCCTCGACGGATGCCGCCTCTTCCGAGGGCAAGTCGGTGCGCTCGCCATAAAGCAGGCGCCAGTCGCCCGAAGACTCGTGCCGTTGGGGCTGGCAACCGCCTTCCCAATGCGATTCGCGCGGCCTTTGCTCTTTACGGAACGGGTTGAAGTTAGGGTCGAGCGGGATATTGGGGATGGCCAGTGGTTGCGACATTCCCATAGCCTTGCTGAAATCGTTGTTCAAGTCGGCGGACTCGTCGAAGTCGATCATCGACGAGAGGTTGTGCTGGCCGATGGCCTTGCGTACCGCCGCGTGAAGGATGGCATACACCAACTTGACATCCAAGAAGTTGACCTCGGTCTTGGTCGGGTGAATGTTGATGTCGATGTCCGCAGGGTCGACTTCGATATTCAAGAAATACCCAGGAAAACTATCTTGAGGCACCATCTCCATGAAAGCGTTTTCGATGGCGTGGTGCAGGTAGGCGTGTTTGATGAAGCGCTTGTTCACAAAGAAATACTGCTCACCTCGGGTCTTCTTGGCGTATTCCGCCTTAACAATATAGCCGTGGATGTTCACCTTGTCGGAATCTTGGCTGACGGGCAACAATTTCTCTTCGTAGTTGTTCCCAAACAGGCTTATGATACGCTGCTTGAGGTTGCTTGGATAGAGGTGATACATTTCCTTGCCGTCGCTGGTCAGCGTGAAGCCGACCTCGGGGTTCATCAGCGTGACGCGGGTGAACTCCTCCACGATGTGGCGCATCTCGGCTTGGGCCGACTTGAGGAAATTGCGTCTTGCGGGCACGTTGAAGAACAGGTTCTTGACGGTGAACGTCGTGCCTGGCTGCATCGGAACTAGGGTCTGCTCTTTGACGACAGACCCTTCGTTGACAATCTTCACCCCCACTTCGTCGTCCTTGCGGCGTGTCTTCAGTTCCACCTGTGCGATGGCGGCGATGCTGGCCAAGGCCTCGCCACGGAAGCCCATGGTGCGGATGTTGAACAAGTCTTCCGCCCTGCTGATTTTGGAGGTCGCATGACGTTCGAAGCAGAGGCGCGCGTCGGTCTCCGACATGCCGCAGCCGTTGTCGACGACCATGATCATCGACTTGCCTGCGTCTTTCAACACGAGGTCGATTTGGGTGGCGCCAGCGTCCAAGGCGTTCTCCATCAGTTCCTTGACGGCTGAGGCGGGACGTTGGATCACCTCGCCTGCCGCGATTTGGTTGGCGACGCTGTCGGGAAGCAGTTTGATGATGTCGAGCATGGCTTTACTTCCCAAACAATCCACCGATGACGTTCTGCATGAGCGGCGTGCAGAAGATAAAATAGAACAGGAACACGACAAACACGCCGAGGACAATCCGTCGGATCAACTTTGCGCGTTGTTCCTCCTTGCTCTCCTCGTCTTTGGCCGTGCCCCAACTCTTGCGCATCTTGATGCGGAGTTGCTCTTCGTGGCTCAGTTTCGATTCGAGGCCCGCCGCTGCCTTTTTCTCTTCCCATTCCTGCATCTCAGGATTGTAATAGCGAGGCTGGTAGTTGAATTTCTTGGGTTTGTGTCGATAAAAGAATGCCATGATAATGTCTTGTTGGTGGTTCAAAAATAGCCGAAAAAGTCGCGTTATAGGATGTCGTAGTCTTCGTAGCCGTCTCCCTCGCCCGAGGTGTCGAGTTCGTCGTTGCCCAAAGCCTCTTCGCAATCGAGGGCGGCCCATTTGCCGTTCCATGTGGCTTCGAGGCCGTCCATCATGTCGTTCAACTGGCTCAGTTCGGCCTCAGGTATTTGGCCACCCTGGTCCAGGTTCTCCAGGTCGGATCGCAGGCCCATGATGGCGAAATTGAGCATCTGCAACTCGTCGCAATCGTTGATGGCGCTGATTTCCTGCTCAATCGTCTTCACCTCTTCTTCCATGGCCTTGAACTGCTTTGACGGCTGTTCGCTGCACGAGCAAATACCTAACACAAAAGCAGTTAGGATAGCAATAATCGATAATCTGTTCATAAAGGTCTTTGTTTTTCAGGCTTCAAAGATAGTAAAAAAAACGATTCGGGAAGTCTTTTATTATATTTAAGGTATAGGCAGGAATCTTCTGAAGGGCTACAACCAAAACAGAATCAAAACCTTATAAGTTATGAACAAATGATGTTGATTTCTTTTTGGCAAAAACCGAGAATGTTTGTTGAAAAACGGATTGGCAATTGAAATGAATCTCTTATATTTGCACGGTTTTTATATGGAAAACAGACAAATGAAAACGAAGCAACAAATTATTTCAACTCAATTATTTATTAACCTAAATTATTTATTATGAAAAAGTTACTTACTTTTTTCGTGGCAATGATTGCCTCCATGAGCTTGATGGCCCAGGTGACCACTTCGAGCATTAGTGGAAAAATCACGGACAACAACAAGTCCACCCTTCCGGGTGCCACGGTTGTTGCCACCCACACGCCCTCGGGCTCGCAGTACTATGCTGTGGCCGATGCGAACGGTGCCTACCGTCTGCTCAACATCCGTCCCGGCGGCCCCTACACCATCGAGGTTCGCATGGTGGGCTTCCAGTCGGTGAAGCAAGAAGGTATCACCGCCACATTAGGCGAGACCAAGATCATCAACGTCCGCCTCAACGAAGAGGCTGTCGGTTTGGGCGAGGTCTCCATTGTTGCCGAAGCCATCAGCAACGGCATGGACAGCGACCGTGCCGGTGCCACCACGACGGTCTCCAACGAGCAGATCGAGGCACTGCCCACCATCAGCCGTAGCCTGAACGATGTGTTGGCCCTGACGCCTCAAGCCGCTGCCACCTCCAACGGTCTGGCCATCGGCGGCGGCAACTACCGCCAGTCGTATGTCACCGTCGACGGTGCCGCGTTCAACAACGCCTTCGGCATCGGCGGCAACCTGCCTGCCGGCGGCAGCCCCATCTCCTTGGACGCCCTCGAAGCCATGACCATCAACGTCACGCCTTTCGACGTGCGCCATAGCGGCTTCACCGGCGGCGCCATCAACGCCGTCACCAAGAGTGGTACCAACACCACTCACGTGAGCATCTATGACTACTTCACCAGCGACGGCCTTATGGGCACGAAGTACGGTGTGAAGGATGAACTTGGCAACTATCCTGAAAGACTGAAACTCTCACAGTCATTGGACAACACCATCGGTGTGAGCGTCGGTGGTCCCATCGTGAAGGATAAGTTGTTCTACTTCGTGAACTTCGAGTATCAGAGTGACATTGACCCCGGTCAAACCCACTTCGCCCGTGAAAACGAAAACGCCGAATGGGGCAATGGAACCCAATACAACCGTCCTACAGTTGCCGACATGAATATGATAAGCGACTATCTGCAAAAGACCTATGGTTACAATCCTGGCCGTTACGAGAACTACAGCGCCAGCACGCCTGACTACAAACTGTTGGCTCGTTTGGACTGGAACGCCAGCGACAAAGACAAAATCAACCTCCGCTACAGCTTGGTGAGAAACAAGTATTCCTCCAGCCCGTCGAGTTCCATCAACCCCTTGCCTGGTGCCGTTTACAACCGTAACGACTATGGCCGTACTTCTCCGTATGCCATGTATTTTGAAAGTTCACGTTACTTCCAGGAGCAAAACTTCAGTTCGGTGGCTGCCGAGTGGAACCACAGCTTCTTGAGCGGCCGTGGCAACAACATGCTGCGTGCCACCTACTCACACCAGTATGAGCCTCGCAGCTTCGTGGGCGACCTCTTCCCCACTGTTGATATTCTTGAGCCCCTCGAGGACGGCACCCCGGCTGTCTATACCAGCTTCGGTCCCGACCCGTTCACCTACGGCAACCTTCGTGACGTGCAGACCGCTGTCGTCACCGATGAAGTGAGCTACCTCACTGGTATCCACAACTTCACCCTCGGTGGTCAGTTCGAGTTCGACAATGTCAAGAACGGCTATATGCAAGGTGGTGCCGGATACTATGTGTACAATTCATGGGAAGACTTCGTGAACAAGGCCACTCCTCGTGCTTTTGCCATCACTTATGGCAACAATGAAAACCATGAGCAGGTGTATCCTTCCTTCAACTACATGCAAGGCTCTCTCTACCTGCAAGACGAGATGACTCTCAGCGAGCGCTTCAAACTCGCCCTCGGTCTCCGCGCCGAACTGCCTTACTATCCTTCCATCTCCGAATACAACTACAACAAGGAGTTTGCTGAAGGTTGGACCGACGGTGATGGCAATCACCATTCCATCGCCGATGGCGAAGGCAATACCATGTACGGTATGTCGACCGCTGATATGCCTAAGGCTAGCGTGAACCTCTCACCCCGCTTGGGCTTCAACTGGGACCTCACCGGCGAACGTAAGTACATCATCCGCGGTGGTTCAGGCCTCTACACCGGCCGTCTGCCTTTCGTGTGGATTGTTTCCACCGTGGGTAACTCCAACTGCATGCAGAATCAGTACATCACCCAAAACGAAGACATTGCTTTCTATCCGAATGTCAACGAAATCATCGCCAACAACTCTTCATTGTTAAGCACTGGTGACCTTCCTGCTCCTCAAAGTACTACCATCATGGACAAGAACCTCCACATGCCTCAGACCTGGAAGAGCAGTTTGGCCTTCGACGCCGAACTTCCTGGTGGCATCAAGGGAACCTTGGAAGGCATCTACAACAAAGACATCAAATCTGTTGCTGTTACCAAGCTCGGTCTCGTCCGCGCTGAGAACGACCTTCAACTTCCTGGCGAACCTGAAGCCAGATGGAATTGGGTTAGTGAAGGCATTACCAACTCATTGAACAAGAGCGTGACTCCTTATCTGATCACGAACTCCGAGAACAATGGTTATTACTACTCTGTCATGGGTCAGTTGAGCAAGGACTTCAAGTGCGGTCTCAACCTGATGGCTGCCTACACCTACTCGGAAGGCAAGAATGTCATCGACGGCATTGGCGACCAAGTGACCTCTGCATTTAGCACCAACACCTTTGGCATAAACGGCTCTAACGCTCATGAATTAGGTTACAGTTCGTATGTATCGCCTCATCGCGTTCTCCTCAACGCTGGTTGGACTTGGGCTACAGGCCAACACACCACCGAGCAGATCGGCCTCTACTATGAAGGTTACAACCTCTGCTATGTGGGAGACTACAGCTATGCAAGATACAGCTACACTGAGTTTGTACAAAGTGGCACTTATCAAAACAGCGTCAACGGCGACCAAGGCGCTCACAGCTTGATGTACATTCCCACTGAGAGCGAGCTCAAAGCCATGCCGTTTAATGATGTGACGAACACTGACGGTGATGTCATTCAAACCGCTGCCAAAAACCGCGCTGCTTTCGAAGAGTTCATCCAAAACGACAAGTATCTGAGCACTCACCGTGGTCAGTATGCTGAACGTGGTGGCGCCATCGCTCCTTGGAGACACACCATCAACTGCAAGTACGAGAGAACCTACAAGTTCAAGGGCGGCGAAAGCATCAGCTTCGGTGTCGACGTGAAGAACTTTGCCAACCTGCTCAACAGAAGCTGGGGCAATGTCCAAAGACTTTCCACTTCAAGCATCCTGAGAGTTAATGGTAAAGGTACTGAGGCAGCTCCTTACACGTACCAATTCATGGATCCTACGTGGAACGAATACGCCAGCACGCTGTCTACTTGGTCAGCTGCTTTGAACCTCCGTCTGAACTTCTAATAGAATTCACATCGGAAAACCCAAAAAGCACCCTTCGGGGTGCTTTTTTTTGTGCTTTTTGACGAGAGCAAAAAAAGAGACGCACCCATTAGGATGCGTCTCGCTTTAATGCACAATTTAGGATTACTCCTCTGCGATCTTCAGCTTGTCTTCAAGGACCTTAAGGTCTTCCTTGGCCTTGCTGATCTTCTTCTCGTACTCGGCGCGCATCAACTCCGAGTTCTTGCTGGTCGAGAAGAAACCGATGTTGTTTTCCATGGCGGCAATCTCGTCGCGAAGTTTCTGGATGCGGAGTTGCAGTTTGTTGCTCTCCTTGCGCACGCGCTCGCCGGCGTTAGGGTCGTCCTTCCACGACTCCATCATCTCGCGGAAGTCGTTGGTTGAGGCTTCGTTGTGGTTCTTGCGCATGGTGTCGAAAAGGCCGTCAATGAGTCCGCGATATTCCTTATTAATCGTCTCCTTGTGCTTCATGGGCACATAGCCGATTTCGATCCAGCGTTTCTGGAACGCCTTGATGGCTTCCATGTTCTCGTTGCGGCTGGAACCCAGTTGGAAGGCTCTAATTTCCTCGAGCAGGGCTTTCTTGGCGGCGAGGTTGGCCTCCTCTTCGGTGCGGCGGCCGCTGAAATGCTCGTTCTTGCGGTTGAAGAAGGTGTCGCAAGCGGCGCGGAAACGCTTCCATATCTTGTCGGCATGGCGTTTCGGCACGGGGCCGATGGTCTTCCATTCCTCTTGCAGTTTCTTCATCTGCTCGGTGGAGGCCTTCCATTCGGTCGACTCCATCAAGGCTTCGGCCTCAATGCAGAGTTGTGTCTTGCGTTCGAGGTTCTCGGTCTGGCGGTCTTTCAGGCCGGAGAAGAACGTCTTCTTCTTCGCGAAGAAAGTGTCCATGGCGCCACGGAAGCGCTGCCAGATCTCTTCGTTGTCCTTCTTGCTGGCAGGGCCGATGGTCTTCCACACATTGAAGATTTCGCTGAGTTCATCCGACTTCTTCTGCCAAGCGTTGACGCTGGGATAGTCGGCAGCGATGAGTTCTTCGGCTTTCTCGCATAGGGCTTTCTTGGCCTCCAAGTTGGCGGTCTGTTCGCTCTCGAGTTGGGCGTAGTGCTCGCGGCGGATGGTGTTGATCTTGTCGGTAGCGGCCTTGAAGCGCTCCCAGATTTCGTCTTTCTTCTCCTGCGGCACTGGGCCGATTTCCTTCCATTCCTCGTGGAGTTTCTGCAAAGCCTTGAAGGCCTTGGTGATCGACTTCTCGTCCAAGAGTTCCTCGGCTTTCTCGCAGAGTTCGATCTTGGCGTCGAGGTTCTTCTTCATGTCGAGGTCGCGGAGCTCACGTCCGATGCGCACCTTGTCGAAAAACTTCTCGACGAGGAAGTGGTAGTTGTTCCACAGGTTGGAGTTTTCGGCAGCGGGCACAGGGCCAATCTCTTTCCAGCGGTCCTGAAGGGCGCGGAAGTCGTCGTAGGTCTTCTTCAGCGAGTCATCAGACGCGATGATGGCCTTCAGTTCCTCGAGGATGGCTTGTTTCTTGGCCAGGTTCTCCACTTTCTGTTTCTCCAGGTCCTCGTTTTGCTTGGCGCGGTTGGCCTTGAAGATGCCGAAGGCGGTGTTGAAACGTTGTTCGACAGGGTCTTCCACATGTTGGAAACTCTCGGCCTCGCCTCCGCCTTGGAGGAACTGCTCGAGCTCACGGTCCATGTCTTCCTTGTTCAACTTGTTGAAATGGATGCGAACGGAGGCAACCTTGTCCTTGATGGCCTGCACGTCTGGGTTCTGCACGAGTTCTTCGAGCATCTCCACCAACTGTAGTTTGTTCAATCCTTCGAGATCGCTGCTTCCTTCCACCAGTTCTTCTTCCTCCAGCTCGACGTTCTCGTCGACAATAGGCAGTAGTTCTTCCTCTTGGACAGGGGCGAGTTCTTGCTTGGCTTCTTCCATCAGGGTACTCACCTCTACCCTCACCTTGCCAGGCAGGATGCTGGGTTGGATCAGTTTGACAATCTTCTTTTTCTCGTTACCATCAATGGCTTTCTTCAGAGCCTTCGATGTCTTCGTCTCGTTCTCGACACCCTCGCTGACCGTGGTCTCCACGACGGGATCTTGATTCAGTTGTTCGTTGTTTTCCATTTCAAATAGTTTTAGGACAATCAGGGTTTGCGGCCCGATTTAGGTTGTACATAATGAGGTCATTCCGCCAAAACGGAACTGCAAATATAGGTATTTTTTTCAAGCAAGCCTTTTTTTTGTCACAATTTCAAACATTATGCCCTGTTTTTTGCTTACTTTTGCAGCCATTATGGACAAAAAAGGCTCAAACAACATCAAAATAAGGAACAAGCGTGCCTCGTTCGAGTATTTCCTCATCGAGACGCTGACGGCGGGCATCGTGCTGACGGGGACCGAAATCAAGTCGATCCGAGGCGGCAAGGCCAGCCTCTCCGACTCGTATTGCTCCTTCAAGGGCGACGAGTTGTTTGTCGTGGGGATGCACATCGCGGAATATGCGCAAGGCACCTACAACAACCACGACCCGAAACGCGACCGAAAACTGCTGCTCACCGCACGCGAACTGCGCAAGATGAAGAACAAAGTAAAGGAAAAGGGCTTCACCATCGTGCCCGTCACCTTATTCATTAATGACAAGGGGCTGGCCAAACTCGACATCGCGCTGGCACGAGGCAAGCACTACTACGACAAGCGCGAGACCTTGAAGACCAAGGACACGAAGCGCGAGTTGGAGCGCATGGAACGTTATTAGAAGCAATAACCAACGCGTATTTCGATAGGCGAAGAATAAGGCGTGTCCCACGCGCCTTGGCCTTGCAGCACTCCCCAACTCAGGTTGTACAACACCATAAGGTACACATAACTGTCGTTATAGGAATACTGACGATAGCCACCGCCGACAAACAAACTGTTGAACCACTGGCTTCCCGCCGATTGGTGGTTCCAACGTGCAAAACCATACATCACCTCGTCCTCAACATGGAGGAACAAGCCCTTGTAGACCTCGAAATTGGTGTATGGCGCAATGCCGAAATAATGGGCATAGGTGTTTCCATAAATCCGGTCGAAGTCACAGGTGAGGTTGTAGACACCGCGCAAACCCACCTCCCAAGGGCTGAAGATGCGGTAGCCTACCTGTGGAGCAAGCGAGATGTTGAGGTAGTTTCCATACATTCCGCCACCAAGGGTTCCGCCATAGACCCACTTCCCTTTCATGTCCGGCACGTCGGGAAAAACCTGCGCCGAGACCCTGCCGGCAAAGCCAAAAAGCATCAGGCAAAGCGATGCAATGATAGCCAGTCGTTTCATGGTTCAAGATATTTTCCGCAAAAATACAATAAAAAACCTTTCGCGCCGTAACAGATAATAGTTTATCTTTGCTTTTTATTCTGGAATCATGAGAAAAATACATATCTTACTCGCAATCACATTGTTAGCACTTTCCTTCCAAGCCTGCAAGAAAGGCCATCAGATTAGCGATGACCCGAACATGAGGCTTGGATTCTCGGCTGACACGGTGTTGTTCGACACGGTGTTCACCTCGTTAGGCTCGGCCACACACCAGTTGAGAATCTTCAACCATAGCGACAACGATTTAATAATCAGTTCCATACGACTGTTGGGCGGCGAAAGTTCCCCCTACCGTTTCAACCTCGACGGCGAGAATGGCATCGAGTTTTACGACAAGACCATCCCCGCGGGCGACAGTCTGTTCTCGTTTCTGCGTGTCACCATCAACCCCAACGACCTGAACACGCCTTTCGTCGTGGAAGACGAGTTGGAGTTTATGACCAACGGCAACACACAAAGCGTCAAGTTGTTGGCCTGGGGACAGAACGCCAACTACATCGTGGCCGACAAGGTGGTGAACCTTGGTGGCGTTCCCTACCATTACCATATCGTTGCCGACAGCCTCGAAACGACGGTCTGGACTTCAGAACGTCCATACGTCATCTACGGCTATGCCCTCATCAATTCCTACGGCACCCTGAGGATCGAGGAAGGCACACATGTGTATTGCCACCAAGGCAGCGGCATACTGTCGTGGAGCGACGGCCAACTCATCATTGCCGGAACCGCCGAAGCCCCCGTCGTCGTCGAAGGCGACCGATTGGAGGCTTATTACCGAAACACGCCCGGGCAATGGGAACAGATATTGATGATGGACGGTCGCTCCGGTGCCGACCACAGTGTCAGCCATGCCATCATCCGCAACGGCACCATCGGACTTAACTGCCAGTCGTCATTGAAAGTGACGGAATGCGCATTGCGCATCGACAACACCATCATTGAGAACCAAAGTGGATACGGGCTGTTTTCCATCCTTTATCCCGTTGAGGCCAAGAACTTCGTCATCGCCAACTGCGGTTTTGCCAACTTCTGGGCTTTCGGCGGCGACTACCGCTTTGTCCACGGCACCATCGCCAACTATTGGAACGGCAGCATACAGGACAACAACAAGAACGCCGTTTCGGTGGCCAACTACGCCATCGGCACCAACGAACTCATCTACTATCCTTTCCGCATGGAGATGGACAACTGCATCGTCTATGGCAAGCAGAAAGACGAGTTCAAGACCACCTTTGGTCCCGAGGCCGACTCGCTCTACACTTTCGATCACTGCCTCATCAAGTCGGAGAAATACAACGGTTCCATGGCGGGATTCAACCACTGCCTATTCAACCTTGACCCTTGTTTTGCCAACACGACGAAACACGACTGTCACCTCGACAGCATCGCCTCGCCCGCCATCGGCACGGGCAACCCGCTGTTTGGCAACGAAATCCCTTACGATTTGGATGGTGTCTCAAGGGTGGGTGCGCCTGACTTGGGGGCGTACCAGTATGTGGGCCATTAATACACCACCTTCATCCTCAACGTCTTCTTGTTCCCCACCCCGTCGGTCACCACGACCTTGACGTTGTTGGTGCCTGCCTTCATCTTCTCGTCGAACTCGTAATAAAGCAGGGCGTTTTTGGCATCGTATTGGCCCAAGACCCACACGTCGTCCAGATAGATGTCGTAGGTCTCGATGCCCGTCATGTCGTCGGAAATCTTGAAACGCAGCGACTTCAGTTCCTTCACCGACTGGCCGTCCTTGAAGTTGGAGGCTTTCACGGTGGGCGCAATCGAGTCGATCTTAAGGGCATACTCGCCCATGGTGTGTGTCTTTGTCTCCACCGCGCCGTTCTTCCATGTGCCGCCCAATGAACTGACCTTGCCGTTGTCGTCGATGGAGGCGATAAACAGCCGCTTGTCGCCGGCCCATTCCTCGAAGGGACGGATGCGCACCAAGAACTTCTTGAAGGTGGTCATGGTTCCCGCTCCGAAGCGATAGACACGCGAGCAGCAGCCTTTCATGTCGCGCTGCCCCGTTTGGATCCACTCGTCGCGGAAGAGCGTGCCTTTCTCCATCGACACGCTGAAATCCTCGATGGTGATGTCGGCGTTGATTGTCCCGTCGGCCTTGACGAGATACTCGCTGCGGCAGCGTCCGACAGGCTCCACCTCCACCTTCTCGCTGCCGACCAGCATAAACCGCGCCGTGGAACTGTTGCCCGCGTAGTCCGAAATCTTGAAGCACACGTTCACCGTGTCGCCTTCGGCCACCGCAATCGTTCCGTTACGCTTGGCAATCATGTGGAGCTTGTTGTAGGGGTCGGTCTCGGTACGCACATAGCTTGACTTCTTCTGCTTGTAGTGGCGGTAGTCCAAGAGGCTGTTGACATAGCGCGGCTCACTGTAGGAGAAGCTGTCGCACTCCATCTGGAAGGCCAGTTGGTCGTCGAGGTAAAGCTCGTAGAGATACGGGCCGTTTTTGTTGGTCGAGGTGCCCATCTGGTCGTAGGCACTGATGCCGAACGCGATCTCGCCATTGGCGAAAACGCATGGGCGGTCCTTGAGGCTGTATTTGCCGTTGCCGCCGTCGGTGACGGGGAAATACATGGGTTTGGTGGCTCTTTCCAATGTCGAAGTGTCGCCCAAGGGATAGACCGACACGCCTTGGATGAGTGGCTTCACATTGTCCTCGACCTTGAAGCCGAAATATAGCGGGTTGATGGGTTTCTCGCTCTTCGTGTTGCGGATCTCGAAATGGAGATGAGGCCCGCCCGAGCCGCCCGAGTTGCCGGCATAAGCTATCAGGTCGCCGCGTTTGACGGGGAACTTGTCCTTGTCGGGATAGATCTGTGAGGTGAACTTCTTGTGCTTGTATTGGTATTGTTTCACATAACGCGCGATGTCGCCCGAAAACCGCTGCAAGTGGGCATACACCGTGGTGTAGCCGTCGTAGTGCGTGACATACAGCACGTTGCCATAGCCGTAGGGCGATACCCCGATGCGGCTGACATAGCCATCGGCCACGGCATACACCTTCTTGCCCTCCACGCCTTGTGTCTTGATGTCGATGCCGGCATGGACGTGATTGGGGCGAATCTCGGCAAAAGTGGCTGAGAGATAGATGGGAATGTCCAAGGGGTTGCGGTATTGCGGAAACCGCTCTTGTGCCACAAGGCCTGATGAGAGCAGGCCGAGCAGCAAGACGAAAGTGAAGCGCTTTTTCATGGATGTCATAAGCCAAAAGATAAAAGATGAATTAATGCGCAAAGATACACCTTTTTTCATATTTTTGCATCGGGAAACAAAGAAAGCGATGCGAAAAAAGACCGACAAAGAGAAATTCCATGAATGGCTTGGCAAGCCCTACATGCTGATGTTCTACCGCATCATGGCCATTTTGCTGGCGCTTAGCATCAGCCGGTGGATGCTCTATGTTTTCAACTCGCAGTATTTCCACCAACTGAAGGAAGGCCAGGCCTTGCTGCTTTTCCTCAATGGCATGAGGTTCGACCTATCGGTGACAGTGGTGCTCAACCTGCCCGTCATCCTTTACTACTGCTTCCCTTCGCGCCATATCCTCAGCCAAGTTGGCCAACGCCTCATCGACTTCGTCTACGTCACCCTCAACTCTTTCGCCATCTTCCTGAATTTCATCGACATCGTATGCTTCAACTTCTTAGGCAAGCATGTCACCATAGACTATCTCAAGACGTTAGGGCGCATGGGCGAGCTCAACTTTGGCCTTATCCGACAAGTGTTGTTCGACTATTGGTACCTGCTCGTCATCTTCATCCTGTTCGTGCTGGTGGTTGTCGTGGTGGCACGACACACGAGGCTCAATGAGGAAAGCGAAGTGACACGATGGCCTTTGCGACAGTCCGTCAGGCTTGCCATTGCGTTGGCCTTGGCCTTCATCGCATGGCGTGGCGGACTGCAAGCCGATCGCATCACCATACACACCGCGTTGCGATACACCGACCCGCAGAACGCCCCAATCTTGCTCAACACGCCTTTCTGTCTGCTCAGCGGCGACGACAAGCCGCAACCTGTCAAAACCCCGACAGGATCCCCAAGGTTCACTGCGATACATACCCATCTGAAGGCGAACCGTTTACTCAACGACACCTTGGAGGCCGACACGATGCCCGCCAACCTGGTCGTCATCATCTTGGAAAGCATCGGGCAAGAAATGACAGGCTACTACAATCCCATCCGCAAGCATCAGGCAACCCCATTCCTCGATTCCTTGCTTCACAAGAGCCTCACTTTCAACGGCATGGCAAACGCCAGAAAAAGCCTTGAAGTCTTGCCCTCCCTATTGGCCAGCCTGCCCCCGCTGCTGGACGAGGAAGTCATCAGGTCGGCCTACGCCGACTACGACTTCGACGCCTTTTGCCAGCACCTGCAGGCGCGGGGCTACAACACCATCTTCATGCACGGTGGCAAGAACGGCGTGATGGGCTACGACAAGTTTGTCCGACGTGCCGGTTTCAGGCATTATTTCGGTCGCGACGAATATGGCGACGAAAGCGACTACGACGGGCAATGGGGCATCTACGACGGCCCCTTCCTCCAATATGCCGCCACCACTCTGGGCCGTGTCCACGAGCCCTTCGCCACGGCCGTTTACACCCTCTCTTCACGCTATCCCTACAAAGTGCCGCGCCACTTCGAGTTTCCCGAAGAGAGTTACTACTGGACGGGATTCGAGAAGACCGTCTACTACACCGACTGCGCCCTGCGCGACTTCTTCGCCAAAGTGGAGCAGCAACCTTGGTTTGCAAACACCCTCTTCGTCATTACCGCCGACTGTTCCAACGGACTGCATTTCCAGCCTGAATACAACAACGTGTGGGGCATGTACGCCATCCCCATCGCCTTCTATTGGCCAAGCCACATCGAGGCGAGGAGGACCGACGAGGTGGCCCAACAGATCGACCTCGGGCCTTCCATCCTGTCGGCCTTGCAGGTCAACGACACCCTGCTCTCGTTCGGGCGCAACCTCTTCGACAGCCTCAGCGAGCCGGCGTTCATCAGTTATTTCAACCTCACATACCAATACTACAGCGATGCCTATCTGGTGCAGTCAGACGGACAAACCTCTTTCGGCATCTACAAACCGCACATCGACCCGCTGATGAGCGACAACCTCATCGGTCGGATCCAGTGCCCCGACATCTTCGACAAGATGTACGACTTCCTTAGGGAATACGGCGACAGACTTAAATCAAACGAACTAACACCACGTTTTGACAGCATCCATGAGCAAACAGAAGATACGATTCATCATTAATCCCATCTCGGGAAAAAAGCACAGAGAGCATCTCCCCGAACAAATCAAGGCAAATCTCGACCTGTCAGAATTCGACTATGAGATCACCGTATCGGAATATGCAGGCCATGCCAAGTTATTGGCCCAGGAAGCCATCGACGCACATTACGACATCCTTGCCGTGGCAGGTGGCGACGGTTCCATCAACGAGGTGGGCACACCGCTCATCGGCACCGACACCGCCTTGGCCGTCATCCCATGCGGCTCAGGCAATGGACTGTCGCACTGCCTCAACATCCCCTTGGATCCCATCAAGGCTCTTGAGGTCATCAACGGCAACCGAAAAAGGAAAATCGACACCGTGGAGGTGAACGGGCTCCCCTTCATCAGCATCTCGGGGACAGGCTACGACGCCAAGGTGGCCGACGACTACAGCAAAGACCCACGGCGCGGCTTCGAGACCTATTTCCGATACATCATCCGCAACTACATCACGATGAAAGAGCATCCGTACAGCATCGTCTTGCCCGACGAGACCCTTGACGTAAACGCCTTCTTCATCTCGTTCGCCAACTCCAACCAAATGGGCTACGACATGCCCATCTCTCCCCATGCCTCGCTGTGGGACGGCCTCGTCGACCTTTGCATCGTGCAGAAACCCAACCCCTTGGAACTCCCCATCATGGGCGGTTTCATGCTCGACGGCATGATGGACAAGGCGCCCAAAGTCAAGATCATACAGACACCAGAGGCCACCATCATTCGCCCAAAGGCCGATGTCATCAACCTCGACGGCGAGTCGGTGATGATGGACAAAGACCTCCACCTTAAAGTGAATCCATTGAGTCTCAATATCATTTGCAAGGCATGAACGCAGGGACCATCTTCACAGAGAAATATCTGAGGCTGATGTTCAAGTCGTTGCGCGATGCCACGCCCGACGAGGTGAAAGAGGAGCTTGAGCATTGCCGCCGCGAGAACCGCAGGCCCGTTCGTGTGCCGAGGTATTTCAGAGGCTATTTCACGGAAGACGAGAAATACCGTGCCTCCACCGGTTTTGAGATGCAAGTCTTCAGACATGACGAAGCTTCGAAAAAACTCATCCTCTACCTCCACGGCGGTGCCTTCATCTACCCTCCCGTGTTCTTCCACTGGCGCTTCCTCCACGACCTTTGCCTGCGCACGCATTGCGACGCCTTGCTGCCCGTCTACCCCAAGTCGCCGGAATACGACTGCGAACTCTCCGTAAAAACGCTGTTGGAATACTATAAAAGCATCTCAAAACCAAAGCAATACGATGAAATCCACCTCGTGGGCGACTCGGCCGGGGCCTGCCTCTGCCTCGTAGTGGCACAGGAAGCCCATAAAAACGGCTGGCAAAAGCCTGCCACCACTACCCTGCTCTCGCCTTGCGTCGACCTGAGCCACACCAAAGAAAAAGAGATGCGTGCCTTGCAAGACAAAGACACCATGCTGCAACTCGACCGCGTCATCACCCTCAACGCCATCTGGCAGGGTGAGTTGTCGGCCAAGCATCCTTGGGTCAGCCCCGTTTTCGGCGACTTCAGCGGCATCGACAACCTCTATGTTTATTATGGCTCCGACGAGATCCTTCAACCCGACGACCTCCTTCTTGAGGAGGCATACAAAAAGGCCGGAAAATCCGGCCTGTTCCATGAGTTTGAAGGCATGTTCCACACCTTCGCGATGTTCCCTATCCCTGAGGGGTTTAGGGCTGTGAGAATGATGGCTGAAACCATCAAGGGCAGGTAGTCACCGCATTGGATTACAACTATCGTATCCTTTGCCCGTTGATGTTATAGCGTTGTCCGTCCTTGATGATGATGAGTTGTCCGTTTTCAACCACTTTCTGCACTTCGCAGGGATTGTCCTGTTCGACCTCTTCGATGCCCACGGAGCCGTCGCTGTGCAGTTCGATAGCCGTCTCATAGGTGAAGTCGTAGCCCGAGTTGCCGCCACGGAACACGGTTTGGTTGTTGGAGTCCTTCACTTGGAAGAATCCAGTGCCCATGCCTTGGCCCGACGTGTCGCGTGCCGTCAGGCGGTAGCAAGCGGCATGGGAAAGCACGAAGTCAATCCTATAGACATGGCTTGGCTCGTCGAAGGTGAAGTTATACTCCACTTCGTCGGTGTCCATGTTGCGTACCTCGAAACTCAGGTTCTCGGGGTTGGCGCCCGTCTTGAGTTGCAGGGTCAAAGTGCCGTCGATGGTGCCGGGCTCTGTCAGCGTGGTGCTCTTGGTATTGTCGACGGGGAATCCGTCATCGTGTCCGTTGGGCTGTTCCACGAAGAACTGCATCATGTCGCATTTGTCGGCGGTGAACTCGTCCATAACGGCTTCCACGGTCTCGCCACTGGCCAAGGATCCATGCCAGGTCTGGCTGTAACTCTCAGTGCCGTCGTAGGCACGCATCACGAACGAAGTCACTGTCTCGTGTCCGTAGTTCTTCACGACGAGGCGCGGGCTTTGTGCGCCCGAGCAGTTCTGGTTCACCACGTTTTCCACGTCTTTCAGCACAAGGTCGTAGTCAAGGTCGAGGGCTGTCGACAGGCGCACGGCTTGGTACACTTCCTTGGTGCCGCCCGAGTAGTTCTGCACCCAAGCCGTCAGGAAGCAGTCCTCCTTGGGCCACAGCATCTCGAAGGTCTCGCTGACGGTCATCGTCGTGCCGGAGAACTGCGTACCCGTCTGCGACGGAATCATGTCGCGGCACACGTGATGCAGGCCTTGCATACCTTGCCACGAAACGTCGATGTTCGACTGGGTGAGGGCGATGAACACGCGCACGTCGTTGCCGCTACAGTCGCCTACCTTGTTGACGGTGCAGTTCACGCGGCAGGTGGTGCCGTCGACGGGCTCATAACTCAAGTCGATGGTGAAAGGACTGGTCACGTTGATGCGTTGGTTGTAATAGTTCTTGTAATAGGAATACATGCTCTCGCTGGCGCCGCCGCCCCCCGACGTGCCAGTGACGCCGTCGGCCTTCAAGGTAGGATAGCCACTGATGCCATAATAGTTGGCGCGGGCATTGGTTTCGTTGGTATAGTAAAGATCTGTCGAGAACGCCGAGGTGTGGTAGGCCACTGGCGCGATGGCGAGACCTTCTTCCATCATCTGGGCCACGCCGTTGGCAGCCGCAGGGCAATACGAGCAACGCACTCCTGTAAACAACTCGAAAAGGACACATTCACGTGCCACATTGGTTTTGCTTTGTGCAAACGCCGCCGGCATCATCCCGAGCACAACGGCCATAAGTAATAATGACTTCTTCATAATTGGATATGACTAATAAATTAAGCCGCAAAAATAATAAGAAATTCGGGTAATCCTTAAAAATCCCCGAGTTTTCTTAACTTTGCCCCGGAAAAAACACATTATTGCACAATAAACATTCTGAAAATCAGAGAATTAAAGAATAACAGATAAGACTGTAACCTTTATAGACAGGAAACCATTGCCAAAGACATGTCACTGAAATGAAAGAAACCCAACAAAATACAAGAGTCATAGGAGCCATCGCCGTGGCCCTATCAGCTATGCTTTGGGGTGCGGACGGCATTTTGCTCACGCCGCAGCTCTACAATCTCAACACCGCCTTCGTGGTCTTCGTCATCCACCTCTTCCCTTTCCTGTTGATGAACGTGTTCTTTTTCAGGGAATACCGCCACCTGAAGGCCATGTCGCGCTCCGACTTGGTCTATTTCCTGCTCATCGCCTTGTTTGGCGGTGCCTTGGGCACCTTGGCCATCGTCAAGTCGCTGTTTTTGTTGCATTTCAACAGCCTATCCGTTGTGGTTTTGCTCCAGAAGCTGCAACCCGTCTTTGCCGTCATTTTGGCACGCATCATTCTGAAAGAGCAAATCAAGAAACACTTTGCGCTTTGGGCCTGTGTCGCCCTCATCGGTGGCTATTTCCTCACCTTCGGCTGGTCGCTCCCCGATTTCAGCACCGAGGGCATCACCACGGTTTATGCGGCTTTGCTTTCGCTTTTGGCAGCCTTTTCTTTTGGTAGCTCCACGGTGTTCTCCAAGAAGATTTTGGGCAATTATTCCTTTGTCAGTTCCACCTTTTTCCGTTATGGTTTCACGACGGCCATCATGCTCGTCATCGTGCTGTTCACAGGCCATATCGGCGATTTCTCGCAAGTGACACCACGCAACTGGCTCTTCATTGCCCTCATCGGTTTGACCACAGGTTCTGGAGCCATCTTCCTGTATTACTACGGCTTGCGCCACGTGAAAGCCTCACTATCCACCTTCCTTGAGTTGATGTATCCCATCACCGCCGTGGTATTAGACTATTTCGTCAACGACACAAAGTATTCGCCCGTGCAATGGGTGGCGGCATTCGTGATGCTGTTTGCCATTGTGATGCTGAATGTAGATACGAAATCCAAATAATTTGTATACCTTTGCAGCATCAACAAAAAAAGTAACATCATGGACAACGAAATCAAAAGAGTTTATTCCGGCTCGCTAATCAATGCGGAATACATTGGCGGTGTGCTTGCCAACAACGGTATCCAGTTCCTCATCCGTAACTTCCAGGAAGAAGGCTTATGTGCCGGCTGGGCCGCCGGCACCATCAAAGGCGATGCCTCGGTGTATGTCTTTGAAAAGGACTACGACAAGGCTATGCTGCTTTTGGATGAGATTAATGCTGCGGATTTGGAGGGGGAGTAAGAACTGTTGCCGATTTTTTATTCTGAGGCGTTTTCGCTGGTGTTGGCGTGACAACACTTTGGAATCGGAAGGTGAAGCCCTATAACAAATCCAAAAATTCCTGTGGAGTCATCACCTTAACCGGGGATTTGTCATTCACATCAAAATCCCTTTCATTAAAGGTGATAAGTAATGTACAGCCTTCTTTCAAGGCCGCCTGATACTGACAACTGTCTTCAAGATCAGAAAACGCCTTATCGTCAATACTGCGCAAGAGCGAGTCCCTGTCGTGTTCTGCCACTTGAAACCTATTCAATACTTGTTTCATAATCGAGCGCAGTGCATCAATTCTGTATGGTTTCTTCAAATCCATAACCTTCCGAAGATAGTTATCTACTGTATAAAGCATCCCGTAGAACCCTCCAGCGGTCAGATATATCTCGTGATTCCCTATTGAAAGCATCGATAAACTTCTCTTAGCTAAGTCCATCTGCTCTCTTTGTAGAATCACCTCAAGAATCACATTCGTGTCAACCAGCACCTTCATATTCCATACTTTTCACTCAAATACTCATCACGAAGCTCCTCCGCAGAATATACCGATGGTTTCAAGATTCCACCCAGTTTGAATAAACCGTCAGGGTCATTTTCGAGGGACTTCAATTGCTCCACGATTTCCTTGTCATGATTCGACACGCTAGAGTCTGCATATTGAGCCGCATAGCTTAGCAAAGCTTCATGAAGAAACTTCTCAAGCCATGCCTGAACTGCAATATCTCTGCCAATGTGGGGTCTGACTTCCTCAATCAATGCATCGTCTATTGCGATATTATACCTGCACATACGCCTAATCATTTATTTCCGAGTGCAAAAATACACAATTTCCCTCAAACCGCAACTGCAATCAGATTATTCCTTATTCTGAGGCGTTTTCGCTGGTTTTTGTATGACATTATCACCATACCAATCATTCGTTAAGGCTAGAACTCCATCAAATGATTTCCGTAACAATGCCAAGCTTAAAGGCTTCATCAGCCGTAAGAAACCAATCCTTGCGATTCTGAATTACATCGTTGAGTTGTGTTTCCGTGATGTTGGTCTTTTCTTTGATAATTCGGAAAAGCATGTCATTGATGCGCGAGGCTTCGGCTACCGTGTCTTCCATTTCTCGCAATGAGCCAATGGATATACCTTGAACTTGATGAATCATGAAAGTTGTGTTACGGTAGGCCTTGCGGACTTTGGAGCCAAGCGCAACAACAATGCCCATCGACATGATTTTGCCTGTGCAAATCATTTCTATTGGCGTTCGCGAAGCTTCTATCACATCGTGGAGAGCCATTCCATCATAACAAGTTCCTCCACCAGTGGAAAGGTAAAACCTAATTGGCGTTAGAAGTACAGCAGCAGGCTCTTGATGGTTCTCAATCGCCCATTGACGGCATTTCTCTGAATAATCGAGGTCATTTGCGTTGATTTTTGCAATATCCTTAATAGCGGCCTCGACCGTTGTATTTTTGATTTCACCAAAGAAAGTGATAATCTTTTCTTTGGGTTCTAGTTGTTTGATTTCCATTAGATTTAAAAAAGTGCATTTCAAATTGTTAGTAACGCATAACGACCATATTTCCCTCCAGCGGCATTTGAGAACCGTACTTTTCGAAACACCTTGTAAGTTTCCTCGGTGTGGTGAAGATGCCCGAAAAGATGATATTTCGGTCTTACATCCATCACACGTTTGTAAAGGTGATTGTCGCCATAATTGATGCCATCTTGTTCGTCAAGAATGCCTAATGGCGGCTGGTGGGTGAGCAGAACATCGGTATCATCAGGGATGCGACTAAACAGTTCTGGAAAGTTTCCTTCAAGGTCATCTTCCAAAAACATGGGCACACCATAAAATTTGATGCCGTCAATGGTGATGCCCTCATTGCAGAGATAATGCACATTATTTGGCAAGCCTTCAATTTTGGCTCCACACAGACAATTATCATGATTTCCAGCAATGAAAATCTTGTGGCTATATGGGAGTCCACAAAACCATTCGATAAAGTCCTTAACTTCCTCTTCAGTGCCGTCCTCCGTAAAGTCGCCAGTGTGAACGATAACGTCTGCTTTAGGCAAATCGATTAGCAGCTCATGTTTGCCATGAGTGTCAGAGATATGTAAAAGTCGCATAAGATTAAGTTGTTTTGTAAATTGTCTAGTCTGTTATTGAATAGCAAATTTCGTCAGCAACTTCCATCACACTGTTGTTTGGAAAAAGCTTGCTGAACCTTTCCGAATGTTCTGTATGAATGGGGATGATAGCCTTCGGCTTGATATGCTCCACGATTTGCTGTAATGATTCCACGTCTGCATGTCCGCTGGTATGAATGTCAGGCAGCCTTTTCCTAAGTTCAGGTTTGGCTTCCAGCCAATTCTTAAACCGTTTCAAATCTGGCGTTTCTTTCTCCAAGTACTGTGCCCACATGGAAAGGACAAACCGTATCGATGTGTTGGCAAGGTGTTTATTGAAGAAATCCAGCAGGTTGGGGCGAAACACAAACACATATTTCGACGGATTGTTTTGTGGGTCGTCGTTCTGGATTTTTTTGGAGTTTTCAACGATATACTTATGAATATCAGGTCTTTTATTCCGCATTTTCGTAGAGAATCGGCTCGGATAGTAAACCAGCAAATTGGAGTGGTTTTTTACACTGGGTATTTTATCGTGGAATTGATGTGCCAATTCCAGTACATAAGCCGTGTAAGTGTCCACACACAAGTTACGCTTGGTATCAATGCAAGCTTTAAACAAGGTTACAATACGGTCGATGTTTTGCCCTGAACACCACACTAAAAAAGAGCTGTTTGGATTGGAATTGAATTGTTGAATAAACTCGTTTTCCATATCCTTTTCCGTCTTCTGCCTAACTCCTCGGCCTAAATTCGTGCCTTCCAAAAAGAGGTAATCCACGTTTTGTGGAAGATATTGATACAAAATCCCTTTCTTTCCGTGAAGCCTGATGTCGCCGCTGTAGAGAATGGTTTTGCCACACACTTCAAAAAGGAACGCACAGGCACCGAAAGCCGAATGGTCCACGTCGTATTTCGTAACACGGAAATCTTTGACTGTCACCGTGTTCTCAATGGGATGAATGTCCAAATGCTTCGTGAGGTCTTCGCCAAAAACGCCCGAAATTTTCATCAGTTCAGCAGTTTCCTTTGTGACGTATACCTTTGTGCCTTTGGGAGCCTCGTTGAGCAGGCCGTAATGGTCGGCATGGTAGTGGCTGAGGAAAATGGCATCGCAATTTCGAGTCCATTCCTTTGCGTCTTCAAGGATTTTCTCTTGGGTATCTTTGGGTTGTTCCTCAAAGTCCAAGGGCAGCCCGCAATCAATCAGTATCCTTGTGTTTTGCGTAGCAAGTTCCACGCAGTTCCCACCGATTTGGTGGGAGCCGCGGTGGATAATGAACTTTATGTTGTTTTGATTACTTTCCATGTGTTTATCAAACTATACTATGATAATCAATCTATGACTATATCTTTGTCCTTTGCGAAAACCTCGTTTTCTTTTTGATTCTCAGTCAGAGACTTGCCCACAATAAATACATCAGCATCACCCTTTTGTTTTTCAAAATATCCGTTGTTCTTAATCTTTTGCACAAACCTATTTTTTGTTCGTTCTTCCATAGTCTCAAAAACATTAATAAAATACCTTAAAGTATCCTCGCCAAGACCTTCTTCTGGATTCCATAGCTTACATAAATCTTTTGCATACGAATGAGGAGTTGCTGATTTGGATTTAAATTCAATAATGGCAATATTTTGTTTATTCTCATTTTTAATAGTAAGGTCAAAATTACCAGACTGCCCCTCGTTTCTTTCTATAGGTTTCATATTCTGTCCACCTTCTGAAAACTTGTAGTGGCGGTCCGTTGGAGTTTCAATTGAATAGTAGCAACCTTTTGGTAAAGTTTTATTGAGCTGTTCAACAAAAACAAACCTTAGCTCTTGTTCACTTATTCTTTTTTGTTTCTCTATACCTGAATCTTCATTTTGATTGTTTTGATAATCAGGAATGATTAGTTTTGTGTCTTCTGAATAACCCTTCTTGTTTAATTCTGTGAGGATTCTAAACGAGTTTTCAATTGCATTTTTAATAATTTCTTCCATTTTGTTTGTTGTTTGTATTTCTTTTGCAAAACTATTGTTTTTCTTCATTCAACCATCGACTAATAAGAGAAAAGGGGCAAAATCAAAGATTGAACATCACCCATGCATTGTTCAATTTCTTGGTCCAAATAATTGACATCTAGCACTTTGTCCAAATTACTTATTGTAGTCCTAAGAATAAACTGGCTTGCCGCTGCACTGATGTTGTATCTTTGTGAGATTCTTTCTTTCGCTTCTTCTCCATCGTGACAACTTCTTATGGTGGTGATCAAATCTTCTATTTGGACGTTTTGGTAATGAAGGTTTTGTAACTCTGACAATGTGTTGATGCGTCTTGCCAAGGCTTGGCAGATGTCGCCGAAATTCTCGGCGACAATCTGGTCAAAGTCTGCTTTAATGAACATGGTCGTTTTACTGTCTTTGTTTTCGATTTTAATGTTCATGGGATGGCTTGTTTTAGGGTTATTGTTCCAGCAGGTGTTGAAACTCCGCGTCTTTGACGACCTTTTTGAACTCGACCACCACATTGGGCAGTTTCACGATGGGCTGGCCGAGCCGCGCGGTCACAGTGCCGTAGTTGTGGGCCTTCACCCATTCCACCACCTGGTTGCGCATTTCGTTGTCAAAGTAAAGCCTGACTTGCAGCGGGGTCTTGATTTCGGCAGCATTGGTGAGGGTGTTGTCAAGATGGCCGTTCTCAATGGGATTCTCCACGGTGATACCGAGCACGTAGGGGACGATGGCTCCGATGAGCGAACCTTTGTCGGCTTCAGGGTTCACACCCATTTCCGTGTGGATTCCAGTCACCATTTTGCCCAGGACAATCATCCCCTCGGCCAGTCCTGCAGCGCAGATGGCATCCATCTCGGCGACCACGGCGGGGTGGTCTTCGCCCAGTTCGGGGAAGCGTTGGCGGATTTTGTACTCGATTTGGAAGCGGAAAGCGTCGATGTTTGCGCGAGCTTCCAGTTTTTCTCTTCTCTTTCTCTCGTGTTCTTTGCGTGTTTTTTTGCTACTCATAGTGGGTTGTTTTTTGAATTGTTACGCCATATAATACGATTGGGGTTTGCGTATCAACTACAAAACAAATGTAATTCATTATAAATCAATAGTATAACAAGAAAAAATCTTGTGCGTAAACCCTGTGCGTAAAAGTATTTTAGCCGTTTAGTCATGATTTGCATTTCAGATGTTTTGAACTCTATTTTTCTCCCACGACCGAAGATACCATACAACCTCTTTCATTGACCATAGATACCTGTCCCGTTCGCCGTTTCTCTTGATTATGAAGCAAAGGTTGGCAAACTTTAGTTTTTCTGCATTATCTGTTTTATGCTCTTTGAGATAGGTGAAATATGACAAAAGCAATTCCTTCACTCGATTTATATCATCTTCGTTGTCTGGATTAAATTCCCCGTAATAAGCCCATTTGACAATGGCTTGCAAATACCTAACTTCCCAATCATTGAATTTACATTCAATCCTATCAACAAAAGCCTTTGCTTCTTCTAGCTCCATGTCCTTGATTTCAGCGAGCCAAGTAATAGACTTGTTACAAGCAGTGAATCTATTGTAAATGAACGTCGCAAACCTTTTTGCCCAGCTTTCACCCATTCGCGTGGCTACATATCTGCCATCAACACTTGTGGCTAGTGCTACTTTCGGCAGAGCGGCCAGCAATAATTTTCCACTCCTGCGCAAAGGTGGGTTTATGTCCACCGTTTGGACTGTAACTAAGTATGGTTCCAGCTCTACGAGTTGAAAGCGCATTATCTGTCCTTTAAAATCTCGCTCAAAGATGTCGTTCATTTTCATGATAGCAGCCCTATGATAATGATGATTGCAACAATGATGATTACAGTGATGATTACATTCTTGATGAATCTGCCAACCCTTTGCGCAAAACTCAGATTATCTTCTGCCTCGTCGGCACTCGTCAGATTGTTTTCACCTTCCAAGGCGCATTTCTTGGAACAATAGTAACGTTTATTCCATCGAGGGCCGCCTCTGTACCCTTCTCCATCGGGATAGTATCTCCCGCACCATTCGCAATTTGCCATATTTTTGTGTTTTTAGTGTATGTTTTTTTTCAGACTGCGCGGGCATTAATACGAATAGCCTTTTCACAACGAAATCAATTTGATTGTAATTCGCTATAAAACAGTAAACTAATAAGCAAAAATTTAAGTGCGTAAATTATGTGCGTAAAGGATTATTTCCCTATCTTTGCACCCAAAACATAATAGATATGTCAGTTAGTTTTACCTTGGAGAAACGCACCAACTTGCATGACGAAAGTCCCATCAGGCTTTCATGGAGCTTTATGGGTGAGCGTATCCAATCAACATTAGGGTTTTCGATCAAAAAAGAAGATTGGAACGAGAAAAGTAGATTGGTGAAAGCCGATGCGCACAACCACAACGGGAAAAACGCCGATGAGATCAACTTCCTCATCAAGCGCATCAGCACGGTTGTGATGGATGTTGAGCTTGCTTGTATTGAAAGCCAGTATATTCTTGGCAAGGATATGATGAAGCAAGTCATCAGCGATGCCTTAGCCAACGACATTGCCCGCCCAGAAGATATTGTCGAACGGTGCATGAATGGCATAGTGTCCACACCCGAACCAACGACACGGTATTATTGCGACCTATCTGGTAGATATTACAAATTCCTATGCGATGCCAGAAACTTTTACGCTTCACATGATAAGTACTTTATCCTCCAAGAATTGTTTGGCGCACACGAAAGAGTTGCCGTTCCTATCAGCAAATTTAAGCCTGAAAGAGAAAAAGGTAGTATGTATCCCATTACAAAATTCAAAGAAGTGAGCAAGGAAGAGGCATTTGGCCGATAACATTTCCTCTACTACGAATGCAAAATAAAAAAGGCGGATTTGTGTCCGCCTTATAATGATTTGTGTGTGTTGTTATTCGAGTTCAATTAAAGCATTGTGCATTATGCATTTTGGCTCTTCCATTCCAATTTCTTTTGCCACTTTTCGTGCTTTTTCAAATTCTGCCAATAATTTCTTCTTCTCATCTTCTCCTCTGTATGCAAGGATAAGCATCATTTTTGGCTTTCTCCCGAAATTGAATTCTTTATGCTTTCCCTTTAATAATCCGAGTTTTTCTTTTTGCTCAATAATACTGACAACATCTTCTCTCATGGATTCACATGCTCTTTCATTATCTATGATTTCTTTCGTTTTATTTACATGGTCTATTGTTCCAGAAGCTCCCTCAGTAGCAACCAAGCCCAGCTTTAACTCCGTCAGATATATGTCATTATATCCCTCATTATCTTTTTTTGTATCTACAATTAAAAGATCAATTCGTGTTTTTGAAATTCTCTCGTCTTTTGGAATACCCGATTGTGAATACATCCATTCCATATCCACTACCAAATATCTATTATCGAAAGAACGATTGCCCAACGCGATATTTTGTTGAACGCTAAATTCTGCTCCAGGTGTAAGTGCATTTACCAATTTTTTTGCCTCCTTGAAATAGCTTCTCATTTCCTCTTTGCTAATGAGGTTGTGGTCAATATGCTCTTTGTCAAAACAAACCGTCGGCTTGTTTTTTCCTTCTTCCTTGTAATATTGGTCACTTAGTATGGTGATTTTTGTTTTGCCTTTTTTGATAGTAGTTGTCAGTATTTTATCTTTATGATAATACACCATCACTTCATTGTTCATCCGAATCTCAAATGACAATTCGGGGTCTTCTGTAATCACCTCAAATAATTTCTTGAATATGCCTTTTTTATAGGCATCAATGTGTTCTTGAGAAATCTTTCTTGCCATAATGTTTTTGTTTTAGTACTCGGGCACAAAAATATGTTTTTTTCACTATCATCTCAAAAATATTTTGGGCGCATCCCCCGCCGTCCGTATAGTCCCATCGATAGGGAAGCATCAACTGGCTATCGGGGTCGGACTTTCTGAGGTACGCTATCGCTCCTTCACTTTGTTCCATCCCATTACAGACAAAAAAAAGGCTGTAAACCAAAGATTTACAGCCTTTAACACTTACTTCAAGATTTTTAATTCCTGAATATCAAATTGTTGTCTCCAACATCCACGATAATAGTCTTAGTCTTATCGACCGAATCCGACAGAATCATCTTGGAGAGCGAGTTGAGTAACTCTCGCTGCATCATACGCTTCACGGGACGTGCACCGTATTGCGGGTTGTAGCTTTGGCTTGCGATGAAGTCGACGGCGGCATCGGTGATTTCAATCTTGATGTCGTTGGCGGCCAGCATCTTCTGCACGCTGCGGAACTGCATCCTCACGATGTCGGCGATCTGGCTCTCGTCCAAAGGCTTGAACATGATGATGTCGTCGACACGGTTCAGGAACTCAGGCCGCATGAACTGCTTCAGCTGCTCCATCACCTCGTTGCGGGTCTTCTCGAAGACTTCCTCGTCGTTGCTGCCATTGAGCATGGCGAAGTTCTCCTGGATGATGTTCGCGCCGATGTTAGAGGTCATGATGACGATGGTGTTCTTGAAGTCCACCGTACGGCCCTTATTGTCGGTCAGACGGCCGTCATCCAGCACTTGCAGCAAGATGTTGAACACATCGGGGTGGGCCTTCTCGATTTCATCTAACAGGATGACGGAATAGGGCTTACGACGCACAGCCTCAGTCAGTTGGCCACTCTCTTCGTAGCCCACATAGCCTGGAGGCGCTCCGATGAGTCGCGACACTGTGTGACGCTCCTGATACTCAGACATATCGATACGCACCATGGCATTCTCGTCGTCGAACAGGAACTCGGCCAAAGCCTTGGCCAACTCGGTCTTACCTACGCCTGTGGTACCCATGAAGATGAAGGAACCGATAGGACGTTTGGCATCCTGCAAGCCTGCACGGCTACGTCTGATGGCATCGCTGACGGCAGTGATAGCCTCATCTTGGCCGACCACACGCTTGTGCAGTTCGTCCTCTAAGTGCAACAGCTTCTCGCGCTCGCTTTGCATCATCTTGTTGACCGGGATGCCCGTCCAACGCGAGACGATTTCAGCCACATCGTCGGAGCCGACTTCCTCGTCTACCAGCGGGTGGTCGCCTTGCGCTTCGCTCAAGTCGGCTTTGGCCTTCTCGATGGCAGCTTCAGCTTCGCGAATCTTGCCGTAACGCAACTCAGCCACACGGCCATAGTCGCCGTCACGTTCAGCCACCTCGGCTTGATGTTTGTAGATTTCGATGTTATTTTTCTCTTTCTGAATGAGTTCCACATAATGGCGCTCGGTTTCCCACTTGGCCTTGATGGCAGTGCGTTTGTCGTTGAGTTCGGCCAGCTCCTTCCCTATCTCTTCCACTTTCTTGGTGTCGTTCTCGCGCTTGATGGCCTCGCGTTCAATCTCCAACTGGCGGATGGCACGCTCGACGTCTTCAAGTTCCTCAGGCACCGAGTCGATTTGCAGCCTCAGACGCGAGGCGGCTTCGTCAATCAAGTCGATGGCCTTGTCGGGCAGGAAACGGTCGCTGATGTAACGCACCGACAACTGCACTGCCGCGATGATGGCCTCATCCAAGATACGGATGTGGTGGTGGGTCTCGTAACGTTCTTTCAAGCCACGGAGGATGCTGATGGCCGAAGCCTCGTCAGGTTCGTCGACCATAACCTTCTGGAAACGACGCTCCAGTGCCTTGTCCTTCTCGAAATACTGTTGGTATTCCTTCAAGGTGGTGGCACCGATGGCACGGAGCTCGCCACGCGACAAGGCCGGCTTCAGGATGTTGGCCGCGTCCATGGCACCTTCGCCGCCGCCCGCGCCGACCAAGGTGTGAATCTCATCGATGAACAGGATGACTTCGCCGTCGCTGTCCACGACCTCCTTGACGACGTTCTTCAGACGTTCCTCAAACTCGCCCTTGTACTTGGCGCCAGCGAGCAAGGCACCCATGTCCAAGCTGAACACGGTCTTGCTCTTCAGATTCTCGGGCACGTCGCGGTTGACGATACGCTGGGCCAAGCCCTCCACGATGGCGGTCTTACCCACGCCCGGCTCACCTATCAAAATAGGGTTGTTCTTGGTGCGTCGGCTCAAGATTTGCAGCACACGACGGATTTCCTCGTCACGGCCTATGACCGGGTCGAGTTTGCCTTCGCGCGCCAAGTCGTTGAGGTTCTTGGCGAAACGGTTCAGCGAGTCATAGTTCTGTTCGGCGTCCTGCGAATCGACCTTCTTGCCCTTGCGGAACTGCTTGATGGCGGTTTCGAGGTCGCCTTTATTGACGCCTTGTTCCTTCAGCATCTGCGAGGCAGTGCTGTTGCTCTCGAAGACAGCCAGCAACAGGTGCTCAATGGAGACATACTCGTCGCCCATCTTCTTGGCCTGCGCCAAGGCATCGTTGAAAATCTTGCTGACCTCTGAAGAGTAGTACAGTTCAGTACCGCTACTGCGCGGTTGTGAGTTAATGGCCTGGTCAAGGGAGTCGTTGAGGCGATTCAGGTTGACGCCTAACTTCTTCATGAGGTTGGGCATCAAGTAGTCATCGCTCAACAGCATACCCTTCAGCAGGTGGATGGCCTCCACGGTCTGGCTCTGGTGCGATTGTGCAATCTCCTGAGCTTTCCCGATGGCTTCCTGTGATTTGATGGTGAATTGGTTGAAGTTCATATTTCGTTCTCCTTTCTTGTTTTCTTTTGAGACGGGATTGCGCGACGCGGAACACGGGACTTTAGCGTCTTACAATCACGCAACACAGGCCATCAAAGTTTTGACCAATCACATACAGCATGATTTTTGTGACAAATTGTCACAAAACCAACAAGTTAATAAACAAAACAACGTCAATATGGCACGATTTTCGATATCGTTTAATACTTATACTCCGCCATCACCTCAAAGCTACGTCCCGGCATGGCACGCCAGATGACGTTTTGGTATTCCTTGTTGGTGAGGTTGTTGCATCGCAACTCGATACGGAGTTTCTTGATTTGCTTGCCCACGGCGACATGATGGAGGCAGTAAGCCCTCAGGGGATAGGTCTCCTCGTCGGCATATGAAGTGCTACGGCTCCCCGTGGCTTCTAAGGTGTAGCTCATATTCCAGGTTTTCCAGCGCGTATCGACGAACAGGTTGCCATGATGGCGAGGGATGTAGATGAGTTGTTTGCCGCTGATACCCAGAAGTTGCGCAGTTTCGCTCTCATCGGTGGTGACGGTGAAGACATAGTTGCCCGACAGGCTGGCTTTCCAGTCGCCTCTGACGAACGACACATCGGCATGGTTCTCGATGCCACGGGCGAAGACCATCGCCACGTTCTCTGGCACCCAATAGCGGTAGAAACTTGGTTTCCACTGGATCCAGTTCTTCACCCTCGATAGATAGCCACCTGTCCTCAAGTCAAGTTTGAAGGGTCCTTTCTGCAAACCGTATTTCAATGCAAGGTCAACCGTGCGACCGTCTTCGGGAAGCAAGTCAGGGTTGCCGCCAGGGTACCAATAGAGGTCATTCAACGACGGGTTGCGGTAGTTGTGGCTGTAGCCCAAAGTGAAACTGGCCGCCTTATAGAAAGGCAGTTGATATGAGAATGTCGCCGTCGGGAACAGGCCCATAGGCTTGCCGTCGGTCAAGTCGTAGCGGGCAGTAAGGCTGAGTTTGGCGCAGTTGAATGGTTCGCCGTCTACGGCGGCATAAGCCGAGAGCAGGTTGCGCCGTTTTTGGCCCTCGTAGTTGTTGGACCGCACACGTTCGTTATCCCATTGCAACTTGGCCTTCAGCATCCAGTTCTGGTAGAGTTGCTGCTCCACATTGGCAATCTGGTGCAGCACCAAGGCGTGGTTCTCGGAGTTGATTCCCGTCACATAGCCGTTGGTCACAGGGTTTCGCACCTCCAAGAAATATCGTTGGTTCTCTATGAAGGCCGCCGATTTCAACTGTAGGCTGCCCGTATTCCAAAAAGTCTTGAACGACAGGAAGTTGCGCGAAAAGCTATCCTTAGTCCATTCTTCGAAGTTCTTGTTGTTGGCGTTGGTCATGATGGGCGGCAGGTTGCGGTCGTTCCATTGGTTCCATGACGAAGCGCTGACGACGCTGTTTTTCAGCATGAAACTAACCTCGGGCATCACGCCATAGTCGACGAACTCGGCATTGCGTTGCTTCATGCGCTGGGGGGCGGGAAAAACGCCGATATTGTTATACTCATAGTCGTTGTCCGATGAGTTACGGTAGGCCTTTACGCGGAAGGAGAACTTCTTGCCGTAGTTACCCACTGTAATGAAACTGCCAAGGGTGTTGAAACTGCCATAGGTCTGTTTCAGATCCAGCAAGAAACCGTCGCCGAAGTGGTGTGTGTTGTCGATGTTGACGGTGCCTCCCAAGCCTCCGCTGTTGTTGGAGGTGCCGCTGCCCCAGTTGAGGCTGATGTCGTCGACGAGGAAGACAGGAATGGTGCTGAAATCGACCTGCCCGAGGGTGGGTGCGTTGAGTTGGAAACCGTTCCACAGCACCAAGGTATGGCTCGCCGTCGTGCCACGAAACGAGGCCGTCGACGTTCCGCCAGGACCGTATGTCTTGATGAATACCGGGCTGTGTTTGATTAACAGATCCGACAGGTTGGAGGTGCTCTTGGATTGCAGAACTATGGTATCCAACCTTATCGTTACCAATGGCTTGAGAGCCTCAATGGTGTATCTTTCGGCGGTCACCTCCACCGCGTTCAACGTGATGGTGTCTTGCGCATGGAGCGAAAGACACATCATGCACAATACGATAAAAGCGATGGCCTTATTTCTTTCCACCATCCACGTCAATCTTGGCCTGCGGCTTCTCGGCATAGGTCTTCTTCTTGCCTTGCAGTTTGCCGTTCTTGTAGACAGCCTCACTCTTGAGTTGTCCGTCGGAATAGAAGGTCTCTTGCTTGCCCTCAAACTGGCCTTGCTTGTATTCGATGGTCATCTTCTTGTTTCCGTTTTCATAGAACCAAGTCGTCAGACCATCGCGCGAGCCGTTCTTGTATTCCGAGACTTCCAGGTTGCCGCCTTTCTCGTAGCAAAGGATTTGGGTGCCTTCGAGCACGCCGTTCTTGTAGGTATTCACCTTCGAGAGACGACCGCCACGATACCACTCGCTGCATTGTCCGTCGAGCACATCGTTCTTATACTCAGCCTTTTTTGTAATCGAACCTGTCTTGTCAATCTCAATGAAGATACCGTTCTTCTTGCCGTTGACATAGTTCACGATTTTCTTGGGCAGATAGGTATTGCTGGTGTAATACTCAATCCACGTACCCAACTTCTGGCCGTTCAGCACTGCACCTTCGATGGTACAGTCGCCCGCTGTCGTCTTGAAAGGCCCGTTCGGGGCTTTAGTGACATCCACACTCTCTATGCTTTGTGCAAAAACTGGCATGGCAAAAATAGCCATAATAAAGATAATCAGATACTTACGCATTTTTCTATGATTTTATGATTGTACAAAATTATAAAATTCAACACAAACTGGCGCAATTTTCATGCAAATTTCTCATTTTTGCAGAAAATTTCACAGCCAATGAAAAAAGTCGAAGTCAAAAACTTTAGGCTCTATACCACAGCGGTCATCAGCATTGAATGGAAACAGGAGTTGCTCAACGTGAACCTCGACCTCGCTATGATGCTGAAAATGATGCGCATGGAAGGCCTCACCGAAGCCGACATCGAGCGCTACAGCAAAAACGGCCAACCCATCCCCTTCAAGAAAGTGAAGCTACTGCTTTTCCAAGACGACAACAAGCCCGGACAGTATTACACGGACGAGTCGTTTGAGGACGACGACGACCCGACGGTGTTCTACGTTGAAATCAAGGAATAAACTTGTAGGGCTGTCATATTATGGCAGCCGCATGGTTTCCCGTCAGCGGTTGCCACGGTGTGACAGCCCTACAAACGCAAATCAATGCAATGATTTGATGTATTCATCAATCGCCTTCGCGGCCTTCTTGCCTGCGCCCATGGCGAGGATGACCGTGGCGGCACCGCTCACGGCGTCGCCACCGGCGAAAATGCCCGGGCGTGAGGTCGTGCCAACCTCGTCGGCCACGATGCAGCCTTTCTTGTTCAAGTCGAGGTTACGGGTCGTGCTGCCAATCAACGGGTTAGGCGAAGTGCCCAAAGCCATGATGATCATATCGACATCGAGGACAAACTCCGAGTCCTTGACTGGGACGGGGCTGCGGCGGCCTGAGGCATCAGGCTCGCCAAGTTCACATTTCACGCACTTGAAGCCGTTCACCCAGCCGTTTTCGTCGCCAAGCACCTCGACGGGAGCCGTCAGCAGGTCGAAGATGACACCTTCTTCCTTTGCGTGGTGCACTTCTTCCACCCTTGCAGGCAACTCAGCCTCGGAGCGGCGATAGACAATATGCACCTCTGCACCGAGGCGCAAGGCCGTGCGTGCGGCATCCATGGCCACGTTGCCACCGCCCACGACGGCGACTTTCTTTCCGACAAAATTCGGGGTCTCATAGCCTTCCTTGTAGGCAAAGAGCAAGTTGTTGCGGGTCAGGAACTCGTTGGCAGAGACCACGCCGCAGAGGTTCTCGCCCGGCACGTTCATCATCATCGGGAAACCGGCTCCCGAACCGACGAAGACAGCCTTGAAGTTTTCACGTTTCATCAACTCGTCGATGGTGATGGTGCGACCCACTACCACGTCCTTCTCGAACTTGGCGCCCAACTTGCGCACGCTCTCCACCTCTTTCTTCACGACGGTGTCTTTAGGCAGACGGAACGACGGGATGCCATACATCAGCACGCCGCCCATCTCGTGCAGTGCCTCAAAGATGGTGACGTCATAGCCCATCGACAGCAAGTCCTTTGCACAGGTCAAGCCAGAAGGACCGCTGCCGATGATGGCCACTTTGTGGCCATTGGGGATGCTCTGGCTGTCGAAATGCAAGTCGTGTTCGATGGCGTAGTCGCCGACGAAACGCTCCAACTTGCCGATGGCGACAGGCTCAAACTTCTTGCCCATCACACATGCGCCTTCGCATTGGGTCTCTTGCGGACACACACGGCCGCACACGGCCGGCAAGGCCGAGTCGCAACTGATGACACCAGCCGCGCCCTCGAAGTCGCCTTGTGCCACGCGGGCGATGAAGCCCGGAATGTCAACATTCACGGGGCAATGCTCCACACACTGCGGGTTCTTGCAATGCAGGCAACGCTGCGCTTCCATGATGGCCATGTCGGCGGAATAGCCCAGACACACCTCGTCAAAGTTGTGGGCACGGATTTCGGGTTTCTGCTCCGGCACTGGGACACGTTTTTTCTTGTCGAAAGTTTCCTCAGAGATGCCGCCGATGTGGCACACATGGCCTTCGGCCTTCTCCTCGGCCTCCAACTGCTTGCGCGTCACAACGTTATTGTACATCATCTGGCGTTTCATGGCCTCGTCGAAGTCGACATCACGGCCAAGGAACTCGGGGCCGTCGATGCAGGTGAACTTGGTCTTGCCGCCGATGCTCACACGGCAGGCACCACACATGCCCGTTCCATCGACCATAATCGAGTTGAGCGACACCGTGCAGCGGATGCCCAACTCCTCGCAAGTCTTGGTGGCAAACTTCATCATGATCATCGGGCCGATGGCCACGGCTTCGTCATACTGCTTGCCGCTGGCCACGAGTTGACGCAAAACGTCGGTAACCAGACCTTTACGACCGGTGGATCCATCGTCGGAGGTGACATACAAGTTACAGACCTCGGCCAGTTCCTTTTCGAAGATGAGCAGGTCCTTGGTGCGTGCGCCGATGATGCAGTCGGCAGTGGCGCCGTGGTCGTTCAACCATTTCACTTGAGGATAGATTGGGGCGATGCCCACGCCGCCGCCGATGAACACGAAACTGCGCTTGCGCAGTTCCTCTGCCGTCATCGTGGCGAACTCAGAAGGCTTGCCCAGCGGGCCGACGATGTCAGCGAAGCGGTCGCCTTCCTTGTACTCGGCCATTTTCCGCGTGGATTCGCCAATCGCCTTGAAAACGATGGTCACCGTCCCACGGACACGATGGTAGTCGCTGATGGTCAGAGGGATGCGCTCGGAGTTCTCTTCCATCTTGATGATGAGGAACTGTCCCGGGAGGGCCGAATGGGCGATACGCGGCGCATAGACATCCATGAGGTAGGTCTCCGCCGCAAAGGTTTCTTTATGTAAGATTTCAAACATAATGTATGGAATAAGAGTTAGTTTTCGCGGAAAAATCCATGCAAATATAACGATTTTCTTATATGTCAAGAAAAATCGCCGGAATTTGCAGAAAAAAAGCCCCGATTTCCCGGGGCTCAAAACAACAGTTTTATCAAATAAAAACACTTATTTTCCGTCTAAGGCCTTCACCTCATCCATCATGTTCAGTTTCACATAGATGGAGCGCAGAACATTCTTCACGTCGTCAGAGGGTTGGGCATCATAGGCGCGTTGCAGGTAAGGCATACCCGTGCGCAACAGTTCGTTGGCTTGCTCAATCAAGCCATTGTACTCTTCCTGTTCTTTCTTCGAGAAGCCCGTGATTTCGTTGGCCTGCTCGATGTATTTGTTAGCCATGCTCGTGTAGAGCACACCGATGTTGTAGATAGCATCGTAGTATTCAGGATTGACGGTGAGAGCCTGCTCGTAGTATTGGCGGGCTTTCTCTACGTCGTACACGTCCTTGTTGTTCTCGTCGCCGTAGATGGTGCCGAGCACGAAGAGCAGTTGGGCGTTTTCGGGATCGAGTTCGTGAAGTTTGACAAGGTCGGCCACGGCTTCAACGCCCTTGCCATCCTTCAGGTAAGCATTCACCTTCTCGAGGATGAGGTTGGCGTCGCTAGGATCCTTCTCCAGACCGGCATTGATCATGTTCATGGCCTGTTCGGCGTTGCCAAGTCCATTGTAGCAGGCGGCGAGGTGCTTGTAGATATCCACATCGTCGACACCGTCATTCTTGAGGGTGGTGAAATACTCCAATGCCGTGTTGTAGTCCTTGGCGCGCAAGGCGGAGGTGGCAGCGAAGTTCAGCATGTCGTTGGCGTCGGCACTGCCAAGGCTCTTGGCGATGTCGTAAGCCTTCTTGAACAGAGGAGCGGCCTCGGCAAACTGGCCGGCATTGTAGTTGTCGGCACCTTGCGTGTAATAGTTGTTCATCACCGACGTGACACGCTGGTAGATTTCCTGCTTGTTGTCGTTCAAGAAGGATTCGTTTTCCATGCACTTCATCAGTGACTCATACACCTTTTCGAGAGCGTCGGAAGCCAGGTTTTTGACGGCTTCATCCGGCGACTGGAAGATGTTTTGGTAGATGGCGGCGCGATACAGCCAAGCCTGCGACTGGTCGTTGGGCTTCATGCCAAGGAACTGCTCATGATTGACACATTTCTCAATGGAAGCCACGGCTTTTTCGTATTGGCCGTTCTTGTTGTACATGAAAGCATCGGTTCTGTCTTTCTTTTGGGCCATCATCACGTTGGCGGTGAGCACGACGGCTAACAAAATCATTACTTTTTTCATTTTTCTACTATTTAAAGTTTGACAATTTCGTTTGTTGGTTTTCTTCTATGCAATTATTGTTCCAAAGTGTTTTCGGTGGGCGTTTCACTGCCTTCAACAGGCTCGGTGGCCTCCGAAATTTCGGTAGGAACCTCCCCTATCATTTCGTTTTCGTCGGTTTCTTCGGGTTCGTCCTCGTGCTCGGTCTTGGTGACAGCAGCGATTTCGTCGTTGCCGCGCAGGTCGATGAGCTTCACGCCTTGGGTGGCACGACCCATCACGCGCAACTTACTGACTGCCATCCTGATAACGATGCCCGAGCGGTTGATGATCATCAGGTCGTCGTCGTCGGTCACGCCCTTTATGGCGATGAGGTCGCCGGTCTTGTCGGTGATGTTGAGGGTCTTCACGCCCTTCGCGCCACGGTTGGTGATGCGGTAGTCTTCGATGTCGGAGCGCTTGCCGAAGCCTTTTTCCGAAACGACGAGCACGGTCTGTTGCGGGTCGTTGATGCACACCATGCCGATGACTTCGTCTTCTGGCGATCCTAACGTAATGGCTTTCACGCCCGTAGCGGTACGACCCATCGGACGGACGGTCTGCTCGTTGAAGCGCACTGCCTTGCCCGAGCGGACGGCCATCAACACCTCGTCGTTGCCCGAAGTCAGGCAAGCTTCAAGGAGTTGGTCGTCCTCGCGGATGTTGACCGCGATGATGCCGTTTTGGCGGATGTTCTTGTAGGCCGCCAAGTTGGTTTTCTTGATGATGCCCTTCTTGGTGCAGAGGATGATGTAGTTGTTTTCGAGGTATTCCTCGTCGCTCATGCTCTTCACGTTGAGGTAGGCCATCACCTTGTTGTCCTTGTCGATCGGGATGAGGTTTTGGATGGCGCGACCCTTGCTGTTCTTGCCTTCCTCGGGAATCTCGAAAGCCCTGAGTTTGTAGCACTTGCCTTGTTCGGTGAAGAACAGCAGGTGGTTGTGGTTGGTGGCCGTGAAGATGTGCTCGATGAAGTCGGTGTCGCGGGTGGCGGAGCCTTTCGAGCCTTTGCCGCCTCTACTCTGCACACGGTATTCGCTCAGCGGTGTGCGTTTGATGTAGCCGAGGTGCGAGATGGTGATGACCACGGCATCGTCGGCGATGATGTCTTCCATGCGGAACTCGCCTGCGGCGGGCACGATTTGGGTGCGGCGCTCGTCGCCATATTTTTCTTTGATGACCAAAAGTTCGTCCTTGATGATTTGGAACTGCAAGTCCACATTTTGTAGAATATCGTGGAAATGTTTGATGCGTTCGTGGATTTCGTCCAACTCGTCCATGATCTTCTTGATTTCGAGGCCGGCCAGTTGTCCGAGGCGGTAGGCCACGATGGCGCTGGCTTGCGGGTCGTCGAAGCCGAAGCGGTCCATGATGGCTTGCTTGGCCTCCGGTGTGCCGCCCGTGCAGGCGCGGATGGTGGCGATGATCTCATCGACGATGTCGATGGCGCGGGCCAAGCCTTCCAAGATATGGGCGCGCTCCTCGGCCTTCTTCAGCTCGTAGCGGGTGCGGCGCATGATGATTTCGTGGCGATGGTCCACGAAATGCTCTATCAACTGCTTGAGGTTCAGAGTATAGGGACGGCCTTTCACCAAGGCGACGTTGTTCACGTTGAACGAGCTTTGCAGCGGTGTCATCATGAAGAGCTTGTTCAGCACCACTTCGGGGTTGGCGTCGCGTTTCAGTTCATAGACCACGCGGATGCCCTTGCGGTCGCTTTCGTCGCGGATGTCGGACAAACCTTCCAATTTCTTTTCATTGACGAGGTCGGCGGTCTTCTTGATCATCTCGGCCTTGTTCACTTGGTAAGGCACGGAGGTGGCGATGATGCGCTCGTGGCCGTTGTGTTCCTCGAAGTGGGTCTCGCCGCGGAGGACGATGCGTCCCCTACCCGTCTCAAACGCCTGACGCACACCTTCGTAGCCGTAAATCACGCCGGCGGTCGGGAAATCCGGCGCCTTGATGTATTGCATCAGCTCTGGGATGGTGATGTCGCGGTTGTCGATGTAGGCGATGATGCCGTCCACGCACTCGCTGAGGTTGTGCGGCGCCATGTTGGTGGCCATACCCACAGCGATGCCGTTGGTGCCGTTAATCAATAAGGTGGGCAGCTGGGTGGGCAGCACGGTCGGCTCTTGCAGCGAGTCGTCGTAGTTGTTCTGGAAATCGACGGTGTCTTTTTCGAGGTCGTCGAGCATTTCCTCGGAGATTTTCTGTAGGCGTGCCTCGGTGTAACGCATGGCGGCGGGACTGTCGCCGTCCATCGATCCGAAGTTGCCTTGGCCGTCCACCAAAGGATAGCGCAGCGACCACCACTGGGCCATGCGCACCATGGCGTCATAGACGGAGGAATCGCCGTGCGGGTGGTACTTACCGAGCACGTCACCGACGATACGCGCTGATTTCTTGTAGCCGCTCCTCGAAGTGATGCCCGACTCCTTCATGCCATAGAGCACACGACGGTGCACGGGCTTGAGGCCGTCGCGCACGTCGGGCAAGGCGCGTGAAATGATGACCGACATCGAATAGTCGATGTAAGCCGACTTCATTTGGTTCTCAAGGTTTACCCTGATGATTTTTTCTCCACTGTTTTCAGGAATGTTATTTTCCTGATTCTCAGGAGTGATGTTATTGTTTTCTTCCATTTTTGGATGATGTTTTTTGCTTTTTCAAATAAAGGTGCAAAAATAGGGAATTTTTGGATAGGTTATGCAAAAAAGGCGAAAAACTTGAAATTACAAAAACGCAAAAAGCCGACATCGCTGCCGGCTTTCGGTGAGATAATCGTATGGGGTTCCTGAGGGTTATGGTATCACGATTTTCTGCGTCCTGACGTAATCGCCGTCAATCAGGCGCAAGACATACACGCCGGGGACGATTCCGCTGGTAGAGACGTTGCGCGCAACGTCTGTACAAACGACCACGCGACCCAACACATCC
>JBGUHI010000020.1:0-8019 GCA_045111995.1 Candidatus Limimorpha sp. | reverse complement strand
CCAAATCCCGACTGAATTATCAGCCTAATTTTTGTCCACTTGAAAGCATCGTCTCAAAAACAGCCTAATTTTTGTCCATTACACCGAAGCTTTTAAAACCATGCCAAAAAGAACTCCAAATCGATAAAGACTTCCTTTCGCCGGCGGGCGCTATCGGCAATGTCACCTGAAACGTATCAACCGCCCTGCCGCCCACGATGCCGTAGCCGTTGGTGACGTTGGAATAGGTGTGGATGGGCTCGGCATAGATCTGCAAAGCCTCATCGCCTTGGTCGCAGGTGTTCAGGTAGTTGTAGTATTCCTTCGAGAGGTGTTCCATCTTGAAGGTCACGCGGAAAAAGTCGGGATCGAAGTCCTCATCGACGTCGCAATGAAAGCGGACTTTCACTTTTATGCGATAGGAACTCCCATCAAAAAGCTTGTCGGTGAACACGCCTTCGGGGCGGGTGTCGAGGTCGCTGGCATCGATGAACTCGTTCTCGGTCATTGTGGGTTCAAAAACAGGGTCATCGTAGTCGAAACGGATGAAACGTCGGTTATTGCCAATGGACATGCTGCTGTTTTTGCTCGCGATGAGTCTGAAACAGTCGGTCTTTCCCGGGTTTGGGTCGGTGATGGTGAACGTTAGGTCCAAGGTCCCTACCACTTCCCAAATACTGTCTTCCTCGTATTCTTGGGTGTCGAAGTTATAGTCGTGTCGATACCAACCGTTCCAATTCGTCACTTCCGCATCCATTTGGCTATTCAATATTTTCGGCAGGGCGCTTGTCGTGCCTTCCACGTCTTCATAGCCGTTGGCCGAGGCGGTGATGGTCACGATGTCGCCTTCTTGCGGACGGTAGTCGTTGTAATAGATGGGGATGAGTTGGTAGTCGTATGGCCAGTGCATCTCCCAAATGGTGTCGAATCCCGGAGTCATCTCACCGATGCGGTTGTCGTTTACGTAAAGTGTGGCCACCAAATCATCGGGAGCGGCGGTGTCGGCAGGGTCCAAGAAGAAATAGCTTCTGCTGATTTGTGCCTTGACGCGTTGTCCAGGATCCACGATGCTGTTGATGACCAGTCGCGAGTCGGTTTGCTCGCCGTTGAATGGTATCTCTTTCTCGCAGGAGGTGAGGAGAAGGAGGCTGATGGCAAATAATATGTAGCGTTTCATGATCAATCAGAATTTATAGCCATAAGAGACTGACGGAATAATAGGGAAGAGACTTGCCTGCATCAGCGCTTTGTGCTCTGAATGGGTGGCTTCGTCCCATTGGTAACTGGTGTAGACAACCCAAGGGTTGTTGTGGTTGTAGGCATTGTAGACGCTGATGTTCCAGGTGCGGATGCCGTGTTTCTTCTGCTTGTGGAAGTTCATGCTGAGGTCGAGGCGGTGGTAGTTGCCCATGCGGAAATTGTTGCGCTCCAAGGCGTTGATGGAGGGGATATAGCCCCATTCGTTGGGATAGCCTTCGTAGATTTGTGTGCCGAGCGTGCCGCAGTTGCCGCTGCTGAACACCCAGGTGCCGCTCATGTCGAAACGGTTGTTGAACTTGTGCTGCACGGTGATGCTGAGGTCGTGGCGACGGTCGTATTTGGCGGGGAACACCTTGCCCTCGTTGATCTCCATGCCCTCGCGGTCGAACTGGCGGTTGGAGTGCGCCCAGGTGTAGCCTACCCACCCTGTGGTCTTGCCGAAACTGCGCTGCACCAAGAACTCCACGCCGTAAGCCCAGCCTTTGCCCAAGCAGACTTTCTCGTCCCAACGCTCCGACGACCCGAAGAACGAGGCACCGTCCTTGTATTCGAGCAGGTTGTCCATGCTCTTGTAGTAGCCCTCAACGGAAATGTCGAACAGACGCGGCAACTCATAGAAGGCGCCGAGCGACACTTGATGGGCGTTCATCGGGACGATGTCTTTCGTGACGGGCACCCAGAGGTCGGTGGGCAGGCTGAGGCTGCTGTTCGAGAGCAGGTGGACGTATTGCGTCATATAGGCATAGCCTGCCTTGAGCGACAGGTTGGAGGCCAGCATGACGCTGGTGCTGAGCCGGGGCTGCACGCTTTGGTAGGTCTTGCCCTCGACGGTGAAGGTCGAATAGTGCACACCCGCGTTGACACGGAAGATGTCGCCCAAGGTCATGTTGTCCTCGACATAAAGGGCTGTCTCGTGGGCGAAGACGTTGGAAGAACCGATGACGGTGTCGATTTCGACTTGGTTGCCATCGATGATTTTCGCCGACTGCACCTCGGGACGGAACTGATGGTAGGTGTAGTTGCCGCCGAAGCGGATCTCATGGTTGGGTAGGGGCGTATAGTCGAAGTCGACCTTGGCGGTCAGGTCGTTGATGCCCGACTTGTAGGCCATACTGTACTCGTCAAAGACGTATGCTCCATAGTCCTGATAGGTCGCCTCTTCCTTGATTTCCATGCCGAGGTTGTGGCGGTATTGCGTGTAGTTGATGGAAGCGTCCATGAAGAGTTTTTGCGACATCACATGGTTCCAGCGCAGGGCGGCCACCTTGTTGCCCCATTTCCAGTTGAGGCCCATATTGTCGGTGTATTGGGCGTTTTCGGAGACATAGTCCCTGTATTTCACGCCGAAATAGATGGCATCGTCGCCCGAATAGGAACTCAGATAAAGGCGGTCTTTGTCCGAGATCTTCCAGTTGAGTTTTCCGTTGAAGTCATAGAAGTAATAGCCTGCGCTCAGTTTGCCCATGTCGGGGTCTTGGCGTCGGGCTACCCACAGGGCGGGCTTCAGCAGCAAGTCGCTGTAGGTGCGGCGAAACGAGAGGTTGAACGACAGTTTGTCCTTCACGACAGGGCCTTCCAAGTTGATTTTTGAAGAGATGAGGCCGATGCTGGCGTTGCCGTGGTATTGCTGCATGTCGCCTTCCTTCATGCGGATGTCGACCACCGACGACAGCCTTCCGCCGAAATGCGCCGGGAAACTGCCCTTGTATAAGGTGACGTTTTTCAAGGCGTCGGGGTTGAAGACGGAGAAGAAGCCGAGCGCGTGATTGACGTTATAGACCGGAACACCGTCGAGCAAAAGCAGGTTCTCGTCGGGACCGCCGCCGCGCACGTACATGCCTGCCGAGCCTTCCGAGCCGTTTTGCACGCCGGGCAAGAGTTGTATGGCCTTCAGCACGTCGGCCTCGCCAAAAAGGGTGGGGATGCTCTTGATTTGCTGCACGGGCAACTCCACCACGCTCATCTGAGGGCTGCGGGCGCTCACCGTGGCGCGGGTCGATTCCACCACCACTTCGTCAAGCAAGGTGTTGGTCTCGAGTGCGAAGTTGAGGCTGAGGTTTTCTTTCAAGTCGACGGTCTGTTTTTGCTGCACATAGCCCACGTAGGACACCTGCAAATCCACTTGACCTTGGTCTAAAGTCAAAGTGTAGAAGCCGTAACTGTTTGTGGCACAGCCTTTCCCTGAATTCCTGTCGAAAACGGTTGCTCCAATGAGGGTTTCCTTGCTTGCGGCATCCATCACGTAGCCGCTGATGGTGCGTTTCTGTGCGAAGGACGGCAAACAAACCAGCACTACCCCGATGACAACGAGCCATCGGCGGAAATAATGAAGTTTCATAGTGTGTTATTTAAAGCGTCAAACTGACGTTTTAACGGCAATATTTCAGTTATATTGCATAATCCAGTCAGCAGCCGTCTCAATCACATTATCAATGCCTTGGGCGGTTGCAGCGGGGTCGAGGATGACGCGCTCTGCAGGCGGCACGCCGTTCTCGTAGTTGTTGCCGTCAAGGGCGATGGTGCGCGTGATGCTGAAGCGGTAAGTCCAGCCGTTGGGCAGGGCACCGCCGTTGGGCAAGCCGAGGCCGCCGCCGCTGTAGTCGCCGAACAAACGGATGTTGGGATAGGCCATGGTGCAAACGGCGAAGAATGACGTCGCGCTGTAAGAGCCTCTGTCGATAAGCACGGCCACAGGCTTGGTGTAAGGTGTCTCCAAAATGCAAGTGTCGGTGGCGTGGACAGTGGTCAGCTCGGTGAAGTCATTGTGTCCGGATCCCGACTTGATATTCGTGTAGTAGAGCGGCTGCTTGTAGTTGTCGAAAATGCTCAGCATCATGCGGATATTGTCGATGCTGCCGCCGCCGTTCTGGCGCAGGTCGAGGATCATGCCATCGCTGTCCTTGTAACGGTCGACGATGTATTTCAACGCGCCCTCGCTGATGGCATTCTCGAACGTGCTGTAGCGGACGTAAGCCACGCGACCGTCGCGAATGGCGTTGTGGGCGAAAGCCCCCGTGCTGTGGTAGTTGACGGTCAGGTAGTTGAGCATTACGACTTCAGTGTTGATGTTGCGTTCGGCATACATCTTATAGTAGATCGAGTCGTTGCGCGACACGTCGAATCCTGAGATAAGGTTGGTATGTCCGTCGCGCAGGGTGTTGAGCATGGCAGCGCACACGCGGAAAAGACTGTCGTCGTCCATGTCTTCGTAGACCATGGGACGGTACACCTCGCGCACCGAGTCCCAGTCGACACCTTTGATATCGAAGAAGGCATACTGCTGGTCGACCTTGTTCCAGAGGTAGTCGAACACACTGACGGGGTCGGCGCTCGTGTCGGATTCCATGAAGGCGCGCTCGCACGAGACAAAACAGAGGGCCAAAAGACCCATGAAAAGGATGTTTGTTTTTTTCATGATGTTTGTTTTTCGGTTGTAGGGCTGTGGCAGCCTTGTAGGGACGCACTACGTGCGTCCGCAAAAATTCAATTGATGTTAAACATTAGGTTAAGGTTAAACGAATGCAAGGCATTGTCGAAGCGGTAGGAGCCCATGTGTCTCGTCGAGAGGTAGTCCCAACGGTAGTTGAAACCGATACGGTTACCGTTCAACAGGTTGAGATACAGGCCAATGTCGGTGCTGACGCCAGGGAAGACCATACTGAAAGTTTCGTAGTCGCCAAGCACCGTATTGACCACGTTGATGTCGCTGGTGTAGTTGTCCATGTAGGCGTAGCCTGGCCTGACGACCAATCCCGCGACGGGCAGGCTCAGTTTGCCGTAGGCGGTGAGAAGGTTGTGCGAGCCGCCTTTGACGAAGGCGAAGTCGTATTGTGCCATGCCTTCCGCGCAGAGGTTCTCGAAGACCGAGGCACCCATGGCAGCGTTCATCATAGAGGCGTTTTCTTTGATGTCGTAGAAGGTCTGTATGCCGCCGCCAACCCACAGGTGGAAACGGTTGCGCTTGCTGTCGTGGAAGCGGTAGAGGAACTCGGCACGGCTGTCGATATCGAAAGAATAGCCGCTGAACGACGTGAGCATGTTGTAGAACATCCGGGCATCGGCCTGCACGTGGCAGCGAGCCCATTCGACGGTGGCACCCAGATTGAGGTTGGCACCCACGCCGAGGTAACGGAACGGAGCGGTGCCCTTGTCGTAGCAGTCGGCCACATTCAGGCCTGCGCCCATGTTGAGCCAAATTGGCACCTTGCTCTTGCGTACAGGCTGGGCGAACTCTTTTGTGTTTTGGGCGAAGGCATTGATGGTCAATAACGTGATTGCCAACAAAATGAGATGTTTACGATACATATTTTTACATATTATTGGTTGTTTTCTGCCCGCAAAAATACCATATTATGGATTAACCAACAACATTTCAACGATTAAACAATGAAACAATCAACAATTATCCGTATTTTTGCACCCGTTTTTAAAGACGCGGGACTTTGGGGCGCAAGACATGAGACTTGTTCTCGTCCCGTGGCTCAAAGTCCCGTGTCAAGGCAATCATTTTTAAACAGTTGTAATTAGAAAGCACTATGGAATCAACGAACAAGCACTTCAAGCGTTACACGGTAACCACGGCCTTGCCATACGCAAATGGCCCCGTCCACATCGGTCATTTGGCTGGCGTCTATATCCCCGCCGACACCTACGTCCGCTATCTGCGAATGCGCGGCAAGGAAGTCCTGTTTGTCGGTGGTTCCGACGAACACGGCGTGCCGATTACCATCAAGGCTGAAAAAGAGGGCGTTACGCCGCAAGATATTGTCGACCGCTACCACGAAATCATCAAGAAGTCGTTCGAGGAGTTGGGCATCAGCTATGACATTTATTCGCGCACCTCGTCCAAGATGCATCGCGTGACAGCGCAAGAGTTTTTCAAGAAACTATACGACGAAGGTAAGTTCATCGAAAAGGAGACTGAGCAATACTTTGACCCAGAAAGGCAGAAATTTTTGAGCGACAGATACATCGTTGGCACCTGCCCGAAATGCGGCGCCGACGGTGCTTACGGCGACCAATGCGAGAAATGCGGCTCTTCGCTCAGTCCCGACGAGTTGATTAATCCGCATTCGCAACTCAGCGGCGCGGCCTTGGTGAAGAAGCCGACCAAGCACTGGTATCTGCCTCTTGACCAATACGAAACATGGCTTCGCGAGTGGATCCTCGAAGGCCACAAGGAATGGAAATCCAACGTTTATGGCCAAGTGAAAAGCTGGCTCGACGGTGGCTTGCAGCCCCGCGCCGTCACCCGCGACCTCGACTGGGGCGTTCCCCTCCCGATAGAAGGTGCCGATGGCAAGGTTTTGTATGTTTGGTTCGATGCGCCCATCGGCTACATCTCGAACACCAAGGAGGTTTGCGAAGCGCGTGGCGAGGACTGGGAGAAGTGGTGGAAAGACCCCGAAACCAAGCTGGTGCATTTCATCGGCAAGGACAACATTGTGTTCCACTGCATCATCTTCCCCTGCATGATGAAGGCCTACGGCGACTATATCATGCCCGAAAACGTGCCCGCCAACGAGTTCCTCAACCTCGAAAACGACAAGATTTCGACCTCGCGCAACTGGGCCGTGTGGCTGCATGAATATCTTCAGGAATTTCCTGGAAAACAGGATGTTCTGCGCTATGTTTTGACCGCCAACGCCCCCGAAACCAAGGACAACAACTTCACTTGGAAGGACTATCAAGACCGCAACAACAACGAGCTTTTGGCCATTTTTGGCAACTTCGTGAACCGCACCTTGGTGCTGACACACAAGTATTATGAAGGTGCCGTGCCGGCTATGGACAACCTCAACGAGACCGACCTCGCAGCCATCGCCGAGATGAACGGCTATGCTTCCCAAATCGGCCACTTGCTTGACACCTACAAGTTTCGCGAAGGCTTGAACGAGTTGATGAACTTGGCCCGCCTCGGCAACAAGTATCTCACTGACAATGAGCCTTGGAAGCAAATCAAGACCGACCCTGAAAGGGTCAAAACGGTAATGGCTGTTTCGTTGCAAATCGTGGCACACTTGGCCATTCTGGGCGAGCCTTTCCTGCCTTTCAGCGCGAAAAAACTCCAACAGATGATTGGCCTCGAAGTGAAGGGCTGGAACGATGCCGAAAGCACCGTCTTGCTGCCCGAAGGCCATGTCATCAACCAGCCGGAACTGCTGTTCGAGAAGGTCGAGGACAGCGTGGTTGCGGCACAGTTGCAGAAGCTGGAAGACACCAAGAAGGCCAACGAAATGAACGCTTGGAAACCCAATGACATCAAGCCGACCGTCACTTTCGACGACTTTATGAAGGTGGACATCCGCGTGGGCACCATCCTCGAATGCCAGAAGGTGCCGAAGGCCGACAAGTTGCTCCAGTTCCTCATCGACGACGGCATGAACAAGCGCACCATCGTGAGCGGCATCGCCAAGTATTACGCTGAGCCTGAGAAACTTGTGGGCAAGCAGGTCTGTTTCATTGCCAACTTTGAGCCGCGCAAGCTGAAGGGTGTGGTCAGCGAGGGCATGATTCTTTCCGCTGAGGACAAGGACGGCCGCCTCGTGTTGCTTACCCCGAGCGATTTGGTGACGGCAGGCTGTAGTGTCGGCTAAGGAACGGCTTGGTTTCTTTCAACGGCGAATTGAACGAATGAGGCGAATTTTGTTGCTGCAAACTCAAATTCGCGAAATGCGTCCAATTCGCCGTTGTTTAACGTGAGTTCGATATAAGCAATCAAAAGAGAACCAGTTGGTTATCGGAGTAATGCTCAAGAGATATTGTGGGTTTCTTTGGGAA
>JBGUHI010000019.1:0-75036 GCA_045111995.1 Candidatus Limimorpha sp. | reverse complement strand
ATGGCCTGCCGGGGAGTGGGGTTTACTCCCCCGCCCTGCGGGCACCCCCTCTCAGAGGGGGAAGCCTGCCGGACGATGGCCTACCGGACTTTAGTATGAAGTTCCTCCAAAGCCCGTTGCAGTATTTCGTCCATTGGAGCGTAGATGGGATAGAAGCCCTCGTCGTCGAAGAGGTTGCGGGCGATGTAGGCTTTCAGCAGGATGTCGGCTTCGCGTCGCGCCGCGTGTCGTTGTGCCTCGGTGCCCACCACGCCTTTCTCGTCGGCCAGATGCACCAGTGCGTCGAACATGGCGTCGGTCACCTTGAAGGAGCGGTCGAAGGCTTCCACGGTCTTGTAGCCTTTCAGTTGGGCGCGGTGCTTGTCGGTATAGTCGAAGGCATATTGGTAGAGCAGGCCGAGGTTGACGATGCGGTTGAAGTAATACTCGGTGCTGTCATCGACGAGCGGCACGTAGATGTCGGGCATGATGCCACCGCCGCCATAGACGGTCTTGCCGCCTGGGGTGGTGTATTTCAGCGAGTCGGCGAAATGGATGCTGTCGGGGTGAAACAATTCGCCATTCTGGTAGCGTTCGTATGGCTCGAGCAGGTATTCCTCGTGACTGTCGCCGTAAGGTTTCTGGATGCAACGTCCTGTGGGGGTGTAGTATCGTGCCACGGTGAGTCGGATGGCCGACTGGTCGCTGAGCATGATTTGTTCCTGGACGAGGCCTTTGCCGAACGAGCGGCGTCCGATGATGGTGCCACGGTCGTTGTCTTGCAGGGCTCCGGCCACGATTTCGCTTGCGCTTGCCGACTCGCCGTCGATGAGCACCACGACGGGGATGTCTTCCAACATGCCGTGGCGTCGGGCTTTCATATAGCTGCGTGTGCGGTTGCGGCCTTCGGTGTAGACGATGAGGCTTCCTTTAGGCAGAAACTCGTCGGCGATGTCGACGGCGGCGCTGAGGAAGCCGCCCGTGTTGCCTCGCAGGTCGAAGACGAGTTTTTTCATGCCTTGTTTGTCCAGTTCCCTTATCCCCTTCTTGAACTCGTCGGTGGTGGTGGCGGAGAATTTGGAGAGTTTCAGGTAGCCTGTTTCGTGGTCGAGCATGTAGGCGACGTCGACGCTGTAGGTGGGGATGGCGTCGCGGGTGATGGTGTAGTCGAGCAGGCCTTCCACTCCACGTCGCAGCACGCTCACGCGCACCTTGGTGCCTTTTGGGCCTTTCAGTTTGCGCATCACGTCTTCGCTTTTCAGTTTCTTGCTTGCCACCAGCGTGTCGTCCACATAGATGATGCGGTCGCCGTCCATGATGCCCACCTTTTCGGAGGGTCCGCCTTTGATGACGCTGACGATGGCGATGGTGTCTTTTTCGAGGCGGAACTGCACCCCGATGCCGTCGAAGCTGCCTAAGAGCGGGTCGTTCACCTCGTTGAACTCGTCCAACGAGATGTAGGCGCTATGCGGGTCGAGGGTTTCCATCATGGCGGCGATGGCCTCGTCCTCGATCTTTCGGGTGTCGGGCGTTTCGACATAGTCGTTGCCGACATACCACATCACCTCGTCGAACTTGCTGCCTCCCTCAACCTGGATTTTCTTAGCGGTTACACTTTTATTAATATATAGGCCGATGAGGATGCCAGACAAGAGGAGGATGATAGTCCAGATGGGGCGATGTTTATTTTCCATGGGGAGTTAGTTTTTAATTCGGAATGCGGAATGTGGAATGGGGTATAGCGCGATGCGACAGTTTAACTATTCATTATTCCTAGTTCCGGATTCCGCATCATATAGTGGCACTCGATAGTTCAAGGTTGCGGTCCATCTTTCGGAAGAGGCCTTGCAGCACGGTGCCGGGGCCTACTTCGACGACGGCACGCACGCCGGTGGCCATGATGTTGCTCATGGTTTGTGTCCACAAGACGGGTGAGGTCAGTTGGGCGATGAGGTTCTTCTTGATGATTTCGGGGTCGTTGACCGACTGTCCCGTGACATTTTGGTAGACGGGGCAGATGCCTTGGTTGAACGTCGTCTCCTTGATGGCTTCGGCCAGTTCGACACGGGCTGGTTCCATGAGGGGGCTATGGAAGGCGCCGCCCACGCTGAGCGGCAGCACGCGTTTGGCGCCGGCTTCCTTCAGTTTCTCGGAAGCGGCGGCCACGCCCTCGATGGAGCCCGAGATGACCAGTTGTCCGGGGCAGTTGTAGTTGGCGGGCACCACCACGAGGTCTTTCACCGAAGCGCAGACCTTCTCAATGGCAGCATCTTCCATGCCTATGACGGCGGCCATTGTTCCTGGACGGGCCTCACAGGCCTTTTGCATGGCCATGGCGCGTTTGCTGACGAGCCGCAAGCCATCCTCAAAACCCAACACCTTATTGGCGACGAGGGCTGAAAACTCTCCTAAGGAATGACCTGCCACCATGGAGGGGTCGAAGTCCTCAAGCAAGGATGCCAAGATGACGGAATGCAGGAAGATGGCCGGCTGGGTCACCTTGGTTTGGCGCAGGTCTTCTTCCGTGCCTTCAAACATGACATCGGTGATCTTGAATTTCAGGATGATGTTGGCTTTCTTGAACATGTCCTTCGCCTTGGAGAAGTTGTCGTACAGGTCTTTGCCCATCCCTACGAATTGGGCGCCTTGGCCCGGGAAAACGTATGCTTTTATCATTATATGATTTAAGATTTAAAATTTAAGATTTGAGATTATAAGATTCAAAATTTCATAGACTTAGTGCAGGTTGCTGCCGATGAGTTGGAGGAACTCGGCGCGGGTGGTTTCGCGCTCGAAGGCGCCGATGAAGTCGCTTGTGGTGGTCACTGCGTCTTGTTTCTGCACGCCTCGCATCGACATGCAGAGGTGTTTGGCTTCGATGACGACAGCCACGCCCAACGGATGCAGTGCCTCGTTGATGGCGTTCTTGATTTGTGTGGTCAGGCGTTCCTGCACTTGCAGGCGGCGCGAATAGGCTTCCACCACTCGGGCGATCTTGCTGAGCCCTGTGATGTAGCCGTTGGGGATGTAGCCCACGTGCGCCCTTCCGACGAAGGGGATCAGATGGTGTTCGCATAGCGAATACACCTCGATGTCTTTCACGATGACCATCTGGCGGTAGTCTTCCTTGAACTTGGCGGAGAGCAGGATTTCCATGGGGTCAAGGTTGTAGCCATGGGTGAGGAACTGCATCGACCGTGCCATGCGCAACGGTGTTTTCTGGAGGCCTTCCCGTTGGGGGTCTTCGCCGAGGATGCGAAGGATGGCCTCGTAGTGTTCTTGCAGTTGGTCCAGTTTCTCCGTGTCGTATTGTTCGATGGCTTGGTAGCCGTATCGCTCCCTTAGCTTGTCGTCCATTGTCAGCCGATTTTTTGCTTGGGCATTGCCACCGTCGACTGTTGTCCCATGACGCACTTGCCGGTGAATTGTGCCCCCACTTCGATAAGCAGTTGTTTGGTGTTCAGGTCGACTTCCACTTTCGATGTGGACTTCAAAGCGGTGAGTTCTTCTGTGGTGATGTTGCCTTTCACCACGCCCGACACCTCGGCCTGCTTGCAGCTCAGGTCGCCTTCCATGACGCCGGTCTGCCCTATCACGACCTTGCCATTGGATTTGAGGGAGCCGATGAGGTGTCCGTCGATGCGGATGTCGCCATTCGACTCGATGTCGCCTTTGATGGTGGTGCCGTTACCGAGAAGGTTGCGTACTGATGATTCCATTATAGCCATGTTGTTACTTTTTAGTGTTAGTTTCGATGAATGTATTGTATTCTTCCAGGTCTTTCGACTGATAGAAGACGGGGTAGTTCTTGCTGGAGATGGTGAGGATGGAGTATTTTGTCTTGTCGATGCCTCCGAGGACATATTCCGACGAGGTCATCGAGGTGAGATACAGCGCGGCCTTGGCTTCGCTTTCGAAGTTGCCGATGGTGACGATGGTGCGGTTTTCGTCGAGGATGAGGTTCTTGACGTTGAAACTGCGTGTTCGGTGTTCTTTCTTGTTGAAGTCGCTGATGCGGACGAGCAGGGGGTCGATGCGCACCGACTTGGTGTCGCAGACGATCATGACGAAGTGTTCGGTGTTGGGTTCGTAGGTGTAGGGTGCGGCCTTTTTCACTTCGGGTTTTTCGCCGCTTTCCGGGTTGTTGACGTCGGCGAGCACCAGTCCGAGGCTGTATTCCTCGTTGATGTTTTCGAGCACTTGTTGTGCGTATGGCGTGATGCTGCTGTTCGGGTAGGTGCGCACCAAGTCGTAGAGGGCGAAGGCCATCGTGTCGATGGCGACGAGGCGGCCTTGTGCCACGGCGTGGAGGAAGGCGAAGCGTGGCATGAAGGCTGTATCGGTCGGATAGAGTTCCATGGCGCGTTCGGTGTTCATCTTGACGCGGTAGTATTGTCCTTGCTCGAAGGCTTCGTAGGTCTTGGAATAGAAATCGGATGCTTCCTTTTCCTGTGCCTGCATCTTTTTGAAGTAGTCGGGGTCGTTGATGAATTCGGCGTAACTTGAGGTTGGGTATTTGTCGAAGATCCTGCCTTTGTAGTCCAGTGCCTGTTCCTCGTGGTTGAGGTCTTTGTGCATCTTGTATAGCGCATACCATGTGGGCAGTTCCTTTTCGTTGCCTGGGTAGCGGGTGTCGAGCCGTTCATACGACTCGATGGAGCGCGGCAGGTCGTCGAGCCTGTCCATATAGAGGAATCCGAGGTGATAGAGTCCGTCGGCGATGAGCGAGTCGGCCACTTCCTTTTGTTCCACGGTGAAAGGCAGGTCTTGGAGGTAGTAGCCTCGGTCGTGTGGGGTGAAGGTGGCGTTGAGCGAGTCTTGTTTGGTCTTGGCGTTATTGGCTTGTGTCAGCGATTCGGGGTTGTCGTCGCCTGAGAGGAAGGCAGCGATGCTACGTTTGTCGTTAACGCGCCAGTTGTCCTCGTTTTTGCGCATTCCCCATTTGCGGGTGAATTCGGTCATGCCTTTCGAGACGGAGGATGGGTTGTAGAAATACCAGGTGGTGCCGCTTTGTGTGGTTTCCGACCTTGGCTGTTCGATGTCGCCCACAGTGGAGCCCATCAGGGCGAGTTGTTCTTCGTATTCTTGGCGGGCTTTCTCGATTTGTTCTTGTTCGATGACTTTGGCGATGATGCGGTCGATGAGTCGGTTGCGCGACACGCTGTCCATGGCGGCCACGCGCAGCAGGCTGTCTTGGTCGCGCACGACGGAGGCATACATCACGAGTTCGTTGAGGGTTTTGGAGATGTTCATGATGCTGTCGTAGCCTTCGTGATTGCGGCTCATGCTGGTGACGGCGGTGTCGTAATAGGCTTGTGCCATTTCGTAGTCGCTGCGTTCGAAATACATGGAGGCCACCTTGAGCGACGAGTACATGCGTTGGATTTGGTTGTCTTTGTAGGCTGCCACCGACTTGCACAAGTAGTTGATGGCCTTGTTTTCGTCGCCTTCGCGGAGGGCGAGTTCGGCCATGGCGTAATAGATGCGGTCGCGATAGTCTTCGTTGTTGGGGTCGCGGAGCATCTTGTTCATCATCTTGTAGAGTTCCTTGGCGTTGTCGGCGGTGCCCACCATGGCGATGTTCATTCGTGCCTCGAACTTCATCTCGTATTCGGGGTTGCGTTTGACGACTTTACGGAATTGCGCCGTGGCGCGTTCGGAGTCGCCTTGCCGCATGTAGATTTGTCCCATGATGAACATGGCTCGGGTGCGCAGGTCGCTGTCGTTGTTGAGCAGGATGCCGTTTTTCAGGTATTTGACGGCGCTGTTGTAGTCTTTCACTGCGATGAAATAGTCGGCGATGATGAAGTCGACGTTGCGCATCAGTTCCTTTGGGGGCTTGGTCATGCCTGCGGTCTTGGCCTGCAGTTGCTCGATCATGGCGACGGCCTTGGGGTATTCCTCTGTTTGGAGGTAGGTCTTGATGAGCCACATGTTGGCCACATGGGCGATGTCGTTGTAGTTGTATTCCGTGGCCACGAAGTCGAAGGTTCGCTTGGCGGGGATGTAGTCGTGCTTGAAGAAGTGGGCCTTGCCCATGACGAGATAGGCGTCGTCGATCCACTTCACGCGTTCGCGGCTGCCGAATTTCATCGAGTGTTTTTGGACACAGATGGCTGTTTTCTCGATGGCGCGGTCCATGGTGGAGTTCATCGAGGTGCCGTTTTGTTCGGTGCCGTAGTTGTAGACGCGGAGCACTTGGTTGTAGTCGTCTTTCACGAGAGTGCGGAGTTGTTTTTCGCCGTCCTTGAGGCTTTGTTCTCCGTTGAAATAGACGTTGTAGTGGCTCGTCAGGTTGTGGTACATGCGGCGGGTTATTGTGTTCTTCTTGGTGGAGCATCCGCCCAACATCAAGGCCAGAACACAGCCTACCGTCACGAATATGTATGTTTTTCTATGCACTTTGTTGTCGTTTTACAAACTATAACTCCAAAAAGACTGGATTATTACGGGGAGGTTCAAAAAGCGTCATTGGCGGGTGACGTACCATTTCTTGGCTTCTTCGAGCAGGACGGAATCGGTGGCGTCGGGCAGTCCTTGCCTGACCTTCGCCACGATGGTGCCGTTGGTAGTCTTAAACTCGGTGAGCAGCAGGCGGTCGAAGTCGTCGAGGCGTCGGTTGGCGATGCCGGTGGCGTGGTCTTCGAGGACTTGCAGGGCCTTGGCCTTGTATTCTTCCATCGAGAGGTAGGGCATGAGGGTTTCGACGAGTTTCAGGCTGTCTTCCGACCAGTCGACGGCTATGGGTTCGTCGAGCGACCGCATCGCGTATTTCTCGCAGAGTTGTGGCAGTCCGGCCTTCATCTTGTCGACCTCGCGGCCAAAGTCGTGGGCCAGGCGTTCGGCGCGTTCTTTTTCGACGTTGGCCTTGATTTTTGGGACGTAGACGAACGCCAACGCGCCCAAGGCGAGTGCCACGGCGGCTATGATGACGACTTTCACGATGGAGTGGCTCTTGGTGATGGCCGACCGCACTTCGCTGATGCTGTCGTAGCGTTGTTCGCGGGAGAACTGTGTGCAGTGCGTGGCCACGGAGCCGAACTGCCTAGAGATGTTGCGTTCGCCGATGAATTCCATGATTTTGCCCAACGAGTAGATGTCGGCGCGGCTGTCGACGTCTTCGCCCTTGATGATCTCTGGCGCCACGAAGCCCATCTCCTTGATGAGCAGTTCGCGGTCGGCGTCGGGCTTGGTCTCGGGCACGCCAAAGTCAATGAGCTTGGCTCGGCAGTCGGCGGTCACCATGATGTTCTCGGGGCTGAGGTTGCAGTGCACGATGCCGTTGCGGTGGAGATAGTGCAAGGCTTCGCACACCTCGGCAAGGACGCTTTTCACCTGTTTCTCGGAGAGGGTGCCCACGCGGACGTGCTCGGCCAGCGACTTGCCATCGACATATTCAAGGACAAGGCAATCGCCATAGCCTTCGATTCTGACAAAGTCGATGGCCTTGCGGATGTATTTGTTGTCGAGTATCGAGGTGATGTCATACTCCTGTCGGAGCGAGGCGCGGCATGCCTCGTCGCCAACACACTCGGCCTTCAACGCCTTGACGATGAACTTCTTGCCGTTGCAATTGGCCGTGAACACACGACTGTGTCCATAGCGCGAACTGTGCAACGGACGCAGGTCAGTGTAGTCTTTCGAGAAATTGTTTTCAGACATTCTTCATAGTGTATTTGGGTGCAAATATAGTGCATTTTTCCGTACCAACAGCAAAATCGGACGGGAAAATGGTTTTTTCGCCTTTTTTTGCCTGAAACTCCAAAAAAATGTGTATCTTTGCAGATTGAAAACAACAAGGAGAAAAACGATGACTGAACTTACATTGAAAGTGACCGACGAAAGCTTGATTCCGATGCTGAGGAAGTTGTTTCGTTCCATGGAAGGCGTTGATATTGCCCCGCGCCGTCGCAGAAAAAGCGGCTTGGAACTGGCATACGAAGATGTCGAGGCAGGAAGGGTCACCAGATGGAACAACCCCGATGAAATGTTTAATACGTTGATGGCCAAATGAAATACACCATTTTGACCACTCGCCGTTTTGAGAAAGCCTTCAAGCGCTGCAAACGGCGCAATTATCCGATGCATCTTTTACAAAAGGCCGTCAACCAACTTGCCGAAGAAGGTTCTCTACCACAAGAATACCGTACTCACAAGCTTTCAGGCTTCAAAGGCAACAACACGTGGGAATGTCACATCCAACCCGACTGGCTACTCGTTTGGGAACAAAACGACACCCAACTCACTCTCTTGATGCTCAATACGGGGACACACTCCGACTTGTTTTGAGCATTCTCCAAATCTTTGTCCTATCGCAGTGGACAACCGTTCTTCATTCGTGGAGCAATTTCGCCATGACGATGTCGTCGTTGACGAGATAGACCTCAACATCATCCAGGTGGCCGAATTTCTTGAGGTTCTTGTGCACCGTCTTGATTTCGGAGCGTGAAATTTTGTTCAGCATATTGGTCCAAAAGACGAGCACGGTGCATTCCGCCTCCCCCTTGATTTCGGGGAAGACGGACTGCATTTGGGTGCGCGTGACCGTGTAGCCCTCCAAAGGAACGGTCGTTGTCGGCGGGAACACGTCGAATTGGTTCTTGAAGTTCCAGTTCAAGCTGAAGCCCAACGTTGGTGGGCAAGAGCAGTTGATGTGGAACGACACGAGGCTGTCGCCGTGGAAGTACATGATCTTCAACGGCTGGTAGAGGTCTTTCATCTGCATGGAGTCGGCGCCGAGGCTGCTCACTTGGAAGAATTGCGCCTCGTCGCACACCAAGGGTGTAAAGGCAAGATCCTTGGGCAGCTTCTTGTAGAACCTGGCGCATTGCTCCGCGTCGTAGCCGTCGATTTCTTGGAGGCCGAAGAGCAGGGGCATCAGTGTGTTGCAGCTCGTCAAGGCGAGCAAGCAGCCAAATAGTATTGGAATAAACTTTCTCAAAACCACTTAATTATCGGAATAATGTCCATAAGCCGAAATCACAATCACAATGACTTCCTTGTCACGGATTTCGTACACCAAGCGGTGCTTTTTCGTTATGCGGCGTGACCATTGGCCAGCCTTATCACCAGATAAAGGCTCAGGTTTACCAGTTCCCGTTTTCGGATGCTCATACAATTCATCAATCAACTTGACGGCTTTCTTGAACGCGGCAGGCTCCTGACGCTTCAATTTGGCCATATCATTCATTGCTTCTTTTTGATAGCGGACTTCATACATACTCAAAGCGCTTCAAGATAACGATGCATTTGCTCAGGAGAAGAAAAAGAAACATATTCGCCCTTTTCGTAATCCTCCATCCGCCTATCTATCATAGAGAAAAACTCGTCTTTGGTCATTGTAGCATCATCCTGCTGCTTCTGACGGGCAAGCCTCCTCAGATAGCACATGGCACGTTTCATCAAATCCGAGTCTTCAGCGATGACGCTCAAACTACGGTAAACATCGGCATTCATTTGTACGGTAGTCATTATTCCTCCTCCATGTATTTTTTTTTGCAAAAATACACAAAGTTTTTGGATTATACGAAAACCGGCGTTCTTTTTCACTCCTCATCAGGCCTATACTCAATCAAGTCTCCCGGCGTGCAATCCAGCTCGCGGCAGATGGCATTGAGGGTGTTGAGGCGGATGGCCTTGGCCTTGCCCGTCTTGAGGATGGAGAGGTTGGCTTGGGTGAGGCCGATGCGCTCGGCCAACTCATTGGAGCGCATCTTGCGCTTGGCCATCATTACGTCTAAATTCAAGATAATCATGGCTCAAACGGTTAGATTGTTTTCCTCGACCGCATCGGCGGCCACTTTGTACATGAAGGCGAAGAAGAGGATACAGAAAGGAATAACCAAATTGCTATGACTGTAGCAAAAGACAAAACCATCATGAAAATAGATTGAATGATTAGACCAGCATAAACGATGGACAAAATAAGACAATGACAACCAAAAAAAGAGTTTTACATTGTCTTGAGGGAAAACAACGCTGTCACGAGTGCCTTTAAGGAAGTTCAAAGCCGCTTTCACACAAATTCCTATTGTAATTGCAGCGCTTACAATATCGACCACAAGAAACACCACTTTCGTTAGAGTGTTATTCTGCGACCACTTTATAGCATGATCGACATTTCCCCATCCTGTCATAAGACCGATGAAACCAAGCAATAAAAACACAGCCCAAGCCGTACAAAACGCAAGGGCTGTGTAACAGCATAAACGAATGCCCTTCCATGTTTTTTGTTTTGTCATGTTTTCATTTAATTTAGGCTGCAAAAATAACAAAACAATTCACACGAGCACAAAACTAATGCATTGTTTCAAAATCTAACCCCACTGCCACATATCTTCCCTGATCCTCGTCATAATATGCAGCATAGATGCCTTCTCTGATAGCAATAGTATCATTTTCCATAACAATCGTCCCACCAACGGCAAGATAGCCATCTGCCGTAAAACCGTTTTCTGTTGTGGCAGGGATGATGACAAATATGTCATCCTCAATAAAGCCTCTTACGTTTCCATAGCGAAAAGTAGTGTCGCTTTTTCTGCCAGAACAAATCCCATAAAGGATATTATCACATTCACCATTAGGTCTAAGCCAGCGCCACTGAATATCATATAACGAGCCCTGATTCTTCCATGTCAAATTACAGTCATTCATCAATTTTTCGCACACGGCGGTATAGTCCTTGACGGGTTGGTTTTCGAAGAAGGCTTTGCCGTCTTCCCAGCTAAGGGCCTCTATCATTTCGGCGAGGGTGTAGTCTTTCGGTTCCGCCGTTTGTTGCGCGGCGGGCGTTTCCTGTTGCACCGTCTTTTCCTTGCTGCAAGCAAGGATGGCTACGGCGACCACTGCGAGAGCCGTGGCTCCCATTAAAATTCTACGTGTTTTCATTTTTGGAGACTTCTAATTATAAGGGACTTCTAATTATACTTGGTTTTCTTGGTTTTGGGTTGTCAGAATGCCGAAGTCCCGTTGGGACAGTCCTTCCAACCCGTTGCAAAGATATGTGTTTTTGTCCTATGTGACAATCTTTTATGCCATTATTTTTGAGTTTGGCGGGCATGTGTGTATGTAATTTCTCCTTCACCACCTTGTCGGTGAATAATATCCTACTCGACCACCTGCATCTTCAGCACACCGTTTGTTTCGCCATTGGCCTTGACGACAACGACATACATCCCTGTGGGAAGCGACGACGTGTTAAGCGTGGTGGCATAGCGTCCCGCGCCCGCGCCGTGGCGGTCCTCAACGGTCATCAGCCTTATGCCCATGAGGCTGTAAACCTCGATTTCCACTCTCGCGTCGCCATCCAGTTCATATTCGATGGTGGTGATGTCGCCGCATGGGTTGGGATGGTTTCTCGGCAGTTTTTCAGCAACGGATTGGGCGACACTCTCACTATCTGATGTGGCGTTCCATTCCTCAAGCTCTGTTTCTTCGCTGGTGTTGTTTCTCAACGGATGCCCGCGCATCGCGAACATCGACGCGCACGGGAATTCCGAAATCCAAAGGCGTACCACACCCTCTTCCTCGGGCTTCAGGTGTGTTCCATCCATCAGGCGGATGATGCCCTCGCTGTGCAGCTCCACCTTGCCTTCGCTGTTCTGCACGATAAAGTCGCCTACAGGGATGTGGTTCATCACTTCGCGCCCTGTAGTGATGCTGTTTCGCGCCTCGAAATCTGTTGCTTTGTCTACGGTTTGGTTCTGTAAACACAAATCAAAAGCACCAATTTCATTCATGATCCAGGCGATGTTCTCATTGGTAACCATGACATGCTCTTGGTTCTCTATTGGAGCATAAATCGCGTCGAAAGGGGTAATGTTTGAGGATGGGAAAGGATAGCCTGGAATGTCATGGACACGATAGTTTACATCATTCGTGTTTAAGGCCAATGAACTGATTACTGGGATGAAGCAAATGTCATCATGGTATGATGTTATAATACCAAATGAGGATTCCTCGATTTCCTTGTTCACATCCCTGGTTCCTCCTGCACCACCATCAAAAGGAACTGCGTTTTCAATAATTCTTGAATACTCAATTAAACCATAAAGCATCTCGCCATAAAACACATATTCTCTTACGTTAGGAATGGCCCAAGCTGAAATCCTTAATCCAATAGCGTTAGCGAGAGAACCCCACCAAAACGAAGACGAAGAACTCAACATTTGTTCACCTGGTTCAAACAGAGAGATTCCAGCTCCACTTCCATTGGCCACTGCAACTTTTCTGCATTGGTTGGGATAGCAGAAATAGGGGTCACGCAACAATTCATCACGCAGTCTGTCATGTCCTCCATAAAGTGTATTATTCCCATAATGATATAACAGCATTTGACGAGCTGCGGCTGAATTCAACATCTTTAGTTTATTCTTAGCCTGTTTTAAGCCAAGACTGGCCAAGAAATCAAGAAGGCATTGGTCTCCCAATGGGATGTTGGCTCCGAGATGCGGCGAATCGAAAGAAACGTACAAGCCAGTATTGTGGTTCTTGCCATGTTGTTCCATATAGTTCAAGGCATAACGCGTGATTAGTCCACCCATGCTCGGGCCGATAATAGTCAGCCTGGGATGACAGTCTCCCAGCCGCCTGTTCACTTCCTCAATCAACGACACCATGACAAATGCATTGCGCTGAATGGAATCTGTACCATTTTCGTAGTCGAGAACGACAAAATCAAAGCCTTCGGCTCGTGCTTTCTCGACGAATTGCAACTCTTCGCCGTTGAGTAATTCGTATAATCCGTAGAAATCGCGCTCATTCCCGGGATCGAAACCGTCCGAAACAATGATGGGCTTGCGAAGTGTTCTATCGTTGCCGCAGCCATACAAAATGTATGCCTTGCCTTTTCCTTCCACACCGTCGTAGGCTTGACCTGTAATTTCAAGGGTTTCATCAGGCTCTACCCTTGGAGGAAGCACCAATGTAATCCTTGTCTTGGTCTGTAAAACGGTTTGGTCGGTGAGTGTCATTCTGATGGTGATGGTTTTTGTTCCGGCTTGCCGATAGCTGACCGTTACATCATTGTTGAGCAGGTTGCTCATCGAATAGCTTCGGTAGCCACGCCCGTCGGCAAAGTCTATTTCCACCATCGACACACTTTCCGAACTGTTGGTCAAGAACAGGTTGTCATCAAGCCGGAATGTTACACGACCGATACCAATCCTGTCTTTTAAAACAGCACCAGCAAACAAACGTTTTTCGTGATACGGAGATTCTATTCGCCCAGGAACATCATGGAGCTTCCCTTCCGATACCATGATTAAGTTGCTGTCAATGGCATAAGGCTTGAATTGATTGTATTTCAGGTTCATCAAGGCAATGGGGACAATTCCTTGCCGAAGCAGAGATGACTTTCTCGCACAAAGGCTGTCGGGCAACAAAGAGATGGTTCGTGTTACGGAAGCAAGATACAATTGCTGATGGATTTGTTCCCATTGCATCAAAGTAACTATCGAATCCGTCAATCCATTGTAACCATGCATATTGATGAAAGGGAATGCCTTGTCAGCCAACAAACCAGTGGTAATATAGCTTTTGTCAAGTGGTTCGATCCACTTGGAAACAACTTCATGATATGGTAAGTTTCCATAACTGTTTTCCAATTCCACGGACAAATACCCTTGTGCGTAACTGTTGCTTTCGAATCCGATAATAAACAGTATCAGCAGTTTTGATAACAGATTTCTCATGGCTTTTTATGTTTAATGTCATATCCAAAAAGGAAGCCCACTTTGGGATAAAACTGCCCGAAGAAATGATTGGCTTCCCAATTTGAGGTAGTTCCGATGTAAGGCGTTCCATAAAAACCTTCTCCGAAGGGTATCTTGTAACCCACCGAAAAGGTAAAGGCATAAACGTCTTCCACTTCTTTAAATTTTTTACCGTCTATTTTGACACTATGGAAAAGCTTGCGAACAAGGCCATAGTTCACGCCTGCGAACAAGCCTTTGTAGACATAATACTTCACTCCGACATCATACCCAAAATAGGGACTGTCGCCAATGCAATCGAATTTCATACCCCATTCTAATCCATAGAAGCCACCAGCCAAACTGGCAGAGACTTTCCCATACCTCAATTCGGTGCCAATGCCTATCGGTCCTCCCAAGTTGGTGAACCAACCCAAGCCCGCATACACCGAAGGCGTAAACTGCGCAAAGGCTACCGCTTGGAGGCATAGCAAGGCCATTATTAGAATCATCTTTTTCATAAGGCATTGGTTTTAAGGGTTATTCATGTCGGATTGCGCTTCCAGTTCTTGGATTCGCTTCTCCATCTCAATCATGCGAAGGGTCATCTCCTCCACCTTCTGGAGCAAGATGGCGTTCATCTCGCCAAGGCTGATGCCGTGCTCTTCCACCTCCTTGGCCGACGGCACGTCGGGCAAGTGGTGATGCTCGTTCACATAGGCCTCAAGCTCGGCAAGGCTCATCATCTCGTAGCCGGGCGCAAACACATAGTCGGGCCAAAAGGCGGGGTCTTTTGTGACAATCACTTCCTTGGCCAGCACCTTGCCGTTCACCGACAGTTTCTCCTTCGGCCTGCCGGTGCCAATGCCCACGTTGCCCTTCAACGCCCAATCCTCCTCGCTGCACAAAAACAGCACATGGTTCAGCGAACCGCCAACGTCGTCGTGGGTCTTCCAAAAGTTCAGACCCTTGACGGTGTCTTGGTCCAGGTACTCGATGCCCCATCTTCCGTAAGGATGGGCGGTGGTGGCCTCGTCGCCAAACAGGAGCGAGCCGTTGGTAGAGCCAGGAGGGCGGGTGGAAAGCTTGGTAATCAGCACATTGCCGTCCACCACATGGAGCATCTGCTTAGGCAGGTCGGTGTTCACGCCAACATTGCCTTTGGCGGAAACGAAGATGCCGCCCGTTCCAGCGGTACCGTTCACGATTTTCTTGTCGTTCAGGTTGATATTCTGCGTGGCAGTATGATTACCCAGGTTGTCACCGAATGTAGAGACATCCGTTGCCGACACTTGTCCTCCCGTTCCAACGGTGAGCACTTTTTGCGTCGAACTTGCCAAACCACTAATCTTCAAATTGGTTGAAACGGTCGTTCCGTTCACTTCAAGAGCATTTGAGGGCGTTGTGGTGCCCGTCCCGATGCGCACCTTACCAGCAGTCGAAACGAAGATGCCGCCCGTTCCGGCGGTGCCGTTCACGATTTTCTTGCCGTTCAGGTTGAGGTTCTGGGAGGCCGTGTGGTTGCCAAGATTGTCGCCTTCTGTGGTAAGATCTGTCGTGGCAAGTTGGCCGTTGGCTCCCACCGTAAGCAGCTTGGGGGTGGAACTGGCAAGAGCACTCAAAACGACATTCCCCGTCGCTTTGAAAGCGCCGTTTACAACCACTTGGCTGGTCGGGTTAAACTGCATACTTGCCGAGTTGAACAACATCACGTTGTTGGACCCGACCGTGATGTTATTGTCGTCGTTGCGGAATCGGATGACGGAATTGTTAGACCCTGTCGAGGCCAGAAAGATGTCGGCATGTTCCGTGGCATCGCCCTTGATGTGGAGCTTGGCCTGCGGGTCGGTCACATTGCCGATGCCCACTTTGCCCGTGCGGTTTTCGCCGCTGGATGGGGATATAAACAGAGTCGGCACATTGCTGTACATGCCAAGCATGATGCCGCTTGTGGTGTTGGATAGCGGCTTGGCGCTGCTAAGACCGCGACCGATGGTGATGCCGTAGTTGGCTTGACTACTCGCATACATTCCCAAAGCAAACGAATTGAGGCCTGTCGCCTTGCTGTAATATCCCAAAGCAAAGGAAGTTTGTCCTGTGGCTTGATTGCCCCAGCCTGCGGCAAGAGAGTAATTACCGCTTGCTGTGTTTTGGTTTCCTAAAGTGGATTTGTACCCCGTGTCGGAGCCTCCACCCGACGAATAGGCCTGTGCCTTGGCTTCCACGCCTGCTAACAGGCTGCATAGCAGTATGACGCTTGCTATGACGAATTGTTTTCTTGTTTTCATGGTTGGTATTCTTTGATTGTTATTCCTTTACAAATTTGTTTCTTACGATTTCATTTTCCGAATTGAAGATGGTGCAGATATAAACCCCAGGCTTCAACGACGACACGTCCACGGTGAGCAGGTTGCCGTTGCCGCGTATGATGCGGTTCATGCAGACATGCCCGATCGCGTCCGTGATTTGGATGCGGTGCTGCTTGTTATCTGGCAGCCCAGAGATGTCGATGTTCAACTCGTCTTTTGCGGGATTGGGGAAAGCCGAAGCCTGGAGCGCTTCTTGCGGCACTTCCTTTACACTGCATGGTATGGGGTTGAAATCTTCGCGATTCATTTTAATGAGTTTGCCATATCTATAACCACTATTATTAAGGTAAGATCTTGATATGCTAACAAGGCATCCCCCGTCCAACATTGGCAGGACGAAAAAACAGGAAGAGTTGTCTCCGTATTCTGGTTCGACAAATTCTTTCCGCCCCAGTATCTCCATATCCGTGTCGTATAGGCATGCGCTTGCGTGGCACTCCCCGCCCAAAACCTTATAGAAGCATGCTCCTCCGTATATGGTGGTGTCGTTCACGTATGCCATGCATTGCTTGGAAGCCTCTATGGCTGTATCTTGCTTGTGGTAAACCCTTTCCCAACGGTCAAAAGTCCCATCAAGGCTGACCTCTGCCATGCCAATAGTCCAACGGGTGTATTCTTCATCCGGCTTCATGGTTCCCATTATCCATAGTCTATCATCGGAAAGCCAATAGTCTGAATAGGAATACACAAAAGTTTGACGAAAGGCAGGGTCCAACATGAAACCATCCACATAGTTGAACCCATGGTCGTACATCAGAAGTGAGCAACAGTTGTTCAGGCCTGCGCAAAACACAACGAAACCGTCGTCTTTAGGTTTCTGTAGCAATTGGTAACAGTTATAACTAAACATGGTTGCTTCTGGATGCGGCAGTTCCGCCGTTACAAAACGACACGATAAAGTGTCGGCGTTCATGCCGAAACGATAAAAACATGGTTTTGTCTTTTGTCCATATGTGTCTTGATACATATAGCCACATGAAAATACCACCGTTCCATCGTCATCAAGCATCAATTGTCCACCCCTCATGTCAAGAACCATTTCCGGCTTCTCGTAGCTTTTCAAACTAACGAGGTTGAGATCCGAATCAAGAATCAGAAACACAACATCTTCTCCCACTCCAAAACCATCTGGCTGGACTACTGCCGATACAAAATAGGTTCCATTGTCCTGTTGCACAATGTGGGTAGGTCTTACATTGCCTTCAATGGTGTCGAATATCCGATAATCATATTCGCCATCTTCCGTGACACGCATTACCATAGGAAAGAAGAGGTTTTTGTCAGGGCCACATTCGCCCATAATCACGGCTTCTCCTTGGTCATTGACGATACCCGTCCTTAAAAACGAGTAATTCCCAAGGTCGTCACAGTCAATTTCCCACTGCTGGGCATTGGCCGCCATCACAACGATGGCGGCCAATAAAGTCAGAAAACACCTTTTCATGGTGATAGTTTATTACAGTTCGTCTCTTTCGATAGTTCCGTAATCTATGAAATTGTAACGCCCATACTCGACTTCGGTCCAGTGATAGATGGGACCTATTTCAACATCTCCTTGACCTTCAATCACCACGTTTGTTACATAATACCTGTATAACTGCATGGAATTGCCATTAAGGTTGATGCCCAATGACTGTGGTAACACATGATAGATATTCCTCTTTTCTCCATACAAGTAGTCGTTCATATACTGCCATTCTATGCATGTGTTTTCAACATCTGTGCTGTAAAAAACATCTGGATAATTTGGACCACCGGAGAAATCGCACTTCACGAAGTGCGTGTAGAAACCCCTGCAACCAAGAGGATCGGCGGGCCATTTGGAACGAACTTCCTTCATGAGGGTGTCTTCCAACACCTTGTCGGCACCACGAAAATGAACTTCGTCACAGCTACCCATGCCATCCAAATAATGCCAAACGCCTTGATGGAACGGGCCTAAATGGTGAGGATTGGGGGTTGGAGGCTCTGGCAGCGGCTGGTCGGTTCTTGTGCCGTACTTGCCGTCAAACTTGAGGTCGGCGGTGCCGTCGCGCTGCGGTGTGCAGGTTACCATCAGGCGCTGGTAGGCCTTGTCGGGCAGGGTGCTGCCGTGGTAGGCCTCGCGGGCATTGGCCAAGGCCTGCTCGTAGGCGGCCACCACGTCGTCAAGCAGCACCTCGCCGTCGGCGGTCAGCGCGACGTTGAGGGTGAACTCGTGCCGCTCGCTCTCCGTGTAGTAGGCCATCGGCTCGGTGTAGGTCACGTTGAAGAGGTCCACGATGTTGTTCATGGCCTCGTCGAGGGTTACGGTTTCCGCGCTCTTCGTGCCCGGGTTGGCCTTGCGCGTTTCCACTTGCTTCTTGAAATTGAGGATGCGTTTCACCTCGGCATCGTTCTGCGGGTTGTTGATTTCGGTTTGGTCATTAATCATCAAAACCGCTTCTTTTTCCTTTTTGCAGCCGATAAAGGCGGTTGCCACCATTGCGAGAGCTATGGCTCCCATTAAGATTCTGAACTTTTTCATTTTGCAGTTCCTTTCATTAATTGATTGATAATTAGTTTGTTTTACTTTGTCTTTTGGGCTTTTTGGCCCGCTTTTTGTGTGTCATGACGTTACAAAAATACAAAGTTTTATCGCATTACAATAATTTTTTGTTGAAATTTTGATTTTTTATCAGAAGCAATACGGCAATCAATACTCCGTCAGCAGAAACGCCATATAAAAAGGTATGGTCAGCACCTGCCCGTTTCGGCCCACATTGTAGTTGCCCAACTTGATGGCACTGTTGACGTGATACACTTCGGGATGCTTCAGGATGGTCTTCGTGCTTTTGATATTCCCTGTGGTTGCTTTCACCTCCACCAACGTGCATTGCCCTTTGTAGCGCATGACGAAATCCACCTCAAGTCCCGAATCCTTATGGAAATAATAGAGATTCCGCCCCATTTTCGACAGGAAGTCAGCCATCAGGTTCTCAAAGATGGCACCTTTGTAGCCCAACAGGTTACCTTGAAGCACATCGGCCTGAACACCAAACTCCAACATCGACAAAAACAGGCCGTTATCCCTCATATACACCTTGAAAACATCGTCGATGGCGTTGCCGTCCAAAGGCAGTTCCGTGGTGGTAAGATTGTAGCACCGCTTGATAATTCCCGCATCTTCAATCCATTGCAGGCTGCCTATATATTTGGAAGCGCGCCCGCCTTTTTTCACCACCGAATACTGGAACTTCTTGTTTTCCTTGCTCAACTGTTTCGGAATCGACTCGAAACACTCTCGGATGCGGCTTTGGTCTTCCTCAGCAGCATACTTGACCATGTCGTCCTTGTATTCGTCAACGATGCCCCGTTGCACCTTGACAACCCGCCCGATGTCGTGCGTGGCAAGGAAAACATTCACCGCCTCGGGCATCCCACCGACAACGGCATATTGCAACAACAAATCAGACATCCGCTTATGAATTGCCTCTGGTACAGGCGTTTCGGTTTCCAAAGCGTCTTTCAACAACGCAATAACCTCCTGACTTATCCCGTTTGCCCAAATAAATTCTTCAAAATCAAGCGGATACATCTCCACAATAGTTTCATAACCTACGGGAACGGAAGTTCCTCTATCGGCCTCCTTGCTTTTCGATTTTGCCCCATAGCCTTTGACACCCAGCAGCGAGCCCGTGCAAATGACATCATAGCGACCATCAATTTTAAAGAATTTCAACGCGGTCCTGGCCTCGGGGCATTCCTGCAACTCGTCCAAAACCAGGCAGGTCTTTCCCGGCACAAAAGCTGCACCTTCTATCATCGTGGAAAGGTTCATAACGATGTTGTCCACTGTCTTGGAACCATAGAAGGCCAATTTCAAGTCAGGCTCCTCCACAAAATTGACATAAACGCTATGCCGATAATGGGACTGCGCAAACTTTAGCACGGAATAAGTCTTTCCGCATTGCCTTACACCTTTGATTACCAGAGGTTTTCTTTCAGCATCCTCTTTCCATTCCAATAAGATATTTTCGATTTTTCGTTTCAGCATGACACTTTTTCAAGGGAGTTTCGGCTGCAAAGATACACTTTTTCAAGGGACTTTTGCGAGTATTTGAACATTTTTTCAAGGGAGTTTTCTGAAATTTGACATTTTTTCAAGGGACTTTTTGGCTCATTTGAACACTTTTTCAAGGGAGTTTTTTGCCAAAGCGAACACTTTTTCAAAGGACTTTTTGGAAATTGAGACATTTTTCAAGGGAGTTTTTGGAAAGTTTTCTTTCAAAAACTCGAAATTCATAGCAAAGATGCCATATATAAAGGCAGATAGACAATGTCGTTTTCCACTTTCAGGTCGCCGTCATGAACCACAAACGCCGTTGAAAGATAGGGGCCATATTTCCTGATGCATTTCTCCAACGAACTAAGGGAATACCGGGCGCCGCTTTTCACCTCTATGGGCGAAATGTTATGGCGGTTGGTGACCCTCGATTTCCTGATCAAAAAGTCGATTTCCATACGCTCCTCCGCATCTTTGTTACTCGACTTACTATAAAAGAACAATTTATGTCCAGAAGATGCAAGCATCTGTGCCACAATATTTTCCACCAACATCCCTTCGTTGGTTTCCAGTTTGCCAAGAATCAGTTTCTGGTAAATCTCCATCGGCACAGAGCCTTTCTCGTTGAAAGCATGGCTGATCAGCAGCCCCGTGTCGGCCATATAGCATTTCACCGTGGTGCGCGACTCGTTCAGGCGCAAACCAAGGCTGGGTTCAGTGGTGTTATAACAACAATTGACAATACGCGCGTCGCTGAGCCAGAAAAAAGCGTCGTCGTAATCACGCATCCTTGCCTCCGTACTGATGGCGGAAAGCCTAAACTTTTTCTCATGCTTCTGCAATTGTCCAGGGATTTCGTCAAAAATGGCAGCCACTTTTGTTTCGGCTTTGTCGGCATATTTGTGAATGTCATTCCGATAGAGCGTCAAGATTTGTCTTTTGACGGCTTCCACTTTGCGAAAATCCTGAGTCTCAACATATCTCAACACGGATTGGGGCATTCCACCAACCACCATGTAAAGCCTGAACAAATCCATCGCCTTCCGATGCAATGCCTGTCCGAGCGGCAAACGTTGCGCATGGCAATCCTCGATGAAAGGCATCAAGGTCTCGTTGCCCATTGCCCACAAAAATTCCTCGAAATCCATCGGAAACATCTCCAACGTTTCCTCCTCCGATGGAATCACGATATCCTTTACGTTCTTTTTGATGCTGATAAGCGACCCCGTTTCCATATAGTCAAACCTGCCATCGGCCACAAGAAACTTGATGGCCTCGCGGGCACGAGGGCAATCCTGCACTTCATCGAATATGATGACCGAGCGACGGGGTTTCAACTGCTTGTTGTAATGCAATTGCAGGTTCAAGAGCAACTTGTCAAGGTCTTCCAAATACATGTCGAACCATGCTTTCACTTCCTTTGGCGCAAGGCGAAAATTAATGAGCAAGTAATCATCATACTCGTTTCGGGCGAATTCCTCAACAATAAAACTCTTCCCGATACGACGCGCACCTTCTATCATTAACGCGCTCGTTCCTTGGCTCGTTTCTTTCCATTCTCGTAACTTATTGTATATCTTTCGTTTCATAATTCTAATTTCACGTTTTTGAGATTAACAAAAACTTATTCTTTCACGTTTTTGACTTTAATTTCGGTGCAAATTTACACGTTTTTGAGATTATTACATTAGAAAAATCTCACTTTTTTGAGATTTTTACTTTTTGCCAAAGAAATCTTCGTGCCATTTTGTCAGTTTTTTGTATCTTTGCGGCTCGATAAAATTGAAAGACAATGAAAATCTCCTACAACTGGTTGAAACAATACGTCAACTGCGATTATTCGGCTGAGAAAGTCGGCGAAATGCTCACCTCAACGGGCCTTGAAGTGGAAGACTTGGAGCGCTTTGAGTCGGTGAAGGACGCCTTGAAAGGCGTCGTCGTGGGCAAGGTGCTCACCTGCATCGACCACCCCAACTCCGACCACCTGCACATCACCACCGTCGATGTGGGCGGCGAGGAACCGCTGCACATCGTGTGCGGCGCGCCCAACGTGGCGGCTGGCCAAAAGGTGCTCGTGGCCACCATCAACACCGAACTCTGGATTGGTGACGAACACATCACCATCAAGAAGGGCAAGATTCGTGGCGAAGTGAGCGAAGGCATGATTTGCGCCGAAGACGAACTGCAACTTGGCACCTCACACGATGGCATCATGGTGCTGCCCGACGACTACGAAGTGGGCAAGCCTGCCGCGTTCTATTTCCCTGTGGAAGAGGACTATACGCTCGAAATCGGCCTCACCGCCAACCGCAGCGACGCCACCTCGCACATTGGCTCGGCCCGCGACCTCGTGGCCGCCCTCAACCAGCGCGAGAACACCACGAAATACCATCTCATCCGTCCCTCAGTGGATGACTTCAAGGTGGAAAACCACGACAACGACATCGAAGTGGTCGTTGAAGACACGCAAGCCTGCCCGCGCTATTCGGGCGTGACCATCAGCGGCGTGAAAGTGGGCGAGTCGCCAGCTTGGTTGAAGAACCGCCTTGCCGCCGTCGGCATCCGCAGCATCAACAACATTGTCGATATCACCAACTTCGTGCTGATGGAAGTCGGGCAGCCGCTCCATGCCTTCGATGCCGACAAAGTCACGGGCAAGAAGGTCGTGGTGAAATGCCTGCCCGAAGGCACGCCTTTCGTCACTTTGGACGGCGTGGAGCGCAAGCTCAACAGCCGTAACCTGATGATTTGCAACGCCGAAGAACCCATGTGCATCGGCGGCGTGTTTGGCGGACAAAAATCCGGCGTGACGATGGAAACCACCAATATTTTCCTCGAAAGTGCCTACTTCAACCCCACCAGCATCCGCAAGACGGCCAAATATCACGGCCTGCAGACCGACGCCTCGTTCCGCTATGAGCGCGGCGCCGACCCGAACATCACCCTCTACGCCCTGAAACGCGCCGCCCTATTAATAAAGGAGTTGGCCGGCGGAACGATTTCCTCCGAAATCAAGGATGTGAAGAGCGGCGACTTCGCCCCTGCCCGCGTGGATTTGAAGTTCGACTACCTGAACAAAATGGCTGGCAAGGTCATCGACCCGACCCAAGCCGTCAACATACTGAAGAGCCTTGAGTGCCAATTCGTTGAACAAGACGACAAGCACGTGGTTGTGGATGTGCACACCAGCAAGGTCGATGTGACCCGTCCCGCCGACGTGGTCGAAGAAATCCTCCGCATCTATGGCTACGACAACATCGAAATCCCAAGCCGCGTTCATGCTTCCATCAGTCGCGCCGCGAAACCCGATGCCGACAAGATGCAGCAGAAAATCAGCGACATGCTCGTCGCCAACGGCTTTTACGAAATTATGAACAACTCGCTCACCAAGGCCGCCTACAGCGAGGCCTTCCCCGCCTTCGAGCCAGAGCGTAACGTCAAGATTCTGAATCCATTGAGCAGCGACCTCAACGTGATGCGCCAAACCCTGATGTGGGGCGGACTCGAAAGCCTTGCTTTCAACCAAAACCGCAAGGTCAGCGACATGAAGTTCTTCGAGTTCGGCAACGTCTATTTCTTTGACGGAACGAAAGTTGGCGACGAAAAGCAACCGCTGAAACCTTACAATGAGCACACCTGCCTCGACCTTTTCCTCACGGGCAACAAGCAAGCAGAATTGTGGAGCAACCAAGCCAAGGCCGTCGATTACTTCGACTTGAAGGAATACGTGATGGGCGTTTTGAACCATTTCAAGTTCGACTTCAACACTTTGGAAGCCAAGGAAGCCAACCTGCCACATTTCGACTATGCGACCACCTATTGCGTTGGCGGACAAGAGATTGTCACCCTCGGCAAGCTCAGCAAGAAGACCTTGAAACACTTCGACCTGAAGAAAGACGTGTTCTACGCCACCTTCAACTGGACGCTGATGATGCAATGCCTGGCCAAGGCCAAGGAAGTGCATTTCGAGCCGCTGTCGAAGTTCCCCGCCGTGCGCCGCGACCTCGCCATGATTTTCGACAAGAGCGTCACCTTCGACGCAGTGAAGAAAGTCGCCATGAGCGCAGAGAACAAGATTCTGCAATCCATGAGCCTCTTCGACGTTTACGAAGGCGAGAAGATACCGGAAGGCAAGAAACAATACGCCATGAGCTTCGTGCTGATGTCGCCCACCACCACCCTCACCGACAAGGTGATTGAGAAGACGATGGGGAAGATTCAAGGCGCGATGGAACAACAACTTAATGCTGTTTTGAGATAATGGAGGACACGCTTCGCGTCATTGCGAGCGAAGCGAAGCAATCCAATAGACAAAGCTCGTTTCCTGGATTGCTTCGTCGTTCCTCCTCGCAATGACGCAAAGCGGCAGAACAACTACACATAGTATGGACGTACAAGCAATAAAACGGACCTTCGGCATCATCGGCACCGACCCAGAACTGGATCGCGCCATCGGCATTGCGGCACAAGTGGCTGCCACCGACCTCACCGTGCTCATCACGGGCGAGAGCGGCACGGGCAAGGACGTGTTTCCGAAGATCATCCACCAAAACAGCACACGCAAGCACGGTCAGTATTTCGCCGTGAACTGCGGCGCCATACCCGAGGGAACCATTGACTCTGAACTGTTTGGCCACGAGAAAGGCTCCTTCACTGGTGCCGTCAACGAGCGCAAGGGCTATTTCGAGATTGCCGACAAAGGCACCTTGTTTTTGGACGAAGTCGGCGAGTTGCCGCTTTCAACGCAGGCCCGCCTGTTGCGCGTGCTCGAAAACGGCGAGTTTATCCGCGTGGGCGGCAACAAGGTGATGAAGACCGACGTGAGAATCGTGGCGGCGACCAACGTGGATTTGCCCTTGGCCATCGAGCGAGGCCGTTTCCGCGAGGATCTTTATTATAGGTTGAACACCATCCCGATCCATATCCCCGCCTTGCGCGAACGGAAGGCCGACATTCCTCTGTTGTTCAGGAAGTTTGCCGCCGATTTTGCAGAGCGCAGCCACATCCCGCCTATCACCTTGAGTGCCGAGGCATTGAGGATGTTTGAAAACTACCGTTGGGACGGCAACATCCGTCAGCTGAAAAACGTGACGGAGCAAATCTCCATTATGGAGACGGACCGCAACATCACGGCAGGAACCTTGTCCAAGTACCTGCCTAACAGGACAGTAAGCAACCTTCCCGTGCTGTTGCCAAGAGAGGACACGCCCGACGGCATGTCGGAGCGCGACCTGCTCTACCGCGTACTGTTCGACATGAAGAAAGACATCGCCGAGTTGCGCGCACAGGTCAACAACATGAGCAGCGGTCGCCCGACTGACCAAAGTTACGTGCAGCCTTCGCCTGTCACCCAAATCGGCGACACGGTGGTGACTCGCGTGAGCCAAAACGAGCCCGAAACCGAGCCCGAGTTCGCCGAGTTCGTCCCCGCCGAGGAAACCCATTATGGGCTCGTTTCGACAGGCTCAACGACCACGATGCCTGAAACGCTCTCACTGGAACACCACGAGAAAGAAATGATTATCAAGGCTTTGGAAGCCCATCGAGGCAAGCGCAAGGATGCTGCCAAGGCTTTGGGCATCAGCGAGCGCACTTTGTACAGGAAAATCAACGAATACAGCATCAGTTTATGAAAATCAAGGCGAGAATAGTGGTTTTGTGTACCGTGTTGGCCATCGTCTGCCACAGTTGCGGCATCTATTCCTTTTCGGGTGCGTCGATACCCGCCGAGGCCAAGACCGTTTCGGTGGCCTATTTCCCCAACCACGCCCAACTCGTCAACCCGATGCTGAGCAACAACTTCACCAACGCCTTGCGCGAGGCGATGACCAACCAAACCACTTTGGACATGGTGGAGACAGGCGGTGACTTGGCCTTTGAAGGCGAGATTACCGACTACAAGACCATGCCCGTGGCCATCACCTCGGGGCAGACCGCCGCCATGAACCGCCTCACCGTAACGGTGAAAGTGCGTTTCAGCAACCGCCTCGACGACACGAAAGACTTCGAACAAACCTTCTCGCGCTACGAAGACTACCCCAGCGACCAAGACCTGAACTCGGTGCAAGAGTCGCTCACCGCCACCATCATTGAGCAATTGGTGGAAGACATATTTAATAAAGCATTGGTAAACTGGTAAAAAAGACGCGGGACTTCGGGACACGGGACTTCGGGACGCGAGACGCGAGACTTCGGGACATGGGACTTCGGGACGCGAGACGCGAGACTTCGGGACGCGGGACTTCGGGACGCGAGACAACTGAACAACTGAATAACTGAATAACTGAACAACTGAACAACTGAATAACTGAACAACTGAACAACTAAATAAATGGATGGCAAGCAAGTCATAGGATACATCAAGATGCCTGAGAGGCTGAAAGGCGAAGCGGTACAAGAGATGGAACAGCTGGTGGCCGACTACCCCTATTTCGCCATCGGGCACGCGATGTTGGCCATCGCCTACCAGAACGCCGGCGACAATCGCCACGAGAGCCAGCTGCGACACGCGGCGGCCATCATGCCCAACCGCGACAAGCTGCGCCTGTTTGCCCTCATCGCACGCCACCGTTTCGAAAGCGAGCCCGAACTGCCCGCCCTGCCCGACGAAATGCCGCCCACCGACAACGTCTTCTCCAACATCGAACCCATCGAGACCCAAGAGGAACAGGCCAACGGCATCATCCAGAAGAAAGTGTTCATCATCCCCGAAATCAACCTCAGCGGAAGCCATGAGGAACTGACGGCAGAAATGGCTTTGCTCGAAGAGAAACGCAAGTCTTTGGACGAATTGAAAGACATCATCGCCCGCCGCCTCAAGGAACTCGAAGAAGAGAAACAACGCAAGGAAGCCGAGCAAACGCAACCCAAAAGACTCACACGCAAGCAACTGATAGACAAGTTCATACTTGAAAACCCAAGCATCTCGCGCCCCAAGGCCGAATTCTACAACCCCATTTCGGTGGCGCAAAATAGCATCATCGACCAAGAAAACATCGTCAGCGAGACATTGGCAAAAATATACGAGAAACAAGGGTATATGGACAAGGCAATTTCAATTTATGAAAAATTACGCTTGCATTATCCAGAAAAAAGTCGTTATTTTGCAGCCCAAATTGAAAGGCTACAAGAAAAAAGTTAAACATTAAAAACCATAGACATGTATTTATTAGTAGTAATTTTAATCTTGATTGTCAGCGTTTTATTAGGGCTGATTGTTCTGGTTCAGAACTCAAAAGGAGGCGGTTTGGTGTCCAATTTCGGTGGTGCCAACCAGATGATGGGTGTCCGTCAAACGACCGATTTCCTCGAAAAAGCCACTTGGACAATGGCTGGCATCTTGGTCGTGCTCTGCTTGGTTTCGAGCATCACCCTGCCGAAAAACGCCAAAGAGGGCGCCGCAAAGAGTGCCATCGAAAACGTCATCATTCCTGAGCTCTCAACGGAAACGGATGCGCCATTGATGGGTGGAACCGCGACCGAGGCTCCCGCCGAATAAAAGACATAGTACAATCGGACAAACAAAAGCGAGGATGATGTTTCATCCTCGTTTTTTGTAGAACCTATCCAATTCCCATTTCATGGGATTGTTTTGGATATAATCGGCAATGCGGTTCATTTCCAATCCATTGCGAATGACATGGTCATGGAAACGTGATTGCCACATAAATGGAATTTCATGTTCATTCGCATATTTCGTGACTGCGGATTTGAATTGCCCAATGATATGCGATAACCGACCGCAACGATAGGAACGACGTTGCATTTCCTCGTTGATTTCGGGATCTTTATCTATGCGGCTGTCGTGATACGGCAGCCCTACAAATTTATCGGAAACGTTTTCATTGCGGCTGTCGTAATACGGCAGCCCTACAGCACCATCATCAGGGTCATTGTTTCCCATTGGGGTTGTAGGGCTGTCACATCGTGGCAGCCGAAAACCAAAATCCATCAAAACCCCATCCGCAATACAATAACGCGGCTGCCGTAATACGACAGCCCTACAACCCAACGGGACAATTCCGCCATGGGGCTGTAGGGCTGTCACATTGTGGCGGCCGAAAACCAAAATCCATCAAAACCCCATCCGCAATACAACAACGCGGCTGCCGTGATACGACAGCCCTACAACCCAACGGGACAATTTCGCCATGGGGCTGTAGGGCTGTCACTTATTTGGTTATCACACCACTATCGCCGACTGCGTCCCGCAGTCGAAAGATCAAAAGAACTTTCTACATTCCTACACCGCTTTTTTAATTCCAACAACATCATAATTCCTTTTCTTAACGAAATAAATTCTTTGTCGCATAGAATCTCTTTTCGCTTTGTTGGGTCACCCACAAATTTCTTCACATCATAACTTCTTTCTCCACCGACAGAAACTCTCAATTCTTTATTCAAACAACTCGACAGGTAAGAAATGATATCAGTAATCCTATTTTCACATCCTGGACAAATATGAATCTCTTCCTTTTCAATAACATTGCTTTGCAACAATTCAGCAGCATTAATTATGCACATAGTGGTATCGCTGATATGCGTAAAATCTATTATTTGTCCTCCCCCTTCAAGATAAAGGGGTTCTTCATTCAATGCACGCTCGACAAAAGCTGGAATCACACGCCCCTTAATGTCATAGTTATTCCCATAAACATTTGAAAAACGAAGAATCATGTATCTTCTTATTAGTTTTTGCACCAACATTTCACCTTCAAGCTTGCATCTGCCATAAATGTTAATTGGGGTTTTCTCCGAGGATTCCTTTACGGGAAACTCTTTTTGCTCCCCATATACTTCACGACTGCTGCCAAAAATCACCCATGTTTCAGATACTTTGGCAACATTGTCAAGCACGTTTTTTGTTCCATGCAAGTTGGTTTGTATGCAATTCTCTTTGTTTTTTTCAGCATCAACAACACGACTAACGGCCGCCAAATGTATTACGCCATCAAATCTTTTTGTCGCGAAATATGCTTCAACTGCTTTTTGATCACGAATATCCACTATATCAAAAACGATGTTTTTCAAATACTTGGAATCATTGAAACAAGGGTCTTTGATATCTATGCCGTTAATGTTCCAAGGAAGATTTCGATTTACAATTTCTTCTACCAGGCTTCTGCCGATAAAACCAGAAATGCCTGTAATTAAAAGATTTAACCTAGACATAATACTGTTTTCCCTTTTTCGTTGATAATCCTTTTGTTGTTCCCAAAATCCGTTACAAGTGCAAATCCATTATAGAACGGTTCTGCAATCAAATAACGCTCTGAATACAAGGCATAGCCTTGGGTATCAATGTGAAACCAGCCATTCTCATCTTTCGCTGTAGCAAATCCTTTATGGTACACACCAAGATCGAGGAATTGCTTACCATTGAGTCTATTGCCATTGCCGTCTATATGAACGAAACTACCATCAAAGAGCATCACACAAGCATAGCCATCCTTAAAATCCCCAACATATCTGTAATTGGCAGAATATAAACGTCTTCCTTTTAAGTCAATGTGGAAATAGTTATTAGAAAAGTCTCTCACAACACATTTTTCCTCTTGAAAATTGCCACAGAAAGCATAGTTTTCGACGTAAGCACGCATGCCATAAGTGTCGATATGGAAACACTTGTCCTCAAAATCTGTAACGGCGGCAAGGTTGTCGTAATAGCCGAAAGCGCGTTTGTAACGCTGAGGATAGATTGCTTTCTCATTGGTGTTTATGTGATACCAGCCTGACTCATCCTCTACTGGAGCTAGTCCCGGGGTGTGGTATTTAAGTCTGTTTTTAAAAGTCTTCATTTCTAAACAATTGATTGTTAAATACTAATGCATCTAAATTCATGCGTTTAGCACTTTGGAAAGCATCGTCCTTGGTGTGGACGATAGGCTCACCTTGAGCATTGAACGAGGTGTTTATCAACGCAAGAACACTATGGTTGTCGTACATGTATTTAAGTAACCTATACATAAACGGGTTGTCTTTTTCAGATGTAATTACTTGAATTCGAGACGTATGATTGGAATGGACGACCCCCTCAAGAATTTGCTGACACTCAGGTTTGATGGTAAAATCAGCAAGCATGAATTTTGCCAAAGATGTTATTTTTTGGTTCGTAACTTTTTCGGCGGCCTCCTTCAACATTATGGGAGCAACAGGTCGATACCATTCGCGCTTTTTGACCTCCATGCTTAGCTTTTGCGCCAATTCTTTACTGTTGGCGAGGGCGATAAGGCTTCGGTTACCAAGGGCGCGAGGGCCAGCCTCTCCATAACCATTACACACCCCTATCACCTTATTATTCAATAAAACATCTGCGGCTTTTACAATTAATTCATCAGTAATTGCACTTTCATCCATGGCAATCCCAACGTTGTTGAGATATGGTGAATGTATCTTTATCTGATTACCTTTCTGTCGTTCCAACATTGCAGCTCCACCAATGCTTAGTCCGCTGTCGTTGCAACAAGGAGCAATAAAGATGTCCTTGAACATTCCACTTTCCAAGATTTTGGTATTGGTAACAATATTGAGCGCGCAACCTCCACCATAATAAAGGTAGTCGGCATGGAAACGACGTTGAAGCGATTCCATTTTGTCAAGCACTGCTTTTTCAAAAACGCGTTGCATAGTTGCTGCGATGTTTTGCATAAATGTGTCGTGGGTGTCAAAAGCCGCATCAACCCCGAACTCCTTTTTAATTGATTCAAGAATCATCGATTCGTTGTTCCAATAATCTTTAAAGTATTTATTATTGGCGAGCCAATCTTCAATTTCAGGGCTATAACTTCCCCAACTTGCAAAGCCCATCAGTTTGCCCGGCACGGAACAATGTTCGCCTGGCGCGGCGTTCAACGTCCTGAACGACAAAGAATTGTCGTTGAATAATTTTGACGCAAATCCCAAATCCGTCCAATTGTTTTCAATGAGCTCTATCTTGCCTTTTTTGTACAAAAACGCTGAATAATTGCCCAATGATGAACCACCATCGATTGAAATCAATAGAGAATTATCTTTGAAATCCGAGAAAAACGGTATTGTAGAACAAATATGCGCCACTTCGTGCTGGCACAGGAACGCATTGATTTCCTTGCCATCCCAACCATTGCACTGAAAATACGCATCGCTTTTGAATGTGTCAAAAGCCAATGTTTTTTGCTTGTTGGCTTCAAACCGAATCCGACCGTCTTTAGAGATGAATGCATTGCCAACAAAATCATTCACACACACCAGATCAAAATCATCAGGCAGTTGCAAAATGTTCTCATCAGCCAACTGCTCAATAAACAAATCAAGACGATTGTCGTATTTGCGCTTCGTATAGCGCTCAAGATGAAGGTATTGCAATATTTCGCCATCCTGCATCACACATATATTATGGTCATGGACGTATGCCGGATAATTAAACATGTTACGGTCTTTAATACCGTAGAATGCGACTGTTGGTTTCATATCAAATTCTTTTTATTGTTAATGATTTAGCGTCAAAATCGATTCTCAAACCGCCAAGAAATTCTATCCAATGCTCTTGGTTAAATAATTCTCCAATCAGAAAATTGATAGCAGGAGCTATGCAAGCATCATGTGTAATAAACACATTAGCGGTTTGACCGTCAGACTTGTCTGTCTCATTTCGCAGATAATCCAGAAGCACTTTTGTGCCTTCTTCCTCCTTTCGAATAAAAGGCATCGGGATTCCCTTTTCGATTCTTTCAACGACACCGACAGTTCCAAGCGTCACAAAACTTTCGATTGCATCGCCGAAAACAAAAGGCCCTGGTTCGCCAAGCACATTGCTTATTTGTATTTTAGAATCATCACCAAAAGCCTCCTGAATACATTCTCCTGTCTGAATGCACCTCTGAATCGGACTTGAAAAAATCCTGACTTTGGCAAAATCATTCAACAATCTTTTGCCAAACTCACGAGCGCGTTTTTCTCCTTCAGTATTCAAAAGCACCTCAGCGTGTTTTGATGGATTTGTTACTGAATCACGGTCGGCATGACGGACTATTAATGCAGTTTTCATTGTATATGTTCATGTTGGTTCAACATAGAAAAATCTTTTAAATGTAAGAAATAGGTATTTGACGTTACATCTTTAAAATCATCCTCAGTCCAAATATTAATTACATAATCATTTAACCAATATTCTTTTCTATCTCTTACATCTTTTGGTAAGATCGACTTCCATAATAATTCATCATTAGGAATTTCCACTTGAGCGGAAAAACTTTTTTCCATAAGCGGGAGCCATTTTTCATTTAAATAATATACAGCACAATTAACAACAGCCCAATAGTTATTAATCCAAGTAAACTTAGGATTAGCACCTGAAAAACAATGATTTAAAAATACATTGTCTATATGTTTTCTGTTAAAAGTATCCCAATCAACCCAAAGCACATCTTTAAATTCTTGCACTGCATTATACATAATCCAATGTTTCATTTTGTGCTTTGTATCAAACACAATTTCATATGGAGCATCGTCTAATACTTTATGAACATAACATCCTATATCTTGCAGGAAACGTGCATTCTCAACCGTGTCTGTATAACAGACTAAATCGGTTTTGTAATGTGGATTAATCTTGACTGAATTTGAAATTTCACGTAAAATATCTTCTGATGAAGCCGATACACCGCCACATATATTCCTATATAATCCTGAAATAAGTGTTAATTGTCTCATCCTCTTTTCCTCCTCATATTACATTGTTTACAATTATCGCTATCGCCCCAATTCTTGATAAAATCAAGATAGTTGGGCGAGTTCCACATATTGAGCGGCGAAAGGTCTTTGAAATTTCCAAAATCGCCGAATTCTTTGCGCACGTCTGACGGGCAGCAACATACTTGGTACGAACCGTCGTATTCCACCCAAAGTTCCTTGCCGAGAAACTGGCAGAATGTATCGTTCTCGTCAATTGCAGGTGCGTTCAAATCCACAGGCACAAAATTCTCCAAGCGGATTTTGCCGTTGGCTATCGCGTGGCATTTGGCACAGACCTCGTTCCAAAGCAGAGCGTTGTCCTTCGTCCTAAGCATTTCACTGTCAAGCGAATCCGATGTTTTCCACAAGTGGTGGCCTTTTACACGGTCAATGCCGTGGTCTATTGCCCAGCGAATTATGTTTTCGAGTTCATAGAGATTCGATTTCATAAAAGTACATTGTAGCGTTACCGTGCTTTTGTTGCCGAGTTTTTGACGAAGATTCAGATAATACTCAATATTTGCAAGTTGTTTTCTGGTGTCGATACCGCACATTATTGCCTCGTTGATTTCTGGCGAAATGCCGTTGATGCTAAACTTAACGTCAGACACCACTTCCAACAACTTTTCTGCCCAAAACTCGACACCTTTGGGGAAGGTCCCGTTTGTGGTCAAGTTCATCTTGACACCATAATTCTTACACAAATCCACAAGTTGCTCAAAATGCGAATACAACAGTGGTTCACCCATTGTTGACGGGATTATTTCCTTTAAACCATGATACGACAACTCCGCAACCGTCTTTTCAATTACCGCAAAATTCATTTCGGGACGACGGAACTCCGCGAGCCGGTGGCGATTATCGGCAGAAAACGTGTCGCACATCTTGCAATGCAGGTTGCATTTGTCGGGGTTGGTCACAAAGGTGATTCTCCACGGCGAAGGCAAGTGCGGATAGAGCGGTTCGACCTTGGTTAATTCTTTGTATTTGTTCATACAATAATCGGCGTCATCCTTTATGGTTCGGACCGTTTCGATTGCTGGTTGCAGTGCTGTCAGTTTTTCGGGATTGTCGACAATTTGTTGCATTTTAAGGCGCAGGTCGTCCACATCTCCAAGTTTGAATGTAAAACCGTCGACACCATCATGCACAAGTTCAGCCATTCCGCCTCGGTCGCTCACAAGAACAGGGAGTTCCGCGGCCTGTGCCTCCTGAATCACAAGCGGAGCATTTTCGAGCCAGATTGAAGGACATACCAAGACATCGAATGAATCAAGCACTTTCTGCAATTCGTCGTTGTGGTAACGGCCTTTGAACTCAATGTTTTTGCCTGAATATTTTGCCACCAAATCTCTTCCGTATTCGTTGTCGGCATCGCCCCAAATTACGAGATGCGCATCACCGCTGACCATACTGAACGCCTCGCACAAAAGACGGACGCCTTTCGTGTGAATTATCCGGCCGGTAAACCCAAAGGTTATGACTTCATGCGGCTGTTTCTGGTGCTTCTTGATTTTTGAAACATTAAAACCATACTTTGAATAATACACTTTATTTTTGTCGACGCCCATATCAAGATAAAACTGTTCAAGGGTGTGCGACGGCGCAAAAAACACATCAATACAGTCGATTACATTCTTGATATGTTCATCCCGCTGCCTTATCATATCAGTAGGGAAACCAGGGGTTTGATAGTGGAATGCCGCGCAATTAGTACATTGGTCGGTATTCGGCAAAGGACAGATTTTCCAGTCCTCGGGATTGATCAGTTGTCCCCTATGGCAAAACATCCAAAAATCATGGATGGTGAATAGCACAGGCAGACCGAACTCTCTCTTGGCGATAATGGGAATCTGCGTAGAGAGATGCGACAGATGTCCGATATGCACGACATCGGGCTTGACGAGTTTCACATATTCCCGGAAAGCGTCATCAATGGCAGGATTGAGATACTTGTCATAAAAGACCGCATTCTCAGGTTCGTAATTGTTTATGTACCTGACATTCACCCCCTCTTCCTTGGTGTCGTGACACTGGTAGAGCGGCAACGATTTGTCCTCAATCCTATGAAACACAAAAACGTCGTTGGTTTTTGCGAGTTCACGGGCAAGGTTGTAAGTGTAAACTTCAGATCCCGCCATATAAAACGGCGGATAACCGTGGATAATGATTAGGATACGCATAATTCTATTTAGTTAATAAATTCCTTTTCTTTCGTTGAATTTTTCTACTGAGTTTGTAATTTGGCTCAATGCTTTGTTTACACCAATTTGTAATATGGGTTCCGAGTACGAATGCCTACTTTTACTATTGTCAAAAAATCGGCCCATTGGATCAATCATGCAATAAGACCCTATTATAAGGTTTTCTGGCTCCCTAATCACTTCGACCAACGAAGTAGACATCTTATTTATTTCACAAAAATGGTCAAATTCATTTGATGATATTTCTATAAATCTTGAATCATTTTGTTCATTAATTTTAGTCGCCTGCAATATCTTCCACCTAAATGGCTCCAACTCTTCAATCAAAGGGGACACTATTTCTTCTTTATTGAAATTAGAGACAACTGTATTTATTTTTAATTGTATACCACAACTCTTTATCACATTAACCATTTCTTTGATATGTGCAATATTTGTTCCTCTTCCAACTCTTTTATTCACATCATTTCGTAAGCTATCTATACTTATCGCAATGATATTTAGAAACGGGGCAATATCATTAATCCATTTTGCATTTAAAAGACTCGCGTTCGTAACCATACTTGTTTTCATCCCATATTCTTTTGCTTTCATTATCAACTTATCCATATACGGGACAAGCATTGGCTCACCTCCAGAAAAATTGATTTTATTAAACAATCCACTAGCCCCTAATAAATCCATTAACCTATAACTTCCTTCTTCGTGCAATTGATATTTTACTTCGTCAAATATAGAGAAACAGTATTTGCACTGAAAATTGCAAATCTTAGTCAAATGATAATTAATTGTTGTAATTTTATCCATAATCTATTCTGTTATATAAATATTGATATACTCTCAAGACTCACATCTCGCTTCTTTCCAAAAAAACTTATAAAATTTTCGATGTAGAACACCGTTATTACAACATTGTCTTCCATCATAACCAAGAAATTCTTCTTGGGTATACACAATCGTTTTTGAGTTTCACTTCCTACCAAGTAGCCGTTTTTCCCTTTCTTAAGTCTTGGGATAGCCCAGCAAACCTTTTCAAGAAGATAATCCAAGACTCCTCTTTCCCATTGTCTAATCATGCAATGTTTTGTCTTTTTCATTGAATTCATATTTTATTGATTGCCATCATTTATTTACAACCATCATGCCAAACCTACAACAATATGTATATCAAATATTTAAAAAAATCAATACAAACATAATAGGAATGATTTTTCTATTTATAGGAAATTATTTACCTTTGCAGCATGTATTAAACACATCTATCATGAACATCTATATCTCATGGCATTACACTTCACACGGAATCGCATTTTTGAAGCATATCCTGAGTCGTTTTTATGAAAAAGACACCCTTGACGCCCGCGATTTGGAAGGGAAAAAATACGAGCAAGATGATAATTGCAACTCGATTTTCGACACAAAATCAGACCATAAAAAATTTGATAAAGTTTTTTATCTCACAGTAAAACAAGATGTCATAAACAAAGTATCTTCAAGACTTCATTATCAAAGCTTGTCTTTTGAAAATGACGAAGTGTTGAAAGATAAAAATTTAGTGGAGTTGTATAAAACAATTCGCGAGAACAAGGATGTAAGTTATGATGTTGACAAGGAATTGCAATTTGTAAAAGAGAATTTCGGCGAACAATCCTCTGATTTTGCGAAATATATGTGGCGCGACATACAGCACTATGAAATAAAAGAACAAATAAAATGGCTTAAAGAGAGAACAAACTTTACCAACGTCTATGATAATGATGAATTTGAGGAAATTGAGCTTGATATTAAAAACATGCGCGATGAGAAAGAAATTGCAGATAACGTCATGCGCCTTATTTCCGAAAAAACCGCACTCGAAGACAATTGTGTCATCAATATTTCACTCGGTGGTCCAGAAATACAGTCGGTCTGGCACATATTGGCCGCCAACAAACTGCTACCTAGAAACACACAGTTTATAAAGACATACGATAACAAAGAAGAAACTTCCAAACATTTTAAGTCGTTTACGATCAAAACGGTAAGCACGAATCTAATTGAAGATATTAGTTCACAGCTGACTCTCTATTCCAAAACAAAATCCAAAAAGCGCCAATTGGCAAACAAAAAAATTGAAGTCTTTTTAGGGTCTGGTTTTTCAGTTTTATTGCTGGGAGAAAGGGGAACGGGGAAGTCGTCGATAATCAGAGAGTTGTCGGAAAAGATTTCGAAAAATGAGAAGAACAAGTCGAAAGTTGTTGAGGCAAATTGTGCTTCGTTTACCGATAGCCAAATTGCCGAATCAGAGTTGTTCGGATACGAAAAAGGGGCATTTACAGGTGCAAATAGCAAAAAAACAGGGCTAATTGAGGCTGCCGAAAATGGTATCTTGTTTTTGGACGAATTTCATCATTTAGACAAATCTGTACAAGCCAAATTGATGAAAGCCTTTCAGACTGATAAAAGCAACAGTTTTCACATTCGCCCATTAGGAGCAAAAGACGAAAAGGAAATCAAAAACGTGAAATTAGTATTTGCCACCAACCGTACAATAGAAGTGCTCCACGATTTACTATTACCCGACTTTTACGACCGTGTTGTGCAGTATGTAGTTAGCATCCCCCCTGTCAGAGAAACGTTGGAAGATTTGGAAGACGATTGGAAAGGCATATTCGAACGCCTTTATCCCAAAGAACAAATCGAAGCTCCTACCGACAGAAATATAATCAACTGGTTGAAATCACTGCCATTGAAAGGCAATTTCCGTGATTTGGAGAACATTGCCAAAGATTACAAGATTTTCAACGAGTTTGACGAAAACACCAAAAAGGCGATTTGCAGCGAAATGGAAATCCAAATTTCACCTTTTGAATATGCCAAAACGTGTTACGAACTATATCATTGCGAATCCTTATCTGCCGAAAAAATCGAAATCAAAATCCCGAACGCTGTAGACGCGAAAACACTCGAAAAAAACTTTCATCAGCAACTCCGCAAATGGGCAGAAAACAAATATGGCTCGCGAAAAGAAGCTGCAAAGCAATTGCGTGTAAGTGAGAAAACACTTGGAAATTGGGGAAAGGAAGAAGATTAACACGTATTAGACAAAAGGCGCATCCAACTGTCAATACGCCTTATCATAACTTTGCTAGAGAACAATCTGCGAGACACAGATTGCGACAAAAAACAGCGCACCCAAAAAGATGCGCTGTTTTTGCAATTACTCAGGAAAGATTACTTCCCTTCGCTCAGCTTCTTATACCCTTCATAGCGAAGCTTAGCATACTGCTCGGTCTTGGCGAACAGTTCCTTGGCTTCCTCGGGGAAGGTCTTCAGCAGCGAGTTGTAACGCACTTCGCTCAGGATGAAGTCTTGGAACTTGCTCCAGTCGGGTTGCTTGGAATCCAGGTGGAAGCCGTTCTGTCCGGCTTCTTCCTCGGCGGGGTTGAAGCGCCAGAGGTGCCAGTAACCGCAATCGACGGCGAGCTTCTCTTCGTGCTGTGTGCGACCCATGCCGGTCTTGATGCCGTGGTTGATGCAAGGCGCGTAGCAAATCACCAACGACGGGCCAGGATAAGCCTCAGCCTCCTTGATGGCCTTGAAATACTGGGCTTGCGAAGCACCCATGGCGACCTGAGCCACATACACATAGCCGTAGCTCTTGGCAATCATGCCGAGGTCTTTCTTGCGCACCTTCTTACCGGAGGCAGCAAACTTGGCGACAGCACCGGCAGGCGTAGCCTTGGACGACTGGCCGCCCGTGTTGGAGTACACCTCCGTGTCGAGGACGAGGACATTGACATCTTCGCCGGAAGCCAACACATGGTCGAGGCCGCCGAAGCCTATGTCGTAAGCCCAACCGTCGCCGCCGAAGATCCACTGGCTCTTCTTGACGAGGTGGTCCTTGAGGTCGATAATTTGCTTGCAGTAGTTGCAGTCGCACTTCTCGCACTCGGCGATGATGCGCGGAGCCAATTCGGCGGTCTTGATGCCGCACTCGCGGTTGTCGATCCACTCTTGGAACATGGCCTTCAGCTCGTCAGTGCAGCACTTGCACTCGGCGATAGCTTCCTTCATGATGCGCTCAACGCGGTCGCGGAGCTGGCGGGTGGCGGTGGCCATGCCTAAACCGAACTCGGCGTTGTCCTCAAACAGGGAGTTGGCCCATGCCACACCCTTACCCGTGCGGTTGTTCTTGCAGTAAGGCGTCGCGGGAGCGGAACCGCCATAGATGGACGAGCAACCCGTGGCGTTGGCGACGAGCATACGCTCACCAAAGAGTTGGGTGATGGTCTTGATGTAAGGCGTCTCGCCGCAGCCGGCGCAGGCACCCGAGAACTCGAACAACGACTGTGCAAACTGGCTGTTCTTGATGTTGGCGTACTTGTCGATGAGGTCATCCTTGTAGGTCACCTTCTTCTGGCCGTAGTCCCAGTTTTCGGTTTCGCCAAGCTGGCTTTCGAAGGGTTTCATCACGAGGGCCTTTTCCTTGGCGGGGCACACGTCGGCGCAGTTGCCGCAACCCGTGCAGTCCATCACGGAGACCTGCATGCGGAAGTTCATGCCGGCCATTTCCTTGGGCATCTTCATCTCCACGGCCTTCATCGAGGCGGGAGCGTTCTTCATTTCCTCGGCGGTCATCACGACGGGGCGGATGGCAGCGTGAGGGCACACTAACGAGCACTGGTTGCACTGGATGCAGTTGGCGGGCATCCACTCGGGGACGAGGGTGGCCACGCCGCGCTTCTCGTAGGCGGTGGTGCCAGCCGGGAAGGTGCCGTCAATGATGTCCTTGAAGGCGCTCACGGGCAGGTCGTTGCCGCACTGGGCGACCATCGGGCGCATCACCTTATTAATAAACTCCGGATCGTCGGCGTTGTGCTCGAAGACGAAGTCGGTGGTGCAGTCGAGCTTGGCCCATTCGGCGGGAATCTCAACTTTCTGGATTTCGCCACCGCGATCCACGGCAGCGTAGTTCATATTGACGATGTCCTCGCCCTTCTTGCCGTAGCTCTTCACGATGAACTTCTTCATCTGCTCAACGGCGAGGTCGTAAGGAATGACACCCGAAATCTTGAAGAACGCGCTCTGGAGGATGGTGTTGGTGCGGTTGCCCAATCCAATCTCGGCGGCGATCTTCGTGGCGTCGATGATGTACATATTAATATGGTGCAGGGCCAGATACTTCTTCACGAAGTCGGGAAGGTGCTTCTTGGTTTCCTCGACATCCCAAGGCGAGTTGTAGAGGAAGGTGCCGTTGTCCTTCAGGCCGCGCAGGCAGTCGTACTTGCGGAGGTAGCTCGGCACGTGGACAGCCACGAAGTCGGGCGTACCGACGAGGTAAGGCGCCAAGATGGGCTGGTCGCCGAAGCGCAGGTGCGAGCAGGTGTAGCCGCCGGATTTCTTCGAGTCGTAGTCGAAGTAGGCTTGGCTGTACTTGTTGGTGTTGTCGCCAATGATCTTGATGGAGTTCTTGTTGGCTCCCACGGTGCCGTCGGCGCCGAGGCCGTAGAACTTGGCCTCGAAGGTGCCCTTCGGCAGGATGGAAATCTCAGGCAGCATCGGCAATGAACGGTGCGTCACGTCGTCGTTGATGCCGACGGTGAACTGGTTCATGGGCTTCTCGGCGGCGAGGTTGTTGTACACGCTCAGGATATGGGCGGGCGTGGTGTCTTTCGACGACAGACCATAGCGGCCACCGATGATCATCGGCTTGTTGGCCGCCGGGATGTCCTTGCAGTTGGCGAAGGCTTCAACGACGTCCAGATACAGCGGATCGCCGTTGGCGCCGGGCTCCTTGGTGCGGTCGAGGACGCAGATGCGCTTGACGGTCTCAGGCAGCACTTGGCCGAGGTACTTCACGCTGAAGGGACGATAGAGGTGGACGCTGACCAGACCGAGTTTCTTGCCGGCGGCGTTCTCGCGGTCGATGACGGTCTTGATGACATCGGTGATGGAACCCATGGCCACGATGACGTCGGTGGCATCGGCAGCGCCGTAGAAGGTGAACGGGGCGTAGTTGCGGCCCGTGATCTTGCTCATTTCCTTCATGTACTTGGCCACGATGTCGGGCAACTCGTCGTAATACTTGTTCTGTGCCTCGCGGGTCTGGAAGTAGATGTCGGGGTTTTGGGCGGTGCCGCGCGTGACGGGGTGCTCAGGGTTCAAGGCTCTGTCGCGGTATTCCTTCAGGGCCTTTTGGTTGACGAGCGGACGGAGGGCTTCCATGTCGGCAGCCTCCACCTTCTGGATTTCGTGCGAGGTGCGGAAACCGTCGAAGAAATGCAGGAAGGGCACGCGGCCTTCGATGGCGGCCAAGTGTGCCACGGGAGCGATGTCCATGATTTCTTGCACCGAACCGGTGGCGAGGAGGGCGAAGCCCGTTTGGCGGGCGCTCATCACGTCGGCGTGGTCGCCGAAGATGGACAAGGCTTGGGCGGCGAGGGCACGAGCCGAGACGTGGAACACGCCCGGAAGCAACTCACCGGCAATCTTGTACATATTCGGGATCATCAGCAACAAGCCTTGGGAGGCGGTGTAGGTGGTGGTCAGGGCGCCAGCCTGCAACGAGCCGTGGACGGCACCGGCGGCACCGGCTTCTGATTGCATTTCAACCACTTTGACAGTCTCGCCAAAGAGGTTCTTCTGACCTTTAGCGGCCCATTCATCGACATACTCGGCCATCGGCGACGACGGAGTGATCGGATAAATGGCGGCCACTTCACTGAACATGTAGGCAACATGGGCCGCAGCCTGGTTGCCATCGCATGTCAAAAATTTCTTTTCTGCCATTACTTTGAATGTTTAAAGTTTTAATTATGAATTAGTTATATTTGCTTTTTGCTGTGTTTCTTTTTCGTTCAACTCTTTCGTGACACTTTTGTGGTCGAAATTTTCGACCGCAAAATTTGGCCGCAAAATTAGACATTCCCCCGCAAATAAACAACCTTATTCAAAAAAGAATTTTTCGCACCAAAAATCACTTTTTTTGAACACCAATCGAAATAATTCGTATCTTTGCGCACTCGAAAACAGAAAACAACATCAAACAACAATTAAAACTCATTAAAAATGAAGAAGTTATTCTTATCAATGGGTCTGGCCTGCCTCTTCATGGTGGCCTGCAACAACGCTCCCAAGCAACAGGAACAACCTGCTGAACAACCTGCCGAAACGACCGAAATCGTCGAGGAGAAGCACGAATGCCCCATGGGCCAACTCAAGCAAGAGTTCGCCAAGTGGGACGAGATGGACGATGCCATGAAGGCCGATCTCAACCAGAAGGCTGCCGACGTGTTCGCCAAAATGGACGCCAAAATGGAAGAAATGAAGGCTGAAGGCAAGGGCTGCGCCGAGGAATGCGCCAAGAAACTGGCCGAAATGACCGAAGAGCAAAAGGCCGAGTGCGAAGCCAAGAAAGCCGAGTGCGAAGCCAAATGCGCCGAAATGAAGGCCAAGTGGGAAAACTTCGCCAACATGACCGTTGATGAACAGAAAGACCTCATCATGGAACGCCTCAACTGCGGCGGCGAAAAGAAATGCTGCAAGGGCGAAGGCGAAAAGAAATGCTGCAAGGGCGAAGGCGGAAAGGGTTGCTGCAAGGGCGAACAAAAGCCTGCCGAATAAGCAACGACATTTTCACAAGAACAACAGAAAAGAGGGCAAAAAGCCCTCTTTTTTTGTTTGTTTTTATAAGGTTGTCCTTATTTTTTGTAATTTTGCGGTTTAATCAAAACCACACACACATAATGTATGCCTTCATCACCGGCAAAATAGCCGAAAAGTCGCCCACGCAAGTCGTCCTCGACAACCACGGCATCGGCTATCTCATCAACATCACGCTGAACACCTTCACCGCCATCGGCGAGAAAGAGGAAGCGAAACTCTACGTCCACGAGCAAATCCTTGAGGACGCACGCAACCTTTTCGGCTTCTTCTCCGCCAAGGAACGCGACCTCTTTGAGTTGCTCATCTCCGTGTCGGGCGTGGGCTGCAACACAGCAAGGCTCATCCTCAGCTCGCTGACCGTCAACGAGTTGAGCAACGCCATCGCCAACGACGACGTGAAGACCATCCAAGCCGTGAAAGGCATCGGCGCGAAGACCGCCCAGCGCATCGTCATCGACCTGAAGGACAAACTGAAGAAAAACGACTTCCAGACCGAAATTTTCGCCGCGCCAAACAATACTATCAAAACCGAAGCGTTATCTGCATTGACGATATTGGGCTTCAGCAAGGCCGCCGTCGACAAAGCCTTGGACAAGCTGCTCAAGCAGATGCCCGACGCCAACGTGGAAACGCTGATTAAAGAAGCACTTAAGCTATTGTAAACCTGTATTTTGAAAGACTCGATGAAACGACATATAATCCTCTTGCTGCCGATGCTGTTCGCTCTGTTCTTTGCCCGAACGGCCTCGGCGGGCTCTTATGGCGACATTTTCTTCCATCCCTATGAGGTGGAGCCCGACACCACCAAGGTCATCTACCCCATCCCCGTCAACACCGGCAACCCTATGGAAGACCTTAACAACCAGTCGCCACTCTACCTCAATGACCCCAGCAACTTCGAGACCGAGATCATCTACGACCCTCTGACCGGCCAATACACCTTCAAACGCCGCATCGGCCAGTTCTACTACGACACCCCAACCACCCTCACACAAAGCGAATTCTTCGAGTACCAAAACCGCAAAGGCATACAGGAATACTGGAAAGAACGCCGCAGCCAGAATGCCCGCTCCACCACCAACGGCAGTTCCATCATCCCGCCCATGTTCATCGGAGGCAAGGCCTTCGAGACCATCTTCGGCAGCAACACCGTCGACATCCGCCCCCAAGGCTCTGTCGATCTCACCTTCGGCATCAGGCACAGCTTCCGCGACGACCCCTCGCTCAGCGACCGCCGCAAACGCCACACCGACTTCGATTTCGACCCCAACATGCAACTCAACGTGATGGCCAAAATCGGCGACAAAATCAACTTCAACATCAACAAGAACACCAAGGCGACCTTCAACTTCCAAGACAAACTCGCCCTGAAATACCAAGGAAAGGAAGACGAAATCATACAACTGCTCGAAGCCGGCAACGTCAGTTTCCCGCTCAACAGCACGCTCATCACAGGCACACAACAACTGTTCGGCATCAAGAGCAAGCTGAAATTCGGCAAGACCACCATCTCCTCCATCATCTCCTACCAAGAAAGCGAATCGCAAAACATCACCGTGCAAGGCGGCGCCCAAACCAACCAGTTCGAACTGAGCTGCTTGGACTATGAAGACAACCGCCACTTCTTCCTCAGCCAATACTTCAGGGACCACTACGAAGAAGCCCTGTCGACCCTGCCCACCATCACCTCAAGCGTCAACATCACCAAAATCGAAGTGTGGATCACCAACACCAACACCTCGACACAAAACACACGTAACATCCTTGCATTGAACGACTTGGGCGAAGGAAAAGACGCTTGGATCTACAACAACGAAATCAGTCCCACCAACAGCCAGGCATATCCCCGAAACGCCGCCAACAACATGCTCACCCGCATGGACACCACGCAGATTCGCGGCATCAGCACCGTGACCAACTACATGAGCAACGACCCCATGCGCATCGGCAGGTCGGGCTATATGGTGTCTGGACGCGACTTCGAGAAAATCGAGAATGCACGCCGCCTAAGCAACACCGAGTTTTCTGTGAACTCGAAACTGGGCTTCATCTCCCTGAATGTCAGCCTCAACTCCAACCAAACCCTGGCCGTGGCCTACCAATACACCATCGTCGGCTCCGACGAGGTCTACCAAGTGGGCGAATTTTCAGACCAAGGCATCAACACGCCCAAGGTATTGGTAGCCAAACTATTGCGCGGAACCACGGTAAACACCAAGATGCCCATCTGGAACCTGATGATGAAAAACGTCTACAACATCAGGGCCTACCAAATCGGGTCGCAGGACTTCATGCTCAACATCTTCTACAACGGCAACTCGAACAGCACGCCATACGGCTACTTCACCGAGGGTTCGGTGAAAGGCGTCTCGATGCTCAACCTGATGGGCTTGGACAACCTGACCACGCAAAACAACCCCATCGCGGGCGGCGACGGCATGTTCGACTTCCTTGACAACGCGGCCACCCAAGGCGGCACCATCAACTCGTCGAACGGACGCATCTTCTTCCCCGTGCTGGAGCCCTTCGGCAAGCACATCCACGACAAGGTCTTCCCCGACGAACCAGAACTGGCCAACAAATACGCCTACGACTCGCTCTACACGATGACGAAGACCTCGGCAGAGCAATATTCAGAGAAAAACAAATTCAGCCTGAAAGGCTACTACTCATCGCAGTCGGGCAGCGAGATCAGCCTCAACGCCATGAACGTGGCACAAGGCTCGGTGACCGTCACCGCAGGCGGCATGCAACTCGTCGAGAACGTCGACTACACCGTCGACTACACTTTGGGTCGAGTCACCATCCTCAACGAAGGCATCCTCAACTCAGGCACGCCCATCAACATCGCCTTGGAGTCGAACAGCGGCTTCAGCGCCATCAAGAAGACCTTCCTGGGTTCCCGCATCGAGCACGAGTTCAGCCGCGACTTCCGCATGGGCGGCACCATACTCTACCTCGGCGAGAAATCGTACACCCAGAAAATCAACTACGGTGAGGAAGCCATCTCCAACACCATCTATGGCACCGACCTCAGCTACCATACCGAGGCCCGTTGGCTGACAAGTTTCATCAACGCGCTGCCTGGCATCAACACCAAGGCACCCTCGCGCATCAGCGCCGACGGCGAGTTCGCCCGTTTCATCCCCGGCCTCTCCAAGTCGGCAAGCGAGCGCGGCACTTCCTATATCGACGACTTTGAGGGTGCCAAGTCGACCATCGACCTGCGATTGCCCACCCTTTGGTATATGGCCAGCACGCCGCAAAACCAGAACGACCTCTTCCCCGAGGCGGCGGCAGGCACCGGCCTTGACTACGGCAAGAACCGGGCCAAACTGGCGTGGTACGTCATCGACAACTCCATCTTCTACGACCGCAACTCCAACTACCGTCCCAGCAACGTCGACAACGAGGAACTCTCGAAGAACACTGTGCGTCAGGTACTTGAAACCGAGCTCTTCCCATCCAAAGACATCGCGGCAGGCACTCAGACCAACGTCTCGGTGCTCAATCTGGCCTACTATCCCGAAGAACGCGGCCCATACAACTACGACGTTAATCCAACGGCCTATACGGCAGGTATCAACGACGAAGGCAAACTCAACGACCCGAAAAGCCGTTGGGGCGGTATCATGCGCAAGATGGAGTCGACCGATTTCGAGGCCACCAACATCGAATACATCGAGTTCTGGCTGATGGATCCCTTCGCCGACGAAGAATACCAGAACAACCCCGGAAAGCTGTACATCAACCTGGGCGACGTGTCGGAAGACATCCTGCGCGATGGCCGCAAGTTCTACGAAAACGGCTTGCCTCCTACCGAGGTCGTCGAGAACGTCGACACCACCATCTGGGGTCGCGTACCCACCATGCAAGACCTCGTCAGCACCTTCAACAACTCTTCTGAAGCACGCCAATACCAAGACGTGGGCTACGACGGCTTGCGCGACGAAGACGAGCGCAGCTTCTTCGAAAACACCTACCTCAACGTCATCAAAAACCGATTCGGCGAAGGATCGGCAGCGTACCAACAGGCTTACAACGACCCGTCGGGCGACAACTACCACTACTTCCGTTCAGGCGACTGGGACTCGCCCGACGACGAAGTGCACCGCAGCATCCTGGCGCGCTACAAGCAATTCAACGGCCCCGACGGCAACTCGCCCTCCGACATACAACAGACCGAAGGCTACACCAACAGCAACTCGACCCTGCCCAACGCCGAAGACATCAACGGAGACAACACCCTGAGCGAGACAGAGCGATACTACCAATACGAAATCGACCTCGACCCAGCCAAGATGGTGGTCGGACAGAACCACATCGCCGACATCTTCGAGGCCTCCAACATCGCCTTGCCCAACAGCACCTTCGGTAGTGTCACGTGGTATCAGTTCCGCATCCCAGTCAGACAACCCGACAGGGTGATAGGCCACATCGACGACTTCTCATCAATCCGCTTCATGAGAATGTTCATGACCGACTTCCAACGTCCCGTCGTGCTGCGTTTCGCCACCTTGGACCTCGTCAAAGGCGAGTGGCGCACCTATTCGCAGAGCATCCAAGCACCAGGCGAATACGAGCCTAACGACATCAGCAACGAGACCACCTTCGACATCTCGGCTGTCAGCATCGACGAGAACAGCCGCCGCCAGCCCATCCCCTACGTCATCCCGCCTGGCATCCAGCAGGAGACCGTCATCGGCATGACGCAGACCACCCGCATCAACGAGCAGTCGCTACAAATGACCGTGCAGAACCTCGTTGACGGCGACGGACGCGCCATCTACAAGACCGCCGACTTCGACTTCCGACAGTACAAATACCTCAAGATGTTCGTCCATGCCGAGGCCGCCCATGAGGACAGCCCCTTGGAAGACCAAGACCTCACCGTGTTCATGCGCATCGGCACCGACTTCACCGAGAACTACTACGAGTATGAGGTACCGGTGAAAGTCACACCTTGGGGAACGTCATACACCAACAAAGACGCCATCTGGCCCGAGATCAACAACATCGACATCCGGCTCGAAGACCTCGTGGAGGTGAAACAACGCCGCAACGAGGCCATGAACCAGCCCGGGAGCAACGTCAGGCTCAACTACATCTATTCCGAGAAAGTCAGGAAAGACAACATCGACGGGCGCGACTACTACCACTCCATCAAGGTGATCGGCAACCCGAGCATCAGCGACGTGGAAGCCATGATGATCGGAATACGCAACCCCAAGCGCCAGAACCTCGCCGATGCTGATGACGGACAGCCCAAGAGCGCCGTGGTATGGATTAACGAACTGCGCCTCACCGACCTCAGCAGCAGCGGCGGCATCGCGGCCACCGGACGATTGGAAGCCACCTTGGCCGACTTGGGACGCGTCAGCGTGAGCGGGTCATACAAATCAGCCGGCTTCGGCGCCTTGGACAGCGACATCACGAGCAACACCTTTGAGGCCATTACAGCCTTCAACGTGTCCACCGACCTCGAACTCGGCAAATTCCTCGACGGCACAGGCCTGAAAATCCCGATGCACTTCGACTACGGGCAAAACAACATCACGCCGCTATACAACCCCTACGACCCCGACATCAAGATGAAAGACGCCCTGGGCGCACTCAACTCCGACCACGAACGCGACTCGCTCAACTCAAACATCCATGACTTCACGAGGCAGAAAAACATCAACTTCATGAACGTCAGGAAAGAGCGTGTCATGAAGAAACGCAAGCAAGACGACGAAGACAGCAAGCCCAAAAGCAACCCAAGAGACCCCAACAAGGGACTCGGCGGAGGTCGTGGCAACATGCCCAAAGTTCACATCTGGGACATCGAGAACTTCAACGCCTCGTTCAGCTACAACGAGACCTTCCAAGAGAACACCGACATCAAATACTACATGGTGAAGAGCTACCGAGGCGGCTTAGGCTACAACTACGCGGGCAACCCGCAGAACGTGATGCCCTTCGCCAAGGCCAAATGGGCATCGAAACCCTCCATGCAGTTCTTCAAGGACATCAATTTCTACTACGCCCCGAAGAGCCTCATGTTCAATACCGAGATGTACCGTTTCCGCTCAGAACGCGAAATGCGCAACAAGAGCGGAGGCATCATCGACATCAAGCCCACCTACTCGAAACAATGGGACTGGAACCGCAACTACCAATTGCGCTACGACCTCACCAAAGCCCTTACCTTCGACTACTCGGCCCAAGCACAGGCCTACATTTATGAGCCGGCCGGCCTCGTCGACCGCAACGTCGACCCCGAGCGTTGGCAGAAATACCAAGACACCATCAAGAACGAACTGAAGCACTTGGGCTCCATGTCGAGATTCCAACAGAACCTCAACGCCAGCTACACCCTTCCCATCAACAAGATTCCCGTCTTCAACTGGATTACCGCCAACGCCAACTACCAAGGCACCTACAGCTGGACCGCCTCGGCACAGTCAATCCAACCCCGCTTAGGCAATGTCATCGAGAACTCCAACAACATCCAAGGCAACGCCACCCTCGACCTCACCAGACTCTACAACAACGTGCCCTACCTCAAGCGAATCAACACACCGCAGCGACGCAACACCAACGGGAAAGGAAAGGAAACGAAAAGCGGCAAACAAGAAAACAAAGGCAACAAGGAAGACGAAAAAACCTCCGATTCCACCAAGGTCGCGCCCAAGGTAGACTACGGCAAGGTTGTGCTTGACAACTCGTTGCGCATACTCACCCTAGTCAAGAAAGTGTCGGGCACCTACTCGGTCAACAACGGGCAGTCGCTGCCTGGCTTCATGCCCAAGTCGCAATATGCAGGTCTCAACAGCGACACATGGGCTCCGGGGCTCGGATTCGTGTTAGGCAGCACCTACGGCAACAACGCCAACATCTTCGAAAAAGCCGTGGCCAACAGCATCGACGTGGAAGACGCCAAACGCTGGCTCACCACCGACTCCATCCTGAGCCAACCCTACACGCGCCGCAGCACAGAGACGATGAGCTTCCGTGTCAACACCGAACCATTGCCCGGCTTCAAGGTAGACTTTACCGGCAACCGCAACTACGCCGAAAACCTACAACACTACTTCCGCTACAACGAAGCCTCCAACCGCTTCGACATGTTTACGCCCACCAACAGCGGCAGCTTCAGCATGAGCTATTTCATGATAGGCACCTCGTTTGTGCGCTCCGACTCCATCCACTCGCGCCTGTTCAACAACCTACTCGAAAACCGCAAGATCATCGCTGAGCGCATCGCCCGCAACAACCCACAATGGATCGAGCAAGTCAACGAATACTCTTTCGACAGCATCGCTGGCGACTACTTCCCGCGAGGCTACAATTCGGCCTCGATAGACGTGCTGCTCTACTCGTTCATCGCCGCTTACACTGGCAAAGACCCGAGCACCATGAGCCTCAACCCCTTCCCACGCTTCCCGTTGCCCAACTGGAACCTCACCTACAACGGCCTGACCAACATTCCCGCCATAGGAGAAATCTTCAAGACGGTGAGCGTCACCCATAGCTACAAGTCGAACTACGCCATCAACTCTTGGGCAAGCAACGTGTATTACGACGAGGGCAACACCATACAGACCTTCGAGAACTCCGACCTCATCGTCCCGAAATACGACATGGGGCAAATCGTACTCTCCGAGCAATACTCCCCCTTTGTCGGCATCGACCTCGGCCTGCAGAACTCGATGACTACCAACATCCAGTTCAAGAAGTCGCGCACGCTGACGTTGAGCTTCGCCAACAACCAACTCACCGAAGTCAACAGCCGCGAGTTCGTCATCGGCACTGGCTACCGCATCAAGGACGTCAGCTTCAACTTCACGCCCATCGGCGGAAACGGCAAGTCGCAGACCATCAAGAACGACCTCGTGCTCAAACTCGACATCGGCTACAAGAGAGACATCACCATCCTTCGCCGCATCGACGAGAACAACAACCAAGTGTCGGCCGGACAAAACAAGATCAACTTCTATTTCACCGGCGACTACAACTTCAGCCAACAACTGAGCGCACAAGTCTTCTTCAAATACGACCTGTCGATACCCGAGGTCGCCAACACCTTCCGCAACTCCACCACCTACGGCGGCATCACCCTGAGGTTCAACCTGTCACAGTTGAAATAAAATTTTCAGGAAAATGCCGAGCGATTGACTAAAATACGTAATTTCGCAGCCTAATAAAAACAACTCTAACACAAAAGAAAATGAATATTCCAACAAACCTGAAGTACACCAACGACGACGAATGGATCCGCCTTGAAGGCGATGAGGCCTACGTCGGCATCACCGATTACGCACAACACGAACTTGGCGACATCACCTTCGTCGACGTCGACCCCGACATCGTCGGCGAGACCTTGGACGCCCAAGAAGAATTCGGCGCCATCGAAGCCGTGAAAACCACCGCCGAGCTGCTCATGCCCGTGGCTGGTGAGATCATCGCTGTCAACGAAGCCCTGGCCGACGAAGAAAACGCCAAACTCGTCAACAGCGACCCCTACGGCGAGGCCTGGATCATCAAGATCAAAGTGAACGACGTCGCCGAGCTCGACGGCCTCTTGGACGCCGCAGCCTACGAAGCCAAGATCGGTTAATCCATTGGAACGACTGGCCAGAAATAGTTACCCGGGGATCCTATGCGGAATCGTCATCTTGATTCTGACAGGGCTCCCGGGTTCTGTTTTCCCACGTGTCAAGCCCATTGTCGGCCTCGACAAAGTGGTGCATTTCCTCATGTATGCCGGATTTGCCTTCGCATGCGTTTGGGGCTACCGAAAACAATTCGTTTCCAACGGTTTGTCATACAAAAACAAAATCTTGCTGGTTACCCTCGTCATCAGCATTGCCTACGGTGGCCTGACAGAACTGATGCAAGAGCATCTGGTGAAAGGGCGCAAAGGCGACTGGTTCGATTTCCTCGCCGACAGCATCGGAGCCTTGCTTGGGGTCCTTGTTTTCTATCTTTTTTTCCGCCGGAAAAAATAAAATTCAAGGTATTTGCGTTTCATAAGAAAATAATTCCTATTTTCGCACCCAAATTAGGAAGCGAAATATTAAAAACACATACACCATGGAAGAGAAAAAATCACCAAAAGCCAACCTTGAGAACAAGAAACTGATGTTCATGCAAATCGGTATGATTATCAGCCTCCTCGTCGCATGGCTGGCCTTCGAGCACAAGAACTACGACAAGCGCGAAATCGACGAAAGCCTGCTCAATCGCGAGATCGTGGAAGACCTTGAAATGACGGAGATCACCAAACAGGAAGAGCCAAAGCCCCAGCCTGTGGAGTTGCCCAAACAGACCACCCAACTCGAGATTGTGCAAGACGACGTTGAAGTGGAAGACATCGAAATCAACGCCGAAGTAGACCAAACCGAGGTCATCGAGGAGTATGTCCCCGTTGACGTCGAGGATGAAGAAGTTGTGGAGCAGGAGATCTTCCAGATCGTGGAAGAGATGCCTACCTTCCCTGGCGGTGAGGCCAAACTGATGGAGTATGTCGCCAAAAACATCAAGTATCCTCAGATTGCCCGTGAGACCGGCATCCAAGGCCGCGTGTTCGTCGGCTTCGTCGTCGAGCCCGACGGTTCCATCTCCAACGTGAAGCTGCTCCGTGGCATCGGCGGTGGCTGCGACGAAGAAGCTATGCGCGTCATCAAGTCGTTGCCCAAGTGGAAGCCTGGCAAGCAACGTGGCAAGGCCGTCCGCGTGTCTTACCAGATCCCAGTGTTCTTCAAGCTGCAGTAATTGGCAGACACACCCAAGAAACAGAAAAGCCAGCGTCTCGACGTTGGCTTTTTTCGTGTCATTCCTGGTAATAGACCCGCTTCACGCGCTGCGACACTCGCGTCATGATTTCGTAAGGAATCGTTTGGCAGGCACGAGCTATGTCGGCGATGTCATGTTCAGGGTCAAAGATGACCACCGTGTCGCCCTCCATGGCGTCGATGCCCGTCAAGTCAATCATGCACATGTCCATGCAGATGTCGCCCACCACAGGCACTTGTTGTCCGTTCACGTAGAATTTCCCGTTGCCGTTGCCCAACAGCCGCGAGAGGCCATCGGCATAGCCGATGGGGATGATGCCGATACGCATATCGCGTTCGGCATACCCATGTCGGTTGTAGCCGATGCTGTCGCCCGCAGGCACCTGCTTGATCTGGTTGATGGTCGTCTTGAGCGACACCACGGGCTGCAACGCCCCCTTGTCGGCAACGCACGTAGGCACGCCATAGAGGCCAATGCCCAAACGCACCATGTCGAACTGGTATTGGGGGAAACGGTTGATGCCAGCCGTGTTGAGGATGTGGCGTAGCACCTTGTATGGGAAGGCATCCACAATCAACTGGCTGCCTTGCTCGAAGTTGCGGATTTGGCTCAACGTGAAGGCATCTTCGGCGGGGTTGTCGGCAGTGGCCAGATGCGAGAATACACTCTTTACGTTCAGCATCGGGTTGGCCTTGATGCGACGAATCAGCTCGGGCAGTTCATCGATAGAGAAGCCCAAACGGTGCATTCCTGTGTCAAGCTTGATATGCACATTCAAGGGATGCGCCTCAGGCAAGGCCAAGTTCTCCAAGGCCCGCTCGATAAACTCAAGATTGCGGAAGCTGAACACCTCCGGTTCCAGATGGTATTTGATGATATTGTCGTAGCTGTTCACCTCGGGGCTCATCACCATGATAGGCAAGTTGATGCCTGCACGGCGAAGTTCAACACCCTCGTCGGCGAACGCAACGGTCAGATAGTCAACGTTATGAAACTGAAGAACATTGGAAATCTCGAAGTTGCCACTGCCGTATCCAAAAGCCTTCACCATCACCATGAGTTTCGTCTCGGGCTTGATTTTGGAGCGGAAAAAGTTAAGATTGCTAACCAAATGGTTAAAATTGATTTCAAGTACCGTCTCGTGCGCCTTTTCTTGCAACTCAATACCGATTTGCTCAAACTCAAAGGCACGTGCGCCCTTCAGCAGAATCGTTTGGTTGTTGAACTTCGAGAAGGGGAAACGCGACAGGAACTCAGCGACATTGGGATAGAAATAGCATTCCATGCCAAACTTGCTTGCTTGACGCGAAATGGCCTCACCGATACCAATCAATATATCAACCTCTTTGTTTTCAATAAGTTGTGCAATCTCGGAATAGAGATCCATCTCGTTACGACCGCTTTGAAGGATGTCGGAAAGGATGAGCACATGACATTTGTGCTGCCGCTGCTGCTTCATCACGTCCAAGGCGATGGACAGCGAGTTGATGTCGGAGTTGTAGTAGTCGTTGATGATGGTGCAGTTGTTCATGCCTGCCTTGATTTCGAGGCGCATGGCAATCGAGGTGAGCGACAGCAGCCTTTCGGCAATGATGTCGGGACGCATCTGTAGCAGCAGCCCCACGGCAACGCAATGGATGGCATTCTCGATGGATGCCTCGTCGGAGAATGGAATGGCAAACGACAGGTTATCAGATTGGTAGACACATTCTATGGTAGTGGTTTTCTCGCCTATCGTCACCGTTTTCACAAACAAATCCGCCTCCTCGAACTTGCGGCTCCAAGTGAACAGTTTCACTTTCGAGGCCATGCCCGAGCGGATGATGACCTGTTGGATTTCGGAATAGTCCATGCAGTATACCAACGAGTCGGACTTGGTGAAGAGGTTGAGTTTCTCCCCTGCCTTTTGCGCCGGGTTGATGAAGTTCTCCTCGTGGGCTTGCCCTATGTTGGTGAACACGCCGATGTTGGGCCGAATGATGTCTTGCAAGGCCATCATCTCATCGGACTCGGAAATGCCCGCCTCAAAGATGGCCATGTCGTAACTGTCGTTCATCTGCCACACCGAGAGCGGCACACCCACCTGCGAGTTGTAGCTTTTCGGGCTGCGCACGATGTTGTGGTCGGGGCTGAGCATCTGGTAGAGCCATTCCTTGACGATGGTTTTGCCGTTGCTGCCCGTGATGCCGACGACGGGGATGTCGAACTGCTGCCGATGGTGTGCTGCCAAGGTTTGCAGGGCTTTCAAGGTGTCGTTCACGACGATGAATACGGCATCGGGGCATTGCTCTTGCAAGGGCCTTTTCACCACGAAGGCGCGCAGGCCACGGTCGTAGAGGTCCTTGACGTATTTGTGGCCGTCGTTGCGTGCACTCGTCAGGGCGAAAAACAGGGCGACCTTCGGTTCCATCAAGTGACGGCTGTCGATGAGCAGGTCGCTGACTCTTATGTCCGCTGCCTCTCCAACCAGCCGTCCATCGACGATTTCGGCCACTTCTCCAATGGAATAGAACTGATGCTGCATGGATTCCTTTGATTTTTCCCGCAAAAATACAGTTTTTCTGACAAAAACGCTACCTTTGCCAAATCAAATTCAACGAAAATGAACCTCAAGCAACACATCCCCAACATGATTACCTGCGGCAACTTGGTTTCGGGTTGCTTTTCAATCTTGTTTCTTGCCTGCAACATGCCCGTCAAGGCGGCCATCATGGTTTTTGTGGCGGGCTTGTTCGACTTCCTCGATGGCTTCACGGCCCGTTTGCTCAAGGCGCATTCGCCCATCGGCGCAGATTTGGACTCGCTTTCCGACGTGGTCTCTTTCGGCGTGGCTCCTGGGTTCATCATGTATTGGCTGATGATCCATTCTTTCGACCTGCCATCGGGTGCCTGGCTCGACATCAACCCCTTGGCCTGTCTCGCCTTTCTGATTCCCGTGTTCTCGGCCATCCGCTTGGCCAAGTTCAACATCGACGACACGCAAAAGACCACGTTTCGTGGCATTCCCGCGCCGGGCATGGCCATTTTCATGGCTTCGCTGCCTTTGGCCCTCGCCCAAGCCGGCCATCTCATCGACGGCGCATTGAGCTATTGGGCTTGTCTCGGCATCGTGCTCATTTTCAGCTTTATGATGGTCTGCAAACTGCGTTTCTTCTCCTTCAAGATGAAGTCCACGAAATGGAAAGGCAACGAAGTGAGATGGATTTTTCTCATCATCGCCGTCGTGGGTCTCGCCGTCTTTAGGTTCTTGGCGCTACCGTTTATTATGATGCTTTACGTCTTGCTGTCGGTTTTCTTCGGCGAAAAGATGGAATAAAGGACAAAAATCCTGATTTCATGCAAAAAAAGGAAAACTTGCACTAAATAAAACACTCATTATCAGTAATATAGATAAGACTTTTAAAAAAACACCACCGGAAATGGAAACTATTTGGATCAAAGATGCCTTCAATGGTGCGGTACCTGACGGCTTTCAAGGCCGAATAGGCTGGCAAAGCCCGTCAAACATCGCCTTGGTGAAATATTGGGGAAAACATGGAAAGCAACTTCCTAAAAATCCGTCAATTAGCTTTACCTTGTCGGAATGTCGCTCCGAGACCTTCATCGGCTTTGAAAAAGCCGACAGTTTTGGTTTCCATTTCTATTTTGAGGGTAAGGAAAACCCCGTTTTCGGAGCGAAAATCGAGAAGTTTCTGCTTGAGAATCAGTCGTTTTTCCCGTTCATTAACCAACTGCATTTGAAGGTCGAGAGCCGCAACACCTTCCCGCATTCCTCAGGCATTGCTTCCTCGGCTTCGTCGATGAGCGCGTTTGTGATGGGTTTGTTGGAGATTGAAAGTCAAGTCGTTGGAAAACAGGTTGATTGTCAAAAAGCCTCCTATTTTTCACGTTTGGCCTCGGGCAGCGCGGCACGCTCGGTGTTTCCCAAGATGGCGCTTTGGGGCGCAACGAATTGTTACAAAGGCAGTTCCGATGAATATGCGGTTTCGTTGGAAAACGACATCCATCCCGTTTTCAAGACCTATCGCGACAGCATTCTCATCGTCAGCGGCGAGGCCAAATCCGTTTCCAGCCGCGCCGGACATGGACTGATGGAAGGGAATCCTTACGCCCCAGCGCGTTATGCGCAAGCCAACGAAAACATCAAGAACCTCCTCGTTGCACTGAAAGCGGGCGCCTTGGACACCTTTATTAATATAACCGAGTCGGAAGCCCTGCAACTCCACGCCTTGATGATGTGCTCCAACCCTTCGTTTATCTTGATGAAACCCAACACATTGCGCATTATCGAAGCGGTCAGAAATTTCCGACACGAGACCCAAATCCCGCTTTGTTTCACTTTGGATGCTGGCCCCAATGTTCATCTGCTTTATCCCGAAAAGGAAGCGGAACAAGTGGAAAACTTTATCAAGAGCGAATTGGCAACTAATTGTAACCAAGGCCATTGGATTGCCGACCATGTCGGCAACGGCCCGAAAAAACCGTAACAATGAGAGACCGATACTATAGCAAAGTCATCCTTTTCGGCGAGTATTCGATGATTTTCGACGCCACCGCACTGATGATTCCGCTGAAACGCTTTTCGGCGCAATGGCAATTTCCACAAAGCCGGAACCTCGCCGCCTCGCTCCAATCCAACCATAGTTTGAAGCGTTTTCGTAATTATTTCGCTGAAAATGAAACACTTTCAAGTCTTCTTGACCTTACTTCGCTCACCAAAGACCTGAACGAAGGCCTGTTTTTGGCCTCCAATGTGCCTTCAGGCTACGGTTTGGGCAGTTCGGGGACCTTGGTCGCTGCCGTCTATGACCGTTACGCCGTTCGTAAAACCGATGATTATCTGCAACTTAAAACCCTTTTCGGCTTGATGGAGAGCCACTTCCACGGCAGCAGCTCCGGCATCGACCCTCTGCAATGCTATCTCGGCCAACCGTTCAAAATCACGCCCGAAGACGTACAAATCCTTTCCGACGATTTTTTGAAAAAAGACATCCACATCTGCTTGATTGACACGAAGATAAAAAGCAACACCAAGCCGTTGGTCAACCATTTCAAAGGACAACGAGAAAATCCTGACTTCTTGAATTGTTTCCAAACGGAATACTTGCCCAGCGTCAAGACCTGCATCGACACGATGATTTCAGGCGATAATGAATTGTTTTTCGATTCGTTGAAGCAACTCACCAAAGGCCAATTGCAGTTCCTACGCCCAATGATTACCGACAATACTTTGGATTTGTTCACGACCGATTATGATTTCAGTTTCGGCGTAAAAATCTCAGGCTCAGGCGGCGGCGGCTATGTGTTGGGCTTCACGGACGATGTGGAAAGGGCATCTGATTTGCTCAAGGATTTTGAAGTGATTTGGCTCTAAATTACTATTTTTGCAGCCCTAATGTCCACCCTCCGCAACATAGAATCCTGGATAGAACGCACTCTGACCAAGTTCATCGACTTCTTCTATCCGCCTTTCCGCAAGGTGATGAGCCTCGAACTGTTCCGCTATGCGGCTTGCGGCGGCATGAACTTGGCTTTTGATTGGGTGTTGTATTATGTGTTGTATCGTCTCGTTTTCAAAGGTCAAGTCTACGACCTCGGTTTCATCGCATTCGAGCCTCACATTGCGGCATATATCGTTGAATTTCCCATCACCTTCCTGACGGGCTTCTGGATGGCACGCCACATCAGTTTTTCAGGCTCTACCTTACGTGGCAGGACACAAATTGTCAGATATTTCCTTGTGACCCTCGGCAACCTCCTTTTGAACTATGCTGGCTTGAAACTCTTCGTCGAAGTGTTCCATTGGTGGCCAACCATCGCACGCATCCTCATCTCCATCATCTGCGTGACATTCAGCTATTTGACGAACAAGTTTTATTCGTTTAGGAAAGAGAAGAAGGCAGAGGATTGACAATTATTATTGGAATAATAATTATTGAAATAATAATTATTCGGATAATAATTTTTCGTCCAATATAGGATATGATACAAAAATTCTCCTATTTTTGCATTTTATTATTGAAATAATAATTATCAGAATGATAAAAATATAACATTATGGACAACAACAATATAGCAAATCCATTTGTGGTCGGAAAGTATGTGTCAGAGGCATATTTTTGCGACAGGGAAGAAGAAACCGCCTTTTTGAAAAAACAGGTGGACAATGGTCGCAACACGGCCATCATCGCTCAGCGTCGTTTGGGAAAGACGGGTTTGATTCAGCATTTTTTCGCCCAACCCGACATTGAGAAACGTTACCACACTTTCTTCATCGATCTTTATTCCACCAACTCTCTCTCGGAGTTCGTTTATCTTTTTGGCAAGGACATCTACAAGGAACTCAAGCCTTTACACACACAATGGGCAGAAAAATTCTTCGGCACCATCAAGTCATTGCGACCTGGGTTTAAGTTGGATGCCATGACGGGAGAGCCTGTTTTTGACATCGGTTTGGGTAGCATCGAGCAACCACAAACCACTATTGATGAAATCTTTACCTACCTTGAAGCCGCCGACATGCCTTGCATCGTGGCCATTGACGAGTTCCAGCAAATTACCAATTATGCGGAAAAGAATGTCGAAGCACTGTTGAGAACAAAGATTCAGCAGTGCAAGCACACCTTGTTTATTTTTTCTGGCAGTCGCCGTCACATGATGAGCCAGATGTTCAACTCGCCCTCCAAACCTTTCTACCAAAGTACCATCACCTCCGACTTAAAGCCTTTGGGCAAAACTGTTTACACCGATTTCGTATCACGGCTTTTTAAGGAATACGAGAAAAATATTTCGGCAGAACTTATCGAAAAAGTGTATGACGACTATGAAGGTGTCACTTGGTACATGCAAATGATTATGAATGAATTGTTTGCGCTTACTGAAAAAGGCCAAAATTGCGGAGCGGGACAATATCCAACCGCTTTGAAAAATGTCATTCAGACCCAAGAATCAAGCTACAAGGACACGCTTTCCAACATTTCCGCCAAGCAAAAACCGGTTTTGTTAGCCATTGCCAAGGCAGGCGAGGCCGTCAATATGACTTCAATTAAATTCTTGAAAGAAAATAATTTAGGTTCATCAAGCTCCGTACAAGCCGCTTTGAAGGGCTTATTGGAAAAAGACATCATCACCCGCACCGAAAAAGGCTATCAAGTATATGACTATTTCTTTGCGGAGTGGCTGCGGTGGAATTATTGAGAAACTAATTCAGAAAAAACATATCTTTGCACCCAACAAAACAAACGAATTATGTAGCAAAACAACACATTGACATAGAATAACAGCGATTCGAAGCCGTTTCTTGGTGTTCCAAATTTTCCACAACCGTCCCTTTGGGGACACCAACTCAAGAATAAGTTTCATAATACGCCAATTGTTTGGCGTGGAATGATTTGTTAGAGTTGGTGGGCGTGGAAACCCTGGAACACCTGGCAAAAGATAAATTCCACGCTTTTTTCATGTCATTACACAAGGCATGACGCAATGGCTAACACGGACAATGTGCATATTGGACAACTGGTGAAATCCGTCTTCGACGAGAGCGGAATGAGCGTATCGGAATTGGCGAGGCGACTCCGATGCGAGCGCACCAGTTACTACGATTGAACAACAATACCAAGATTTTGGATATTTTGTGACAAATTCCGAATATCAATCACAAGCTGAATCCCGAAAAAACGCCTATGTTCTTATGATAATCGATGGTAGCAAATCGTTTGAAGAAAACTCTGCACTTGCGAAAGAAAAGGCAATTGAGATGAGAAGAATTGTAACAAAATAATAGAACCGTCTTTCTATACCTTTTTCATAGACGACACTTCCCTTTCAGAATAGAATCCGTCAGAAATTCTGAAAGGGTTTTGTTGGTTTTGTAGGGCTGCCACACTGTGGTAGCCCTACAAACCTAACAATTTGTTCATTCTTTTGGAAATCAATTCTTTATAATCCGTTTTCATCTCATCAGATAGGAACGATTCATCGATTTTCTTTTCCCAGGCAGGCCAGCATTGCTCAAAATGCGCCAACAAACCATCTATGATTTTCTCCGAAATCCCTGCTTTGCTTGCCGCCTCAACGAAATCTTTTCGGGCAATACGCTTTTTTTTGCCATTCAAGGTCAATGCAAGCTCTTCGGTGTCAGCAGGATTCACGATGGCCACATTGAGCAAATCGTATGCGGGCGAAAGCTCGTATCGTCCTTCGCCAGGCGACAGCAACGAGAAATTCTTCAAGTGCATGTCGTTGTTGCCCGTAAGCCAACAAAAGAGCACCACTTCGTAGAAATTTACCAAATCCAATTGGGGCACAGTGGAATAGCGTTCGATAGCCTTAGCTACCTGCTCGTATGAACTTCGGTATTTGTATTCCGTCTGTCGCTCAGTCAGTTGGCAGAAATCTTCCATTGGGAGTTTGTTGCCTTTTTCGTTGCGGTCCATGCGGCGAGTGAGGTAGCCCAAGGAACCGTCGGCAAGATGAATCAGAGAATGTTGCGCTGTCCTAATGCCTGCCATCTCTGCCAAATGTATAGTAAGGTCTTCGTTTTCTGGAAGTTCTGAAAACAGCGAGGTTTGAGGCTTGAAGATATAGGCACCCCACAAACCGACAATCGTCAATCGTTGGCCGCCTTCATGTTTTTGAAGGTTGAGCGACAATTTTGGCTGCACACCTGTAAGTGTTGTCTGCGAGCGAATAATTTGCTCGGCCAAACGATCCATGTCGGCTTGGGTATAATCCATTATAGGTGCAGTTGACACACCGAAAAACTTGCGGGCGCAACGGGCATGGAAATCATGCTCACCCTCATCCAACTCTTTATAGCAAAACAAACATCTACTCATCGCTTTCCCCTTCATTTTCAGGTACAACACTTACTGCACCAATGCAATCCTTGCAACACAAAAGCAGCAGTGACATGCGGTCAAGGATGCTGATGTCGGTGTTGCGCAACGCGACATCCAACAACCAGCCTTCGGGTATCAGTCCGTCGAAAAACGGGAATAAGACTGGACTTTGATAAGCCTCCTCGCGCAAGGGCAAAGTGAGACTTATCGGCTCTGCAACAGGCATCGCCAAATATGCCTCATCGTATTGAAAGACATAGCCTTCATCAGTTTCGCTGAGTTTGCCGGCTAATCTGTCTCTGTAATATAACAATGCGTGTTTCATGCCTTATCCTTTTTTGGCACGGGGACCATCTCATAATTAAATAAACCAAGCACTTGGTTGACCTTGTCAAGCCTGACGGTGGCTTTGCCTTGCTCCATCTCGCGGACGAAATTCAATCCTACGCCCGATTTGAGGGCAAGTTGTTCTTGGGTCAGCCCGTATTGTTTTCGGAGCCGTTTTACGGTTTCTGTCAAAGGGGTTTTCTTCATTATTTTACATCCTATCGGCTGCAAAAATAATACTTTTTATTAAAATTACATTAGATATGATGTAAAATTGTTAGTTTTTTATTAAATTACATCCGAAAGAATATAATTTCATATAAAAACAACTATTTTATACCTGATAGGATATAAAACCATTCTTTTAACCATAAATTATATCCGAACTGATATAATTTTACTCAAATTTCGCACATCCCTACGGGATGCAAAAGGTTGATGTTATACGTTTTACCGAAAGTGAATCCCTACGGGATTGGTCAGACGCAATGACTTGACATCCCATCGGGATGCACGTTCGGTAAAAGCAAAACAAAAGGAAAGACTACATCCCGTCGGGATGTACCGCAACTTGCGAAACTTGAATAATTTCACCCAATCTGGATCCAATCAAATGTCTGCGCGAACAATTCCTTGTAATGCTCGCGCAACATCCGGTTTTCAGGATTGATGAGATTAATAGAAATCAAAAACCTCATCATATTTTGCGGGGCGGAGCATGATAAACTCGCCGTCCTTCCAGTCGCTTTTTGATACCGCTTCTCTGATTTCATCAATAATTTTATTAGCAGGATCAACATATTCAAATTTGATGTGATTCCGAACATTAAAATTATTAGGAAAGCCTTTATAATACCCCCTAAAAACACCAAAAAAATACTTACTGGATGGCTCGATTTCAATTGGTCCAAAATACTCAGAAAGTTCATCTGAAAAATTCGTAAACGTCATAATAGAATTAACCACCTGTAACCACATATTAACTCGCACAACTCTATATGTACCAGAAGGAATATTATAAAAGATTCTGTTTAGTGTTCTATTGGACTTGAAAGGAATTGAAGCGTATTGTTGATGCGTTTCAACATTCTCTAATACGACCTCTTCTAATTTAGTAGAAGATGAAATAATAATGATAGATGCATCGGGATCGTGGGGTGTGCTTAGGATTTTTGTCGACCCGCAAGAGCTAAAAGCCAGCAAAATGCCTAAAAAGACAATTGTTATTGAAAGAACCTTTTTCATAGTTTTATGTTTTAACGACGGAGCAAAGATACAACTTTTACCCGATTTGGCTCCAATCAAACGTCTGGGCAAACAGCTCTTTGTAGTGCTCCCGAAGCATTCTATTCTCGGGCTTGATGAGTTTCGGGTCATCGGCCAAAAGCTTGAGGGCGGCCTCGCGGACTTGCGGGATTAAGGCACCATCCTTTTGCAAATCGCCGATGAGCATTTCGATTTGTCCGGATTGCCGTGTGCCGCCTGTCTCGCCAGGGCCGCGCAGTTCAAGGTCTACTTCGGCAATTTCGAAGCCGTCGTTGGTGCTGCACATGGTCTTCATGCGGGTCTTGCCGTCGGCGGTCAGCTTGTGGTCGGTGACGAGGATGCAATAAGACTGGTCTCCACCACGACCCACACGACCGCGTAATTGATGCAATTGCGACAACCCGAAGCGATTGGCGTTTTCGATAATCATCACCGTGGCATTGGGGATGTTCACGCCGACTTCGATAACCGTCGTGGCCACCATGATTTGTGCATTTTTGGTGATGAAGCGCTGCATCTCAAAGTCCTTGTCCTCGGCACTCAGCCGACCGTGACAGACACAGAGCTTGTATTGCGGCTCAGGAAAGTCGTGCAACAAAGCCTCATAACCTTCCTGAAGTGCAATCATATCCGTGTTTTCCGACTCCTTGATGCAGGGATAGACCACGTAAATCTGCCGCCCGAGCGCGATTTGCTGTTTCATGAACATCATAATGCGGTAGCGGTCGTCGCTGTAAACGTGATGCGTCTGCACGGGCTTTCTTCCGGGCGGCAACTCATCGATTTTCGACACGTCGAGGTCGCCGTATTGTGTCATGGCGAGGGTGCGCGGGATGGGCGTGGCGGTCATCACAAGAGTGTGAGGCGGAATCTCGGTTTTCTCGTAGAATTTTGCCCTTTGTTCCACCCCAAAACGGTGCTGCTCGTCAATGATGGCCAAGCCCAAATTCTTGAAAACCACCTTGCTTTCAATCAGCGCATGGGTGCCCACCACGATTTGCATGGTGCCGTCGGCCAAGCCTTTGTATATTTGGTTTCGCTCTTTTGTTTTGGTGGAACCCGTCAACAAGGCGAAGTTGATGTCCATGTCCTTCAGTTGCTCCTGAAGCGTGGCAAAATGCTGTGTGGCAAGGATTTCCGTTGGAGCCATCAGGCAGGCTTGGAAGCCGTTGTCCAAAGCGAGGAGCATCACCATCAGCGCAACGATGGTCTTGCCGCTGCCCACGTCGCCTTGCAGCAGGCGGTTCATCTGGTGCCCCGAACCCAAATCCTTGCGGATTTCCTTGATGACCCGCTTTTGGGCATTGGTCAGCGGGAAGGGCAGGTGGTCTTTGTAAAAGCCGTTGAAATAGTCGCCTACCACGCTGAAAACGTGTCCTTTGACCGCCTGCTCGCGGTGCATCTTGTTGCGCAGCAGTTTGAGTTGGAAGAAGAAATGTTCCTCGTATTTCAGTCGGCGCGTGGCCTGCTGGATTTCGATGTTGTTGGCCGGCAGATGTATCTGATAATAAGCGTATTTGCGCGGAATCAGTTGCTCCTGTTCGATGAGCGATTTTGGTAAAGTTTCAGGGATATATTCAAAGACCTGCTGCAAAATCTGTTTCTGCAACTTGGCGATGGTGCGCGTGCCCAAGCCGTTGTCTTTCATGCGCTCCGTGGTGTTATAGACGCCTTGCAGTCCCTCGCCGATGAGCGGGTCCTTGGGGTCGTATTCCTCGATTTCGGGGTGGACGAAGTTGAAGTTGTGGTTGAACTCGCTGGCCTTGCCGAACAGCACATACTTTACCCCCGGCTTGAAGCGGTTCTTGAGCCATTTCAGTCCGCGGAACCACACCACTTCGATGCTGCCTGTCTCGTCGCTGAACAGGCCTGTGGCGCGGGTGGCTCTCGGTGCGCCGATGAGTTTGATATTAGAAATCGTTCCAACCAATTGATAATAAACGCTGTCGTCGTTGATGTAAGCCACCTTTTGGATTTGGCTGCGGTCGATGTAACGGAACGGAAATTGGTTGAGCATGTCCTGATAGGTGGACACTCCCAATTCCTTCTGGAGGATTTCGGCTTTCTTCGGACCGACGCCTTTTAAGTATGCTATTTTCGTTTGCAGGAGGTTCGTTTCCATGCGACAAAAATACAGAATTTTCATTTATGAAGAAAACTCTGTAGTTTTGAATGAATTGGCAAACAATAGCAAAAAACTACCGACAGTTGGATAAATCGGTTGCATAGTTTAAAGGAAAGCATCTCTGATAATTTCCTTATCTTGTGTATCTCCAATAATGTAACTTATAATAGCAATATTGGTATATAGTTTTGGAGTTTCATTGCGTTTCCCAATCCTATCATTCTTTAAAAATGCATTCATATCTCCGTTGAACAGGGATTCACGGTAAAGGGAGTTGTCGTTTGTTGAAGAGAAGTATCTTTCCATGACATTCGTGGCGGCTTTATATAGTTTCTTTGCCGCTTCTGGATGATTCCCGTCAAAAATATCAATAACACAACGAGTAATGACCGAATCATCTTCAGGGTTCAAATAAGTACCATTGATGCATTCTTTGATCATTTCAACAATGACAAGGTATAACAGATACCTTCCCTTTCCTAATGATGGTGTTGAAGAATGTTTCGCATATTCAAAATCAAAAGATGTTTTTCTGAGCAAATAGGCGGCATAAAGGTCATCGACACCAAAGTTTTCTTTTTGCATTATCTCTTTAAAAATGGATCCGCCCGGCGCAAACGGAGGTGTCTTGCCAAATGCCTTACCTGGCTCATTCATCCAAGCCGCCGCATACACTTTTAATAAATCCAGCGCAGTTGCATGGTCAACTATGTCGACATGTTTCAAACTCTTTTGCATTTGAGATTTGATGCTGTCCCATGCTCCTCTTTGAATTTCGAGGAAAATATGGTATTTGTCTTGCATTTGTGAAGACCAGTTTTGGAAATTGCTTTCCAATGCAATAAAGTCTTTTGCACTTACTGCATTTTGACTATTGGTGTATTTGGTGGTATCGTTCAGCAATTGTTCTCCAAATTCACCAATTCTGACAATCTTTGTAACGACAACGCTTTGCTGAAGTTTTTGTTTCCAACTTTCAAGTTTCTCATTTTTCCCCGTACCAACATTTTCCAAATTCTTGTACAGCACATCCCATATAGTGCGCGTGGTCTGGCATCCATTTACGATATAAGGGTTAACAAGAATGTAATTGTCAGTACTTGAGAATGAGAAATCTTCTACAACGATAGTGATGCCATTATTGTAAATACCAAACTTCTCTGGAGCATTTCGAAGAGTTTCCTCAATTCCTTTGTTGACTCTTCGTTTTGAGCCTAAAAACTTTCTGACATTTTTCTGATAAATGAGTTCCAAATCAGATGTAGCCGACCGATAAGCCTTCATAAATTCATAAAGATTGAGAAGTTTAGTTGAGCCAATAAGCAAGTCTGGACCAGAAGGAACCATGTTTGTGGTGATTGGAACTTCATATTTTGTGGTTTGCATCGCAACTTCATCAAGACGCAAGTAGATGTTATAAACCGATATAGACTCTACTTGAATGATGTTACCAAATCTCGCTATTGCTGCATGTTTGATGTCGTTCAATGCTCGTTTCTCGTCTTCACTCAACGGGTCACAAGTAGCAAACACTATGACTATCCTGTCTTTTTCCGAGGCGGTTTCTCTAAAATGATTGACTTGTTCAAGGATGTCGCATGTCATAATTGAAATGGCCTTGTTATGTCCTTCAAGAGTGTCAAAGATCTTGTTCGCCTCGGAAAACAAAGTATCGCTACCTGAATATGAAGTACCGTATTTGCTTTGTACTATATACCAAGTATTTCCTTCTCCTGCTTCGGTATCACCTTGTTCATAATAGGCCATATCGATGCCTCCGTCTCCACAGCCATCGTTAAGAAAAACTTCTGCATCATCGCCCAAGTCGAACCATTGAACAAATAGTTTTTGTGCAAATCTTCTCCCTTTCTGTAAAGGAAATGGGTTGTCGGCTAAAATGTCCTTTAGCCATTCGTTTTTGAAATCTTCATAACTGATTTTTTCCATTGTTGCTCGTCTTTTATGAGCCAAGCCCTTGATGGAAAATGAAAAGGCGTGAAACCTTTTGCATTACCTTTAGCTGTGGTTTTTCTGGACTACCAATCAAGTAGATAAATGCAAAAATTCACGCCAAGCGTGAACCTTAATGCACTTATTCTCATTTGATGAAAGTGTCCAGTTTCCAGCTAAGAGAACAAGAGCGTAAAGCTCAATGGGTTAATATGTTAGATTTTTTCTTTTGTTGTATATTATTGGTTTTTGAATATTTTATATATCAATACTTATAGAATCCAAATACAAAGTATCGGGGCAAAGGTCGGCGCCATTGGGCCATTGGATGCTTCCCAAGAAAACAGTTACCCTACGGAAAAACGATTCGTCGGAAAGAGGGGCAAAAACTCCCTTTCCAATATATGGGGAAACATCAAAACGCTTCTTTTCGCCGTTGGCAAATTCCAACAACAAGTTATGATCGTTTTCCGCTTTCACTGATTTTACACGAGGGTTCATCTCCGCTTACTTTAAAGGTTCAATTTGGAATACATTTGTTCCATTTGAGGCCAAATCCCAATCCGCCATCAGTTCATCCTTATGGATTTCCAACCATGCCTGTACCAGCTTGTTCTTTCCTGTTGGCAATTCACCTTCAATAATCTCACCTTCGGGAATTCTTATCACCGCTTCCTTGTCCTGACATTTGACATGAATATGAGGAAAATGATGTTGTCGATTGTCGAAATAATACATGGAAATGATGATTCCATAGAACATTGTTAATACAGCCATAGTTGGATATTTTTCTGCAAAAATACCAAAATTCCTGAAAATAAGTAGCTTTTTCGAGAATAGTTTAAAAAATAAGGCTAATGGTTATTTTGCTGTGCCGCCGCCCTACTCTGGCTGACAATCCAAACACCAGTGAAGACCAGTGCCATAGCCAGTCCTTTCTTCCAAGTGAAGTGATCCAGGCCGATGACGATGCTGATGATGGTGGCGATGATGGGCTGAACGTAGTTATACATGCTGACCAAAGTAGGTCGCAGGCGTTTCTGTCCGATGGGGATGAGGAAATAGGCGACAAAAGTGGCGAAAAACACCACGTAGGCTATTTGCCACGCTACACGAGAATCTATCTGTCCCAACGGGATGTGAATCAGACTCTTGATGTCGAGCGGCAGCGCCACTAGCATGGTGAACAGGAACATCCACTTCATGAAGGTGACCACGTTGTATTTCGAGATGAGCGGACGGAAAATGCCGAGATAAAGGGCAAAAGTCAAGCCATTGACTACCACAAGGAGGATGCCCAAAGGCTTGGTCTCGGAAGCGCCACCGCCCAGTCCAACCGAGTTGAAAACCAAGATTAAAACGCCCGCCAAACTTACCAAAATGCCTCCAACTTTTTTGAAAGTGATGGGTTCTTTCAAGACGATGGCGGCCACAATCATGGTAAGGATAGGGGTGCAGGTGTTGGTGATGCTCGTGTCGATGGAGGTTGTCATGGTGATGGCTTTCAAGAAGCTCCATTGTGTGAGAAACAGCCCCAGCATGGAGGCTATGAAAATCTTCCACAGGTCGTTCAGCGGTACTTTTTCCTTGGGCATGAAGAGCGACAGCAGCCAAAACAGCAGCGTGGCACCTGTAGCACGGAAGCATAGCAAGTCCATGGGGGTCAGCACGTTGGCATTGGAGATGTTCTTGCAGCAAACGATATTGAACCCAAAGATGCAATAGGCACCAAAACACGCAAGGTGCCCTATAAATGTTGACTTATTCAATCCCATAGACCTATTTTTCAAGTCGCCGCAAAATTACGGATTAATACCCTCGCTTTGACACTTTTTGGTTTTTTGCTATTTTTGCGCCTTATGAAAACGCCTTTTGTTGACATACACACACATACGGCAAAGACCGCTGACGACCTGATTCAGATTGTCAACTTGGATTTGGGACAGGATGTTCCCGAGCAAGGCTTTTACAGTTATGGCATTCACCCTTGGGTATTGGATAATGCTGATTTTCAGATAAAAGAAGTATTTTCTTTGTTAGAGGAAAAGTTGCCATCACCCAATGTCCTTGCCCTCGGAGAAGCGGGTTTGGATAAAATGCACAAGGAAAGTTTTGAGCAACAGATTGTAGTTTTCGAGCGGCAAATTGACCTTTCGGAAGCTTTACAAAAGCCGATGATCCTGCATGATGTGAAAAGCCACAACGAAATCCTTGCCTTGCGCAAAAAACTCAAAGCCAAGCAGCCTTGGATCCTGCATGGCTTTAACGGAACGGAACAGGATATTCGACAATTGACGGGACAAGGGTTGTATCTTTCCGTTGGGGAGAGTTTGTTACATCCCGAAAGAAGAGTTTGCAAGTCGCTGAAAAACATACCATTGGAATTGCTTTTCTTGGAAACTGACATGGCGGAAACAGGCATCCAAACCATTTATGAGGCCACCGCAAAACTATTAGAAATGGATATTAATGCGCTGAAAACGCAAATCTTTATTAATTTTGCAGCCTTATGGAACACTGGCAAGACAGAACCCGCCTATTAATTGGCGATGAAGGCATCAACACCCTGAAATCCAAGCACGTGCTTGTGGTTGGCTTGGGTGGAGTAGGGGCATACGCTGCCGAGCAGCTGGCCCGTGCGGGCATCGGTCGAATGACCATCGTCGACGGCGATGTAGTCAATATCACCAACCGAAACCGCCAACTTTTGGCTTTGGAAAGCACTCTCGGTCGCCCGAAAGCCGAAGTCATGGCCGAACGTCTCCGCGACATCAATCCCGAGATAGAGTTGACTGTCCTCCACCAATACCTGAAAGACCAAGCCATCATCGACCTTATGGCGCAACCTTTTGATTATGTGGTGGATGCCATTGATACGGTGGCTCCCAAAGTGTTTCTGCTCTATTACGCCAAGATGAACAACCAGCGCATCGTGAGCAGCATGGGTGCCGGCGGCAAGTTCCATCCCGAGAAAATCGAGATTTGCGACATCGCGAAGTCAAACCATTGCAGGTTAGCGTTTTACATACGGAAACGGCTGCATCGTTTAGGCGTTTTTGAGGGTATTAAGGTCGTATTCTCGCCTGAGCCTGTCGATGCCTCAGCCATCATCACCGAGGGCGTTGTTGAGCAGAACAAAGTCTCCAATGTGGGCACGATTTCCTACCTTCCCGCCGCCTTTGGCATTTTCTGCGCCTCGGTGGTGATTAATGATTTACTGGACAAATAAACAGAATAATGATAGGACACGAGACCGCGAGACACGAAACACGGGACGGAAAAAGTCTCGTGTCCCGCGTCCCGAAGTCCAGCGTCAACTACAACAATTAAACACTTCAACAGTCAACAATTCAACATGAAAAAGATCCTCTTCATCTGCCACGGCAACATCTGCCGCAGCCCCATGGCGGAGTTCGTAATGAAAAAACTCGTCGCCGATGCTGGCTTGAGCGAACAATTTGAGATTGCTTCGGCAGCGACTTCTACGGAAGAAATCGGCAATCCCGTTTATCCGCCGGCGCGACGCAAGCTGGCCGAGTACGGCATTGGTTGTGAAGGCAAGACCGCCCGCCAGATGACGCGCTCGGATTACCAATACTATGATTATATTATTGCGATGGACCGCAACAACCTCCGCAACCTGAAACGCATGTTCGGCGAGGACACCGAACAAAAAATCAGCCTTTTGATGGATTACACCCACCGTCCCGGCGATGTCGCCGACCCTTGGTACACGGGCGATTTTGAGGCCACTTGGAGAGATGTTTTGGAGGGGTGTGAGGGGCTGCTGGAGTATTTGGAGGAGTGAGACGTTTTACCCCTAAATTCCCATCCATTTCCATCTCAAATCATTCGTTTTTTACCACCTTTCAAAAATATACCACCTTATTTTATGGTAGAAAAGATATGGACCTGCCATTGTTTTGAGGTTCCTTCTTTGGAGATGTATCCTTTTTTCGTCATCGTGGCAACTTGTTTCTGCACAGCAGAGTAGTTGATGGATAGTTGTTCCGACAATTCCGCAATAGTGATGCGTGGATTTTCAATCATTAACTGAAGCATACTTATTGACTTTTTCAATAACCACGCAAATTATTTACCACTTTTTGGAAATTTACCACCTTTTATATTGGTAAACCATATCGATCTATATATTCAAGGTCTTCACCAAGTCCTTCCCCTTCTTTCCAACCCCTTCCTCGCCAAATTCCTCCCATTTCCCCATCCACTTCATCCATTTTCATTCCAAATTATCCATTTTGGATACAGTTTCTGTATCCATATTGGATAATTAAAATGTTGATTATCAAATAATTAATTTGTTTGTGTTGAAAAGTTTGTATTTTTGCACATAAAACATCATAACAACAATAAATATGTCTGAAGCAATTCAATATCCTAAGTTTCAAACTTTCTTCCATCGGCAAGAATACGATAGCATCAACAATCTGAAATGTAAACAATGCGGCAAGGAAATTACGGAACACAAAAACTGCGTTTGTCCGCAATGCGGAGCCTATATCGGCGAGGAAATGTACCACGAAAACGAAGTTTTGGTTGAACAGGTGATTTGTGGTTATGTCGAATCATACCACGAACACGAAGACGGCTCGATTTCAGATGAGGTTTTCGAGGAGCGGATGAAAACCTTGGAACAAGTGGCTGAAAAAGTGAAGGAAAGTAGTAAAGAACTGAGTGAACATAGTGAGAGCAAATACGAAGCGACCGATAAACTTGGCAAATTCCAGAACTCGTTATTGTATCGATTTACGTATGGCTATTACTCCTTTGTTTATACGTTGGCAAGACCAGCGAGTAAAGGTTATGATGGGGTTGATGGAATCGATTTAGGTTATTCGATTGTTTTTGGCATCTTTGGTGCTTTCCTTTTATTTGGTGCGACTAACGCGAAAGGTTTTGGTGCGTTATTGCTCACCTTGATAAGCTTGCTTTTCATCTTGGTTCCAATTGTTGCAATCGTGGAGCGGATTCTCGGTAACAAACCCAACGAGAACGAGTTTCTAAAACGTTGGACCAATTGGAAGCACGCAATTCATAGCAGACTATGGGTTTATTTTTCCAAAAAGACTTATCAAGAGAGCGAGTTGAATGAATACTATTTGTCTGGGGCAGAAGATCTTATCAAATATTACAAAGGCTTAACAAAACAAATTCATGATGATGATGATTTACGTTTGATGGTGGATGTCTTTAAGTTGATAAGTTTTAGAATCTTATTGATCAAGGAGGATTATATAAGAAGTAAAGGAGAACAGGGTATGGATAGGATAGAAGAGGCTAAACAGAGTTGGAGAGACTTGTATGAAAAATATGAAGTATAGACCTATCTGGACCTGCGGACGCTACAACGCGGAAAAGCACGTGGCCCTGATGTATAATCTGCTGGCCGGATACAGCTATTTCTTCGAATCATATTCAGCGGATGTGATTGGGCAGGTGCTTGCTGTGCCACGTAATGGCCAAGTTGAAGTAGAAAAGATAGCCTCTGCAACTGGCATAGCTGAGGAATCCATCTTGGCGTTTTTCGACACCTTAATTAATGTGGGGCTATTGATAGACTTTGTTCCAACGGAAGAAGACATCAAACGTATGCGCTCGCAATTAGCCGAAGCAAAACGCAACGCTTCAATGACCACCGAAAGAACCACAAAGGAAAAATTGCCTTTCGACACTTCCTCGGCGGAGCAGGATTACTACAACGCCGTGGATGATGGCAAGACGGTGACCTCGGTTATGTTTGAGCTGACCTACAACTGCAGCGAGCAATGCATCCATTGCTACAACCCTGGAGCCACGCGCAACGACATGGAAGTTTCGCACCGTGGAGACCGCGAGGAACTGAACCTTGAGGACTATAAACGCATCATCGACGACCTCAACGAGCATGGTTTGGTGAAAGTCTGCCTCTCTGGCGGTGACCCCTTCTCAAAACCCATCGTATGGGACATCATCGACTATCTCTACCAAAAAGAAATCGCCTTTGATGTCTTCACCAACGGGCAACGCATTGTGGATAAGGTGGAAAGGTTAGCCAATTATTTCCCGCGCTTGGTAGGCGTGAGCATCTATAGCGGTGTGGCCGAAGACCATGATGCCATCACCCGTGTGAAAGGCTCTTGGGAACGCTCGATGAAAGTGGTGGAGCAACTTTCCGACTTGGCCGTTCCCATGAATCTGAAATGCTGCATCATGCAGCCGAATTTGCATAGTTATTATTTGGTGGCGGATTTGGCCAAGAAATATGGAGCGGAGCCAGAATATGAAATCAACATCAACGACTCCATTGAAGGCGACATTTGTGCAAGACAATTGAGGTTGACAGAGGAGCAGTTGCATGTAGTACTAAGGGATGACAACATAGGCTATTATGTCGGACCCGAAGCCCCTAATTATGGAGGTGAGCCAAGAGCAATGGACATGAATGGATGTGGAGCAGGTGGTACTACCTTTTGCATTACTCCAGACGGAAATCTCCAACCTTGTTGTGCTTTTCCCATGTCTTTTGGTAGCCTGAAAAACCAATCCGTGAAAGAAATACTGGCAGGAAGCGGGGTGTTGAAAGAATGGCGTTCGGTCACTTTGCAACAATATGAGGATTGCGGCAAACATGAATATTGTGCTTATTGCAATTTGTGTGCAGGCAATAATTATGTGGAGCACGGTGATTATCGCAAAGCTTCAGAAAACAATTGCACGATGGCCAAAATCCGCAGCAACATGGCGCATCGGATGATGCAAGGATATGATCCCTTGCAAGGAAAAGATTTTGTAACCGCGCTGCAAGCTTTACCAAAAGTAAAAGTAAACTTAAGGCGCATCTATGATACAAAAGGGATAAATGGTGTCTCCCGCAGTACACCTGTAACCGACTAAATCTTACGAAAATGAAAGTAGAATTAGTTATTGGCAAAACTTCAAGTGTTGTTGCTCCCAATTGCTGCCCCAAGGCAAATCAAACCATGTGTGGCATCAATTATAGAGCACAATAACAAAATTTCTTTATTAGGGGGGGTGCTATTACATGCACTCCCCTGATGATTCATCAATTAAAGTTCAACATTTTAAACAATAGAAAAATGGGAAAAGAAATAATCACTGAACCTAAAACTCCGAATAAACCGATTATTCCAGAGCCTAAGAAAACACCATTACCAGAGAAACCACAAAAGCCTGTGTTACCCGATAGGGGGCCAGCGCCGGGGAAAAGAGTGTTAGAATGATGATAAAAGTTTTCGCTGAAGCGACAAATTGCCTCGTGCTGGAAGAGCACTCTTCAACGAAAGGAAATAGGGCTCTTTATCCTTACCTCCGTTCCGAGCATGGCAACAAAACGATATGGCAAGTCAGTCCTATCCATGGCCGCAGTTATGTGGTGGGTAGGACTGACGACGGCCGCTATGTGGTGAGCAAAGGCAACGGCTTGGGCTACACACAATACAACTTCGTCTATACCCCCGAAATGCCAACAGATGTTTGGGGCTTATTGCTCAAAGAAGATGCCTTACGCGATTTCCGTTGCGGGCAAGAAGTGCAAGCCTTAGGCATCAAGACGAACCAAATGGAGTGCGTGTTGGAACTGGATTATCCTATCCATATCGCCAAAACCAACGTGGACTTGAACCCGGTGCTGCTGCAATACAACGTGGAATGTCCTTACCGCATCAGCGACGCACCGTTCATGACTCGTCAGCTGATAACCGACGAGGTCAACAAGTGGGAAAAGGTGAACGACAAAGGCTTTGACAAGGACTATCTCATCGCCGCCAATGTGCTTATCCGCAACTTGCGCATCATGCACGACAACCAAGTACTGCACAATGCCATTCACGAACAGAACTACACTTGGGCGTTGGAGCTGCTTGATTTCGAGTTGTGCCGCACGCCTAACTATCCATACTCCCAAGCCGATTATGAACGGCATGTCTGCAACCTCTACGATAGGGAAGTGATACAAACATATCAAATCATCGTCTATATCGCTGGTTGCCTCAACGAGTCAGTCGATTTCAAACAACTCCTGACTTCGTCATTGGGACACCCAGAAGTTTTCATCAAAGAGTTTTTCGATGGGTTTGTGACGTTTCATGACCATTGTTTTGGAG
>JBGUHI010000018.1:0-40771 GCA_045111995.1 Candidatus Limimorpha sp. | reverse complement strand
CCCCCCCCGTTGGGGTATGGGGTTGTTGTTTGCAGCGATGGCTGGCATGGGGTTTTGGTAGATGTTGGTCATCGTTGTAAAGGTTTTTGATATTTTTTTGTTTGTTTTGTTACATAACGGTAAAACTCACCCGTCGTCCAAGCCCTTGGAAAATCTTGAACAGGGTGGAAACCTGCACGTTGGCGTGGCCGTTTTCCACACGGGAGATGTAGTTCTTGTTCGTTCCTGTGCGTTCTGCCAGCTGCTCTTGTGTGATACCGGCCTTTAGGCGTTCTTCTTTCAGTCGTTCGCCAAGGATAAATGCATCCACGCCAGCCTCAAACTCTATGCGCGACGGGGTTCCGGCCTCGCCGAAATCCTCGGCAATCAAGTCCTCTATCGGTGTCAGCTGCAAACGCTTCATGTCTTCCTTGTTCATATCGCTCATTTGTTTTTGTTGTTAAAATACTCCTTCATAATCCGCTCGGCTTTCTTGATTTCACTTTGCGGCGTTTTTTGCGTTTTCTTCTGGAAAGCATTGAACAGGATGACGAGGTTCCCTTCGTCGAAGCAGCAGAACACGCGATAGATGTTGCCGCTTTCCTCGACACGTATCTCGAACAGCCCTTTCACGCTTTCTATCGAACGGAAATAAGTGTTCGGAATCACTTCCAAAGTCATAATGTAGATGAACACCTCGTAGAACTTGCGCAGTGCCTGCTGCGGAATCGTCCGCTTGAAGTTCTTGAAGTGGTCTTTGTAGGCTACTATCGTCCTGACTGTTTTCCGTTTTGTCATTTTGATGGTTTTGGCTGCAAAGATACGCATTGTTTTTGGAAATGCAAACACATTGCCCACAAAACCAAGGCGATCGGGGGCGGCTTTGCTTTTTGGAGTTTGTTTTTGTCTGTGGTTAGGGGTGATTTTGATGTTAATAATTTATTGAATTGTCTTTCACAATCTCATCCACGGCGACGTCTATCATTTCCATTTTGCACCATTCGCCCGCAGCGGTATCGGCAAATAGATAATTCAGCACCTTCTGGATATACCATGTGACACCCTCGAAACGATTGTAAATTGCCTCCACCACTCCATTTTCAATGTGCTTTCCCGCTTTCTCGAAATGCGCCTTTGCAAACAGTTCGTATTTCGACAGGTTGATACTCTCCAAAGACAATGTGGAAGTTGAGGCATAAAACGGGCGAGCGGGCGAGAAGAACATTTCCGTAAGCAATAGATGTCGATGATGAACGTATGATATTCATTGACAATCTCTCCCTGCTGAAAAGCATGGCTCAAAAGTCCCGTTTTCCCCATGCGACGGGGCGACATCAGCACCACATTGTTGCCGTTGGTCAACTGCCGAATCAGTTTCGCGGTCTCCTCTTCCCAATATTACGTATTTTACGTAACGTATTTTGCGTAATTTTTCTGAAAACTGCACAAAAAATGCAAGGCGGCCAAACCTGACCGCCTCGCAAAAACCTTTTGAACTCTGGAATTAGATGATTCCTTGAGCGAGCATGGCGTTGGCAACGCGCATGAAGCCGGCGATGTTGGCGCCCTTCACGTAGTTGATGCTGCCGTCGGCTTGCTTACCGTACTGGACGCACATGTCATAGATGTCGTTCATGATCTTGTGCAGCTTCTGGTCAACCTCGGGGGCAGTCCAGTTGATGTGGCCGGCGTTCTGGCAGATTTCGAGGCCAGAAGTGGCAACGCCACCAGCGTTCACGGCCTTACCGGGACCGAACGGGATGCCAGCGGCTTGGAAAGCGGCGATGGCACCGGGTTGGCAACCCATGTTGGAGACCTCAGCGACGTACTTCACGCCGTTGGCGATCAGTTCCTTGGCGTCTTCTTCAGCCAGCTCGTTCTGGAAAGCGCAGGGGCAAGCGATGTCGCACTTCACAACCCAAGCCTTCTTGCCAGCGGTGAACTTGGCCTTGCCGGGGAACTTGGTGGCCATGTCTTCAACCTTGTTGCGGTTGGAGGCACGCATGTCAAGCATGTAGTCGATCATTTCCTGATCGATGCCTTCGGGCAGTTCGCACACACCGTCGGGACCCGACAGGGCAACGACCTTGGCGCCGAGTTCGTTAGCCTTGATGGCGGCACCCCAAGCCACGTTGCCGAAGCCTGAGAGGGCAATGCGCTTGCCTTCCATCGTGTCGCCGGTCTGCTTCACCATGCGCTCGACATAGTAGATGGCACCGAAACCAGTGGCTTCGGGACGGATCAGAGAACCACCCCAGCCGTAGCTCTTGCCGGTCAGGGCACCGGTGCTGTGCTCGCGGGCGAGCTTCTTGTAGGCACCGTAGAGGTAACCGATTTCGCGGCCACCGACGCCGACGTCGCCAGCGGGGCTGTCTTGGTCGGGACCGATGTTTCTCCACATCTCATACATGAAAGCTTGGCAGAAGCGCATGATTTCCTCGTCGGTCTTGCCAACCGGGTCGAAGTCGGCGCCACCCTTGCCACCGCCGAGCGGCAGGTTGGTGAGGCTGTTCTTGAAGATTTGCTCGAAGCCCAAGAACTTCAGCATGGAGACATTCACTTTGGGGTGGAAACGGAGACCGCCTTTGTAAGCGCCGAGGGCGGCGTTGTACTGCACGCGGTAGCCCAAGTTGGTTTGGACTTCGCCGTTGCGGTCAACCCAAGTCACGCGGAAAGTGAAGATACGGTCAGGCTCGACGATTCTTTCGACGATCTTGGCCTTTTCGAACTCAGGATGCTGGTTGTAAACTTCCTCGATGCTTTCAAGCACTTCGCGCACTGCTTGCAGATACTCATTTTCGCCCGGATGCTTGGCTTCCAGAGCGGTCATAATTTCATTTACTTTCATTTTTTGACTTTAATTAAAAGGTTTATTTACGGTTAGTTTAGAAAGTTGATTTCTGTTAATCGCGGCAAAATTAGGGTTTTTATTTGAACGATTTCCAAATCATGAAAAATATTTTCTTTTCCATTGCTCAATCTTCTCCGTTTGCCGGATGGTTGTTCTCAAAGACCACCTTGCCTTCCTCATAATCAACAAGTTTTGTAATCGTACCATCCGGATTGTAATAGATTTCCCTGCCATGTTTGAGATTGTTGACGTAGGGCACTTCAAGGCATTTGTAGCCCGACTCTTCGTAACAGGTCTGCTTGCCTGTGCCCATCTTGTAGTCGGCCTTGCCGGCCAAGGCTCCGCTCGGGTAGAAGATGAGCCATGTGCCGTCCATCATGCCGTCGGCATACTGTCCTTCCTGAAAGAGTTGCCCGTTGTCGTACCATCTCTTGACTTCGCCGTCCAGTTTGCCGTTCACGTAGTGTTCTTCCGAGGCTGTCTTGCCGTTGGGGTGCCAGCGCGTGTAGGTTCCGTCGAGCACGTCGTCCTTATAGTTGGCCTTCGCCGAAAGTTCACCATTTTGGGTATACCAAACGCTTTCGCCGTTCAGTTTGCCGTTCTCAAGGTGCTGCTCCGACTTGAGTTTCCCGTTCTCCCAATAGGTTTTGCTCACGCCGTTGTCGCACGCCGCAAACAATGTCATCACGACGATACAAAGCATCCATTTCCTCATTCTCTGGTCTCCTCGGTGTTCTTCTCAAAGGGGTTGATGTCGCGCAGTTCAATTTCATCCTTGTCGTACTGATAAACGCTCCAATACATGTTTTCCTTGCCGTCGTTATTGGTGGGCGAAAGGTAGTTATGATAATAGAAGCGGTATCGGGTATGCATCAGGGGAGGCCGATGGCAATGGAGGCAGCCGAGCAAGTCGTCGCTGCCATAGCGCATCAGGGCACTCAGGAAATAATAGGCAAGGTCGTAGCCTTCGAAAGCATAGTCCTGCGGTTCGCTGGCGTATCTGTTCCGGAATCTCAGCACAAAGTCCTTGACCGCGTCGTTTTGGTAGTCAACGAAGAAGTCGCTGATATATATAGCATTCATTTTCAAAAGGTTATCAACGAGCAATTTCTCAAACTTCGCCCAATCGGGAATGCAAACCAAGGTAATGGGATAACGGTCGGCGGTCTTGGCAAGGCTGTTGAGCATCTGGGTAGCAAAGACGTTGTTGTCGCCATAGGCGACAATCAGGTTGTTGCGCACGCCCGAGAGTTGCGACTTCACACTGTTCAAATCGCTGAAGGGATAGTGTTTGACCGAGTTGGGCAAGACCACTTTGTCGTCTTGGCCACTTTCGAGATCGGTGGTGGAATACACCTGTCCTTCCACTTCGACGGTTGGGACGAGGCGAGAGCCCATTTCCCGCAACTCGCTTTCGTGGCGGGCAAATTGAAGCAGTTCGTTGCTTGAGACCACCACTTCTTCGTTGACGGCGAGATTGAGATGTCGTTCCAGTTGATCCAAGAAAACCGAGTCGGTCGTTTCCTCACGACTGACGATGAAAACATTGGCGTTGGAGTAGTGGTTCTTGACCAGGTTGGTGACGGCCATGATGAGGCCTACGTTGCCAGGCTTCACCTTCACCACATTGGGGCTGTCGACAATGACCGACTCGCGGTTGGAGAGCGGGTTGACAACGGTGATGCCCTTCGTCTTGGCATAGTCTTCGATGACCGTGAACGACTTGCCGAAGAAAGGCCCCACAATGAGGTCAAGTTCCTGACCTTCGATTTCGTTCAGCGCACGCTCGGCGGTGGCCGTGTTTTCGGTCACGTCAAAGACCTTCAAGTCAAGTTTCAGGCCTTCCTTTTCCAAGTCCTTGGCCGCCATCATGAAACCTTCGTAGAACTGCAGGAACGACAGCGAGCGCGACTTCTGCGCCTTGGGTACGTTTTCCTTGGTGACATCAAGTTTGCCCATTTCACCCAAGTAAAGCGGCACCATCAGAGCCACCTTATATCGCCTTTCGGCGTTTGCTGAATCGGCATGGCATTGCTCCGCCGCATCGAGGTCTTCGTCAAGGAACAAAGTCTGGGGCTGCGGCTCGGGCTCCTCCACTTCAGGCTCCTCCACTTCCTCGACTTCAACGGCTTCCTCCTGATCCTTTGCCGTCCAATAGAAATTCGTGACGGGATCGATGGGTATCAGGACCACCTGACCCTCAAAGACATGCGACCCCACCAGGATGTTCTTCAAGCGGAACTCGTTTTCGTCGACTTTCCAGCGCTTTAGCAGCGAACTGACACGTTCGCTTTTCTCGCACGCATGAATGATATAATCGTTCACATTGATGATGTCTGGGATGGCAACCCTTGTTCCTGGTGCGGGCTCGTCGCCCAAGCCTGAATTGCATTTCCTCAGTTCCACCACGTCGATGCCACACTCCTTGGCAATGTCGTATATGGTCTCGTTTGGCTGCACCACCCGATAGGTCGTCTCTCCCTCCACAACCACATTGTCAGTCTTTCCTTCCTTTTTGGGCTCGCCAACTGGCTCCACTATGGGTTCTTCGACAACGGAGACGGGTTTCACGGCCACCGGCTTGGGTTCGGCCTCGGGTTCCACTTTGTCGGAACGCACAGGGATGCCCAGAACGTGACCCGCTTTCAGGCCGTTTCTCACCTCAGGGTTAAAGGTCTCGATTTCCTCAACAGTGACGTTGTAGGCTTGGGCCAGGCCATAAAGCGTTTGTCCGGCCTTCACGCGATGCATATAATACTCCTTCCCGCCTATTATGGTGACCTCGGTCGACCTTTGGATGGGTTCTTGGGCAAGCACGTTGCCCGTGAGCAACATCCCAAGAAGGAATAAGCCGAAGAAAAGAACTTTGTTTCTCATTACCTTGATAGTTTACAGTATCATTCCCATTCTATGGTCGCCGGCGGCTTCGACGAGATGTCGTAACACACGCGATTCACGCCTTTCACCTTATTAATAATATCGTTCGACACCTTCGCCATGAAGTCGTAAGGCAGATGCACCCAGTCGGCAGTCATGCCGTCGGTGGAGATGACTGCGCGGAGGGCGATGGTGTATTCGTAGCTTCTTTCGTCGCCCATCACGCCGACCGACTTCACGGGCAGCAGCATCGTGCCTGCTTGCCAGATGCTATCATACAGGTTGTCAGCCATTTCGTTGGGATACGATGCGCTCGGCAGTTCGCAAGGCCAGTTGCGCAGGCCTTTGATGAAGATGTCGTCGGCATCGCGGAGGATGCGGAGTTTTTCTTCAGTCACTTCGCCCAAAATGCGGATGCCAAGGCTCGGTCCCGGGAAGGGATGGCGACCGATCAGTTCGCGCTTGATGCCCAAGGCGCGCCCCACGCGGCGCACCTCGTCCTTGAACAAGGAACGCAGTGGCTCCACGATTTTGAGGTTCATCTTTTCAGGCAAGCCGCCCACATTGTGGTGCGACTTGATCTTGCAACTCGGCCCGTTCACGCTCACGCTCTCGATGACATCGGGATAGATGGTGCCTTGGGCTAACCAGCGCGCACCTTCAATCTTCTGGGCCTCGGCATCGAACACGTCGATGAAGGTTGTTCCGATGGCCTTGCGCTTGGCTTCGGGGTCGGTGACGCCCTTCAGTTTTTCGAGGAACAGATGCCCTGAATGCACGCCTATCACGTTGAGTCCCATTTCCTTATAGGAATCGAGGACTTCCTCAAACTCGTTCTTGCGCAAGAGGCCGTTATCGACGAAGATACACGTCAGGTTCTTCCCTATCGCCTTGTTGAGCAACACTGCGGCCACGGTGCTGTCCACGCCGCCCGAAAGGCCGAGGATGACCTTGTCGTCGCCCAATTGTTGCTTCAGGCTCACTACGGTGTTGTCGATGAACGAGTCCGGCGTCCAGTCGCCCTTGCAGCCGCAAATGCCGAGCGCGAAGTTCGCCAGCATCTGCGGACCTTCCTTCGTGTGGAACACTTCGGGGTGGAACTGCACCGCGAAAGTCTCCTCGCCGTCAATCTTGTAGGCGGCGTTTTCCACGTCGTCGGTCGAGGCGATAACGCGCGCTCCGTCAGGCAGTTTGGCAATCGTGTCGCCGTGGCTCATCCACACTTGGCTGGTCTTGCTCACGCCCTTGAACAGCGGGCATTGCTCGTCCGTGACGGTCAGCATGGCGCGGCCATATTCGCGGGCGATGCTGCCGTTCACCTCGCCGCCAAAGCGGTGGGAGATGAACTGCGCACCGTAGCAAATGCCGAGCAAAGGCAGCTTGCCCTTGATGCCTTCGAGCTTGGCGATGGGCGCCTTCTCGTCGCGCACAGAGAACGGACTTCCGCTGAGAATCACGCCCTTGACGTTCTCCCCGATGGCCGGAATCTTGTTGTAAGGATGGATTTCGCAATAAACATTCAGTTCGCGGAGGCGACGGCCAATGAGTTGGGTCACCTGTGATCCGAAGTCGAGAATGAGAATCATTTCTTGCATAAACAAAAATTTTGTGCAAAAATAAACTATTTCATTCACAAAATCCCTATTTTTCCTATTTTTGCAATAAATTAAAACACATCATCATGTCACTCAATTGTGGAATTATTGGTCTTTCAAGCACAGGCAAGACCACCATATTCAACTGTATCTCAAACACCAAGGCAGAGATTGGCTTTGCCTCGAAGTCGAACATCGGCATGTGCGAGGTGATCGACGAGCGCTTGAAGCTCATCGACAACATCTCCCACTCGAAGCGCATCGTGCCCGCCACGGTCGAAATCGTCGATTTGCCCGGCCTGAGCAAAGGCGGTCAGGGCGTGGGCAACAAACTGCTGGCCGAGGTGCAGACCATGGATGCCCTCATCCACGTGCTGCGCTGCTTCGACGACCCCAACATCCCTCACAGCGAGGGCAGCATCGACCCTGTGCGCGACATGGAACTCGTTGATTTGGAGCTGCAAGTGCGCGACTTGGACTTGGTCACCCGCAAGCTGGAGCGCGTCCAAAAAATGCTCAAAAACGGCGACAAGGACTACAAGAAAGCCTTCGACGTGCTGACGGTTTACAAGGAAACCTTGGAGAACCTCGGCAACGCCCGAGACGCCAAAGTGGCCGAGGAAGACAAGAAGTATGTGCAAGACATCCAGTTGCTCACCGCCAAGCCCATCATCTACGTCTGCAACGTCGACGACGCTTCAGCCACAACAGGCAACAAGTATTCCGAGGCCGTGAAAGCCGCCTTGAAGGAAGGCCAGGAGATGCTGATTATCGCGGGCAAACTGGAAGCCGAAATCGCCGAGCTCGACGCCGACGACCGCGCCCTCTTCATGGAAGACGCCGGCCTGACCGAACCTGGCGTGAACAAACTTGTGCGCACCGCCTATCACACCCTGAACCTGCATTCCTTCTTCACCACCGGTCCCGACGAAACAAGGGCTTGGACCATCCATGTAGGCGACACCGCCCCCGTCGCCGCCGGTGCCATCCACAGCGACCTGCAACGCGGCTTCATCCGCGCCGAGGTGATGAGCACGGAGGACTTCCTTCAATATGGCTCGGAAGCCGCCGTGAAGGAAGCGGGAAAGTTCCGCGTGGAAGGCAAGACGTATGTGGTGCAAGATGGTGATATCCTGAACATTAGATTTAATGTGTAATAAAAACGGCGAATTATACGAATTGGACGAGTTTCTTTTCGCTTCATTCGCATAATTCGCCGACAGAATCGCTATGGAACACGTAATCTTAGTCGATGAGAACGACCAGCCCATAGGCCAAATGGAGAAGCAAGCCGCGCACGTGACACCGCACCTTCACAGAGCTTTCTCGATTTTCATTTTCAACTCGAAAGGTGAATTGTTGTTGCAGCAGCGCGCCCTCTCGAAGTACCACTCCCCTGGCCTTTGGACCAACACTTGTTGTAGCCATCCCCGCGACGGCGAGACGCTGGAGGAAGCCACCGCGCGCCGCCTGTGGGAAGAAATGGGGATGCGATGCGAGATGCACGAGGTTTACACCTTTATATATAAGGCACCCGTCGGGCAAGGACTTACCGAGCATGAGTTCGACCATGTGTGGATCGGGCTGAGCGACAACATCCCCTGCATCAACACCGACGAAGTCGCTTCATGGAAATACATGTCCATCCCCGAATTGGAAAAAGACATTGCCCTCTACCCTGCCCATTACACAGAGTGGTTCAAGATTACTTTTGAGGAGATGACAAAACACGCCAAAACGACCGCTTTTGCGCCGTAAAGCCAGTATCAAAAACATCTAAATCCTTACCCTATAATGAAACGCAAATTCCGCATTACAATCGGAATGCTATTGTTAGCCATTCCGCTGTGCATGAACGCACAAGTGAAGCCTACGAAGCCCGAGAAAGATCAACCCAAGGCCAAGGTAGAGAGAGTTGAAAAAGAAAAACCCGAAAAGCCTAATCCGAAAGGCGGCTTGGAGATGCCCAAAATCTCCGGCTTCGTCCAAGGCATGTACCAAGCCAACCTGAGCGATGAGGGAGAATTCACCAGCAACACCTTCAGGATGCGCCGCGTGCGTCTGTCGGTCGATGGCAACCTGCATCCGAAGGTCTCCTACAAACTGCAAGGCGACCTCTCTCGCAGCCCTATGCTGGTCGACGCTTATGTGAAGTACAAAGCCTGCGACGCTATCGCCGTCCAGGTCGGTCAGTTTAAGACCCCTTTCACGATTGAAAGCCCCATCAATCCCCTCAACCTCGAAATCTTTGACTATGGCGAAATCATCCAAAAGCTTGGTGGCTATAGCGATGTTTGCGGTGTCGGCGGCCTCGGCCGCGACATCGGCGTGATGACCACAGGCAGCCTTTTCCCCGTCGAGCTTCAAAACGGAGAGAATTTCGGCCTCGTCGATTACAGTGTAGGCGTATTCAACGGCAATGGTGCCAACCAACTCGACAACAACAACCACAAGGATGTTGTGGGGCGCTTGGACTTCCATCCTTGGGTGAAACCCTTGACACTAAGCGGTTCGTATTACTATGGCAACTATTACAAGGACGAAGAAAACAACGGCATCCGTAACCGTTGGGCTGCCGGTGCCCAGTACAATGACGGCAAACTCGTCCTCCGCGGCGAATACATCAGTGGCAAAACAGGCTATGTTCACACCGTCATCCCCGAAGACTTTGGCTATTTCATCAGCAATGGTTATTATGCCGTAGCTGGCTACAACTTCGCCCTGGGCAAAGACAAGAGTCAAAAGCTGATGCCCGTCCTCCGTTATGAGCACTTCACCGCCGATGAGGCTGTCACCAATGGTGGCACCAACTGGTACACCGCCGGCATCAATTACTGGCCTCTTAAATCCGTCAACTTCAAGCTCGACTACAGCCTCATCCAAAAGGAAAGAGGCACTAACTCACACCGCGTGGTCGGCATTTTGAGCTACAGGTTTTAATCAGAGACTAGGGAAAGCAAGACACAAAGATTGTCGACTTGGGCAATCAGACGAATGGCTGAAGTGACGGCCTTGGGTTTGGATTGAGAACCGAGGGAAGAATCACTGATTGGCGATGATTTCATTATACAATACGACACCTTTCGCCGTAAGAAGGTATTTCTGCCTCGGATGGTGAGGTTTGTCACGGTAGAGCATCCGGACAAACTTTTCTTTTAATGCAGGATTAAGATATACATCCATAAAACTTTCCCTGTTCTTCAAACCAAGTTGTTCAAGCATCTCCTTTATTGACATTTCCTCCAACCCAACAACCATTACTAAACCAATGATATTCTGATTTTTAGGAGAGAACTTGTCGGGTAACTTGTCGGGTAGGTTGTCGGGTAACTTGTCGGGTAGGTTGTCGGGTAGGTTGTCGGGTAGGTTGTCGGGTACTTGTGGAGTATTTGAGGAGTCGCTTTCCGGCATTTTCCACTCCTCGGGGGGATTGATCATCATATAACGATTCTTCAGCGCATTATCCTCTCCAAGAAGCAAGTTACGGAAGAACCGCTCCAAGAAAACAAGTTCATACTCAATGCCTTTTTCCACATTACGATAATTGGCGCGGACCAATGCGTTACGGAAATACCACGAATGCTGCCCAAACAGGTCGTTGTTCACGTCGAAGCCTAACGAGCGCAAGTATTTAATGGCAAAGATGGCTGTCGTACGCGTGTTCCCTTCGCCAAAAGGATGAATCTGCCACAGACCAGAAACGAACTTGGCGATATGTTCCACCAACTGGTTCTTGTCCAACGACTTGTAGTTGAATTGCCGTTCTTGGTCCAAGTCGTATTGTAGGGTCATGCCCAAATCCTCCCAGTGGGCATAGAGCACCGTGTCGCCACGCAACACCCATTCTTTTTTCGTGATGTCGTAGTCCCTGAAACGGCCTGCATGTTTGAAGACACCTTTAAAGACGGCTTTGTGGATTGCGGCAAAACCAGCCACGCTATAGGTGAACGCGTCGGTTTGCAGCAGCTTTGAGATGTTCGTCGAGACCTTGTCAGCCTCTTCAACATCGGCATCGCCCTCGTCGCGGGCTGTCTTCTTGATATAATATTGGTTGACAAGTTCCTTGGCTTCGTCAATAGTGATGTCACCTTCGATGTTTCGGCGGGCAGTTTCCTGAAGGTACACCGAGGTTTTCAGCCCATCCACGGCTTGCAAGCCGATGGCCACACGCCATGCATCGGCACGTGCGCGCTTTTGCGGCTCGCCTTGGCGGATGTACTCGTCGAAGTTGATATATTGTTCCTCGGACATGGCTTTAGTATTGAGATGCAAAGTTACGCAAATTATGTGAGATTAGCAAATCAAAAATGGGCAAACTCTTTCGCAATCAGTTCTGCTTATTTTCATTAATCTTTATCAGCATCATCTGTCTTGTTCTTATGCTGTTCCAAAAAGAATTGCTTCTGCTGTTCAATCTCCCTGCGTAATTCTTCTTCGGTTGGCATATAGGTCATGTACTTGGCCGCAAAAAGCTGTTCGCTTTCATGAAGCACTGAATATCGCGCGATAGTTTTGTCGGTATCTGTGCAAAGCAATACTCCAATGGTCGGTTGGTCATCATCTCCCTTAACCAAATCATCGTACATGCGAACATACATATCCAACTGCCCGATATCCTGATGGGTCAAACGGTGTGTTTTCAACTCGAAGATGACGAAGCGCTTCATTTTGTAATTATAGAAAACCAGATCGATGAAAAACTCCGCCATATCGGTCACGATATGCTGTTGGCGCTCCACAAAGGCAAAGCCGCGACCAAGTTCCAGAATGAATTTTTCGAGGTTGTCAATAAGAGCCTGTTCAAGTTCGGTTGCTGAATAGATGGTATCGCGATGAAACCCCATAAACTCAGCCACCATCGGGTTCTTGATATACTCTAATGGGTCTCGCTCCGTTGTCTGAGGCAAATCCTCCACATTAGCAGGAAGTTGTGCTGCAAGTCGACGTTCAAAGTATTGTGTTGAAATATTACGGTCGAGTTCCCTCACGCTCCACATGTTTTGCGAAGCATTTTCCAAATACCACAGCCGGGCTTCAGGGTTTGTTACAGACAACACACGCCTGATGTGCGACCAGTCCAGATTGTGAACACGCGTGTTCACAATCTCAAAATCAGGGAACAACAGGTAGAACTTTTTGTAATAGTCAAGATTTCGCTTGCTGTAACTGTTTCCATACACTGGGATCAACTCATTAGCGAGATTCTTTATAAGTTGGACACCGTATGTCGCTCGTTTTTCCCCCTTTTGCTCTTCTTCCACAATGCGTCGCCCTACATTCCAAAACGTCGCTATGCCCATTAGACTGACAGCCGCGTATGCCTGCCGCCGTCCCTGTTCTATGATAGAGCGAACATCGTTGACGAAATTGTCTGGCAAGTCCACGCCTTTGTTCATTAATTCATTCTCTTTTGTCATATTCAAATCTTTTTGCAAAAGTAAACAATTTGCATGAGATTAGCAAATCAAACCCGAGAAAAATCCACATCAAAACCGACTTTTATTCGATTTTTATTTTTGCAAAAAACTTGGTTTCTGCCCATCATGCTTCCATTTCAGCAGGGGTTAATTACAAAATCTTTCAAGACAACCCATTTACATTCTCCATCTTTTGAATCTTTTTTGTAGTTTTGTAACCAAAGAAAAGTATAAAAGTTTATGCAACCCCCTGACATTCAAAACATATTAGCAGAACTCACTCGTTCCATCGGTGAAACGCCCAATGAAATCCTGCCCATCGCGGCCTCAGGTTCGGCGAGGAAGTATTACAGAATCGCCACCGAAAAGCGCACGCTGATAGGTACCTACAGCGAAAACACGGAGGAAAACGAGGCTTTTTTGACTTTCAGCAAGCATTTCCACAACTTGAGGCTGAATGTGCCGGAGGTCTTTGCCGTTAATGAAGACAAGACCTGCTACTTGCAAAGCGACTTTGGGGATGATAACTTGTTTGCGCATGTGCAAAAGTCATTGATGGCTGGAAGTTTTGGCGAAAATACTATACAGCTTTACAAGCAAGCCCTAAAACATCTGGTGAAACTACAAGTATTGGGTCATCAAGGCTTGGACTATTCAAAGGCCTACCCTACCGAGCGTTTCGACCGACAGGCCATTTTGGACGACTTGAACTACTTCAAATACTACTTCGTCAAGCCGCACGAGGAAATCGACTTCAACGAAACACGCTTGGGCAAGGACTTCGAGGCCTTCGCCGACTTCGTCAGCCAAGCGCCTTGCGACTTCTTCATGTACCGCGATTTCCAATCGCGCAACATTATGGTCAAGGACAACGAACTGTATTTCATCGACTTCCAAGGCGGACGCAAAGGCCCGCTGAACTATGATGTGGTTTCTTTGCTTTATCAAGTGAAAGCCCAAATCCCGCAAGCCGTCCGCGACGAACTCATCCAATATTACAAGGAGGAGTTGAAGCAATTTGTCAATCCTGACGAAGTCAAATTCGACACCTACCAGCCGTATTTCGTCTATTTGAGGCTGCTGCAAGTCCATGGCGCCTACGGATTTAGGGGCTTGATTCAGAAAAAGTCGCACTTTATCGAAAGTATTCCTTACGCACTGAGAGAAATCCAAGCCTTTGCAAAAGTCCAACCTTTGAACGATTATCCTGAATTGCAGCATATCATCCAACAATTCAACAAGATAGAGCAGCGTTACCAAGCCATCATCCAGCCGCCAACGGGCAAACTGACCGTCACCGTGAACAGTTTTTCGTTCCGAAAAGGCTATCCCAACGACTTCAGCGGCAACGGCGGCGGCTTCGTCTTCGACTGTCGCGCCTTGCCCAATCCGGGTCGCGAACCAGAGTTCAAGACCAAGACCGGACGTGATTGGGAGGTCATTGAGTATCTAATGGCCAAGCCACCTGTCCATGTCTTTCTCGACCATGTGAAAAGCATTGTCAGTCAAAGCGTTGAGAATTATAAGGAACGGAATTTCAGCAATTTGATGGTTTCCTTCGGCTGCACGGGCGGCCAACACCGCTCCGTATTCTTCGCGCAAACGATTTACGAATGGCTCAAGGCGAATTATCCCGACATCAACTTGAAACTGAACCACATAGAACGCAAAATCAAGGAGGAGCACAACGTATGATGACGCATGACACCACAGCAATGATTTTGGCCGCTGGCCTTGGCACAAGACTTGGAGTCTTGACCCAAAACAAGCCTAAGGCTTTGGTAGAAATCAACGGCAAGCCCCTATTGCAGCATTGCATTGAAAATCTGATAGATAACGGCTTCCATCATATCGTCATCAATGTGCACCACTTTGGCGAACAGATCATCGGTTTTGTAAACTGCCATCATTTTGACGCCAACATCCAAATCTCCGACGAGCGCGACTTGCTGATGGACACAGGCGGCGGCATCGTCAAGGCCTCTCCCCTTTTCAACAAGTCCAAAGCCGTTTTGGTGCATAATGTGGACATCATCAGTGATGTAAACCTCTATGAGTTATGTCAGCAATTCCTTGATTCTAAAGATGATGCGTGGCTCTTGACGCAAGACCGCAAGACCAACAGAAAGTTGTTGTTCGATACTGGAAACCAACTCATCGGTTGGATGAACAAGGCGGAAGACAATTTCAAATGGGTTTCTGACAGCTTCGCCAAATACCATGAAATGGCTTTCAGCGGACTGCATTTCTTCCGCAACGATTTGTTCGCTGAGTTTGAATGTAAACCACAGAGTGTCATCGACTTATACCTCCATTTGGCCAAGACCAAACGCATTGTTTCCAAATCCATACAGCCCAAGTTTTGGTTTGACCTGGGCAAACCAGAACAATTGCAAGCCACCGAAAACCACCTCAAAAACGCTTTGAAATGAGCCAAGACACCTTCATATCCAAACTGGCGAAGCATATCCAGAGCCACTACGACCTCGCCCATCAGGAACTGACCGTGGTCTTTCCGAACAAACGCGCCGCCCTTTATCTTCGCAACGCATTGAGAAACAGCATACAACAAACCGTTTGGCTGCCTCAGATGCTTTCCATTGAGGAAGCCGTCGCACAATGGAGCGGTCTTATCCTCGTCGACAACATCGACCTGTTGTTTGAACTCATCGACATTGACGCACAACTGCATGTGGAACAAAGCAGCGACCTCGCCGTATTCGGCAGCCAGGCCGCCCAAATGGCCAAGGATTTCGACGAAATCGACCAATACGGCATCAACGCGAAAGACCTGTTCAGCCTCGTTCTTGACAGCAAAAAACTGGAAATCTGGAATTTCGATGAAAAAAACAGCAAGGAAAAGGAACTGAAATACCTACAGTTTTTCCGCTCTCTTTACGAGTATTATCTCCAACTCCAAAGTCGGCTTTCGGCACAAGGCAAGGGCTATTACGGCATGATAACCAGACACTTGTCGGAACTGGCCGAAGCCAAATTGATGGAAAGAATCGGTGACCGAAAACTCATCTTCGCCGGTTTCAACGCCCTGACCACCACCGAGGAACGCATCATCGACACCCTCATCAGAAACGGCAAAGCCGAGATCCTTTTCGACTACGACTCTTATTATCTCGACGACCCCAACAACGAAGCCGGACACTTCGCCCGCCTATACAGAACCAAGCATCCTGACTGGCTAAAAGACGGCATCTCCGACCTGCTGACCAACGAGGAGAAACATATCCACATCATCAGCACAAGCGGCAACATATTGCAAGCCAAGGCATTGCAAACCAAACTTCAAGAGACCAACGACACCATGCAAACTGTCGTCATCGCCGACGAGCATCTGCTCATCCCTGTACTGAACGCCATCCCCGACAACGGCACATACAATGACTTCAAGGTCTCGATGGGCTATCCGATGACCATGACACCCGTCAGCCAACTCGTGAAGGTCTTTTTCGCTCTGTGCCGCCGCAACAGGATCAAGCGCAAGACCAACGACAACGGCGTTGAGCGCGAGGTTGAAGGCTGGTACATCTGGCCCATCTTCCACCTCATGGAACTCGAAATCGTGAAGATTGTCTTCCCAAGAAGCGAAACCGCTGCCTTCAACAAATGGAAGACCGAGGCGGCGAACTCCGGCAAGTTCATCTTCGAGGAGAAAGACCTTGAAGCGCTGCGACACATCCCTGGAATTCAGGATTTTCTGCGTGTCATTGTCACAGGATTGGCAGAAAACACGCCCAAGGCGGCATTGGCGACCCTCATCAAACTTTTGGCCTTGCTCACACAGACGCTACTGGCCAAAGACGACAGCCAGAGCCTGCACTTCCTCCTCAATCAGGTGAGCGAGATGGGGAAACACATCAGCCGACTGGCGCAAATCGCCGAGAGAAACGCCAAATATGTCAAAGACATCCAAAGCATCGAAATCCTCTACCGCCTCATAGCATCGGGAGCCAGCATCAAGTTGAAAAGCGACAACATCGAGGGCTTGCAGATCATGGGTTTGCTTGAGACCCGCAACCTCGGCTTTGAGCGTTTGCACCTACTCAGCGTCAACGAGGGCATCATGCCGCCCGACAAGTCGCGGGGCAGTTTCATCCCACAGTTCATCCGCAAGGCCTACGGGCTGCCGAGCCATGCAGAGAGCCAAGCAGTGGTGGCCTACAATTTTTACCGCTTACTACAAAACGGGCAAGACATCTATCTATACTACAACAACTTAGGAGAGACATTCGGCGGCGAGGCCAGCAGGTTCATCCTGCAAATCAAATATGAGTTGGCCAAAAACGCCAACATCAATCTTACGGAAGAATCGTTTGAGAGCGAGGCCAAGTCGACCCTCGAGGTCACGGCACTCCACGCACAGAAAGCCGACGTTATGGACCGTCTGCACTACCTCATCAGGGAGAAGGGACTCTCCCCTTCGGCCTTGTCGATGTACCTCAATTGTCCGTTGAAATACTACCTGCACTATATCGCACAAATCAAGGACGACAGCGTAGAAGAAGACGTGGGGGTCAACGACATCGGCACCGTCATCCACGACACCCTTGAACTGTTGTTTGCCGACTACAAGGGACAGATTATCGACAAAACGCTGTTCGACAAGGTGATACAGCCCCAATGGGCAAAGAGACTCAAAGAGGCCATAGCCAGAAGATTCCCCAACGGCTTCCCCGACGTGGGCTTCAACTACCTCAACCGCGTCGCCATTGAACAACAACTGAACAACTACCTCGACTACACCTCCAAACAATTGGGACATGGTTCGCTGACCATTCTTGAGACCGAAGGCGAATTGAGGGCAACACTCGCCACCAATCAAGGCGACAGTGTTTTTTTTGGCCGTGCCGACCGCATCGACCGTTTCGACGGCCTCGTCCGCGTCATCGACTACAAGACGGGCCATGTCTCCAGCGCCGACCTCAAACTGCCTGTGCGTCACCGCAGCGAAAGCGACCTCGACTACCTAGGAAGGATTCCCGACAAGGCTTTACAATTGCTACTTTATAAGTACCTGTATCTCAAAAAGGATTCCACCCTTGGACCCGAGCAGGTTACAGGAGCCATCCACGGACTGAAGCATGCCCGCGACATCGAATTTGGCCTCAGCATAGCCAAACCCAAGAAAGACGACTCCGATGCCGACACCAACTTCCTTAAAGACAGTTCCTTCATCAACGACATGGAGGCTTTGCTCGAAGCCGTGGTGACCGAGATGTTTGACACTAACATCCCCTTCACGCAGGCAGAAGACGACAAAAAATGCGGATATTGCGATTACAAATTGATTTGCAAACGTCCATAAGACGACCTGTTTTTTTGTGACCACTGTAAAGATTCTTTACACCACTGTAAAGATTCTTTACACTTTTTACAATGGTTGTTTTTGTAAATAATTGGTTTTTAGTATTTTACAAATTTGGCACGGCAATTGTTGGGTCGACTGCATGTTTAATACAATTGTACGATGAAAGCAAGACACAACTTTTTCATTTTGATGATGGTTCTTGGCGCCTTGGGTAACCTCAAGGCCCAAGACACCGTCACCATGAACCTTAAAGCCTGCATGCGCTATGCCGTGGGACACTCCACCAAAATCCGAATCCAGCAGGCCAGCAACCGCGACGCGCAAATCGACCGCCGCGATGCCATCCTTGCCGCCTTCACGCCCTATCTGGGTGGTGGCTCGTCCGCCTCTTACAGTTTTGGCCGAAGCCTCGACCCCGAGACGAACACCTATAGCGTCATCACCTCGTTTTATAATGGCTACAGCCTCTCGGCGGGGATTACCTTGTTTAATGGTTTCCAAGCCGTCAACAACCTGAAAATCACCAAGACGGCGCAAATGATGGGCCTATCCAAGGAGCAGCAGATAAAAGACCAAATTTGCCTTGCCACGATGGAGGCCTACTGCAATGTGTTGTATTACACCGAGTTGGAGAAAGCACTCGTGGCGCAGGTGGCCACGGCGGAAAAGGCCGTGCAATTGGCCACCAAGCAAGAGCAATTGGGCCAAAAGTCCCACGTCGATGTGGTGCAGGTGCAAAGCGACCTCGCCGATCGACAGTATCTGCTGACCACCTGCCGCAACAACCTCAACAATGCTATGATTACCCTGAAAGACGTGATGTTTTGGCCTATTGAAACGCCGTTGAAAATCGAAGGTTTGGATGTTGTAGGGCTGTCACACCGTGGCAGCCGCACCATCAACGATTCATTATTGCGGTTGCCGCAATGCGACAGCCCTACAAATGAAACGGTTGTAGGGCTGTCACACCGTGGCAGCCGAACGGACGAAATTGCACGATTGGTGGAATTTGCCCAAACAAACATGCCATCGGTTCTTCTGGCGGAAGGCACGATGAAAAACGCCCGCCTCGCCCTGAAAACGGCCCGCTGGCAACTGTTGCCCACGCTCTCGCTTTCTGGCGGCTGGTCGTCGAGTTTCTTCACCTATCCGAGAAGGGAGGGCTATGTGCCCACGCCTTTCTTCGACCAGTTGAAGGACAACGGCGGCGAGTCGGTGTCGCTCTCGTTGAGCATCCCCATCTTCGACCGCCTCTCGAAACATTCCAACATCGCGAAGCGGAAAAACGCCTACGACCGCGCCCAAGCCGACTATGAGCAGACGCTCCAAACCGTGGAGGCCGAGGTGCGCCGCGCCATCGCCGACCGCGACGGTAGCGCCGATGCCCTGCGCCAAGCCGCCACCCGCGCCGACCTGCAAAGCGAGGCTTTTGAACTGAATACCAAGCGTTTCGAGCAGGGCTTGATTTCGTCCATCGAGTACCAAACCGCCTCAAACAACTACCTCAATGCCCTCGCCGAGCACCTTAACGCGCGGCTTCAATATTTCATCAAGTGCAGCGTTGTAAATTATTATGGAGGAACACCGTATATAGTGCAATGACACGGGACTACGAGACACGGGACTACGGGACGGCAAAGCCCAGTCGTCGCTTCGCGTCACTGCGAGGCACGAAGCAGTCCAGAGTAATGGTTTTAGGAAAGCAACAAGTCTGGATTGCTTCGTCGTGCCTCCTCGCAATGACGCAAAGCGGGTCTTCTGACTCCCCCCTGTCCCCCTTAGAAGGGGGACGCGCAAAGCGACTCAAAACTGGGGTCCGACAGGCCAGCGTCCGGTAGGCTTCCCCCTTTTAAGGGGGTGCCCGAAGGGCGAGGGATTCAACGACCCGAACCAAAAGACAAACAATTAAACAATCATCAATAATGAAATCCTATCTGAAATTCTTATCCAGAAACAAACTCTACACTGCCATCGAGTTTGTGGGCTTGAGCGTTGCGCTCGCCTTCGTCATCATCAGTTTATGCTATGTCGTGCAGCAATACGCCGTCACGCGCGAAAACCCCGACCGCGAACGGATTTATGCTATCGGCGAAGGGAAACAATGCCTCAATTGCTACGGCATGAAAGAAGTCGTCGACGGCAAACTGCCCGAGGTGGAAACCGTGTCGCATTTCCATTTCGTGCAAGACCGGTTGATTCACGTTGGCGAACAAAACTTTGTGAGCAATATGTTTGTTTGCGATGTGGATTTCTTCAATATCTTTCCTGTGACGTTCAAGGAAGGCTATCCTGAAATGCTTTCGGAACGCAATGCAGCCTTCATCTCCGAAAAGTTGGCCACCAAACTGAATGATGAGTCAGCAAACCTGCCATTGATTGTGCAGGACGACACGTTGCACGTCGTTGGCATCATTGCCGACAAAGGCAGTTCCTTGCTTCCCGAGTTCGATGTGATGATTAACTATGAACATGCGCAGTCGTATGTGTTCCAGAGTTATCGCGACAACCCTTTCACCCATTGGGCTAACATTGGCACATATATTAAGGTGCGACCCGATGTGAGCCAAGAAGAACTGGCTGCGAAATTGCAGGCACTCTGCGATTCGCAATTCGAGAATAGCCCGACATGGGAAGGACTTATGATGGTACGTTTCGATGAGTTGTATTTCACACCGGTTTACACCAGTCTGAATAAAGGCGACCGTTCCATGCTTCGCACGATGATCATTATCGGGCTATTGCTGCTCATTTCCGCTTTGCTGAACTACATTAACCTGAATGTCGCCTTGGTCGGAAAACGCGCCAAGGAAATGGCCTCGCGGCGTTTGGTTGGGGCGCAGAAATCCGACATCATTTTGAAATTTCTCGGCGAGGCGCTTGCTTTCACTTTGTTCAGCTTCGTCGTCGGGTTGGCAATAGCTCATGCCCTCACTCCGACTGTCAACTCGCTGTTGAAGTCTGACGTGGCCATTTCCATACCTTTCAGTTTACCTTACCTCATCGCTTATCTTCTGATTGTGATCGTAGTGTCGTTGCTGGCCGGCATCATGCCTGCCCTCATCGTTTCGCAGGTCAAGCCCATCGACGTGGTGCGTGGCACCTTCCGTTTCCGTAACCGCACCGCGCTCTCGAAAGTGTTCATTGTGGTGCAGAACGTCATTGCCATCGTGCTCATCGCTTTGGTGCTGACGATGGAGCTTCAGATGCGCCACATGGAAGACCGTTCAATGGGGTTGAGCTTGGAGAACCTCTATTTCTTGGGTTCTGACCTTGATTACACGACTGAAAAGGAAGCCTTTGTGGAAGAATTGAGGGCGTTGCCTTGTGTGAATGAATTGGCATCGGCAGATGCCGTCCCAGGAGTGAGGAGTATGCAGCTTGGCTTGAAGAAACTCCACGATACGGAGAATCGTGTTAATGTGCCCATTCTCACCTGCGATACGGTGGCGTTCCGAATGTTGGGTTTTGAGGTGAAGGAGCGTTTTGGGAATACCGATGCCAATGGTTTCTGGATTACCGAAACCACAGCAGCGGGCATGACAGGCTTGCCATACGGCGACAACAACTTCGACACCATTACGATGTGGCAGAAACGATGTATTGTCATGCCAGTATGTGGAGTGATTGCCGACTTCTCGATGCAGGATGCCTTGCATGTGACCGACCAAGACTATGCGATTGTCATGGGCAATGGCGGTTTCAGCCCCAAATCCCATCTGTTGATTGACGTTGTTGGCGACCACCGCGAGGCAAAACGCTCCATAGATGCTGTTTACAAGAAACATTGCGAGAAGGTATTTGGCACCTATATGGAGCCGGATTATGATGATTTTGTGGAGAACGTGATTGCCAAGCAATATGACAAGCACCGTCGCCAAATGCGCCTTATCGAACTGATTATGGCGATTTCAGTCATCCTCTCGTTGCTCGGCCTCGTTGCCATGAGCACGCACTTTGCTTCAGAGCGCGAGAAAAGTATCGCCATACGCAAGGTGTTTGGCGGCACGATGGAGAGCGAAATCCGCCGCAACCTGAAGGAATACATCATCATGATACTGATTGCCAACGCCATTGCCATCCCCGTGGCGGTATGGCTCTGCAAACGCTATTTGGAGGACTTCGCCTATCGCATCGACCTGCACCCGTGGATTTTCGTGGTCACGGTGGTGCTGTCGTTCGTCATTGCCATCGGATCGGTGCTGTGGCAGATTGTCTCCGTGGCGCGGGTGAATCCGGTGTGGGCTTTGAAGAAGGAGTGAATTTGAATGCGGAATGATGAAATACGAAGTATTCGACGTAGTCAATGAAGAATGATGTATGTAGAATAGCGCGAAGCGGGTTCTTGAATCCCCCCTGCCCCCCTTTACAAAGGGGGAAGCGCAAAGCGACGCGGGAGCAAAGCCCTGAAAGGGCGAAACTATCATAACCCGATGCAAGCGCAGCGCAGCTTCGGGCAGCGTCCGGCAGGCTTCCCCCTCTTGAGGGGGTGCCCGAAGGGCGGGGGAGTCAGAAGATCCCAGCAGGCAAACAAATAAACGAACAAACAAATATACAACAAATAATATGAACAGATTAACAGACAACCTCATCAAAATCCTCTCCCTCGGGATAAGTCTTGCCATCGGCATCGTGCTATTAAGCAAGGTGTGCTTCGAACTGTCGTATGACGGCTTTTACAAGGATGTGGACCGCATCTACTGCATCCAGACGAATTACGAACGACAAGGTCAGTCCTACGACTATCCGCAAGTGAGCGGCGCGGTGGCTCCGGGTTTCAAGGCCGAAGTGCCAGGCGTGGAGGAAGCCACACGGATGACTTTTTATTTCGACAACAACCGTTACTTGGACGAAGACGGCCATGTCATCACGGGCAATTTCCGTTTGGCCGACTCGTGTTTCTTCAAGGTGTTCGACCAGCCCGTTTTGGCCGGCGATCCTGCCACGGTGCTCGCCAAGCCTCTGTGCCTGATGGTGTCGGAATCCTTCGCCAACAAACTCGGGGGCGTGGAGGATTGTATCGGGAAAATCATCTACAACGAAGATGTTCCTGATTTGAAAATGACCATAGAAGGGGTGTTCAAGGACTTCCCGAAAAATGGTTCTTTCGACGCCGATATTCTGTTGTCGATGGTGAGTTACGCCAAACACAGCACCGAAAACTGGAACGGCAATGACCGCTATAGGGCTTTCGTGAAGTTGCAGCAAGGCGTTGCCCCCAAATCGCTTGATGTCGCCATCCGCAAGATGCAGGAGGCACACCAGCCATTGGAGGAGTGGGAAAAAAATGGAATGAATCTGAAATATTATCTTGCGCCTTTCGGTAAGACCCACTTGAAAGAGCCTTCGGTTCGCTCAATGGTGCTTTTGCTTACGATAGTGGCTACGTTGCTGATCCTCATTAGTTTGCTGAACTACATCCTCATTGTCATTTCGTCGATGGTGCGCCGCGCCAAGGAAATCGGGGTGCGCAAGTGCTATGGCGCAAGTGCGTTCAATATCCATACGCTGCTGGCGCGTGAGGCTTTGCTCCATCTGCTGTTGGCCTTGGCATTGTCGGCAGCCATCATCTTCGCCGCGCGTGGCCTGATTGAGTCGTTGGTCGGCGTGCCGTTCGAGGATTTGCTCGTTCCGCAAAGCATTTGGACGATAGGGGCAGTGCTGCTATTCGTTTTGCTCGTTTCGGTCTTTGTGCCTGCGCAACTCTATATGCGCATCCCCGTTTCGGTGGCGTTCCGCAACTATACCGAGAACTCGCGCCGTTGGAAAATCGGACTGCTTGGTGTTCAGGTGTTTATCAACGTCTTCATCGTGTCGATGCTGATGATTATCGCCTCGCAATATCGGTGCATGATGAACGACGACCCAGGCTACAATTATGAGAATGTGCTGTTTGTGGATTTGTACGACGGCAATCAAGCTACCCAACAGCGTGTGGTGGATGCCCTTGGGCGTGTGCCGGAGGTTACGCATATCGCTGCGAGTTATGACCTGCCTTATAAACGTTCGAGTGGCAACAACATATATCTGCCAGGTGATGACCGCGAACTGTTCAATGTGGCCGACCAATGCGAAGCCACAACAGGTTTTTACGACCTCTTTGGGATGGAGTTTGTGGATGGTCGCGCGCCCGCCGATTCCTCTGAATTGGTGGTGAGCGAGAGTTTCGTGAAACGAATGGCCGATTTCGCCGACTGGAGCGACGGCGCGGTGGGGAAACAGATTCAAATTACGGGCCACGGACGTTATGGGATGCCGTTGTACACTATTTCGGGCGTGTACCGCGACATCCGCCTCGGCAGCATCGTGAATATGGACAGCCGTCCGAGTGTGCGTTTTTACGGCAGTTTGGACGATGGAGAATCTTATATGCCGCATATTGTGTTCAAGGTGAACAAGATAGACGAAACAACGATGGCGAAGATGACCGCTGTCGTTTCCGAAGCCCTTGACGGAAAAGACGTGCAGTTGAACGTTTACGCCGACAAAATGAGCTCGGCCTACGACGGCAACCGCAAGATGCGCAACACCGTGCTCATCGGCTCCGTCTTTGCCCTAATGATTGCCGTGTTGGGGCTTATCGGTTTCGTCCGTGATGAGTCCAACCGAAGGAGCAAGGAGATGGCTATCCGCAAAATTCACGGCGCGACGGCGGCGGATGTGCTACGCCTTTTCGCTTGGGATGTGCTGAAACTTTCGTTGGTGATGGCGATCTTGGCCTGCGTCGCCACCTATTTCGTGGCCCACAAGTGGTTGGAGCAGTTCGCCGAGCGCATTGGACTTTCGCCCTTGTATTTCCTCATCGGAGCGTTGGTCATCCTCTTTATCGTGACGGGCGTGGTGGTGCTATGCAGCAACCGCATTGCGCGGATGAATCCGATTAAGTCGTTGAAGAATAATTGATATGGAGAATTGGAACGTAAAAAGAGTTTATGAAATCCACCGTCCTTCGGGCACCCCCTTTCAAAGGGGGAAGCGCAAAGCGACGCGGGGGCGAAGCCCAGCCCTGAAGGGGCGAGACTATCTTAACCGCGGGTCGCGACCCGTGGCAGCACCCCGACAGGCCAGCCCCGTAGGGGCGATGGATAATAGGCAGGCGGTGATAACCCCTGCCAACATCGGGTACGCCAAACCCCAGCAGGCCAGCCCCGTAGGGGCGACAAAACAATAAGCAGGCGGTGTAAATCCCTGCACAACAAGAAAACAAACAACAAATAACAACGAATATGGAAACCAACACAATGGATCGAAAGATCGAAAAGAAGAAAGGCATTGCCCGCGCGTTCACGAAGAAGGCTTTGCCGTTCTGGGGCGGGGCTTTGCTCTTAGCCTTCATCCTCTGGCTCATCTTCAGGGACGATGCCCAGAAACTCCGCATCGACGCAGACAACATCACCGTGAGCACCGTCACCCAAGGCGAGTTCAACGACTACATCCGCATCAGCGGACAAGTCGCGCCCATGACGACCATCCAAATCAGTCCTTTGGAGGGTGGTGTGGTGCAACAGATTGTAGCCGAGGAAGGCAGCCGCGTCAGTGCCGGCGATGTCATCCTTATTTTGAGCAACGAGAACCTCGACATGCAAATCCTCAACTCCGAGGCCGACCTCGCCGAGAAGGAGAACATCCTGCGCAACACCATGATACAGATGGAGCAGCAGAAGTTGAGCGTCGAGCAGGAGAAACTGCAACTGCAAATGGAGGTGCAGCGCAACCGACGCACTTACGAGGCGCAAAAAGCCCTTTATGACGATGGCCTCATCGCTCGCGAGGACTTTCTGAAAGCCGAGGAGGACTACCAACTCTACTCCAACCGCCTCAAACTCGTCATCAACCGCGCCAAGCAGGACAGCCTCTACCGCTCGGTGGAAATCATGCAGATGCGCGAAAGCCTCGACAACATGCGCCTCAACATGATGATGATCCGCAAGCGCAAGGACAACCTCACCATCAAGGCGCCCATCGACGGCGAATTGGGCCTTTTGGATGTCGTCCTCGGCCAGTCGGTGAGCGCAGGCTCGCGCATCGGGCAAATCAACAACCTCGACAGTTACAAGATCGAGGCCCAAATCGATGAACACTACATCGACCGCATCACGGCGGGCCTTGAGGCCACCTTCGAGCGGCAGAGTGAGCGTTATCAGGCGCAGATCCGCAAGGTGTATCCCGAGGTGCGCGATGGCAAGTTCAAGGCCGATTTCAAGTTTGTCGGGCAGCAGCCGGAGAACATCCGCAGCGGCCAGACGTACTACCTCAACCTGCAACTCGGCCAGCCCGTGGAGGCCGTGCTCATCCCACGTGGCGCCTTCTACCAAAAGACCGGCGGCAAGTGGATTTACGTACTGACCTCCGATGGCAGCAAAGCCGTGAAGCGCGACATCCGCATCGGTCGGCAAAACCCGCAGTATTACGAGGTCGTTGAAGGCTTAGAGGCTGGGGAGAGGGTGATTACCTCGAGTTATGATAACTTTGGAGAGAGTGAGGTGTTGGTGTTTTGAAGTAGTTTCATCAATTCAGGCAACTACATCGGCTCAAAAACAATTTTTCCGTTCGGGAGCGCCTTTTCGCGAAGATACATCAGCATATATACAGGCAAATATATGTTCCTGTCGCGGATTTCGATGTTTTCTGTCGTGAAGACAAAAGCCTCTTTTATCGCATACTCCTCATTGTTCATCACATTGTTGAGGGCGTTGTGCCGCTTGTAGTCCTTCCCTGATTTTATTTCTATTGGGAGAGCTTGGCCGTCATGTTCAATGACAAAATCAAGCTCTCCTTGCTTTTTGCTGTTGAAATAATAAAGGTCGTAACCATGCGAATGTAATTCCTGCGCGGCAAAATTCTCAAAAACGGCACCAAAGTTCGCATTGATTTCGCCAATCATGATATTGAGTTGAAATCCAGACGAGTACATGCAAGCCAACAAGCCAACATCGTTGAGAAACAACTTGAACAAATTGCGCTGTTCGTTGAGTTTCAACGGTACGCAAGGTTTGTCAACATTATAGGTGGGCAGGGCAACACCTGCATCGGTCAGCCAAAGGAAGCTGTTCTCGTATTTGTCGAATTTCGCCCTGTCGTTCAGCGATTTAAGGATAAACCGTTTGTTTTGGGCGTTGAGTTCCGATGGAATCTTGTCAAAAATATCCTTGATGAAAAGTTTGTTGTCGGCAATGTACTTGGAAATGTCTTTCTTGTATAGTTTTTTAAATAGTTGTAAATCTTTCTATTAACCATTTCTTAATGCTTTTTTCCAACCGCAAAAATACTACTTTTTTGCTTTTTTCCAACCTGTTTTTGGTTGATTTTTTGCTTTTTTCCAACTTTTTTACAAAAATAGGGGAATGGATTGCTACTGGTTTACATGATGACTGTAAAATTTCTTTACACCCACTGTAAAGAAACTTTACACTTTTTGCAAAGCACGTTTTTATAATTTATTGGTTTTTAATAATTTACAAATTTGGCACAAGGATTGCTGTGCCAAAATCCAAATGAATTATCAACCTATAAAACCACAGCATTATGAACAAGAAATCATTTTTTGCGGCACTGCTCGTTTTCATGGCGGTGCTGGGCGCGAAGGCGCAGACAAACAAAGTGTACAAGGCGGATACCGTTATCGACGGAAATGGCAACAAAATCATCACTGTGTACTCGCAGGGAACATTCGCTGAAGGCAATGGTAACCTCGTCACGCGCGACTTCGATGTGGCGGACTTTGACGAAATCAACAAGATTTTGCCCGCCACGGTAAACTACTCGGTGGCGGACAACTACTCCTGCCGCGTCACCCTTGACGAGAATCTTTTCGAGTGTCTCGACATCCAAGTACAAGATGATTGCCTAAACCTTAAAAAGGACAAAAGGTTTGACAACATCAACCTGAAGCCGACGAAGTTCCTCATCGAACTCACCGCCCCGACGATTGAGGAAATCAGGATAACGGGTAGCGGTGACTTTCGCTTCGTTACGCCGTTTGAAGCCCGAAGATTAAAAATCAGCACGACGGGTTCGGGAAACGTGGTTTTCGAGGAAGCCACTGAAGTCCAAGACCTTGGCATTCGCATAGCAGGCTCGGGCGATGCCATTTTCAAGGAAATTGCCACCATCGAGGACTTTACGATGAGCATTGCCGGCTCGGGAAAACTGAAGTGCAAGCATCTCATTGCCGACCATGCGAATTTGAGCGTTGCTGGCTCGGGCGATATGGAAATCGAGTCGGGGGTGGTCAGGAGCGCGAAAGTTTCCGTGGCTGGTTCGGGTTCGATAGAGACCCGCTGCCAAATAGAATCAATGGACTACAACATCGCAGGCTCGGGCAGAATCGATTACTACGGCGATGTCAAAGTGAAAGGCACCACGGTAGGGGGCAGAATCAAAAGGATTGACTCGGAAAACGTGAAAACCAAGAAAAAGTGTTGCGATGAAAAATCGAAGAAGACTAAAAATCAAGCAGTTGCTTTTTGAAAAATTGGTAATGGCTTTGGGGCTTGAAAAAGCGGAGAGATTTTTCCATATGCTCAACCTTTAAAATTACAGCATTATGAATAAGAAATCATTTATTACGGCACTGCTTGTTTTTGTGGCAGTGCTGGGCGCGAAGGCGCAAAACATCAGCGGCCGCGTGGTGGATGAAACCGACACTCCCATTCCTTACGCAACTGCCGTGGCGATGCAACTGCCCGACAGCACATTCCTCGGCGGCGTGACCACTGACAATGATGGCCGCTTCACCCTTGACTTGGCTTGCGACCTGCTGAAAATCACCTTTGTAGGCTATGAGCCGAAGTTTGTCAACCAACCGAAAGGAAATCTGGGAACGCTGAAAATGAGTGTCATATCCTCGCAACTTCAGGAGGTGACCATCGCGGCCAAACGACCTGAAATCACTAACCTGCCCGACAGGACCGTGGTCGGGGTGGAAAGCACCTTGCTCTCGTCGAGTGCCGACGGCATCGACATGCTGAAGAAAACACCTGGCCTCTTAGTGGATGGGCAGAACAACCTCTCCGTCATCGGGCAAGGGTCGCCCATCGTTTACATCAACAATCGGCGCGTGTATTCGATGGAGGAGGTCTATAACCTGAACCCGCAAAACATCAAGTCCATCGAAATCATTCACAATCCGTCTTCGCAATATGAGGCTGACGCGACCGCCATCGTGAAAATCGTCACGATACGGCGCAATGATGACTTTTCGGTGCGCCTCGGCGGCACGGTGACCAAAGCGCGACGCTGGAGCGAGAGAGCATTTGCCGATGTCACCTTCTCGAAAAACAGGTTTTCGGCCAACCTCTATTACGGCTTCAACGGACGCAACACGCACACCATCAACAACGAGGATGTGATGGGTTACTCGATGATGGAGCACCGTGCCTACAACCTCTCGGAAAATCGAGGCCACAACGCAAAACTGATGTTAGAATATGCTTTGACCCCGAAAATCACTATGGGTTTGCAGAGCATTGACAATTTGAGCAATGGGACGAGCCTGCGCGAGCAAAGCACCCATTTTGTGGCGGACAACCACACAGATTTCAAAACAGTGACCAACACCAACGACAAGAGCCTGCGAAGCAACAACACGCTGTTTTTCAACTACGACATCGACAGTCTCGGACAGAACCTCAACGTGACCTTGGACTACACCTACAACCGCTATAATGACGAGGACGCTTTCCGCAACATCGTTGACGGAAGTGAAAGCCAAGGCATTCTGAACCTCAACAAAGGCTACGGCAACACGAGCATCTATGTGGGCAGTGTGGACTATACCCTGCCGTTCAGAAACGGCAAAACCACGCTCTCGGCAGGAGCGAAATACTCCTTGATTCAGACCGACAACCACGTCGATTTGAGCGGAAACAACAACCTCTTGCAGCACTACCATTCCGACGAGTCGAATGCCGCCGCCTACGCCAGCGTTGCGCACAATTTCTCCGACAAATGGTCGGCCACCGCCGGACTGCGGTTTGAGTATGTGGATCGTCACAACTACTTGAACGACGTTCCCCAAGTGGACTACACGAAGCCCGGGCTTTTCCCGAATGCCACGGTGCAATACAAGCCCGCACAAGGCTATGCGATAGGTGCGTCCTACTCGAAGCGTATTGTTCGCCCTTCATTAGATGCCTTGAACCCCAGCTTGTACATTGATTCATTGCTCGTCACCCAAGGCAACCCCAACCTAATCAACACCCACATCCATTCGGCGCAGGTTTTCGCCAGTTTCCCCTTCTCGCTCTCGGTGCGTTTCGGCTACAATTACCTAATCAACCCGATATATAGGGAACTCTATCAAAGCGCTGACAACCTTGATGTTGGAGAATTTCGTTACAGAAATGGTGACCACACACAGAACTTTTTTGGCTCCATCGCTTGGAATGGTAACGTCACAAAATGGTGGTATCTCTATAGTTCCGTCTATTTCGGCAGGAACTATTACGAGAAGGAGGAGGACGGCGTCCTGAAGCAAAACAACAGGAACTTCGCCATACTTAATGTCGGCAACATGCTGACCTTGCCTTACGATGTGAAATTCAATCTGAATTTTTATTACATGAGCCCTTACCCTGCGGAATGCATCACGCAAAAGGAGATGTGGCAACTCTCGGCCAGTCTGGAGAAAAGTTTCTTGGACAACAACTTGACCGTGAGGTTGAGTGCCAACGACATCTTCAATACTATGATTTCATGGCAGCAGAACATCCTTCGCGGCAATTCGTTGGTCTTTTTTGACGGCGACAATAGAAATATCATGCTGAATGTCACTTACAAGTTTGGTAAATCGAAAGTGCGGCTTAATTCGAGGTCGGTGAGTGAGGAGGAAAGGGGTAGACTGTAAGTCTGGATTGCTTCGTTCCTCGCAAATCGAAGATTCGACGTAGTCAATGACGCAAAGCGGGAGAACAGACAGCGACAGGATCGGGCCTCGCCCCGAAGGGGCGTGACTATAGTAACCGCGGGTCGCGACCCGTGGTAGCACCCCGACAGGCAGCACTCCACTAACCCAGCCCCGAAGGGGCGTGACTATCGTAACCGTAGGTCACGACCTACGGAGACTCAGGTCCCGACCCGTGGTAGCACCCCGACAGGCAGCACTCCACCAACCCAGCCCCGAAGGGGCGTGACTACCGTAACCGTAGGTCACGACCTTCGGAGACTCAGGTCCCGACCCGTGGCAGCACCCCGACAGGCAGCACTCCACCAACCCAGCCCCGTAGGGGCGACAGACCACTAAGCAGGCGACCTAAATCCCTGTCATACAACGTAAGTCCCTGAACAACACAATAAAACCAATAAACAAATCGTATAACAATCAAAATCTCAAAGCAATGATGATCAAAACAGAAAATCTGACCAAAATCTTCCGCACGGAAGAAATCGAAACCACGGCCTTGGCTGGCGTTTCGTTCGAAATCAACGAAGGCGAGTTTGTCGCCATCATGGGTCCCTCGGGCTGCGGCAAGTCCACCTTGCTCAACATCCTCGGCCTCTTGGACAACCCCTCGGAGGGCAAGTACGAACTCCTCGGACAGCAGGTCGGCGACCTCAAGGAGAAGGACCGCACCCAGTTCCGCAAGGGCAACATCGGCTTCGTGTTCCAGAGTTTCAACCTCATCGACGAACTGAACGTGTATGAGAACATCGAACTGCCGCTGCGCTACATGAACATCCCCGCCGCCGAGCGCAAGGAGCGCGTGGAGGCCATCATGGCGCGCATGGACATCCGCCACCGCCGCGACCACTTCCCGCAGCAGTTGTCGGGCGGTCAGCAGCAGAGGGTGGCCATCGCCCGCGCCGTCGTCGCCAACCCCAAACTCATCCTCGCCGACGAGCCTACTGGCAATCTCGACTCGAAGAACGGCCGCGAGGTGATGGACCTGCTCACCGACCTCCACAAGGAAGGCACCACCATCGTCATGGTGACCCACTCGCAGCGCGATGCCGGCTTTGCCGACCGCATCATCAACCTCTTCGACGGTAAGATTGTGGAGGATGTCTTGTCGCAGTTGTAAGAAGAGCGTGTTTGAATCCCCCTGCCCCCTTTCTAAAGGGGGAGCGCAAAGCGACGCAGAACTTGGGTCAAAATTTGCGTCCGGTAGGCTTCCCCCTTTGTAAAGGGGGGCAGGGGGGATTCGAAGACCCAAACTGGAAAACAATTCAACAGTTAAACAATCAACATTTCAACATCATGCGTATTTATAGAAAAGGCAAGACCTCCCTCGTTTCCTCAATCCTGAACATCTTGGGCTTGACAGCAGCTTTCGCCGCGCTCTACATCATCCTTGTGCAGGTGCACCACGACCTCACCTACAACAAAGATCTCAAGGACAGCGACCGAATCTATTGCCTCGTAAAAGTGGAACAGAATTATGCCGGTTATTCTTCTTACCTGTGCCGCCCGATGGGAGAGTATGTCCTCAACGCTTCCCCTGACATTGAAGCCGGCGGCTGCGGTAAAATCATGGGTAATCCCATCGCGGTTCGGGTAAGCGAGGAGCAATCGCCTGTGTCCATCTCGGTAGCCGCCTTGAACCAAGGCGCACGCGATGTGTTCGGCTTTGAACTGGTGGCGGGCAACTGGGACGATTTGACAGGCACAGGCTTTGCCCTCTCGGAGTCAGCGGCCCAGCGTCTTGGTGTCCAAGTGGGCGATGCCATGAAGTATCACGATGGCTCGGCGTGGCAGGAAATATCCATCGTGGCCATCTATAAGGATATGCCGAAGCACAGCGACCTTTCCTCTTTCGAGATGCTTGCCAATATGGGCGATATTTTCATCAACGAGTGGAAAGAGTTTTCGTTCCACTATTTCCTGAAACTTCGCAAAGGTGCCGACCCCAAAGCGATTACCGAGGTCGCGAAGCCAGCCGTCAGGCAGTTTTTCCGTGAGGTGCAAGGCATTGAGGTTACCGACGAAGAGGCCTTGTTTGGGCTTTATCCTGTGCTGCTGACAGATATGTATTTCGGTCATCCGGGCAACTTTACGCCTGGCAAGACAGGCAACAAGACCACGACGATGACCCTGCTCGTCATTGCCATTCTCGTGGTGGTCATCGCCTTCATCAACTACATCAACTTCTTCTTCGCGATGGTACCCATTCGGTTGCGGAGCATCAACACGCGCAAGATACTGGGCAGCAGCCGTTTCCAGTTGGTGATGTCGTTTGTCGGCGAGTCGGTGACGATGGTCGTCATTGCCTTGGGCTTGGCCGTGGCCGCAGTCACGCTGTTCAAGCAGTCCACCTTGGCTTCGCTGATTGACACCTCTCTCGATTTCACTCAAAACTTGGGCCTCGCAGCCTTGGTTGTCGGCTCGGGCTTGCTCATTTCCGTTGCGGCGAGCCTCTATCCGGCCTTGTTCGCCACCTCGTTCAATCCCGCCTTCGCCCTGAAAGGCACACTTGGCACCACGCAAAAGGGCAAAGTCTTCCGCATCGGCTTGATTGGCTTGCAGTTCACCGTTTCCATGGTGCTGATTATCTGCGCCATATTCGTCCACGAGCAACGCCTGTATATGATGAATCACGAAATGGGCTTCAATCAGGAATGTCTGTTGCAGTCGCAGGTGTCGTGGAATCTCGCCACTCACCGCGAAGCCGTGGAGAACAAGTTGCGGGCCGATGCCGCCATCAAGGACCTCGCTTGGGGTAACGGTGATTTCATACGAGATTCCCGAATGAGTTGGGGCCGCAAAGTGCGTGGCGAGGAAGCCGGTTGGCAGGTCTATCCTGTTTCGTGGAACTTCCTGCGTTTCATGGGCATCGACATTGTGGAAGGCCGCGATTTCACCGAAGCCGACGAGCAATCTACTGGCACCTATATCTTCAACGAATTTGCACGTGACTATTACAAAATTACCCTTGACGACCAGATTGGCGGCCACGATGACCAAATCGCTACGATTGCCGGCTTCTGCAAGGACTTCAACTTTTCTTCGTTGCGCCTACCCATGGGACCTTTTGCCTTCTATGTCTATGGCAAAGACCCGTGGAACATTACCAACATGTTATTCATCCGCACCGAGGCCGGCGTGGATGTCCCCGCTTTGATAGAGCGCACCACCAAAACCCTCAACGACCTCGACCCCAACTTGGGCGACGGCATGTCATTCGAGGTTCAACCTTTCTCACAATCCATTGAGAGCCAATACAAAAAGGAGCAGAACCTCTCGAAACTCGTCAATTTGTTCACCATCTTGGCCATTGTCATCTCGCTCATGGGTGTATTCGGCCTCGTGATGTTCGAGACGGAGCACCGCCGCAAGGAAATCGGCATCCGTCGTGTGCACGGCGCCACGGTGCAGCAAATCTTGGCCATGTTCAACTCGCGCTTCGTGAAAATCGTGCTGGTGTGCTTCGTCATCGCCGTGCCTGTCAGCATCGTCATCATGCGGCGTTATTTGGAGGGTTTCACTTACCAAGTGCCGCTGCATGTTTGGGTGTTCGCCTTGGCATTAGTGGCCGTCTTGGGTGTCACGGTGGCGGTGGTCACCTTGCGGAGTTTGCGGGCGGCTACGGTGAATCCGGTGAAATCATTACGCAATGAATAATCCTGTAGGGACACACCGCGTGTGTCCGCTGTAATGCAACCGTATGCAGGCGGACGCATGCGATGCGTCCCTACAGAATCATGCAAAAAATGTTTTGTGGGTTTTGTGACAAAAACATCAACATGTCCGTGTTTGCTTTTCGCAAGCAGTACAACTTTCGTTCAGAAAAATGGGCTGTAACTCAATTATTCGTTCAGAAAAATGGGTTGGATAGTTGTTTTTTCGTTTGGAAAAGTGTGCCGTTTTAGAAAAATTTTTCAAGTTTTCGTGCATGGTATTCAAAAAATGTCTATTTTTGCTTTCTATAAAAAGCAAATTTGGTGTAAAACTGCTTTTTGTAAAAAGCACAATTAAACAAAAATTGCTTTCTGTAAAAAGCAAATTAAACTGATAGACGATGGAATTGTTATTTGAGAAACAGGACGCGATGCTCAACGCCACCAGCATGAAGATGGTGAGAAATTTCATGAACCATGTCAATTGGGACGCTCCTATGCTTTGCATTAGGGGACCGAGAGGCGTGGGAAAATCGACTTTGCTGAGGCAACACATCAGGCAGCAATATGGTGTCGGGAGCGAGGAAGCGCTGTATTGCTCCCTCGACTTCTCCTATTTCACGCAACATTCCATTTTGGAAGTCGCCGAGAAGTTCTACAAACACGGTGGCAAGTTATTGGTGCTCGATGAGGCGCACAAATACGAAAACTGGAGTCGCGAGGTGAAGGAAGTGGCCGATACCTATCCCAACCTTCAAATTGTTTTGAGCGGTTCGTCGTTGCTCAAACTGATTGACGGTGATGCCGACCTTTCGCGCCGCTGCCGTGGATATTATATGCCTGGGCTTTCGTTCAGGGAATACCTTCAATTCTACAAAGGCATCAATTTGCCTTGCCATCCGTTGGAAGAAATACTTTCCAATCCCAAGGAAATAGCGGCTGAAGTGAACACTTTGTGCCGTCCGCTCCAGCATTTCCACGAATATCTCAAGTTCGGGTATTATCCTTTTTATCTGAAGAACCCCATCGATTATTATCCGCTTATCGAACAGACCACGAACTATGTGATTGATGTCGAGTTGCCGCAACTTCGCAAAGTGAATCCGAGCAACTGCCGTAAAATCAAGGCATTGCTGAATGTGTTGGCGCAACAGGTTCCTTTCGATGTTGACATCTCAAAGATGGCTTCGATGATTGAACTGCAACGTAACACGGTCATTGAATATCTGGGGCATTTGGCCGACGCAAAGTTGCTGCATCTTCTTTTCAGCGACCTCGTTTCGGTGAAAAAGATGCAAAAACCCGACAAGATTTTCCTTGAAAACTCCAACCTTCTTTATGCGTTGGCAACTACACCAGTAAAGATTGGCACGGCTCGTGAATGCTTCGCTGTCAATCAGTTGAGTTACCAGCATACGGTAGAATACGGCAAACAACAAGGCGATTTCAAGGTGGACGGAAAGTGGACATTCGAAGTCGGCGGCGAAGACAAAACCTTTGACCAGATTGCCGATTTGCCCAACTCCTTTGTTTTAGCCGATGACATAGAATCTCCTCGTGGCAACAAACTGCCGCTTTGGATGGTTGGGTTGATGTATTGAGACGGATGAATCTAAAGATCAATGGCACCGACTGTAAAGTTTCTTTACACCCACTGTAAAGATTCTTTACACTTTTCGTAAACCTTATTTTATATCATATTGGTTTTCAATACTTTATAATTTTGGCACGAAATATGCTGTACCCCTCGCAACAATTCAACAATCAACAAATCGAAGATTGGCTCCGCCGAATCTGAGATTTCAACGTAGTTAATCCAACAGCAATGAGCAGTTACATCAAATTTCTCAGTAGAAACAAACTCTACACCATCATTGAGGCCGTAGGTTTGGCCGTCAGCCTCGCCTTTGTGGTCGTCATTTTCTGTTATGTGACGCAGCATATCGCCATTACACATGAGAATCCACATAGGAAGGAAATCTATTGTGTGGCTTTGAATGACATTACCCTGTTCGAATACGGGATGAGGGAGAGCATCGGGGAGAGCATTCCTGAAATTGAGGCTGTTACCGAGTTCGGCCAAATCTATGGTGCGGAGATAAAAGTCGATGAACTGTGGAGCATGGTGAACGTGCTGGGTTGCGACCGAGGCTTTTTCGACTTTTTTCCTGTCCAGTTATCAGAAGGCCAACCTGACCAGATTGACGGTGTTTTGATGGCTTTCATATCGGAAAAACTGGCGCAAACCCTATCGGAAAATGGTGATGTCGTGGGGCGGACCATCCATCTTTTGGCACATGACTTTACCGTAGCGGGTGTGTTCACCGACTTGGGCACCTCGCTTTTCAGCTCTATGCCCGATGTGATTGTCAATGTGGACCTCACCGATGGCAGATCGTTTCGTGGCGGCTTCAACAGCCCAGCCCGTCCTGCCAAAACGTTTGAAAACGTGTGGGTTTTTGTGAAATCGCATCCCAATGCCGACCGAGAGGTGTTGCAGGAGAAGATGGTTGTGGCTTGTCAGACATTTTATAAGACAATCTTGGGCAGCGATTTCCACATTGAACCTAAAAACCTGACGTTGATTCGACTGGATGAGATGCTTTACAGCGATGCCAGCACCAATTTGAAGAAAGGCGACAAGACCATGATGCGCAGCCTATTGGCGGTGGGTTTGTTGCTACTGATCTCCTCGATATTCAACTATATCAACCTGAATGTGGCTCTGACAAGCAAGCGAGCCAAAGAGATGGCCACAAGGCGATTGCACGGAGCCACCAAAGGCCAAATCATCGGGAAATACCTGCTTGAGTCGTTGGCGTTCACTACGGTGTGCATGGTGCTGGGCATTTTGTTAGCCGAAGCACTCGCGCCGTTGGTCAACCGCTTGTTGGGTGGTGATATTGCTGTAAAGGTTTTGCTATCACCAGACTATTTGCTGACCTATCTGCTAATGGTGGTCGTGGTGGCGCTGTTAGCGGGCATTATTCCTGCTGTGGTGGTGTCGCGGGCCAAACCTATCGATGTGGTGAAGGGTGCGTTCCGATTCCGCAACAAGATGGTGCTCTCGAAGGTGTTCATCGTTCTGCAAAACGCCATCGCCATCGTGCTGATTGCCTTGGTAATCACGATGGAGGTGCAGATGCGGCACATGGAGCGGAGGCCTGTCGGGTGCCGTACCGAGAATCTGTTTTACATCGAGTCCATCCTTTCGGGCGACGAGGCCTTTGAGAACGACTTACTAGCGTTGCCCTGTGTGAAGCGGATGGGACATTCCTACGGCTATCCTGGAGGTGCTCGTATGGGTTCAAGCTGGAAACGCCTCAACGATCCTGACAATTGGATTCAAGTGAGATACCTGATGTGCGACACGGTGGCTTTTGACCTGTACGACTTCGACATCAAGGCTAAGTATGGCCAGTTGGATGAACGCCAATGGCTGTTGACGCAAGGCCTTTTGGAAAGCCAGATGGGGATGCCGATGGAGGACTTCGATCCTGATTCGTTAGGCGTATGGTACAAGCGGAATGTCGGTTATGACCTGTGCGGCGTGGTGGGGGATTTTGCCATCACAGATGCTGCGCATGTGGTGGATGAGACCTTCGGTGCGGTGCAGATTGTAGGGAAGGAGCTGATGTTCAGAGGAGTGGCGTATCATCCTGTGTTGGAGATTGTGGGCGATCATGCAGAGGCGCGTAAAGCCATCATGGGGGTGTACGATAAGCACATGAGTAAGAAATCCGTTTATTGGGAAGCTTCTGCCGACTTTATCGACAATATGCTGCTGGAAAAATTGCAGGGCACCAAAAACAAGATGCGCCTTGTGGATCTGTTTATGGCAGTGGCGGTATTGCTGTCTCTGTTAGGTTTGGTGGCTATGAGTACGCATTTTGCCTCTGAAAGGGAGAAGACCATCGCCATCCGTAAGGTGTTTGGGGCACGATGGAAAGCGAAATCCGCCGCAACTTGAAAGAATATGTCGTCATGATACTGATTGCCAATGTCATCGCCATCCCCATTGCAGTGTATGTGTGCGGGCGCTATTTGGAGGATTTCGTCTATCGTATCGACCTGCATCCGTGGATTTTTGTGGTCACGGTGGCGCTGTCGTTTGCCATCGCCATCGGCTCGGTGTTGTGGCAAATCGTCTCTGTGGCGCGAGTGAATCCTGTTATGGCTTTGAAGAAGGAATGATTTTAATCACAAAACCCACAAAACAATGCAAAACCCAAATCATATTGGGTGCGGCACGGCAACCGCCTTGCCGCCGGAAAGGAGCCGGTTGGCGACTTTCCTTGCAATAAATGTTTTGTGGGTTTTGAAAGTTTTGTGACAAGGCCATAAGTCTAACAGAACAATTGTTCCAAAGTCAGTTCTTTTTGGACACATTCAGAATGCTCGTTCCTTTCAAGACCTTTTGCGGTTACTATTGTCACAATGACGTTTTTGTCGGTGCCGGTCGCTTCGATGAATGAGGAAACCTTGTGTTCTATGTCGTCCTCATCCTGCGCCGTCATTGCGTAGGGTTTGTTGTGGAATTTCATTTCGCAGATGTTGACGGCTTTGTCGGCACGGTCAATGAGCAGGTCGATTTGGGCGGAGCGGTTTTTGCCTTTCCCAAACCATGAGAACACATTGGCGGTGATGCCTGAAATGCCCAATGCCGTTTTGATTTGTTCCACATGGTTAAGGCAGAGCATCTCAAACGACAGTCCGCTCCATGTGCTGTAGGCATGGGTGTTCTGGCTGTTCGACCAATAATGTGGGTCGTGTTTGCCCATTTGTCGAGTCACTTGAAAATGAAATAGCGTGAAAGGATCCACCAATTGAAACAAGGTGTCGGGACTTTGCCGTTCGTCCGCTTTTCTGCGTCTTGACCTTCCCGAATCATTCAAGAATGGCTCGTAACTGCGTATGAAACCGCATGTTTCAAGTTCTTCTAACATCAGCGAAAATTTTCCGTTGTCGGGAAGTTTTGTGCTTTCAAGAATCGTTTGCCTTGTCAGGCCTTTCCCTTTGGTCGCCAATGCCGTCACTATCTTGATGTGATTTGCGGCGTTTTTGTAAAGGGAGTCGTAAAGGCTTTGGAATTCGTCGTGCAATTCCCCTTCTTCGGCAAAGAGAAGTCGGTCGATATTTTGTGCGACGCTTTCGCCTTTCTCCATTTTTGACAAATAGAAAGGCACACCGCCCATGACCATATAACATTCGGCTATCTGTTTGGCTGACAGTCGAAAACCCCTTGCCACGAAATACATCTGACACTCTTTCAACGTAAATGGTTTAAGAGGAATCTTGTGTGTCACGCGGTTGTGAAGCCCGCCTCGGTTCTTGATGAGATTGTTGATGATCCAAGATGTCGCGCTGCCGCATACGATGAGTTTGATGTCGTCGCGCCATGATGCCCATGAGTTCCAAAAATGCTCCAAGCCGCTGATGAAATTGGAACGGGGCGTGTCCATCCAGGGCATTTCGTCGATGAAAACGATCTTTTTGCCTTTCGGTAGCGATTCAAGATACATTTCCAAAGCCAAAAAGGCATCAAACCAAGAGGTTGCCAATGGCGTTTCGGGACGGTTTTTCCGTATGCATCGCATGAAGTTTTTGAGTTGGATTCGCATAGAAACTTTGTTCATGCCCGCCGCATAAAAGGCGTAATCGTTGCCGATGACTTGTTGGATTAAGAAGGTTTTGCCGACGCGCCTTCGTCCATAAACTGCTATGAACTCCGATTGGGCAGAGTTGATGTATTCTTTCAGCAGTTGTTGTTCTTTTTCGCGGCCAATGAATAGTTTGCTCATAATGATTCCTTTTTCGGATGGAGAATGGACTTCGTATTTTGCCGCAAAGATACGCTTATTTTTGTTTGTTACGCAGGTAAAATGCATGAAATCGGTCGCAAGGACATAAAATTTATCACATTAGCGACCAATTTCGTGATTTCTGAATGTTTGTGCATTGTAAAGTTTCTTTACACCCACTGTAAAGAATCTTTACACTTTTTGTAAACCTTGTTTTGTATTATATTGGTTTATAATGTTTTACAATTTTGGCACGAAAAATGCTATCCGACCAACAACAATTAAACAAATCGGGCTAATGGACAAAAATTAGGCTGAAATTTTCGGGAGGCATAGTAATAACAAGGATTGAGGTTCGTTCAAAGGTTATGAACAAA
>JBGUHI010000017.1:0-2835 GCA_045111995.1 Candidatus Limimorpha sp. | reverse complement strand
GTAGGCCATGTGGCCTGTCGGGGCGTTGTTCAGCCAAACGTCCGTCAGGCGGTTCAAGTGGTCGTATGTGAAGGTCTCTTCCAAGTTGCGCAGGTTGTCTTTTCGGGCGGCTAAATTAGCGAAAATATCGTAAGCGTAGCCAAAATCCTGCAAAATGTTTCCGCAACCCTTTTTCCGCATTGCAAATGCTGATACTCGCGACTCCCGAATTGCAAATTCGGGAGAACGGGTAATATGCAGGGGTAAAATACAATGCAACCCCAGCCTATGATAAACGAATCCAAAACAAAGCCCTGGCGGGGCGGAAGGATACACGACAAACGCCATACGAATAGCACGAATATGAAACAAAAAACAGTTTCGGGCGGATTCCGCGGAACCCGCCCGAAACACAGCACATTTCGCATTCCAGATGCTTATATTCGCTTCAATCGGAGTAAAATCCGACAGGACCTAGTGAACTGGAATCAATTCATCATCACAATACGCACCAGGCAAAAACGAACTTATGATTCCACTTTCCTTAATGATAGCAAAAAAAGGCTTGTTCAACCCATCGTCTTTCATAATCAACAAATTCCCACTTCGTCGCCATTCGCCTTCCGAAAGCGTAAGCCCCCTGTATTGATAAAAATACCTGCCGCTATCGTCCAAATTCAACAAATAAGTATTCTCAAACCCTATAGTCATTACATATCTCCCCGCTTTGATACTGATTCGGTGCTCTCTTCTTGCTTTTCTATTATCTCGCATTATGCTATATGGGTTGCGGTGGAAATTCCATGTGTCAGAACTATACGTAAATGGGGCTGTCATAGGGCTGCTCAAATATTTCATCGCAATGCCTGACATGGGGGCAAATCCCCGCTTTAAAACAAATAAGCCCGAATCTATTCGCTCGAACATCATGGTATATCCAAACAGCTCATCTTTCAAGATATAACAAGAACCATTCTCACGACTTGTTCCAATGGAAAGGCTTGTCCCCGTCAGAATGTCTGGTGACGCTTGGTATTCCAATCCCAATAAATACTTTCCTTCCCTAATGACCAAATACAAGGAACTATTTTCATCGTCTTGATAGCCATCATAAACGTATATGCCATCTTGACCGAATGCAAAAGATCCTAACAACAAACTTATCAATACTAAAACCTTATTCATGGCACATAATTTATTGAAAACGGGTACTTACTAGGAATTATGTACTGAGAAGGATATGGGCCAGGACCAAAACCCAAATTAATCGAGTTTATCAATTGGGCTTGAGCAGTTTTGTAGTAACCATATGAAGCATACACATTGTAAGAATACTCATGAGCGATTCTTTCGGTGTATAAAACGGAAACATTATTAAGGGCAAAATGATGATATGCATGAATCAATTCATGACCAACGGTTGCATCAAACACCATGTCGGGAGCAAACAAAACATACGGACTAATATGCAACTCTGAACCTCCAGACGGGCAGGGACATCTAAAACCATTTACTATATAACCATTTTTATTAATGTATTGGCCAGTTGTAGCAAAACCATATTGGCTCACGTTTGGATTATCTGAATTTAATGTTGTCGTGATCGTTTTAACCCCTATATCTCCCTCTCGCACTTTCATTCTATCAAATGTCCTTTCTTGTAACCATTCGTCGTTGAATCGTGCTGCCATACTTTCATTATAATCTGTTTCTATTCTTGTCCCTTTGCCACCTGCTAAATATTCATATATTACATTATCAGAAGTTTTCCCTTTCCAAAACCCGTATCCATTCCTATAATCAGCAATTCCTCTCGACAGGCCGCCTATCAGACCTCCACTCATTGCGCCAATGACAGCATCTATCAAACCCTTTTCCAAACACTTATTTGATGAAAGACCCGCATAGTCAGCGTTACAGTAACTGCCTACAAAGCTCCCTGAGGCTCCACCAGCCGCACCCGAAATAGCACCGCCCCAAAACCCACCGATGGTGAGACAGTTACCTACGGCACCTCCCACTCCAACACCGACGGTACTTCCCATAAACGCCCCATAGCTGCCATCATAAAAGTTCTTGCCGACACATGTGTTTACTACTCCGTTAATCATCACGCTAGAAATTCCATATACAATCATGGAAAACATAATGTCGTCAATGCCAAACAACTCCCCGCTCGGGTCTGTATACTTCAACGGATTGTTCAGGCAATAGGCATAGCGGTTGAAGTTCTGCGAATTGTCGGGCTGCTGCACATAGCTGTCCACGGACAGGAACGACGACATCACGGGGTCATACATCCGCCCGTTCATGTTGATGAGGCCGAAGTTGTAAAGATGCTCATGGCCGGTGAAGCCCCGGTCAAGCATGGGTGTCTCTGTAAACTCACCACTCCAAGTCGTGGCGTCGCGGAGATTGCCCCAAGCATCAAATGACAATTCTTGCTCAATACCTCCATAATAATCCGAAAGGGTTGTCCAAGAGCCAAGATGATCTTTATATATGAAAGAAACTTGGTCAAAACCCTTAATTCTTCTAACCACTGCAAAAGTGCCCAATGGGCCAGAAAGATAGGTATAAGGGATATTGCCATTCTTATGGATAATCTCGCAGTTGCCAAAGTAATCCTTCTCGGCGACCGTAGTTCCATTGAGGGTTTCCTCCATCTTAATGCGCTGGTGGTCATAACCATATTCGTATGATAGCATACGATCGCCTTGGGTAATGGTCTTCACCTTGTCGAACATCGTATAGGTGATGCTTTGCTCCGCCAACGGGGTCTCCATCGTAGCCGCACTAACGGCATGGGGCTTCAACACTCCGTTGTTGCCGTAGGTGTTGTATTGCGCATCTTCA
>JBGUHI010000016.1:0-6163 GCA_045111995.1 Candidatus Limimorpha sp. | reverse complement strand
TTCTTCCCAAAGAAACCCACAATATCTCTTGAGCATTACTCCGATAACCAACTGGTTCTCTTTTGATTGCTTATATCGAACTCACGTAACTTTACATCCGGTGCAAGGTGAGAACCGTCAAGATCTTTGGGGCGCCTTACAGGATTCCGGCTGGAATGTGATTTACGACAGCGGCGTTACTTTCCCGCTGGAATTAAAGCGTGATGCCGACCAAACCTTCGACGACTTCATCGGAATGAATTGTCCGCCACCCAACTGGAACGAAGGCCTTGACCAGGAACTGACCAAAGACCTTCATCTGATCGATGCCTTCCACAACCTGTTCGACCACACCGAGTTTGCCATCACCGACTTCATCTATTGCCGTGAGTTTTACTATGAGATTAAAGTTGAGATTGACAAGGAAATCCCGAAAAGCCTTTGACACGGCCACCATCGCCCGACTGCTCCGTCACGAGGACGAGCATGGCATGGGACGCATATTCATGTATGCCTTTGTCAATGAGGTGGTAAGACAGAAAAGGCCTTTCCCATTCGATTGTGAATCCGCCCAAGTGAGCCCCAACCTGATGATTGTGGACAAACGAGGAAGAAGTATTTCCATTGAGCATAGGCGCAATCGGCTTAGTTTAACCCTCAACAATCAATGTGCCGAAGCCTTCACACACATTGAATACAAAGGCAAAGCCTATCGACAAGTGGTTCTCGATTGGCTTGCCGCCTGCATCCGATACACTTCTTTGCAACCTGAACTTCGGAAGGAATTGACAGAACATGCTCGTTCCGTTCAAAAAATGATTTGAAAAAGCATCTTACGCCTTGTTTTTGCACATGTTTTCGCTATCTTTGCCGCATCATCACAAAACAAACCATCATGGCAACCAACAAAATCAACAAATATGTCTGGCTCGTCGATACCATCTACCGAGCCAAGCGAATTTCCTTCGAGGAAATCAACCGACGCTGGCTCGACGACGACATCAGCGAGGGGCTGGAAATCCCCAAACGAACCTTCCACACTTGGCTCAACGAGGCACAAGAGATGTTCGGCCTCGTCATCCTTTGCGAGCGCAAGGGCGGCTACCACTACTACATCGAGAACGCCGAAGAAATCCGGCAGAGCGGACTGCGCAACTGGCTGCTCAACACCATCTCCACCAGCAACTTGCTCATGGAGCACCGACAACTCAAAGACCGCATCCTGTTGGAAGAAGTGCCCTCAGTGAAAGATCACCTCTCCCCCATCCTCGCCGCCATGAAAGCTGACACGACGCTGCGCATCACCTACCAAAGCTATTGGCGCGACGAGAGCAGCACCTTCGAGTTGGAACCCTACTGCGTGAAGCTATTCAAGCAACGTTGGTACCTTGTGGGGCAAAGTCCACACATCAAACAAGTGCGCATCTATGCCCTCGACCGCATTCTCAACCTTGAAATCACTGGCAAAACCTTCAAAATGCCCAAGAAGTTCGACGGGATGGATTTCTTCAAGGACTTTTACGGCATCATCGCGCATGAAAACGCCAAGGTCGAGACGGTTAAATTAAAGGTCAATGCCGGACAAGCCAACTATTTGCGCTCTTTACCGTTGCATCCTTCACAGAAAGAAGTCGAGCAAGGCGAAGGATACAGCATTTTCGAGTTGCATCTTTGCCCCGAGTTCGATTTCCAACAGGAGATTTTAGCGCAAACACCTGATATTGAGGTTCTATCGCCAGAATGGCTGCGGGAGGAAATCGCGGAAAAAGTTAGAGTGATGTGGAAGAAATACCAAACCAAGAAATGAAAGACTTCGCCGCCATAGACTTCGAGACCGCCAACAACGAGCGCACCAGCGTGTGCAGCGTGGGCGTGGTGATTGTCCGCGAGGGCGAGTTTGTGGACTCGTTCTATTCCCTCATCCAGCCGGAACCGAATTATTACAACTATTGGAACACCGTCGTCCACGGCATCACGCGCGAGGACACCGAGGACGCGCCCGTGTTTCCATACGTCTGGCGACAGATTGAGCCGCTCATCGAGGGCTTGCCTTTAGTGGCGCACAACAGCCCCTTCGATGAAGGCTGCCTAAAGGCCGTGATGCGCTGCTACCAGATGGATTACCCTGACTATCAGTTTTATTGCACCTGCCGCGCCTCGCGCAAGCATTTCGGGAAACTGCTGCCCAACCACCAACTCCACACCGTGGCGGCGGCCTGCGGCTTCGACCTTATCGACCACCACCACGCCTTGGCCGATGCCGAGGCTTGCGCATGGATTGCGAGGGAGATTTTGTAGTTTTTTGCACAAAACTTGCCGGTATCGGCAAAAATCGCTATCTTTGCGGCGGTTTTTAGTCAAAACTTGCCGATAGATGGAATATATTTCAGTCAGTCAGTTCGCCGAAAAATACGGCATCAGCGAGCGCACCGCCCGTAATTATTGCGCCACTGGCAAAATAGAAGGGGCTTTCCTTACGGGAAAAACATGGAACATTCCTGCCGAGGCCGCCTTGCCCAAACGCGGCAAAAAAGAGGTGTCTCCCTTGCTCGCAGCCTTGCGCGAACAGAAGGATGCCAAGATGAAAGGCGGCATCTATCATCGCCTACAGATTGACTTGACTTACAACTCCAACCATATCGAAGGCAGCCGCCTGACCAAAGAACAGACGCGCTACATTTTTGAGACCAACACCCTTGGCATCACCACGGAAAACACGCGCATTGATGACATCATGGAAACCGTCAACCATTTCCGTTGCATTGATTATGTCATCGACCATGCCACGGAAAGAATAACCGAAACTCACATCAAGCAATTACACTTGCTATTGAAGACAAACACTTCCGACAGCCGCAAGTCATGGTTTGCCGTTGGCGAGTACAAGCGACTTGCCAATGCCGTGGGGGAAGAAGAGACTGCCCAACCCGAAGAAGTCCACCGTCAGATGAAGTCGCTACTTGCCGATTACAACGCCCTAAAGCAGGTTGCATTTGATGATCTATTGGATTTCCATGTGCGTTTTGAGCGCATCCATCCTTTCCAAGACGGCAACGGTCGTGTCGGGAGGCTGTTATTGTTTTGGCAATGCCTTCAAACGGGCATTGTTCCGTTTATCATCACGGAAGATTTACACCTGTTCTATTACCGAGGCATCCAAAACTGGGGCAAAATCAATGGTTATCTGCGCGATACTTGCCTCACGGCGCAGGATAGCTATAAGGCATTGCTAAAGTATTATCGGATTGGTTATTGAGTAGAAATACTTATGTCAATTCAATCTGATTTCAAAAAAATGACTACTTTTGCAGTGTATTTGAAAATCCATTCATTATGAGCACCAATACGACAATTGCTGACAATACTATAATGGAAGCCCCTTTTTCTGCGGCTCAAATCGAGTTGCTCAATGCCATGGCGTGGCTGAAAACAGATGAAGAACTGATTGCCCTCCGTCATGCGATTTCAGAGTTTTTCGCTGACCGTGCCGACCAAGAAATGGAACGGCTTTGGAACGAGGGCTTTCTCAACGATGAAATTGTTGAAGGCTGGAAAAACGAACACATGCGCACACCCTATCATCAGGAATTGTACTGAACATGAAACAGCGTATCGTCCTCGACACCAATTGCCTCCTTCGGATGATTCCCAAAAGCAGTCCGTATCGACCTGCATGGCAGGCTTTTCGTGATGGCAAATACATCCTATGTGTCAGCAATGAAATCATCAGCGAATACATGGAGATTCTTGAACAAAAGACTAATCCCTTTGTTGCGGAGAACATCGTTAATGCCATATTGAAAAGCCCATTTACCCAACGGATTAACCCTCAATACCGTTTCCATTTAATTACCCAAGACCCCGATGACAACAAATTCGCGGATTGCGCCATCATTGCCAACGCTCGCTACATCATTAGCGAAGACGCGCATTTTAAAGTCATAAACCGCAATCCCTTCTCCAAAGTGAGGGTAATTCCCCTTGATGTCTTTATCGACACACTTGAAGTGTAAGTTGTAGATGGAGACAAAAAAGGCTTCGCCCATTTTAGACGAAGCCTAACAAACAAATTGTGTTCTTGCCCAACTTGGGAAGAACTAAATACTACTCGGTGGAACGGACGAGACGCACAGAAGAACCGTAGCTGCGGTTTGAATAGTGATCTTCTATATCCATGCCGCCATCTCCGAAGTCAATACTGCACACATTGTCGTAGTAGGGAAAATACGAAGCCGTCCAATAGACGCCGCTTACATTGGCGTTGAAGACCGAAGTCCCGAAAAAACGGATGCCAGCAGCAGGTAGAAATACTGCTCCATTAGCTTCAAGCACGCTGGTCCATTCGGTTGCAGTAATGAAGTTGTCAAACCCTCCCCATTCGTAATTAGTGTTATTTAGCCAATATGTGGAGGTCGTCCAATTATCAGGCAACAGAATGATACCTTTTACGCCGTCCACTATGCCCTTGGCATAACGTCTGCCCGAAAGCGTAGAACGGCTGTTGAACAAATATTGCCATTCATCTTTGGTAAGCGTCCTCCATAGGTTCTCTGCGTTGCCACCGTTGCTAATAGCGTTGTAGCCCCAATCAGCTTGGCCAGTCTGGTCAAATAAGTTGTAGGAAGAGCTGCCATAGGCGAGGTAGTCACTATTGGTTTGACTCGTGCTCCAAGGCTGGTAGCACACGGCACCGTGATTGTAGCCGCTCGTGCCCCAACCGAACAGGTCAATCCAAGCGCTAGATGTGGATGTGTATTGTGATGAAACATCTGCATAATGATCTCCCCAATCAGTTAATAAAGTCATATCATCAGATGTAACAAGTAAATCCCATTGGTTTTCAGCAAAGCGCCAAGTGTTGGTCGAGGCTTGGTATTGCAGGTTGCCTTGCGAGAAGAAAACACGGTCGCCATTGCCATTGATGGTGTATACCCCGCTCACGGCACCTTCGGGAATGGTTCCTTGAAGTGTCATTACATTCAATGTAATACCTTCATTAAGGTAATCGTTGGCAGTAATGGCAGGAATGGCTGGGCGTGTACCTATATACTGTCCGTTTACGGTATAAACCGATCCTTCCTCTCCTTCAGTCAAAGCAGCTTGAGGCAACAGAATGGCCCAACGATCGCCGCTTCGACCTGGCAACTTGACAAGGCCGTTGTCCACTTGGCTGTAGGCAAAGGCGTTGGTCGAAAAATCAACTGTCACCTTGTTGTTCAGCCCCAAGATGCAAGTTGGCGTTGACGAGAAGGATGTTACATCAAACTTCACCAAGGCGGCCTTATTGAGGAAATATGCCGTGTAAAGTCCCGCGCCTGTGAAGGTCTCGTTGGAGGTGGCAAACGAGATTACTGGATAACCGCTCGTCTGGTCGCTGATGTTCACCGAGCAAGAGGTGCTACTGCCAGGAGTAAGGACTTCTTCTGGAGTCTTGTTGCCAAGGAAGAAGAAATAGAGAGGTTCGCCCTCGGTAGGGTTGGTGAGGTTACCGGCGAAGGTGTTGCCGTTATTGGTCAACGTGCCTACGAATTTCTGTCCGCTGGCCACATACACCACGTCGCCGGTTTCAAAACTGACCGCGCCGTTGGCTGTGTTCACATCGATACGAGAGCCGCCATTGGCTCTCACATCCAAAGTTATGGGAACGATGTTTTCCTCATTGCTTGAGGACTGTTCTTGCTTTTTGCATTGCGACAAGCCCAGAACGAGGGCGATTGTCACCAAAATCATGCTAATTCTTTTCATTGTTTTGTCTCCTTAATTGATTTGATTCCTTTTGTTTTGTTGATTTTTCTTGTCTTGCTTTTTTCTCTTTGTTGCGGCATAGCCTATCCCTGCCGAAAGCAGGATGAACAGTCCGCCGCCTACAGGTACACCATTGCCAAAGGTCTGATGCGTGAAGTTACCTTCTTGGTTGTTGCCGAAGGTTTGGTGCGTAAAGGTGCCGTCGTAGTCATTGCCGAAGGTTTGGTGTGTGAAGATTCCTTCCGAGCCATTTCGGTTTCCTTTCCCGAGCAGCCCGTGGCCGACTTCACTGTCGCTAACATCTCCGAACAAGCCTTGCCCCAACGCGCCAAGTGGCAACGACATCGCCGCCGCCATCGCTAAGGAAAGCACAAAGGTTTTCCTTCTTTTTTTGATTTGCTGCTTCATAAGCGAAAGTTTTAGATTGATACTATGTGAA
>JBGUHI010000015.1:0-25723 GCA_045111995.1 Candidatus Limimorpha sp. | reverse complement strand
TACTTCAATCGAGCTTCGTAATCGTGTTTTTTTCGCATAATAAAACCCCGAAAGTTTTTTGTCCAACTTTCGGGGTTCAGTTCAGATTGGGCAGGATTTTCCTTTGTTATCGTAACAATAACGCGATTCTTACTTCACCTTCTCGACGATGGCCTTGAAAGCCTCGGGGTTGTTGAGGGCGAGGTCGGCGAGGACCTTGCGGTTCATCTCGATGCCGGCCACGTTCAGCTTGTTGATGAATTGGCTGTAGTTCATGCCATACTCGCGCACGGCGGCGTTGATACGGACAATCCACAGGCTGCGGAATTCGCGCTTCTTGTTTCTTCTGTCGCGATAAGCGTACTGCTGACCCTTTTCGTAAGAGTTCTTCGCCACAGTCCACACGTTCTTTCTCGTGCCGAACTGACCTTTGGTCTTTTTCAGGATTTTCTTCCTTCTGGCTCTTGAAGCCACTGCATTGACTGATCTTGTCATTTCTTTGATTTTTTCGTCCAGCGCCTCGCTCCTTTCGAGAACTTTTCTGCTGAGACAAAGTTAAACATTTGATTAATTACATGAGAAGCATCTTCTTGACGTTCTTCTCGTCAGCCTTGTCCACGAGGGTGGTGTGATCGAGATTGCGTTTTCTCTTCTGGCTCTTCTTGGTCAGGATGTGACCATGATAAGCGTGCTTCCTCTTCAGATGGCCGCCGCCGGTTACTTGGAAACGCTTCTTGGCAGCGGACTTGGTCTTCATTTTAGGCATTTTACAAACAATTTAAAGTATTAAAAATGAGTTTATTTCTTCGTCGTCTTGGGAGCTATCATCATCTGCATCCGCTTTCCTTCAAGCTTGGGCATCGCCTCCACCTTGCCGAACTCTTCCAATTCTTGCGCAAACTTGAGCAGCATGATTTCGCCTTGTTCCTTGTAGACGATGGAACGTCCTCTGAAAAAGACCTCCACTTTCACCTTGGAACCTTCCTGAAGGAAGCGCTTGGCGTGGTTCAGCTTGAACTCGAAGTCGTGGTCGTCGGTCTGGGGTCCGAGTCGGATTTCCTTGATAACGACCTTGGTGGCCTTGGCTTTCTGGTCTTTCAGGCGCTTCTTCTGGTCGAAGACGAACTTCTTGTAGTCCATCGCCTTGCAGACCGGCGGATTGGCATCGGGCTGAATCTCAACGAGATCGACACCCAATTCTTCGACGATTCTCAATGCCTCGCGCAAAGGGTAGATGTTGGCTTCGACACCCTCACCCACCAAACGCACCATTGGTGCCTTGATTTGCTCGTTGAGGCGGTGGTTGAATCCGTCCTTGTCTTTGTTCGGCCTCTGGCTGGATCTTCCTCTTTGTGGAATCTGTGCTATGATTTTAGTCTCCTATATTAAGTTTATATTCAGTGAATTGACTGTTTATCTTCTGCTTTGTTCCTCTTCGACTTGCTTGCGAATCATCTCGGCGAAGTCGGCGGTCGGCATGGTGCCGAGGTCAACTTGACCGTGCCTACGCACAGACACTTGATTTTCAGCCTCTTCCTTCTCGCCCACGATGAGCATGTAAGGATATTTCTTCATCTCAGCGTCGCGAATCTTGCGTCCGATTTTCTCGTTTCGCTCGTCAATGAGGGCGCGAATATCGGACTTTTTCAGATACGATTGCAAATTTTTCGCAAAATCGAGGTATTTTTCGCTCACGGGGAGGATTATTACTTGGTCGGGAGCCAGCCAAAGCGGAAATTCGCCGGCGCAGTGCTCCAACAAAACGGCTACGAAACGCTCCATCGAGCCGAAAGGCGCACGGTGTACCATCACGGGACGGTGTTTCTCGTTGTCGGCTCCGATGTAGGTCAGGTCGAAGCGCTCAGGAAGGTTGTAGTCCACCTGAATCGTGCCCAACTGCCACTTGCGGCCAAGGGCATCCTTCACCATGAAGTCCAACTTCGGGCCATAGAAAGCGGCCTCGCCATACTCAACATGAGCCGGCAGACCCTTCTCGGCGCAAGCCTCCTGAATGGCGGCCTCGGCCTTGGCCCAGTTTTCGTCCGTGCCCACATATTTCTCGGTGTCGTTGGGGTCGCGGAGCGATATTTGTGCTTCAAAGTTCTTGAAATCCAAAGCCTTGAAGATGATTTCGATGATTTCCATCACGCGGATGAACTCTTCCTTCACTTGGTCGGGACGGCAGAAGATGTGGGCATCGTCTTGGGTGAACGAGCGCACACGGGTGAGGCCGTGCAACTCGCCGCTCTGCTCGTAACGATACACCGTGCCGAACTCGGCGCAACGGAAAGGCAGGTCCTTGTAACTGCGCGGCTTCCACTTGAAGATCATGCAGTGGTGCGGGCAGTTCATGGGTTTCAGCAGGTACTCCTCGCCTTCCTCGGGCGTGGTGATGGGGCGGAAACTGTCGGCGCCGTAGTGGTCCCAGTGGCCCGAAGTCACATACAGCTGCTTGCCGCCGATGTGGGGCGTGATGACTTGCTCATAACCGTATTCCTTCTGTATCTTGGTCAGATAGTCTTGGAGGCGCAGGCGCAGTTCGGTGCCTTTGGGCAGCCAAATCGGGAGGCCCTTGCCCACGGTTTCGCTGAACATGAACAGTTCCAGCTCGCGGCCCAACTTGCGGTGGTCGCGTTTCTTGGCTTCTTCGAGGAGGACGAGATACTCATCCAGTTCCTTCTGCTTCGGGAAAGTGATGCCGTAGACGCGGGTGAGCTGCTTGCGCTTCTCATCGCCACGCCAGTAGGCACCGGCCAACGAAGTCAGCTTCACGGCCTTGATGAAACTCGTGTTCGGGATGTGAGGTCCGCGGCAGAGGTCGGTGAACTGGCCACATTTATAATAGGTGATGGTGCCGTCTTCCAGTTCGCTGATGAGTTCTTCCTTGTACTCGTCGCCTTTGTCGGTGAAATACTTCAAAGCCTCAGCCTTGCTCACGTCGACGCGGTCGAAGGTCTGCTTCTCGCGGGCCAGTTCGAGCATCTTTTTCTCGATATTGATGAGGTCGGCTTCGGTCAAGGTGACGTCGCCCGTGTCGATGTCGTAGTAAAAACCAGCATCCACGGCGGGGCCGATGCCGAACTTCACACCTTTATATAATGCCTCGATGGCTTCGGCCATGAGGTGTGCCGACGAGTGCCAGAAGGTGGCCTTGCCTTCGGGGTCGTCCCAAGTGAAAAGCTGGAGGGTGGCGTCCTCATTGACGGGGCGCATGGCATCCCACATCACACCGTTCACTTTGGCCGACAGCACGTTACGCGCCAAACCCTCGCTCAAACTCTTGGCGATGTCAAGCGGCGTAACGCCCGATTCATATTGTCTGACGCTGTTGTCAGGGAAGGTTATGTTAATCATAAAAAGCGCTTTTTTGAAAACGGCGGCAAAAATACGAAAAAATCTGATTCGAGCCATCTGTTTTGCCAGTTTGAGGAGAAATTTTTCTCCTTATCATAAATTATGCTATTTTTGCGCCAAAATTCAAACCTATGAAAAAACTGTTTTTCTCCCTTTTACTTCTTTTGGGGGCTTGGTTTCAGGCCTATTCGCAATCCAGAGTCGATGCGGCAACGGCCTACAAGACCGCCCAAGCTTTCGCCGAAAACCAACTTGCCATGAAAGGCCACGAGCTGAACTTGGTTTCAGCCGACGGAATTTATATCTATAATATTGGCGCACAAGGTTTTGTCATCGTTTCAGGCAATACAGTGCTGCCCCCAATTTTGGGCTATTCCAGCCACGAGAACTTTCCCGACATGACCAACGCGCCCGAGAATTTCACTGCGTGGATAAGCCATTATTCAGAGATGGTTGGCTTCGCCATTGAAAACGGCATTGCGCCCGAGGCGAGAATCATGCGACTTTGGGAAGATGCGTCGCAAGGCGTGTTTGGCAACCGCGACGGGCGGTCGGTTGCTCCGCTGGTTGAGACACGCTGGAACCAAGACTGCTACTACAACGAATACTGTCCGGCCACGAGCGGCGGCTGGGGATGGGGCGGCCCTTGCGGACATGTCTATGCGGGCTGCGTGGCCACAGCCATGGCGCAGGTGATGAAATACTGGAATCACCCTGCAACAGGCTTTGGCTCACATAGTTACACTCACAGCACGTATGGTGAGCAAAGTGCCAACTTCGGTGCCACCACCTACCAATGGAGCCAGATGCCCAACGAGGTATGGAGCAGCAACAGCGCTGTGGCCACGCTATTGTACCACTGCGGCGTGAGCGTCAATATGAACTACTCGGCCAGCGGCAGTGGTGCGCAGTCGAAAGATGTGGAAACCGCCATGCGCTCCTATTTCGGCTACTGCGGTGCCAAATACCGCCAAAAGAGCAACTACAGCGAGGAGGCATGGATTGCCATACTCAAGGCCGAACTCGACCTGTCGCATCCTATCTATTATTCTGGCGCCAACGGTAGCAGCGGCCACGCTTTCGTGTGCGACGGCTACGACAGCAACAACCTGTTCCATTTCAACTTCGGCTGGAGCGGCAGTGGCGACAACTATTATTCCATTTACGATGTAAACGGTTTCAGTAGCGGCCAAGCGGCTGTGACGAACATCTATCCAGTCAGTATCCAAGCCGACGCCAACGGCATCATCTATGTCAGCGAAGACGGCACTGGCGACGGATCGTCGTGGGCCAACGCCACCAACAAGTTGCATTTCGCCTCTGCCCTTTCGAGCGGCGGCGGAACCAAAGTCTGGGTGAAGACAGGCACCTATTTTGGCGACACTTCCGAGACGGAAGGCGCGTTCTACATCTCGGCCAACAGCCGTGTCTACGGCGGTTTCGAAGGCACCGAAGCACCCGATTTCGACCTCTCCATGCGCGACTTCGACAAGAGCCCCACCATCCTTGACGGTCAGGGCGCAAGGCGCGTGCTTTTGCAGGACCAAGCCTACACTTCGGCCACCATGCCCATCTGGGACGGCTTCACCATCCAAAACGGCAGCATCGGCAGCGGCGCGGGTGTTTACCTTAATAATTATGTCACCCTCAACAACTGCACCATAATCAACAACACGGCCTCCATGTACGGCGGGGGTCTATACATCAACTCGACAGGCGGCACAGCCCGCGTGATGCTCAACAACTGCGCCATCAAACACAACAACGCCTCGATGGGCGGTGGCGTGTGCGACCGCATCGGCGCCACCTTTACCAACTGCAATATCAGCAACAACACCGCTACCACCAAAGGCGGAGGCATTTACCTTTACATGAACACCGAGCCAACCTTCAAGAACTGCGTTCTCGGCAACAACACGGCCAAGGAAGCCGGCGGCATATACGCAAGAGGCAAGTTCACGGCCTACAACTGCGACTTCGTGATGAACCTCGCCACCGAGTCGTGTGGCGGCATCTTCAACGAGGAACGACACAACAAGTATTACAACTGCATCGTTTGGGGCAATGTGGCCAACGGACAGCCAAGCCAAATGCAAGGCGCAAGCGACTTTGAATACTGTGCTGTGCAAGGTGGCGTGGAAGGCACGGAGATCATCAACCTGCCTGTCGAGAACAACGGCGACGAGCCTGGCGTTTATGTCCGTTTCCGTCATTTGCCCGCAGGCCCAGGCGCCGAGTATCACAATTCAAGTTGGGAACTCAAGCCCAGAAGCATCTGCCTCAACGCTGGCAAACCCAACACCACGGGGTTGGGGAGCACCGACATCGCGGGCAACCCACGCATACAGAAAGGCCGCGTGGAGATGGGCGCCTACGAGAGTTGCGCCTCGCTCACCCTAATCGAAGACGAACTGTATGAAAACAACCTCCCCTATTGGTTCTTCAGCAGGCCTCTGACCGAGCCGGGATATTATACCCAAGCCCTCGAAAGCCACGACTGCGACAGTGTCATCGGCTTGACACTCGACATCCTGTTGGGCATGGAAGAACCTCAAGGAACCGTCATCCAAGTTTGGCCCAACCCGACGACAGGCATTCTGCACATCGAGGCGGAAGATTTTGACAAAGCCGAAATCTTCAACGTCATGGGACAACCGGTTTTGCAAGCCTTAACGGAAAAATCCATTGACATCTCAGCACTCGACAATGGCGTTTATTTCTTGATTGCCAGCAATAAAAATGGATTAAAAACCGTGACTAAAATCATCAAGGAATAAGAAAGGAAATCATCATGGCAGAAGCTTATTTTTCAGCAGGTTGCTTTTGGGGCGTGGAGTTTTACTTCAAGCGGCTCAAAGGCGTGACAAAAACCGCCGTCGGCTACATGGGCGGCGACATGGAGAACCCGAACTACAAGCAAGTCAAGACGGGCTTGACGGGACATTTGGAGACCATAGCGGTGGAATACGATTCCGATGTGGTTTCCTACGAGGCCTTGGTGCGCTATTTCTTTGAAATCCACGACTTTGAGCAAGCCGACGGACAAGGCGTGGACATCGGCACGCAGTACCTCTCCGCCATTTGGTTCAACGATTTCTCAGAGCGCGACACGGCCATCAAGGTCTTTGGCGAACTCATGCAGATGGGCTACCATCCCGCCACGCAAATCCGTGCCGTCATGCCCTTCTACCCTGCCGAGGACTACCATCAGGATTATTTGGACTTACGCGGGGAGTCGCCGGAATGTCATGTTTACAGGCAGATTTTCTAAAAAAAGGCTTTTTCTTTTCGCCATAATGAAATAATCCCTACCTTTGCAGAAAATAATGTGCTTATGCCAGAAATCAGCAACTTCTATGGTATCGTCATAACGATGTATTTTCCCGACCACAACCCACCACATTTCCATGTGAGATACAACGAGTATCGCGCTTCCATTGACATTTTGACGGGTAAGGTTACAGGAGAAATGCCAAGACGAGCCTTGAAACTTGTTTACGATTGGCTTGACCTGCACAAAGAAGAACTGATGGAAAACTGGTACAAATTGGAGAAAGGTACTTCTCCGTCAAATATTCAACCATTAGACTAATTATGAAAGCCACCAACGAACTGAAATGGGTAACATCGGCAAGAAATCTTGATGGTTTCAATCTTGCGCTGACCTTCAATGACGGCAGCCAACGGGTTTTTGACTGTGAACCCCTTATCAACCAATACCCTATTTTTGCCCCTTTACGCGACAAAGCCGTTTTCGACCACTTCGAACTCGACGGTTGGACGGTCACATGGTTGCATGGCACTATCGACATCGCTCCTGAATACCTCTATGAACAAAGCATTGTGGCATAAACAATTAAACGAAATCTAATCATCAATTAAACAAACAGAATATGGCAAAAAACATCGAAGAAATCAAAGCCGCGTTGGCCGAATACGGCATCACCAGCGCAAAAGAGATTTACTATAACCCGAGCTACGAACAGCTCTTCAAGGACGAAACCGACGCCTCCCTGACCGGCTTCGACAAGGGCCAACTGACCGAACTCAACGCCGTCAATGTGATGACGGGCATCTACACTGGCCGCTCGCCCAAGGACAAGTACATCGTCATGGACGCCAAGTCGAAGGACACCGTGTGGTGGACCACCGAGGGCTACAAGAACGACAACCACCCGATGAGCGAAGAGGTGTGGGCACAGGTGAAAGACCTCGCCAAGAAGCAACTCTCCGGCAAGGACCTCTATGTCGTCGATGCCTTCTGCGGTGCCAACAAGGACACCCGCATGGCCGTCCGTTTCATCATGGAAGTGGCATGGCAAGCCCATTTCGTGCTCAACATGTTCATCAAGCCCACGGCTGAGGAATTGGCTGAATTCCAACCTAACTTCGTGATTTACAACGCCTCGAAAGCCAAAGTCGAGAACTACAAGGAACTCGGCCTCAACAGCGACACCTGCGTGGCCTTCAACGTCACGAGCCGCGAACAAGTGATTTTGAACACTTGGTACGGCGGCGAAATGAAGAAAGGCATGTTCTCGATGATGAACTACTACCTGCCGCTGCAAGGCATCGCCTCGATGCACTGCTCCGCCAACACCGACATGCAGGGCGAGAACACCGCCATCTTCTTCGGCCTCTCCGGAACGGGCAAGACCACCCTCTCCACCGACCCGAAACGCCTGCTCATCGGCGACGATGAACACGGCTGGGACGATGAAGGCGTGTTCAACTTTGAAGGCGGCTGCTATGCCAAGGTCATCAACCTCGACAAGGAAAGCGAACCTGACATCTACAACGCCATCAAGCGTGACGCATTACTTGAAAATGTTACTGTTGATGCCAACGGCAAGATCGACTTCAAGGACAAAAGCGTGACCGAGAACACCCGCGTCTCCTACCCCATCGAGCACATCGAGAAGATCGTGAAGAACGTGCGCCCCATCTCGGCTGGTCCTGCCGCAAAGAACGTCATCTTCCTCAGTGCCGACGCTTTCGGCGTGCTGCCACCCGTCAGCATCCTGACGCCCGAACAGTGCAAGTACTACTTCTTGAGCGGCTTCACTGCCAAGCTGGCCGGCACCGAGCGCGGCATCACTGAGCCTACGCCTACCTTCAGTGCCTGCTTCGGACAAGCCTTCCTTGAGCTGCACCCGACCAAATACGCTGAGGAATTGGTAAAGCGCATGGAGCAAAGCAACGCCAAGGCCTATTTGGTGAACACCGGCTGGAACGGCACAGGCAAGCGCATCTCCATCAAGGACACGCGCGGCATCATCGACGCCATCCTGGATGGCAGCATCGAGAAAGCCCCGACCAAGAAGATTCCGTACTTCGACTTCGAGGTGCCGACCGCCCTTCCGGGTGTCGACCCGAACATCCTCGACCCGCGCGACACCTACACCGACAAGAACGCATGGGAAGAAAAGGCCAAAGACCTCTCCGGCCGCTTCATCAAGAACTTCGAGAAGTTCACAACGAACGAGGCGGGTAAGGCTTTGGTGGCTGCTGGACCGAAGCTTTGATTTTTCTCACGCAGAATCCGCAGAAATCGCTGAATCTTGAGAATGAATGAGCCACCCCATGGGGGCGGCTCGTTTGTTGCTATAATCAGCCATAAGTCAGAAAAAAATTGAGTTATGGCTGATTATAACGCCGTTTTAAGCAAAAAGATTGTCAAACACGGCTTCTTTTTTTGAAAAGTGTAGTTTTTAGGGGTGATTTTTTATTGAAAAGTGTAGTTTTTTGACCTTGATTTCTATTGAAAAGTGTATATTTGCAGCCTGAAAAGTTATTGAAAAGTGTATTTCGGCTATGTTGTACAGGAAAATCAGCAAGGAAATTGAGGCGCATTTGACCTCGTCTTCAGACAAGATTTTGGTTTTGGAAGGCGCAAGACAAATCGGTAAGTCTTTTATTATCAGAGAGGTTGGAAAAAAGACCTTTAAGAATTTTGTGGAAGTCAACTTCGCTGCAGACAACGAGGGTCCGCAGCACTTCAAGAACATCCATTCCACCGAGGCGTTTTATTTCAACTTGAGCATGGTGGCCGGCAACCAACTCGGCAATGCGGACGACACCTTGGTCTTTCTCGACGAGATTCAAACCTATCCGCAATACCTCACCATGTTGAAATTTTTCCGTCAAGAACGCCGCTACCGTTTCATCGCCAGCGGCAGTTTGTTGGGTATTGCCTTGCGGTCAACGACTTCCATTCCCGTTGGCAGCATCATCAGAAAGCAAATGTATCAACTTGATTTCGAGGAGTTTCTGATAGCCAATAACTTCAACACAGATGCCATTGCTACCTTAAGAGCCAAATTCCAGAACAAGGAAAGCCTGTCTGAAGAACAGCACCAACATCTGCTCGGGTTGTTTCGCCGTTATCTGCTCGTTGGCGGTATGCCTGATGCGGTGAATGTATATTTGGAAACACACAACATCGTAAAAGTCAGGGAGATACAGGAATCAATACGGGTTTTATACGGCGACGATGCTTCCAAATACGAACAAGACAGCCAAAAGCATTTGCTGATTCGGCGGATTTACGACATGATTCCGTCGCAGATGGAAAACAAGAAAAAGCGGATTGTGGCCAAAGACATCCGCGACAAGGAAGGCGATCGTTTCATGCAGTATCAGGATGAGTTTGAATATCTTATCTCGTCGGGTATCACGCTTGATGTACACGCCGTTTCCAATCCGCGCTTCCCGTTGAGCGAGAGCGTACACAAGAACCTGCTGAAACTCTATCTGAACGATATTGGAATGCTGACGGCGCAACTTTATCGCAACAACCTGCGTCCCGTCCTCGATGACGAAAGAAGCGTGAATCTCGGTGCCGTTTACGAAAGTGCCGTCGCCCAACAACTGAAAGTCAACGGGTATCGGCTGTTCTATTACGACAACCGCAAGAAGGGCGAGGTGGACTTCCTCATCGACGACTATTCAAGCACGAGCATTCTCCCTATTGAAGTGAAGTCTGGAAAGGATTATACGGTACACAGTGCCTTGAACAACCTGCTCTCCACGCCTGACTTTCACGTTCATTCAGCCATCGTGCTTTCCAACGACAGAGAAATGCGGCAGGAAGAAAACATCCTTTACATGCCTGTTTATTTCACGATGTTTTTGGATTCGCATGGGGAATCGGGGACGGTGGAGTTTTGACAGATAGGTTTTAACCAGCCATAAGTCGGATTTTTTTTGAGTTATGGCTGATTATAGGGATATTCTTTCAGGAAAAACCAACGAATCTGCCATGATGAATTTTTGATTTTCTCACGCAGAAATCGCAGAATTATGGGAATAGCGATCCGCTCCGATTTGGGGCGACTTTGTCATATTATCGCCTTTTTGGGGACGAAAATTTGTGGATTACTGCAAATTTAGACAGAAAAAATTTGTGGATTAGTGCAATTTTAGACAGAAAAAATTTGTGGATTACCGCAAAATATCTTATTTTTTCATTGATTTTCAGTTACTTGTTTGCCGGTTTATTTTACGGCGTTGCTATAAGTTTAGCAGATTATATTCACGCAGAATCCGCAGAATTATGAGAATGACGAGCCGCTCCGATTGGGGCGGCTCGTTTATTATATAATCAGCCATAAGTCGGGAAAAGTGAGTTATGGTTTTAGAAAAAAACGTTCATAGAAAAAGCTAAATGAAATGAACTATTTGTTCTCTTTTACAACTTTATATAGTTGAATGAAGTAATACAATAAGCATCCAAAACCAACTATTTGCAGGCCATTAGTAATACAATACCTAATTCCTAAATACTCATAGTGTTCGATAATGTTGGTTATCAGATAATAAAAATCAATTACAAGAATTATGGCAACACCAATAACGGCTATTAATGTGGCTTTTTTCATGGGGTATCCAGTTTACGTTTAACTTATTGCTTTTGTTTTTCCAGTTTGTTCAGCTTGCGTGAAATATTAACAAGTACTTTCGCAAAAGCGAATTCTATTAAAGAAGTGAGAAGTACACCTGTTCCAATGCCAAACAATGTCCAATTAAAATGATAGCTGTCTGCTGCTGCAACCCATATGACTATAAAGGCAATTATTCCAATTATCAACAAAATTGTTACACAAGTGCTGAGAACTTTTTCAGCGTTATCATTTAGTACCAAATTTTCAGACAATCCGACCTCTTGATTATAAAACTCACATACTCTCTCAAAATCTTCATCTGAAATTTTACAATCATATTTAAACTTTCGAGTCTTCCCATAACTATCAAATTCTTTGAGAGGATATTCCTCCTCATTACCCTCTCCTTCAAAATAGACATTTTCTCCAAGATTGTAATGACTCAAAATCTTATATCTGTTTTTTATTTCTTGGATGTCTTTTTCTTCTTCTTTTTTCTTTAGAAATTCTTGTACTTTTTCGCTGCTCATATGAAGTTGATTTTATGTGCCTATAGTTCCCTCGATTCGGCAAATTACACACAAGAAGGCTAGGAAACTTGAAATGCACTAGTTTTAGAGTACAGGCTCTGGAAAACCTTCGTAAGAAAATAGTACACATTTACCTAGCCTCTATGCTCTCTTAGAAAACTAATCGAATACATAAAAGGCTGGCAAACTGTCCTTTATCCCCTTACTGAATTTTCCAGATTTAGTACTCTGAGATACAAGCACAAATTGCCTTCAACTGCTCGGATTTCTCCCCGAACAATCAGCCGCAAATATACGAAGAATTTGGAATCAAAGCGATTTTTGAAAAACTTTTGCACAAAAACCACGTTATCCCTGCGCATTATCAAAGATTTTGGCATTTCTATACCTGCGCATTGTCAAAAATGCTTATTTTTGCGGCATGATTTTCAAGAGAAAAATATACGCCAAACTGCTTGAATGGAAGCAGTCGGCCAAGGGAACCAAGGCTTTGCTCGTGGAAGGGGCGAGACGAATCGGCAAGTCCACCATCGTGGAGCAGTTCGCCAAGACGGAGTACAAGTCCTACATCCTCATCGATTTCAACGATGTGAGTGCCACCGTGCTCAACGCCTTTGAAAATTACCTGAACGACTTGGACGCTTTCTTCGTGATTCTCAGCGCGGAATACGGCGTGACGCTCCACCGCCGCGAGTCGGTCATCGTTTTTGACGAGGTGCAACGCTATCCCAAGGCGCGGCAATCCATCAAGAAATTGGTAAAGGACGGTCGCTATGACTACATCGAAACAGGTTCGCTCATCTCCATCCGCGAGGCCGTGAAAGACATCACCATCCCTTCCGAGGAACGTTCCGTCAAGATGTATCCGATGGATTTCGAGGAGTTTGCGATGGCTTTCGGCGACGACAACCTCATTGCCTACATCCGACAATGCTTTGCTGAACAGAAGCCTTTGGAACGCAACCTGCACAACAAGGCCATGTTCCGCTTCAAACAGTATATGTTGGTGGGCGGGATGCCGCAAAGCGTTTCGGCTTTCGTGGAGCATGACTGCAATTTCGCCTTGGCCGACCAAGAAAAGCGCGACATTTTAGCCTTGTATCGCATCGACATCATGCGCATCGATGCCCAATACCGCTCAAAGGTGTTGGCCATCTTCGACCAGATTCCGGCTTTCCTTTCGCGGCACGAAAAGCGGGTGGTGCTTTCCGACATCGCCAAGGGTTCTTACTTCGACCAGTACACCGACACTTTTTTCTGGCTCGGCGATTCCATGATGGTGAACGAATGTTTCAACACCACCGACCCCAATGTGGGCTTGGGCATGAATGAAGACCGCACCCTCATCAAGTGCTACATGGGCGACACGGGCTTATTGGTGAGCCATGCTTTCAGCGAAAACGAGATTGCCGACGAGCAACTGTACAAGCAAATCCTCAACAATAAACTTTCGCTCAACCAAGGGATGCTCTATGAAAACATCATCGCGCAAATGTTGGTGGCGAACGGACACAAGCTGTTTTTCTATACGCACTACAACGAGGAAAAGCACCGCAACGACATCGAGATTGACTTCCTGATTTCCAACATGAGCCGCATTAAATATAAGGTGTACCCGATTGAGGTAAAATCTTCCGCACGATACTCAACCGCCTCGTTAGACAACTTTATACCCAGATTCCATGAGCGTGTGGATTGGGCTTACATCATCCATCCAAGGAATCTCACCGTGAACGAGAAGCGGATTTCCATTCCACCCTACATGGCCATTTGCCTCTAAAAACCGCATTATCCCTGCGCATTGTCAAAGATTTTGGCATTTCCATACCTGCGCATTGTCAAAAATGGGCATTATTTTCACTCATGGTGTGATTTTTTTTTATATTTTTGCACCTATTGCTATTGAAATCAAACTAACTAATCATCAACAAAACTCAAAACAATGAAGAAAACCATTAGAAAAATCTTCCCCGCAATGCTCGTTCTCGTAGCATTGGCAACCCTTTCGTTCACGGCCAAGGACGGCGTCACGCTCCGCTTGAAACCGCAACAAGACAAGACCTACACCATCACCTCGAAATCGAACACGATGATGATGATGGAAGTGCAAGGCCAAACCGTGAACCAATCGCAAGGCATGGAATTCCGCCAGACTTTCACGCCTAAAAACGTCACCGACAAGGAGACCTTGATTGAAACCCAAGTCGAAGCCATCAAGATGTCAATGTCGGTGATGGGCCAGAAACTCGAGTACGACTCGGAGCAGCCCGAGAAGACCAGTCCTATGCTGGCCGACCAAACCCAAGAGCTTGCGGCCTCCATCAAGCAACTTGCCACTGTGAAATACGATGCCTTAGGCAATGTCATCGACTCGCTCGACCTCGACATGAGCCAGTTGGGTGCCGTCATCCTCCAGTTTCCCGAGAGCGAAGTTGGCGTAGGCAGCAAGTGGAGTTTCAGCAAGGAGCAGAATGTTAGCGGCACCGACATCAATGTCAATTACACCTACACCGTCACCGCCATCACCAAGAAGAGCGTCGAGGTGACCATCGCCGGTGTCGTCAAGGGCATCACCGACGATATCAGCGGCAGCTACGAAGGCACGGCTAGCATCAATCCGCAGACCGGTCTCGTGACAAGCAGCTCCATGAAAAACAACATTTCGATGACACTCTCACAACAAGGTTTGAGCATCCCCGTGACTATGATTGTCAACACGACTGTTGAGGTGAAATAATCTTATTTCCAGAAACGCAGTACCGCAACCTCGCCCAGCAAGGCAAGCAGAGCGATTAATGCGAAGACCTTCCATAGCGAAGACTGACTCGCCATCGCCGACACCAAGTCGGCGGTGGCGAATTCGTTTGTGTCGAGTATTGCCGCCACCTCGAAGCCTGCCTTCTCGAAAGCAGGCCCGATGGCATCGCGCTCGACGAAATCCATCTTCGACTCCAAACGGCTTGCGTTCCACGCCGTCACACGGTTCACCGTGTCGTTCACCAGGAGGTCATAGAAGCCTGTCGTCGGCATATCGTCATTCAAATAGAGATTCACCTTGCCGTTGCGCACCTCGGAAGCGGGCATCAGTTCAAAACTGCGGTCGGCATTGGCAAAGAGGAAGATTCGGTCGCCTTCAAGACTCAGGTCGTTGAGTGCCATCATCTTATCAGTTCCTATGGTATAGAAGAGACGATCCATCTGACCTCCCACGAAGGCCGCTTTCACCATCATCGGGACAAAGATCGCGTTGTCGGACAGGTCGCTCCAATCATGGCTGAGTGCCGTAGCCATCACAAAGGCATGCCCCTTCCCCGCTGCCACTTCCATCAGGAGTGGGTCGCCATTCTTCATGGTCATCAAAGAGGTAGGGATGCCGTTGGATTTCAGTCTGACATGGCGTTTCACCTTGGGCAGGTCGGGGTATTGCGGCATATCCAGGATCATGTCGCTGAAGAAAGCATGTTGCAATGCCAGGTCCTCGGCTGCCGTGGCGCTGGTGTCGACACTTACCAACGAAAGCCCCAGTTTCCCATACAGATAGTTGTTGTTTTTCGGGTCGTCGACGGAAGGGAACACCATGATGCTGACACCTTCGGCGATGGCATCCAACAAGGTTTGCTGTAAGGTCTCGTTGAGTTTGGCGGTCTCGTTGACGATGAGCAGCTGGGCTTGCGCGATGGTGCTCAAGTCGATTCGTGAAGGATTCATCAAACTATAGCGGAATTGCTCGTCGTCGTCGAAAACCATGGCGCAAGGCGATGGCTTGTCGCCCAACTCCACCACCGAGAGGCTCGGCTTGACACGCAGCACGAAGTGATAAGTGTCGTCGAAGACGATGGGATGGTCAGTCAGACTGACGGTGCAGCGTTGTTCGCCGCCGTGGTCCACCAAAAACTGCATGGCTATGTCAGCAGAGCCGTTTTTCTGCAAGTCGACCGTAGTGGAGGCAACCACAGTGCCGTTCATCGTGAAGTTGACGGGCAGGCCTTTCACTTCCTTGTCGCCTTGGTTGGCCACGCGCACCATGAGGTCGTTCGTCAGGCCTACCTGCACGATTGGCGATGCCAGCCACACCGAGTCGATATAGAGGTTGGCCTTGAACTCAGGCAGCATTGGGACCACCACGACTTGCATCGTCGTATCGGCTTTGGCAGCTGACAGGTCGAAGGTGTTGCGTTGGAAATCAGAATAGACAAACAGTGTCGACGTCGAGAATCCATATTGCCTGCCGAGCATCCCGAAGCGGTCGATCACCTCGCCCAATGCCACGGGTGCGCCATCGGGGTTCATGCGGTCGAGCTGGTTGAGCATCTCCTCTTGGTTCATCGGGTACTCGTTTTGTATCTCGAAGCTGTTGGTCATCAGAAGATAGCGGTTCGATGGGTTGAGTTGGTGCACCAGATCGCGTGCCGACTGGCGGGCATCCTCCAGCATGGTGGTGCGTTGCGACTGGCCTTTCATGCTCATCGAGTTGTCGACATACACGCCAACGAGGTTATCCTCAGCATTGACATTCAGTTGTTTCTCTGGACGATAGGGGAAGGCGAAAGCCAGCACTATGGCAGCGATGAAGAGACAGCGCAACAGCAGCGTGACCAGATATTTCAGTTTGCGTGTCTTGGCGTTCTCGTGCTGTATGCTACGCAACACGGCGGTATTGCTGAAATACACCAGCTTATGCCGCCTGAAGTTGAACAAGTGGATGAGGATGGGTACCAGCAAGGCGAGCAGTCCCCAAAGCATATTGGGATAGAGGAAACGCATAGGCATACAGAATCAGGTTGCAAAGGTAAGAAAAACAATTGAAGTCGTCATCAGAATCCGAACAAATGTCTCTTGTTGGTATGGCGGCGGTAACGGTCTTTGGCGAAGGTGGCGCAGGCATCGTCCTGACGGGCTTTCAAAGGGATGGCGACACTCAGGCAGGCCTCCAGTCCTTGGGGCAGACGGTAGCCGGTAATCTGATAGGCATTCACGTTGAGCGCATTGCTTGTGCCATCTTTCTCGCCCTTGGCGTAGCTATCGAGCAGGCCTTGGTGAGCGGTGACACTCAGCTTGAGCAAAAGATAGCCCGCTCCGACATTCACCTTGCTTCTTATGCCCATGCCAGCCAAAGCACCTGCATGAATCAAGGCGAGGTTGGCATTGCCCACATCGGCGGTCTCGTCCATGGCGACGGGGTCGGTACGGTCCATGTGGATTTGTCCGAACAGCCTCATGCCGCCTTCGGCTCCCACCACAAGATATGGCTGGAAATAGTTGCTGACGGGCCACCTCACCTCCAGTGGAAGTCGCAAGTCGGCATAGGAAGCCGACATCGTGTAGTGCACCTGGGCACCCGTGCGGTGCTCGTAGCTCATGTCGGTGCCGCGTTGCACATACATGGCCTCTGGAGCCAAAACCACGGCTTCGCCCAACGGAATGTCGACAAACAAGCCGCCCGTCGGGGTGAAGGTGTAGGCTTGGGGCAAGCGACTCAGTGCTTCATTTTGGAAATAAAGCATCCGAGGGATGTTCACGCCGCCTTTCAAGCCCAAGGATATCGTTTTGTCAACGGAATTGTCGCTACTCATCTGTCCTATGGCCGCCATGCAAAACCCGAGCAGCATCGCTATGGTCAATTGGATTCTTCTCATCGCTTAACTCATTACCAGTCAAGATTTCCTGCCAATCCGTCGCCGTCCTTGTAGATGAAGTAGGTGCCTACGGGATAGAGTCCGTATTGTCCGCCGGAGTGGTCTTCCGTTTCCATGACAATGGTGGCATAGCGGAAGTCGGAGATTCCGTCCGCCGTCATCTTGCCTTTCATCACCACAGCGCGCCTCATCCAGCCCACCTCATAGTCTTTGTCTTCGACGAAATATACGGCGAAACGGTCGCCGCTGCCACAAACGAAGACGGTGTCGGTGACCGTCTCTGTGGTCTCGTTGAGATCCATTTTTGCGATGCCGTTGTGTTGTTCCGCGAACTTGAGATACACATTGGGCTCGACGACATTGACGGGCCAATTCTCCATGTTCGACCCCACTCTCAGTTTGGGGTCCACCACGAAACTTCCTTCCACCTTGGGCGGTATCGCCCCTGTGGGGATGTCGCCGAAAACAGCGAAGAACTGTGACTGCATCGCCTCGGGAATCACCGATAGGATATCGTCGATGTAATACTCCGTCCCTATGGGAACGATTGTGGTTTCATCGTTCTTGGTGCAGGAAGCCATCATCAGGCCACTCGCCGCCAGCAGGCCAAAGACCCATTTAATCGTTTTTTTCCGAACCATAGGTCTTTACCGTTGAATGACCACCTTTTGTACCATGGTGCCCTCTTTGGCGGTGGCCACGAAGAGATAGATGCCGTTTGGGCGGCTTCCCATATCGTATTGCAGCAATCCATCGAAGGCTTGCACATGGTCGATTTGCGCACCTCTCATGTCATACACCTTGAGGTCGACTTTGCCAGTGAGACGCTCGAAGTCGAGAGTCATAGAGCCGTTGTTGGGATTGGGTATGACGGTGAAGGCTGCCGATGCGCCGTCCTCGTCAATGCCATAGAACGAGCACACCAGCCAATAGCGTTGGGTTATGCCTTCGCTGTTGCAACCATTGAAGACTCGCGCGGTCAGCCAGACGGTGTCGTTCACATGGTTGAGTACGTACAACTTGCAGGATCGGCCATTTTCGCCAAAAGGCTCCAGCATCCAGCGCGGAGCTTCGTCGCAGCTCCAAAGCACCGTATCCCAAGCGTTCCCGGGATAAAGGTCTTCGATGATGAAGTCATAGGCATTGATTTGGAACTCCGAGGCGGTGACCACCCAATGTGGCGCCAGGTTCTCGGGATCTAACGGTTGGATTTCGTCAGGATGGGGCGTATAGTCAAGTTCGACGAACATGGTGACGATGCTATCGCAGCCTTGTTGGTTGGTGTAGATGCGCTCGTAGGTGCCCGAGGCGGAGATGGTGTCGTTGTCCCAGACCACGAAATCACAGCCTTCCGAGGTGAGTTCGTTGGTCTCGAAGTTGTTGATTTCGAGATGCAGCACGTAGGTACTGTCGCAGACTTTGTCGCCAAAGGCGTTCTGGAAGTTCACCTCGATGATATCCTGGCTCTCTGTATAGGTCTCGCCGTTGACGGGCCAATAGTACGAATTGCAGGCTATCTTGTTCTGTTCGTAGTAGTATTCTTCATGGAACTTCAGGTCGAGGCGGTGCAGGATGGGGCAACCTCCCATGGGGTCGTCCAAGATGATTTCGTCTATGGTGTCTTCGTGGTAGGTGATGCCGGTCTTGTCCCAATACCACTCGGGCTGCGTACCGTGTGCATAGCATTCATACTGATACGCCACGGGAGCGGTTTGGTAATCATCGATGGTGAGTACCAGTCTGACGAGGCTGTCGCAGCCGTATTGGGTCAGCAAATGGTGTTCGTATTCGCCTGCTTCGTCTAATACGTTGCCGAAGAAGTCGTAGGTGTCGTCCACGCATATTGACTCTTCTATCACCTTCTCCATGTTGGGGTGTACGACGATGGTGACGCTGACTTCCACGGTGTTGAGGCCGTCGCTCACGACACAGGTATAGGTAGTGGTTTCCGTTGGCGTGGCCATAGGATGTTGTGCGTTAGGGTTGTCGAGGGTGTTGTCGGGGCTCCATCTGTAGGTATAATTGCCGCTGCCGCCCGAAGGGAGGGCGTGTAGCGTTGTCGAGGTGCCAAGGCAAAACTCGCTGTCGTCGGCGGCGGCTGTGGCGCTCATGCTTCCCACATAAACGGTACATTCGGGCGCGCCCAACAGCACCAGTTCACAAAACGAGATGTCGTCCAAGCCGAAGTCGTTGCCGTCGCCGCCCGTGTTTTGGTTCAAGATGGTGATGGTTGCCGAGGTGGCATTTCCGCTATACCAAAGCTCATAAAACTGCTCCCAGGTGTTCTGTTGCGATGGTGCCGAGAACACCTCGCCTATCTGTTGGTTGTTGATGCTGAACTGGAGCAAGGCCACCTGTGAAGCGCTACCGCCAATGGTGCACACCCATGTCGAGAAGGCGTAATAGGTGTTGGGCTCCACGGTAATCTGTTCCGTCCACACGTTGGTTCCCGGCATCGTAGCGCCATTGACAATCATGAAATTGCCCGAGCCTCCGTGGCCCAAGCCGTGGAAGTTATCATGGTGCAGGCTGGCGTCGTAGTCCACGTAATAGGTGCCTTCGTCCCAAAGGTTGGAATTGTATTGGTAGTCGGAGGTGAAGCCGACGTTGCCTTGGTTGAAGTTGCCGTTGACGACGCTCTCGTTTCCCAGCCCATAGCCTGAGCAGGTGTAGGTGGTGGTCTCCGTCGGCGTGGCCACCGTAACGGCGCCTTCTGTCGTCGAGAGGCCCGTGGTGGGCGACCAGGTATAGTACAAGGCTCCCGAGGCGGTCAGTGTCACCGACTCGCCAGGTTCGATATGCGCCATTGGCGGCGTAATGGTCACGGTCTGGGCACGGGAAATCATGGCCAGCATCGCAAAAAGGAAGGATAAAAGGAGTTTGTTTTTCATTTCCATCAGATTGAAGTTTTATGGTTTTCTTTGTTTTCTTTCATTTTGTTTCACAAAAGCGGACATACTCAACGGCACACCGTCACCCTTCGTTTCGCCATGCCGCAAACCGTCTCGATTTCAAGAAGATATACCGACGGTGCATAACCATTCAGGTTCAGTGTCACTTGGTCTTCGCGTCCCACGTCCACGTCGTCGAGCACCTGTCCCAGCATATTGACGACACGCACCCGCTTGATGCCCTCGGCTTCAACAGTCAACTGCCCGTAGGTGGGATTGGGATAGGTTTTTGCATCTACCAGCCCATCGTCCTCTATGCCGAAATAGCCAGCCACAATATCGAAACTACGCTCCATCTCACCGCACTCGGCGACGGTGAAGACAGCCGTCAGCGTGGCCGTTCCCGGCGTGCCAACAAACACGAGGCAATAATCCCCATTGGCCTCCACGATTTGCCAATCCGGATTCGACAGGCTCCAACTGACATTGCCAATAAGCCCCACAGAATCAACGGTGTAACGATAGATTCCGCTAACCAGGTTGGAAGCCACGTAAGCGTTCGACACGCCATTGATCTGCCCTATGATTGACGAGTCCTTGACCTCGATCCTCGTCCGATAGATGACGCTGTCGCAGCCATGCTGACCGACGATGGTGTCCTCGTTGACGTAATAGATTCCCGGCTGGTCGAACACCTGCCCCATGTATTCCTTGTAGTCACAGGCCGCGATAAAGCGTGTGTTGTATTCTGTCACGTTGAGGAACACATGCTTGATGACAGCGCTGTCGCAGCCTTGTTCGGTCTGGAACACGTGATGGATGGTCATCCCCGTCGGCGTATAGTGTTGGCATTGGAAGCCATACCATTCGAAAGGCTCACATGCGATGGTGTCGAACTCGACATTAAAGCCCGAGGTGAGGCTGAGACTCATGGTCACTATGCTGTCGCAGCCCTGCCCAGTTTGGAAGGTCTGTTGGTAGTCGCCGTCTTGGTAATACGTGATGCCGTTCCATGTGAATGACTGGCATGACTGTTGCTCAAAAGCGTGGTTTACGGGCTCTATGATATTGACGTACATCGTCACGAGGCTGTCGCAGCCGTCGACTGACTGGAAGCGGCGCTCGTAGAAACCGCTCTCGGTGATCACTTGGTCGATCCACGTATAGGAGTCGCACGACGAGACCTCGTCTTCCATCTGATAGGAGGGCGCGATGGTCAGATGGAGGGCGAAAAGGCTGTCGCAGCCCGAGGGGTTTGGGGCGAGCACTTCGTAATAGCCGCTTTCGTCATAGGTGTTGCCGTGCCATTCGTAGGAATCGCATCCCGTGATGGTTTCCTCGAAGGTGAAGGTATCGCCGATGTCGAGGTGCATGATGAGGATGCTGTCGCAGCCTTGGCTGTTGGTCAGTTCGTGGTAATATGTGCCCGGCTCGTCATACACCGTGCCATACCATTCGTAAGGTTCGCAGCTCGTAACGTTGATTTCGGACTCCGAACTGCGGTTGATGGTGATAAGGAGCACCTCGACGGCGAGGCATCCTGTCGGGCCCTCGCCTTCGTGGGTATAGTACCCTGTCTGGGTATAGGTTTGGCCGTGCCATTCATAGTTGTCACATGCCACAACGGGCGCGAGGGTGTCGTTGCTGCTATAGTTGATTGTCACATAGATACGTTCAAGGCGGTCGCAGCCTTGGGGTGTGGTCGAGGTGTGTGTGTATTGCCCCGACTGGGTGATGGTCTGCCCGTGCCATAGGAAGGAGTCGCATTCGGTCACGGGTTCCCAGTCCAGCGTGTCGCTATGGTGGATGGTGAGCGGCAGTATGTATTGCAGGTTGCAGCCGTATTGGTTGACCGTATCGAACACCACCACACCGCTTTGCGTATAGGCTTGCCCGTGCCAGGTATGGCTGTCGCAAGCCGCGACGGGTTCCAACTCCACGCTCTCGCTTTGGTGGATGGTGAGTTGCAGTTGCTCGGTGCGTTGGCAACCGTATTGGTTGGTGGTTTGATAGGGATAGAGTCCGCTATCGGTGTAAGTCGTGCCATGCCATGTGTAGGAGTCGCAGGCCTCGACGGTTTCAGGGGGAAGCACTTCCGAATAATGCAAGGTCAGGTTGAGCACGAAGGTGCTGTCGCAGCCGCCTTGAGGCCCCGAAACCAGGACGGAATCAATGGCGTTGGTCGTATAGGTCTGCCCGTTGCGCGGCCAAAAGTACTCGTCGCATTCCTCCACTGGTGTGACCTCACGGTAGCGGTCGCTCAGGGTGAGATGGAGACGTTCGAGGCGACTACACCCGTATTCATTGGTGGTGTTGTAGGGATAGGTTCCCGATTGGGTGTAGGTTTGCCCATGCCATGCGTAGCTTTCGCAGGCCGAGACGGTATAGTCGACCGTGTCGGCATAATGGATGGTCAGCGGCAGGTGTTGCGTGAGCACGCAGCCCCATTGCGTGGTGGTCTCATGGTCGTATACGCCGCTTTGGGTATAGGTGTTGCCATGCCAGGTGTAGGAGTCGCAGGCTTCCACGTCAGGCAGGGTTTCCTCCTCATTGTGATGGATGGTAAGGTTGAGGACGAGCAGCGAGTCGCAGTCGGACGGATTGGGTTTGACATGTGTATAGGTACCGGTTTGGGTGTAGGTCTGTCCCGTACCGCCGCTCCACGTGTACGACTCGCAGGCGTGCTGGTTGATGACACGTTGTGGCCGTGCATTGACCGTAAACTGTACCGTGCCGTACACCTCGATGTCGTTCGTGCCGTAGGTCAGCTTGTAGGTCAGTTGGTCGGAACCCGAGTAGTTGTTGTTTGGAGTATAACTCCAAGTTGTCCCTTGGAGCCAGTCCACGACACCGTGTGAAGGTGGCGTATGGATAGAGACATTCACGTTGGGCCTGATGCTCGCCGGAGAGACAATGTCGTTGGCGAAAGGATCGAAACTCACCGACTGTTGGAAGCATGTCGTATAGCTGTCGGCAACAGCCGTAACCACGTTGGTATACGCATAGGTGAATGACAGGTCGTCGAGGCCGAAGTCGTTGCCGTTGTCGGTAGTGCATGTGTCATAGATTTCGATGCGTGCCGTGGTGGCGTTCCCGCTATACCATCGCACCGACGGCATTTGGTTCCAGATGCCTTGTGTGGACGACACATTCTCCATGTTGTACCCATTCACCACCACCACATTGTCGATCTTTACCTTCAGTTTGGAGCGCATATAGTCGAACATGCCGCCGCCGGGGCTGAGGTTGGTCATCCATAGGGTGAAGTCATAGTAGGAATGGGCTTGTACGTTCAAGGTCATGCCCCAAACCAACTTGTCGCTTTGCGTGTGGCCGTTCACGATCATGTATCTCGTCTGGCCGTTCCCCGTGGTATGGTCAGGGAAGTCAAACATCTGGCTTCCATTGTCATGGGCGTTGTTTCCGAGATAGAATTTTCCCGTGTCGCCATTGCCTCCCAAGCCATATTGGCGTATATAGTCGGTGTCGAACGATTGCCATTGGTTGGCGTCGAAATTGCCGTAGACAATCAGGTTTTGGGCAGTCAACGACGATGAGAGAAACCCAAACAGCATCATCAACAATATGGAAACCAATCCATTACAATATCTTTCCTTCATACTGACAAGGTATCATTTAGCAGAATAAACAAACGTGCAAAAATGCAAAAAACGTACCAAAAAAAACAAAAAAATCATCTACAGCGGTTTCCCGTCCAGGACCGCCGCTTTCAGCGTATCGTATTCGTAGGTCAGTTTCAGGGAAAAGAAAGGCCTTTCCTCGCTGATGAGGCGTAGGAAAATCTTGTCGCCCTCCCAAGCGGGGAGTTCGAGCAAATGGCTTTTGTCAATCCATTCGAGGTCGCCCTCGTTGCATACGATTTGCTCGCCCGTCCAGTCGGTGCAGACGAAAATGTGCATGTGTTCGTCTTCATAGACGTTGTGCACGAAGGTGACGATGCCGCAATAGCGCCATTTCGTGACGGTGAAGCCCGTTTCTTCCCAAACTTCGCGCAGCATGCAGTCCTCGGGGCTTTCGCCATTCTCGAACTTGCCGCCCACGCCGAGCCATTTGTCGTGGTTGAGGTCGTTTTCCTTCTTGGTGCGGTGCAGCATAAGGTATTGGCTGCCGCGCTCCAAATAGCATAAGGTGGTTTGTTTCATAGTCCAAAAATACTACTTTTTCCAATACCACGTGTTTTGCATAACGGTTTTTGCGTAATTTTTCTTTTTTGTGCCAATCACGACTCGCCTAAAACGAAAAAGGGCGGACACGAAGGTCCGCCCATACGATAAAATCCAATTTATTCAATCACGATCTTCTGTGTCCTGACGGAATTCCCGTCAATCAGGCGCAAGACATAAACGCCGGGGACGATTCCGCTGGTAGAGACGTTGCGCGCAACGTCTGTACAAACGACCACGCGACCCAACACATCCACGATTTGCAAGGTGGCGCCGTTTGTGGCATCATTGACGATGATTTCCCCGTTGCTGATGTAGGCAAACGGCGCGTCGGATGCCGAGCCTGTCGAAGCATCGTTGACATTGAACACCAGTTTGAAACGCGAGGCATAGTCCGTGGTTTTGGCGGCGAAGGTGTATGTAGAGACGCAATGCCTTGCGTCTCCCTGCCTTGCGTCTTCCAACAAATCCACATCCGCACCCGTCATGTTGTCGATGAGGTGCAGATAATCCAAATCCATGTTTTCCACGTTCACGGTCAGGGTGTAGGTGCCGTTTTTGGCGGCCTTGAAATTGACGGGTACGTCCGTTGTAGAGACGGTGTGCACACCGTCTCTACCAACAACCGCAACCGCATATTCCTCCCCGCCTTCGGTGGCATAAATCTTCGTGCCGTTCTCGTTCAGGGTGAATTTCTCCAAGGGTGCGCCGTCGGTCTTCAGGATGAGGCGGTCGATGAGGAGGCCGTTCTGACTGATTTCCAAGGCGATGGTCGGCCTTTCGGCAAGCTCAAGGGCCTTGGTTTCACCTTTTGCGTTGGCGTTGAAGGTGATGGTGGCGTCTTCGCCCGTGGCCTTCACGAAGAAGCCCTCGCCGGGCTTCAGCGGGTTGTCGCCGTCTATCACGCTCACCACCAGGTTGTCCTTGGTGCCGTTCATGCGATAGACTTCATCGGCCACATTGCTGCCCGCGAAGTCCGTCACGTTGTGCGCGAAGGGGTTGCCCACAAGGTTGAATCCTTGCAGTTGGCCCGCCGTGGCGGTATAGTCCAAGGGGAGGCTCACCGTTTCCGTGGCCGTGCGCAAGGTGCCATTCAGGCCGAGGGTGACATCCGCGCTGTTGGCGTAGAGGTAGCCCTTCGCGGCCTTTAATTCGGTGAAATTGTTGGCGGCAAGCTTTTGGTTCATCCAGTAGTGCGTCGGCTCATCGTAATAATAAAGGTCGTAGCTGTTGGCCATGAGGTTGGGCATCGCCGCCACCGTGTCG
>JBGUHI010000014.1:0-3288 GCA_045111995.1 Candidatus Limimorpha sp. | reverse complement strand
CCCCAAACCGCCCCCCCAAAAAAACTTCAAGGTATCCACTGCCGGGCAATGGTGCTGTCCGGCTTGTAGTCAAACGGGTGAAAATAGAAATAGTCTTCTTCTCCTGTTCTTTTAATACAAGTGTCGTTCACTATCTCGAAGGTGTACAGGCATGCCACCCCCGAACCCATGGAGGGCCAAAACCACTCTGACCATTTCAGGGTGTCGCCTTCCACTACAAACACACCCCATAGAATCTGGTTGTTGAAATTATTATGACCTTGATGGGTGATGCAATCAACAGTAATCTCACTAGGATTGGTCGTATTAACCGTTGCCGCAAATAGATAGACACCGTCACGATACATATAATACAGGTTCATACAGTCCGGCTTCCAATCATATTGAGAGTAGTGGATATTATACCAAAACCCGTCCGTCCGAAGTTCATCCCCATCGTAGGGCGTTCTCGGGAAATGCAAAGGCTCATATTTGTCGCAACTTGCGATCGACAATGCCATAAGCAGAATCAAACTAAACTTTTTCATATTGTTGCTGTTTTTAAAGATTACCATAATGTGTCTCCCGTGCCTGTCCCGTAGTAGAAGTATCCTGTAGGCCTAATGTCCAAAGGCAAGAACCAAAGGGCAGCACCTCCAGTCAAACGATCATGCGCAAACTTGTGGCCGCCTGCGGCTATCATCGCCGTCTTGTATGTATAGCACACCTCACCCGCGACGGTGCTCCTGTAGGGCTGTCGCATTGCGGCAGCCGCGTGGAATCCCACGCGGCTGCCACGGTGTGACAGCCCTACAAGGGCAGGGGCGTTAGTGTAGTGCATTGCGGTTCTCATGTCCGTTGGTTTGCCTTGCAAAGATAGTGGTTTTTATGCTTCGCGAATACTGCCATGGAAAAATCTCGGGCGGGAATCTTCCGACCCCGCCCGAGCAGCAGAAGATTGCCTCACCTCGTTCCCGCTTCGCTTTTCAACGAATAAACACTGTCGGGCACAGGCATCTTGAATTTCATGAGAAACCCGTCTTTGATGACGACTATCGTGTCATTATAAGCCGCCTTGTACATGTGGTAGGGACCTGGCAAAAACCAAAGATAATGCATTCCAGGATTAGACTTAACGGTAATGTCCCATCCATCATAACCATTCTTGTTCTCGACAAGTACGGCATTTGAATTCACAGCATGGGTATAATCATTACCATCATAAAACAGCCAGCCTCTGTCGTTAACAGGGCGGACGACATACGTTGTGTCCATCGCTTCATGATACTGGAGGTAATCGACAGATCTGGCCTTTTCATCAATTGCCCTATTCATCAGCACAAAAAACAAAGCCATAATTGCAACCATGACAATAAGCAATTTCTTTGGAAATTCAATCAAGTCCTCTTCTTTGTGTATCATGGCTGTTTCAGTTTTAATGCCCTGTTTAATTCATCAGGAAGTCCACGAATGCCTTTCGTGCTGCTTGCGCCGTAGTTGACATTCACGCCCACCTTAAAGGGTATCCCGTCAACCCCAACTGTCGAGCCAATACCGATGGTATAACCAGTTTTAACTCCGCTTGCATCATACCGATTACTATATATGGCGGTTGCGCCGACATTTATGCCGTAAACTGTAACGGAAAAGTTGCCTTCCCATCTCGGTCCTGTAAAATCATAAACAGAAACTTCCGAAGTGGCCGATGAGGAATACAATTCGACGAGTTCAACACCAGCAGAAACAGACACAAGCCCCGCTCCCGCACCCAAATCCGTGTATGAGTAGAAACCTTTGTCTTTTCCAACCAAAACATAAAGACCTCCTCCTTCTGCACTGAGTGCAATACCGCTATTGGCATCCATCGTAATGGCACCCGCTATGGCATCTGGCCCCAAAACATGTCTCCATTGCTTCGTAACCCTGGCTATTGATAGTCCTTTATTAAGAGGTCCCGCCACATAATGCAGCGCATGGTTCAACCCCGCGCAGATAAGACCGTTGCACAGGCCGTCGATGAACTCGCCGCCCGCAATCGAGGACGAAACCCCGCCCGCGAGGCCGCCTGCGGCTATCATCGCCGTCTTGTATGTATAGCACACCTCACCCGCGATGGTGCTCCTGTAGGGCTGTCGCATTGCGGCAGCCGCGTGGAATCCCAAGCGGCTGCCACGGTGTGACAGCCCTACAAGGGCCGTGGCGTTAGTGTAGTACATTGCGGTTCTCATGTCCGTTGGTTTGCCTTGCAAAGATAATGCTTTTTTCTTAACGATGGTTTCCCATTGCTGGGAATGGCGTGGATTGGATGTTTTTATAACGGCGGCGGCCTGTGGGTGCCACTGGATTGCAGCACCTCCTGCCGCCGCCATTACAAACTAAACCCCTTTTCTCCATTCCCGCGAAGCGGGAAACCTTTTAGGATTTTCCCGCATTGCAAATGCTGATATTCGCGGCTCCCGAATTGATTCGGGGGAACGTGGTTGCACGTTTTTTCGTCGGCAGGGGTTCACACCGCCTGCCTACTGTCCTGTCACCCCGACGGGGTTTCCTCACGCCGCCGCGTCTGAAAGACGCAACCTCCCGTAACCGTAGGTCGCCAACCTACGGCAGCACCCCGACAGGCAAAACCCTAACAACAGACAATTCGGTCGGGCTTGCTGGCAAGCCCGACCGAAACACCGCGTATTTCGCATTCGAGATTCTCTTGTTCGGTTCATTCAGAGTGCTAATCTGAATGAGCAGTATTAATCATGTTGGACGACCAAATATTTCAACCAAAATGATAGTTCCAAACATGGTAAACAAAAAGAAAACTATGCACAAAAAGGATCTTTTTTGACGTGTGTCATCATTTTCCTTTGAAAACATCTCTTTGATTTTCAAATACCTTTTTTTGCGTAAGAACAACACTCCATTAAAAACCGTTGAGATTAAGGCTATCGTTATCGCATTAACTTTATACTGCATTAAATGCAAGTCGTAAACGAACCTAAAAAAAAGATACTCTATGAACATCAAGTTCATGAAGCCTAAATAGATTATTGGCACCAATGCTCCTAAAGCACATAGAAGTTCAGAACTTCCACTTTTGGGTTCTCCCCACTTTTCGATTCGGTAAAAAAAGTAGAATAGGCGATAGTAAGCCTTCGCCATGTATCTCAATATCTGATGAATACTATTTGCCATGGCGATAATAGATTGGTTGGTATCCAGGATCGGGTCTACAGTATGATGTTTGAGTTTTTACCCAAGCATCATTGTAAAGCGTTTGTTCGAATCCGCCACTAATGTCGTATGCAGTCAGAGCAA
>JBGUHI010000013.1:0-2284 GCA_045111995.1 Candidatus Limimorpha sp. | reverse complement strand
TCCCAAAGAAACCCACAATATCTCTTGAGCATTACTCCGATAACCAACTGGTTCTCTTTTGATTGCTTATATCGAACTCACGTTATTATTACTGAAACCAACGATACCTCCTTTATAAGTATTGCCACTCACGGCGCCAAGGTTAAGGTTGTTGGTGAATGGCTGATAAAAACTCATTCCTGCAATGCCGCCGACATTATTCGTTCCCGAAACCGAAGCCTTGTTCACGCACTTGCTCAAAGAGCCGTACATGTATCCTGCGATGCCGCCCACATTTTGGTTGCCCGAGATGCTCACGCCCTCGCTGACAGTGCATCCCGTAATCGTGCCGTAGCAGACGCCTGCAATGCCGCCCACATGATATCCACCCGTGATGGAACTTCCTGCTCCCAAAACAAGGTTCTTGACCGTGCCGTCATCGTGTATAACAGCAAACAGTCCCTGACGATCTTGGTCTGGCTGGTTGATGACCACATTGTTGATGCTGTGGCCGTGGCCGTCGAAGGTGCCTTGGAAACGAGAGGCCATCGTGCCGATGGGCGTGTAGGTCTTGCCCGAATAGTTGAGGTCGGCCAAGAGACGGAAGTGCTTGCCGCTCATCCCGTCGCCGCCATTGACGCTGGCTGCCAAGGCATCCATTTCGTCGGTGGTAAGGATGTTGTAGGGATCTTCCTCGGTGCCGCTGCCTCCTCCGGGCAAGCCGATGGTGAAGGTGGCGGTGGTTTGTCCGCCAAAGTTGCCGATGCCCGTGATGGTGATGGTGTAGTCTCCCCAGTCTATGCAGTCTCCAGCGGGCAGGGTCACGGTGTAGTGCGTGCCTTCAACGAGGGTGAGGGGCGTGCCGGTCATGTTATCAGTGACAGTGATGACCGGTGTCAGCGGGTCGCCCGTGCAGGCTTGGCTGGGAATGTCTATCGTCACCCAACCGCTGTAGCCAATGTCGCGCTTGAGGGTCGCGCTTCCGGTGATTGTCACGTCTTCGCTGGGCATGGTGAAACGATGGTACGCGCCGTCTTCGACAAGCGCGACACCGTTGGCCGAATAGGTCACGCTCGTGGCAACAAAGCCCGCTGACGCATCATAATTCAAATTCGACATCACCATAGCCATTCCGGCGCCGAAATAAGGCATACCGCCGTCCTCGAAAGTGGCACTCGGAAGCGAGCCTGAAACCTGTTCCCCGAAACTGACGGTGCCCATCCATTTTGCGCCGTCGGTGTCGTTGCCGTCCACGCCGCCGTGGCGGACCGAGGTGTGGTAGTAATTGTAGTTGAGGGTACCGCTGCTGCTGCCCGCCACATCGCCCACATGGAGGGTGCCCTCGACCGTTCCAAAGAAGCGGCAATATTCGACCCTTCCCGAACTGCCTAATCTGCCCACGATGCCGCCGAGGTTTTCGGTTTTCGCAATGCCCCCGTTGTTAATCGTGGCCTTGCTGACACAGTCCAATATTTTCCCAGATGAGTAGCCTGCGATGCCGCCCAAGTCCCCGGGAGCATAAGCGCTGCCTGATGCCACGGGATGTACAGAGATGAGCACGTTTTCGCCCACATGGCAGTTTATTATATAGGCATTACTCCAGACTTCTCCAGCGATACCGCCGGCATTGCCCAATGAGACGATGGAGGAGTTGCCGCCCAAGGTAAGGTCATAGATTATTCCTCCATAGCCCACAAAGCCGAACAGCCCGCAATAGTCATCTTGGCTGTTGATGGTCACGTTGTTGATGGAGTGGTTGTTGCCCAAAAACCGCCACAGAACCTACGCTCTACGTATTGTGTGCCATCAAAAACGCCACAGCCGATGGGCGTGTAGGTTTTGTTGGTGTAGTCGAGGTCGTCCATGAGCTTGAACCACACGTTTTCGTACAGGTTTCCGCTGTTCACGTTGGCGGCCAAAGCGTCCAAGTGGTCAGTGGTGGAGATAAGGTAGGGGTCGGCTTGCGTTCCGGTTCCGCCGCCATAGCTGTTTTGTGCTTGTGCTATCGCACTGAAAGCAAACAAGTTAAAGAGGATCAAGGCAATCATGGGCGCCTTTGCTTTTTGAAGTAAGTTTTTGTCCATGGTTAGGGTTGATTTTAGATGAATAAAAAAAAGAACTTTTCGAGGCAAAGATACAACTTTGTTTTTGGAAATGCAAACAGAATGCGCGGAAAATCAAAACAATTCAATGAAAACCACAAAAAAATCCCACCCGTTTTGATGTGACCCCAAAAAGTTGGACGGTTAAACATTAATTATCATGGTAAAGAGTTCGGTATTGCACCGGGCTCTTTCCTTTTAGT
>JBGUHI010000012.1:0-2353 GCA_045111995.1 Candidatus Limimorpha sp. | reverse complement strand
GGTGGCTTCGTAAGGTGTTGTCATGAGGTACTTGTTGTTGGTACTTTTCACGTCAGGTGTCTTGCTGACCACACGCCAGAAAATGTCAGCCCCTTGCGGGCGCGATTGCACATCCCAGCGGATGATGGTGTGCTCCAAAGCGGTATTCCCATAACCTTGCACTTGATTTTGAGGCTCGTCTTTGGGCAGCCGCTCCGTGCGCAGGAAGGATGCGATGCGGTTCCAGTTGATTTGCTCAAGGGCTTGAGTATAAACGGCATTAAACATTCTAGATCTAAACGCTCCATTTTTCCCAACCGCTACGCTTTTTTGCGAGAAAACTTCCCCCCTTGGTTATCTACAAGACTAACGTCCAATTCCACAGTAGGAGTACCAGTATATAAGAGTTTATATCGGCACATTCAATCGTAACGAATAGCTTATAGTCAATATTTGGTGACATTTTTGTCAATCCCATGGAACGCACATAATTGGTCGTTGCCAAATTGAAGAAATTCTTGCCAGAATAATGATAAAAGCATTTCAGCAGAAAATCGACGGATATAGTGCGCAACTACCACAAAATAGTACCATTTGCGCAAATTATCAACAAAACTCTATTGAAAAATCACTAAAATTATGATTTTTTCCCAGAGTTTTATAAAAATTGATTATTTTTGCGGGGTAAAACCGAAGCGATATGGAAAGAAAAGCGATGGCCGAACTGGTCAAATGGAAGGACAAGCCGAACAGGATGCCGCTCATCATGAACGGTGCAAGGCAGGTGGGCAAGACCTATCTCCTGAAGGAATTCGGGGAAAAGCATTTTGAGAACACCATTTATGTGCATTTGGAGAACCAGATGGCCGTGTCCGCCATTTTCGACGGCGACCTCAACCCAACAAGGATTGTCCAATACTTGGAAGCCTCTTACAATCAAGCGATTGCGCCTGAAAAGACATTGATTATCTTCGACGAGATCCAAAGCAACGAGCGGGCTTTGATGTCGTTGAAAGTCTTTTGCGAGGAGGCACCGCAATATCATGTGGTGGCTGCCGGAAGCCTGCTCGGCGTGGCCGTCAACCGCGAGAAATACTCCTTCCCCGTCGGCAAGGTCGATGAAATCAACCTCTATCCGCTGGATTTCGAGGAGTTTCTTTGGGCGATGGGCAAAAGGTTCTTCGCTGAGGAAACCAGAAACCATTTTGCTGACAACCAGCCTTTTGAAAACGGCATCCACGAAATGCTGACAGAATTGTATCGGCAATATCTGATTATAGGCGGTATGCCTGCCGTCGTAAAGCAATTCATTGAAACGCAAAGCTTTATCGACATTGTGGACATCCAAAGCCGCATTGTCAATGAATATCTGGCGGATATGGCCAAATACGCCTCGACCGCTACCTCGGTCAAGATTCGGGCGTGCTACAACTCCATTCCCGCGCAGTTGGCCAAGGAAAACACCAAGTTCCAATACAAGGTCGTGCAACGGGGCGGCAGTGCCACGCTGTTCGGCGAGTCCATCGACTGGTTGGAGTCGGCGGGCATTGTGCTGAAATGCCAAAAGACCGTGCACGGCCTCATGCCCATCTCCGTCTATGCCGACCTTTCGGATTTCAAGCTATACATGGCCGACGTGGGCCTGCTCACCATGAAATCCGGCATCGCCTACCAAACCGTGCTTTCCACCATCGAGCAAGACAACAGTTTCCTCGGTGCCTTGGCGGAAAACTATGTGGCACAACAATTTATGGCCAACCGCATTCCGTTGTTCTACTGGAAAAACGACAACACCGCCGAGGTGGATTTCGTGCTGCAAACCGACAAAGGCATCATCCCCGTGGAAGTGAAAAAAGGCAAGCGGAACAAGGCCATTAGCATGAACTTGTTCGCCCAAAAATACGAATCGCCCTATTCAATCAGGATTTCAAAGAAGCATTTCGGTTTCGACAACCGCATCAAAGCCGTGCCGCTTTACGCCGCTTTTTGCATATCAAAATAGAAAACTCTATGGAAAAATCAGAATTTTTGTTATTTTTCCATAGAGTTTTATCATATTCGGATAAAAACGAATAGCGGAGACCTTCCGCCCCCGCTATTCGTTCATGCAGTCGTTCAAACGAATCATTCTTCCTTCACCAGCCTAAAAAACGCCGAAATCTCCTCTTGGTCTAAAACCATGCGCACATCGTATTCCTTCTCTTGCGGCATATAACCGTCTTTCTCGCAACGCAGGATGATTCTAACATTGCCCGAGGTTTGGTAGGTTAAGCCACGGATGTCCAATGCCTTGGTGGCTTCGTAAGGTGTTGTCATGAGGTACTTGTTGTTGGTACTTTTCACGTCAGGTGTCTTGCTGACCACACGCCAGAAA
>JBGUHI010000011.1:0-15370 GCA_045111995.1 Candidatus Limimorpha sp. | reverse complement strand
GGCGCATTTTGCGCCGCCAAAAACACTTTCAAACCGACGACACAATCTTATCAAATACCCGTTCTCCCGAATTTGCAATTCGGGAGTCGCGAGTATCAGCATTTGCAATGCGAAAAGTTTCCCGCTCCGCGGGAATGGAGAGATGAGGTTTTTGTGGATTGGCGGCGGCAGGAGGTGTTACACTTCCGTAGTGCCCACAAGCCGCCGCCGTCATAAAATCCCCAAAAACACGCCATTCCCAGCAATGGGAAACTATAGTTAAGAAAAAACCACTATCTTTGCAAGGCAAACCAACGGACATGAGAACCGCAATGCACTACACTAATGCCCCTGCCCTTGTAGGGCTGTCACACCGTGGCAGCCGCTTGGGATTCCGCGAGGCCGGCATCACCGGCCTGACGGTGGGCGTGGCGAACTACGGCAACGGCTACCAAAAATCCTATTACACATGGACGACCTCCGGCATGACGTATTCGACGAGTGCGCTTGATTATGTGGGACGTTCCAAAATGGATTATTACAGCATGACCATACAGCCGCTGGAGTGGTATGGGAACGTTGAGGTGAAGAATAATGTAGCAGACATTTCTCTCTCAACGCCACATTATTTGTCGGTTCCAAAAGCTGTGTCTGTTGTAGGCGGTCAAGCAACTATGGTGCAGTCCGCGGCGTATCTTACAAAGACGACTTGTCAAGGTGCTGAAATATTTGGTACTGTTGGAAAAGCAGCAGGAAGAATCAGCGGAGCGATTTCCATTGGGACAACGGCAGTATCTACTTACAATCGATACGAATACTTACGAAACGGCGGTGATAACATTGGTGTCGCGGTAGTTGGTGCTACTGATGTGGCATTTACGATAGCAGGATTCTTTTGGCCATGGGGTACGATAGCAAGCGCAGTTTATTTTTCAGCAGAAATGGTAACAGATGATTTTGGAGGATGGGGGAAAATAAGATAAATGTTTGTTGCCATGAGAATCATAGAATACCTATATTTCAAATATTTCCATTTGGGACTTAAGATTGGTTTTAAAGAAAATGCTTCCACTTCTGCATCGCTTTTAATGTCGTTTGTTTTTGCGCTTTATATGCTTGATGTGGTTATAATGCTTGATTGTGTTTGCGGATGTAATTTGTGGGGCAGTTGGGTTGTCAGTTTTTTTATGGGTTCTTTTGTTTGTTTACTGCTTGCATTTGATTTCGCATTAGTGTATTTCGGTAGAAGTTCAAGGATTGTAAGTAAGCACAAGGAAGAGTGGACAGGGAAGAAGCACTTGGGAGCCATACTTTTTCCGGTAATAGCTTTCGCTTGGTTTGTCGGAGGCTGCATTCTAAAGATGCTGATGAACCAAGGGAGACTATGAATTGAGGAGAAAGAAGAAGCCCCTGGTTTTATGATTTATCAACCTTTTAAGTAACTGCACATGAAAAAACTATTCAATTATTGTGTATATAGGATAGCATACACATACAAGAAAATGAAGATGCAGAATTATATCAGTCAAGGTTATTTTCTGATGTTTTTTGCATTTACTGGTTATGCCTTGGCTTTGACACAATTCATTTTGTTCCAGTTTTGTTTGGGGTTAAATAAATTGTTCATTATCCTGTATTGCATACCTGTGTCAATTGAAGTCCTATGTTTCATAAGAATATTTCCTGACCATGAGAAGGTGTATCAGGAATCTGATTCAAAATATAGACATGAAAGACATAGATGGTTGAAAGGCTTTTTTGTTTTTCTGTTTTTATTGATGTCCGTGATAAGTTACATTCTTGTATTAGTAGTTTTCAAGAGATGAGAAAAGCAATTCTACTTTTGGTTACGGTATTTTTGTTTGTCTTGTGCCCCCGTTCTCCCGAATTTGCAATTCGGGAGTCGTGAGTATCAGCATTTGCAATGCGAAAAGTTTCCCGCTCCGCGGGAATGGAGAAGAGGTTTAGTTTGTAATGGCGGCGGCAGGAGGTGCTGCAATCCAGTGGCACCCACAGGCCGCCGCCGTCATAAAACACCCAAAAACATACCATTCCCCGCAAGGGGAAACCATCGTTGAGAAAAAAGCATTATCTTTGCAAGGCAAACCAACGGACATGGGAACCGCAATGCACTACACTAATGCCCCTGCCCTTGTAGGGCTGTCACACCGTGGCAGCCGCGTGGAATCCAATGCGGCTGCCGCAATGCGACAGCCCTACGGCGTGTTTGCCGTGGTGGATAGAAAGCCTGCCCTCGGGCGGGCTTTTTTATGCCTATACCTTCTCCAAATCATGCAAAAATCACAAGATTTGGACGCACAATAGCCTATACTATATCCAAATCGTCAAAAAAAAACGAGATTTGGATGCACTATAAGGGTGTTTTTAGGAAAAAAGAATTATCTTTGCAGCGTGAAACCAAAGGGTAAAGCCATGAAAAACAAGAAAATCATCGGTCGCAAGTACGAGCAGCAACTTCTTTCGTCCATCTGCGAGCAGCGCGAGGCGCGCATGGTGGCGGTGTATGGCCGCCGCAGGGTGGGGAAGACCTTCCTCATCAGGGAGTTCTTCCATAACGAATTCGACTTCATGTTTACAGGCAGTTACGAAGCCCCGATGCAGGTGCAACTCGCGTTTTTCCAGAAGGAACTGCAAAAGCATACGGGAAAGTTCCAACGTCGTCCCGCCAACTGGTTCGAGGCTTTCGAGCAGTTGCAGTCCTATTTGGAAGGCTTGCAAAAAGAGCGTCTTGTGGTTTTCTTCGACGAGTTGCCTTGGATGGACACGCCCAAGTCCAAGTTCCTGACCGCGTTCAGTTACTTTTGGAACACATGGGCCTCCACCCGCGACGGGTTGAAACTTTTCATTTGCGGCAGTTCCACCTCGTGGATGATGAACAAGGTCATCGGCGACAAGGGCGGACTATACAACCGCTGCTCGCGCACCATCTATCTCGCGCCTTTTACTTTGGGCGAAGTGGAAGAGCAACTTCGGCAGAAGGGCATCGTATGGTCGCGTCACCAAACTACCGAGGCCTACATGATTTTTGGCGGCATACCTTATTATATGGACATGCTCGACAAGGACTTGCCCTTCGCCCAAAACATCGACAATTTGTTTTTCAGGCAGGGTGCACCCTTGCGCACGGAATACGATTTCCTGTTCCGCTCGCTTTTCAAGGACTCGAATCTCGCCCGACAGGTGGTGGAGGTGCTGGCCTCAAGCGGAAAAGGCATGACCCAACAGGAACTGAAAGAAGCGCTGAAACTGTCTTCGGGTGGCACGTTGACCACCATACTGAAGGAACTGCGCCTTTGCGATTTCATCAGGGTATATTCCTCGATGGGAAAGAAAACGAAAGATGCCATGTATCAACTCACTGACCTTTTCACATTGTTTCATCTGCGTTTTGTGGCCAAACATTCTGGACAGGACAACCAATATTGGAGCAACCTCGACGAGCATTCGCACGATGCTTGGGCGGGTTATGCCTTCGAAAGGGTTTGTCTGCATCATATTCCGCAGATTAAGAATAAGTTAGGAATAAATGGCGTGATGACCAATGCCTACGCTTGGAGTACGCAACCCCTTGTTGACAAGGATGGCGGCAAATGGAACGGCGCACAAATCGACCTGCTTTTGGAGCGTGCCGACGATGTGGTTAATGTGTGCGAGATGAAATACGGCAAGCACCAGTACGCCATCACCGAAGCCTACGACAAAAAACTTCGCGACAGGCTCGCGACCTTCCGCCATCACTCAAAATGCAAGGCTGCGCTTCACTTGACTTTCATTACCACTTTCGGCCTGACGAGAAACAAATACTGGAGCAATGTGCAAAGCGAAGTGGTGTTGGACGACTTGTTTGTTTGTCCGTAAACATGCCTATACCTTCTCCAAATCATGCAAAAATCACAAGATTTGGACGCACAATAGCCTATACTATATCCAAATCGTCAAAAAAATACGAGATTTGGATGCACTATAAGGGTGTTTTCTTTTGGAGTGGAAAACCAAAATTTTGTGCAGACTTGCTCCGTGCGCAATTTTCCCTTATCTTTGCGCGTTGAAAGAGAAACGTTTTTGACCATGTCAGAGAATTTAGTCATCATACCCACCTACAAGGAAAAGGAGAACATTGAGAACATCATCCGTTATGTCTTCAACCTGCCGATGGCGTTCGACATCTTGATTATCGACGACAACAGCCCCGACGGCACCGCCGACATCGTGAAAGGCCTGATGGACGAGTTCAGCGGTCGCCTCCACATGATTCAGCGGGCGGGGAAACTGGGCTTGGGAACGGCCTACATCACGGGCTTCAAGTGGGCCTTGGAGCGTGATTACCAGTATGTCTTCGAGATGGATGCCGACTTCTCGCACAATCCCGACGACCTTTCGCGGCTGCATGATGCCTGCGCCAACGGCGCCGACTTGTCGGTAGGCTCGCGCTACAAGACGGGAGTCAATGTGGTCAATTGGCCGATGGGCCGCGTGCTGATGTCGTACTACGCCTCGGCATACGTGCGTCTTGTCACGCGGATGCAAGTGCGCGACACCACGGCGGGCTTCGTTTGCTACACGCGCAAAGTGCTCGAAACCATAGATTTGGAAAAAATCAAGTTCGTGGGTTATGCCTTCCAAATCGAGATGAAATACACCGCTTGGAAGCTCGGCTTCAAGGTCGAGGAAGTGCCCATCATCTTCACCGACCGCCGCGAGGGACAGTCGAAGATGAGCAGCGGCATCTTCAAGGAAGCCGTCTTCGGGGTCATCAACTTGCGCTGGAGAGGCTTGACAGGAAAAATTAAACCGAGAAAATGAACTATTATATCAAAAACGCGACACTTGTCAATGAGGGACAAACCTTCGTGGCAAGTGTCTTTGTTAAGGATGGCATGATTGCCAAGATTGTTCGCGAAGGCGAAAACTTTGATGCGGGTTCGGCCCAAGTGATTGACGCCCAAGGCAAATACCTGATTCCTGGCATCATCGACGAGCATGTGCATTTCCGCGAGCCGGGATTGACGTACAAGGGCGACATCTACACCGAAAGCCGTGCTGCCGTGGCCGGCGGCGTGACATCGTTCATGGACATGCCCAACACCGACCCCCAAACCACGACGCAAGACCTCCTGCAACAGAAGTTCGACCTCGCCGCCGAGAAGTCGTTGGCCAACTATTCCTTCTATCTCGGCGCGACCAACGACAACCTCTCGGAAGTCGTGAAAACCGACCCGAGAAAGGTGTGCGGCATCAAACTGTTCATGGGATCGAGCACGGGCAACATGCTTGTGGACCAGAATGAGGTCTTGGAGCGCCTGTTCATGGAATCGCCGTGCCTCATCGCCGCACATTGCGAGGACGATGAACTTATCCAGCACAATGCGGAATTGTATGACGAAATGGTGAAAAGGGACATCGTGGAGTCAAAAGCCTACTTGCATCCCAAGATTCGCACCGAAGCGGCTTGCTACCTGTCTTCTTCAAAAGCCGTAGATTTGGCCTCGCAAACGGATGCCAGACTTCACATTTTGCACATCTCCACGGATAAGGAACTGGAACTGTTTAGGAATGACATACCCTTGGAAGACAAAATGATAACGGCTGAGACTTGCCCGCACTACCTGCGTTTTTGCGACGATGACTACAGGAAAATGAAATTCGCCATCAAGTGCAATCCGGCCATCAAGTCGGAAAAGAACAAGGTCGCCTTGATGGAAGGTATCCAAAACGGACTGATCGACACCATTGCCTCCGACCATGCGCCGCACCGCCGCAACGAGAAATACACGGGCAACTATTTCACCAGCAAGTCGGGGTTCGCGTCCATCCAACACTCGTTGGAGGTGATGCTCGAATGGGTTCTCGATGATATGCTGGATTTCCCGCAAGTGGTGCAGCTGATGTGCCACAATCCGGCCATTCTCTACCAAATCGACCGCCGCGGTTTCATCCGCGAAGGCTATCACGCCGACTTGGCCCTCGTGGATTTGAATGGAAGGCACGTGATTGCGACTGCCAATGAGTTCACCAAGTGCCATTGGACACCTTACAAGCGCTTGTGGATGCGTACACGCGTGACACACACCTTCGTGAATGGCAACCTCGTATATGAGAACGGCGAGTTCAACGAGGAAAGCAGGGGGGAAAGATTATTGTTCAATAGATAATGTAGGGCTGTCACATCGTGGCAGCTGCAGGAATTGATTAACAATCAACAAAATGAAAAAAATATTCCTATTGTTGGCCTTGGCTTTGATGTTCGCATCCTGCTCAGCCCAACTGACAGAGAAAGTGGAAGCCAGTTTCCCAAGCGGGAAGCCCCAAATTGTGCGCTATTACGATAGGCACGACAAATGCGTGAAAGAGACGGAATACTACCAATCGGGGCAGGTGAAGATGGAGGGCGGCATGAAGAACGGCAAGATGGAAGGGAAGTGGACCTCGTATTTCCCCGACGGACGCGTGCAGAGTGTCGGTACCTTCAAGGACGGCAAACGCACGGGCGAAGCCACCGTCTGGCAAGAGAACGGCAACCTGCTACAGGAAGGCTATTACAAAGACGGCAAGCACTGCGGTCATTGGAAATTCTACGACGAGCAGGGCAATCTTGTCAAGGCAGTCGATTTCGGAGAAGGCGAATAAGCCTTATTCCTTTTTGTCTTTCCAACTATACAGATTCATGCCGAAGGTGAATTCGGCATAGTCGATGACAGCCTCATGCACTTTCATGAAACTGCCTACGAACATGTTGCGGTTCTCGCCCAAGTAGTACTTGAATCCCAAGCGACCATAGAAAGTGCGGTAGCAAGGTGGGAGGTAGGTGTCCTCGAAGTTGCTCTCCGACGACTTGGCCAAGCCCCATGTTTTCTTTTGGTCGGTGCCGTAATAGATACCGTGCCAGAGGTAATAGGCGCCGCCGAGGCAGAACGCGAAGCGGTTGTAGTTGATCTCGAACATGGCCGAAGGCGCCAAATGCAATCCCCGCGCAAAACTGTATTCCATCAAAGGGATTGGGTTTTCGCCAGTGAAGTATTCATGGCCGTCGCCATACATTTGTTGGGCTTTCTCGTACATCCGTTTGGTTTCGCCGGTCCAGCCGAAATCCATTGCCACGTTGTAGCTGAACTTGGGGTGGAACTGCCGGTGGAGGCCAAGTTGAACCACATTGGCCATATAGTACGGACGCTCCACGGGCAGGTCGCTGACCATCGTTCCGTCGGCGGTCTGATAGCTTCGCATCCATTCGTTGGTTTGTACCAATCCGACTGATTCGGTGGCAAATACCGCTGTTGATTTCTGGAATCTTGGCCTTGGTTGTTCCTTCGGGACCAGCGCGGATCTTCCGTTGGGATGATAGCGTAGGCCTACTACCCAACTGAACACGTTGATGCCACAGTTGGGCAGGCGTAGTGCCGCGTTCGACGAATGGCTGAACTGGTAGCGGAGCGTGAGGTCGAGCTTGTCCTCAATCATGAAAGTCGGGCCGGCATCGATGGCCAGATGCACGTTGGCCACCGAGCCGATGAACTCGTCGCCGTGCTTGGTCCAAAACGACAAACCACCCATGAGGTCATAATCGAACGACCAGTATTTCCCGCGATAAAGATGCCCGTTGATGAAGCCGCCGAGCGAATAGCAGTCGCCTAAGGCGCGCCATGTTTCGCGCTCGTATCCGTTTTCGTCGCGATCCTTGAATTGGATGCTATCCACGTTGTTTTTCTCGAAACGGAGGAAAGCACCGTAGGAAAGGTGGTTGAAATCTTGTTCCCATAGGGAACGACCGTCGGTTTGGCGGCCCAAGCGTAAATCAAGGCCATATTGGGGCAAGACTTTCATGTAGGCATGACGGGCCTCGAAAGGGTAGTATTTCCCGAGGCGGAAATCGGCTTCATAAAAGGTGCGGCTGTCTTGGAAAACAGGCGAGTTTTGCGCTTGCGATGAAAAATGGAAACACAAGACGAACAAAAGGGCGGGAAAAATAGGTTTCATATAGGATTCTGGAAAGGTTTGGATATTTGTGACTTAGACCAATAGCTAAAGCTCAATCCACCACCCAACTCGTGCCTTCCTTGCCGTCTTTCAACGTGATGTGTAGTTTGGCAAGCTCGTCGCGAATCTTGTCGCTCGTGGCCCAGTCCTTGCTGGCACGGGCTTGCTTGCGGATGTCGATGATGGTCTGCATCAGGCCATCGACGAGGGCACCGCTGCCGTCGGAGGCGTTGTTTTCCACCAAACCCAAAATATCAAAGACAAAATCTTGGAACAGTTTGTTGAGCAAAACCAGTTCCTCAGCGTTGATTTGCGCCTTTCCATCTTTGACGGTGTTCACGATGCGCACGGCCTCAAACAGGTTCGCGATGACGATAGGACTGTTGAAGTCGTCGTTCATGGCATCGTAGCAGGCATCGACAATCTTCTGGATGTCAATCGGTTGTGCGCCATCGGTGGCTTTCAGGCTCTTGGCGGCTTTCACGGCTTCCATCAGGCGGTTGTAGCCCTTTTCGGCGGCTTGCAGGGCCTCATTTGAGAAGTCCAAAGTGCTGCGGTAGTGGGCTTGGAGGATGAAGAAGCGGATGGTCATGGGGCTGTAAGGCTGCGCAATCATCTCTTCGCCCTTCGCGTTGAGGTGGCTGCCGTTGAAGAACTCATCAAGCGTGATGAAGTTGCCTAACGACTTGCCCATTTTCTGTCCGCCGATGGTGATCATGTTGTTGTGCATCCAATACACCACAGGCTGTTTGCCGTTGGCCGCCATGCTTTGGGCAATCTCCGACTCGTGGTGCGGGAACATGAGGTCCATGCCGCCGCCGTGGATGTCGAAAGTTTCGCCGAGGTATTTGCAGCCCATTGCCGAGCATTCCATGTGCCAGCCCGGGAAACCGTCGCTCCAAGGCGAAGGCCAGCGCATAATGTGCTTAGGCTCAGCCTTTTTCCACAAAGCAAAATCAACAGGATTGTGCTTCTCCTCCTGACCGCTCAATTCGCGCGTAGTGTTGAGCATCTCCTCAAAATTGCGCCCCGAAAGGATGCCGTAAGGGTGTTCCTTATTAAATTTCTCGATGTCGAAATACACCGAGCCGTTCTCCACGTAGGCATAGCCGTGGTCAAGGATTTTCTGCACCATCGCAATCTGCTCGATGATATGACCCGAGGCGTGTGGCTCAATCGAAGGACGCAGCACGTTCAGTTTGTCCATCGCGGCGTGGTAGCGGTTGGTGAAGTATTGGGCCACCTCCATCGGCTCAAGGTTTTCGAGGCGGGCTTTCTTCGCGATTTTGTCCTCGCCTTCGTCGGCATCGTGCTCCAAATGGCCCACGTCGGTGATGTTGCGCACATAGCGCACCTTATAGCCGAGGTGTTTCAAATATCTGAAAACCAAGTCGAAAGTGATGGCTGGTCTCGCGTGACCCAAATGTGCGTCACCATAGACAGTTGGGCCGCAGACATACATGCCCACATGCGGGGCATTCAAGGGCTTGAAAGGCTGCTTGCAGCGCGAAAGGCTGTTATAGATGTATAGGGCGTTGTTCATTGTTGAAGGTTTTATTTGCGGCAAAATTACAAAATAATGCGTTAGTAAGTGAAAATTGTCGGGAGGCGGTGGTTTTTTTCTTTACTTTTGTGGCGAAATATGTTGTTGCTAATATTTGGAGTATGTTTGGCCATAGAGCGGATGGAAAACGAGTGAAGAATATAGATCCCATCCAAAAGATCATCCCGCACATTATGAACAGGCGTTATGACGCTCAGAACATGAACCATTATGATTGTCCATGCGAACCGTTGGATGCGTTTATCAAGATGGAACGGGAAAAAGGCGTGAGCGTGAAATATATGGATATCATCATGGCTGGGATGGTGCGCATTATCGCGACTTACCCCCAGTTGAATCGTTTTGTAATCAACGGACGCATTTTCAAACGCAATGAAATCTGTGTCTCTTTCGTGGTCAAGAAGGGATTGAGCACGTCGGCGGCCGAGTCGTTGGTCAAACTGAAGTTCAGCGGTCATGAATCGCTTTATGAGGTGAAAGAGAAGATTGACGCGGCGGTTGTCGAGAATGCCAAAATGGAAGCGAACAATGGCACTGAGCGGCTGGCGCGTTTGCTGACAATCACCCCCAATTTCATGATCAAATTCCTGGTGGGTTCCATCAAGTTGTTTGACAAACATGGTCTGCTGCCCAAGGCCATCCTCGACCTGAGTCCTTTCCACGCTTCGTGTTTCATCACCAACCTCAAGTCCATCAAAGGCCCCTCTATCTTCCACCATCTCTATGACTTTGGCACCACGGGGATATTCCTCGCGATGGGCAAGGAGAACCATGAGCCTGCTGTCCGTAACGGACAGATTGAGATAGGCAAGATCATGCCTGTCGATTTCGTTTTGGACGAGAGGTTTTGCGACGGGTTCTATTTCGTCAACGCCTTGAACGACCTGAAGAAAATGTACCTGAACCCGGTTTCGCTTACGTCGAGGCTCGAGGAACTTCCGGAAGACGTATGATGTGTTTCCCAGAGAGCGTATGTGGCGAAGACAGAGTAGGAAACATGGCGAGTTTCTTTATCTTAGGAAAAATCCATTAAAAAATGGGACAACCTATCAATCCTTTTCGTAACTTTGCGCCCAAAGTCCCGCGTCACGCAGGGGTCACTGAGCCTGTCGAAGTGTCCCGCATCCCGCGTCAACTGAACAACTGAACAACTAAACAACTTAAAACTAATAAAAATGTACGCAAACTTTCAAGAGTATCTGAAGAAGGAATTGGCTCAGATTGAAGCCGATGGCCTTTATAAACGTGAACGCATCATCGAGAGCGCACAAGGCGCCGAAATCATGGTTGGCGGCAAGGTGTGCCTCAACTTCTGCGCGAACAACTACCTCGGCCTCGCCGACAATCCCGAGCTGATTCAGGCCGCCAAGGACGGCATGGACGCTCGCGGCTATGGTATGGCTTCCGTCCGTTTCATCTGCGGTTGCCAAGACCTCCACAAGAAGCTGGAAGCCAAGATTGCTGAGTTCTTCGGCACTGAGGACACGATTTTGTATGCCGCTTGTTTTGATGCCAACGGTGGCGTGTTTGAGCCGCTGCTCGGCCAAGATGATGCCATCATCTCCGATGCTTTGAACCACGCTTCCATCATCGACGGTGTGCGCCTCTGCAAGGCCCAGCGTTTCCGCTATGCCAATGCCGATATGGCCGACCTTGAGAAGCAACTGCAAGACGCCCAAGGCTGCCGCTTCCGCCTCATCGTCACCGATGGCGTGTTCTCCATGGATGGCAATGTCTGCCCGTTAGACAAGATCTATGAACTGGCACAGAAATACAACGCCATGGTGATGGTCGATGAGAGCCACTCCGCTGGTGTGGTCGGCAAGACTGGTCGTGGCGTAACCGAACATTTCAACCTCCGTGGCAAGATTGAAATCCTGACGGGTACCCTCGGCAAGGCCTTCGGTGGCGCTATGGGTGGCTTCACTACGGGTCGCAAGGAAATCATTGACATGTTGCGCCAGCGCAGCCGTCCGTACTTGTTCTCCAACTCGATGGCTCCGGGCCTCGTGGCCGCTGGCATCCGCATGTTCGAGATGATGAGCGAGACCAACACGTTGCAAGACAAATTGCACGAGAACACCGCCTATTTCATCCAGAAGATGACCGAGGCTGGCTTCGACTGCAAGCCTTCACAATCCGCCATTTGCGCCGTGATGCTCTATGATGCCCCGCTGTCGCAGAAGTTCGCCGCCAACTTGCAGGAAGAAGGCATCTTCGTCACGGGATTCTACTATCCTGTGGTGCCGAAAGGCCAGGCCCGCATCCGCGTGCAGGTGAGCGCCGCCCACGAGCGCGAGCACTTAGACAAGTGCATCGCCGCCTTCGTGAAGATCGGTAATGAATTAGGAATCCTGAAATAAAAGTCATGAGACTGAGGGACAAATGACAGCAAAGTCCTGTTGTCGCTTCGCGTCACTGCGAGGAACGAAGCAGTCCAAACAAATAGTTTTCATGGATTGCTTCGTCGTTCCTCCTCGCAAAGACGCAAAGCGGCAGAAAAGTCCCATATCAATCTTGAATTTTGAATATTAAATCTTGAATTTGAAATGAAAAAAGTATTGATAATCGGTTCCGGCGGACAGATCGGAACAGAATTGGTGAAGAAGCTCCGTGCCACTTACGGAAACGAAAACATTGTGGCCTCGGACCTTCGCCCTTTGACCGGTGAGATCGCTGAGAGCGGTCCATTTGAAAGAATCGATTCCACGCAAATCATGCAGATTGTGGATGTGGTGAAGCGCTACAACATCGACACCATCTATAACCTCGCCGCCATCCTTTCGGCCACAGCTGAGAAGAACCCCATGTTGGGTTGGAATGTCGGCATCGGCTCCTTGGTGAACTGCCTTGAGACGGCTCGCATCTTCAATTGCGCTGTCTTCACGCCTTCCTCCATTGGTGCTTTCGGTGCTTCAACGCCGCACGACAACACGCCTCAAGACACCATCCAGCGTCCGAACACCATTTACGGTGTGACCAAGGTCACGGGTGAATTGCTGAGTGATTATTACTTCACACGTTTTGGCGTGGACACCCGCAGCGTCCGTTTCCCGGGCTTGATTTCCAACCTGACTTTGCCCGGCGGCGGTACCACCGACTACGCTGTGGAGATTTACTACGCTGCCGTGAAGGGCGAGAAGTTCTACTGCCCCATCAGCAAAGGCACCTACATGGATATGATGTACATGCCCGATGCCTTGGATGCCATGGTCGATATCATGGAAGCCGACCCGAGCAAGCTGGTACACCGCAACTCGTTCAACGTGACGGCCATGAGCTTCGACCCGGAAATCATCTACAACGCCATCAAGAAGTACTATCCGAACTTCGAGATGGAGTACAAGTTCGACCCGATTCGTCAGGCCATCGCCGACAGTTGGCCGAACAAGATGGACGACAGCTGCGCCCGCGCCGAGTGGGGCTGGAACCCCAAGTACGACCTCGACAAGATGACGGTCGATATGATTGAGACTTTGAAGAAGAAGCTGCTGTGATTTGAAGCAATTTCTTGAAGAATGGCGAATAGCGGAGGCGGAATGTCTCCGCTATTCGATTTTTGAGGTGTGTTTCAAGAAGGTTTGTGTCCTTGGTATAAAACGAAACGGGCTTCAACGACAATGGATGAAGCCCGAATTGAAACCTTTTATAGTGCAATGCATAGCGACAAAGGCTATACCAGCACTTTTCGGCTTGCAAAGGTACAAATAATTGTAGAACTATTGCAAATTATTGGTGCTTTTTTGGGTGTTTTTTATAATCCATTCAATTTCAGGGCTTTTTTTAATGGCAATTCTATGGATTTCAGCAAGCCCTAACACCAAATCCTTTTTTCGATTTTGTGATATTGTTCCTATCATATATGTAACGACATCAATGGCAGCTGACAATCGTTGGGCCTCACCTATCGGAAATCTTCCCGCAGGCCCATTCTTGATGCTTTTGCATAATGACAAATCAAACAAGGGAGAGCCATGAGCACACTTGTTCCTGATAACTCGTATGGTTTCCATATAGTTTTCAAAAACTGCCGTTTGATTGATTCCAAAATGCTTGCTTATAGTACGTTTGTCATCTAAGCATTTCAAGTTTTGGTAGAGTTTCAGCACATTTCCCAAGGTCATGAATTCAATGGATTTCCATGCTGGGGCGTATTTGTCGTTGATGTATTTTCTGTGATGGCGTTGAATTACTGGGTTTTTTCGGAAGTTGTCGTTATATATCTCATTGTCAAATGATTGGATGAAACTCTGGCTGACGATTTGAGGACTGATGAACCATGTCGGCTCATTCTTGTATTTGTTGGACAACTCATATATCATATAGGTGCGGAAAGCCACCTCGATTCGATTGATGAAACGCAACAAAATGTTGCGCAAGTCGAAATCGTAGTAATACAAGGTTACTGCATCGCTGAGTTTTGTCCCTTCTTTGTAATCGTGGTTTCTTCCTCTGAGTTTAGGGTAGCTTTTTTCAAAAGGGAAAAGATAAAAGCCCAATCTATAATAACCGATGTCCATGAGGACTTCTTTGGCTTTTTGTTCGTCGGTGATACTGATGCCGCGTGACCGCAAGAGGGAGATTTGTTGATCTAATGTGGTGGCTTGTTTCATTATTTGGGAGAATTAAGTTGCAAAAATAGATAAATTCGATGAGATTATTCTATGCGAATTGGATTTTACTTAAATTTGCACCGTCATCCAATGGAAGCATTGTGTGACATAAATGTTGCCATGATGCAACAAAATGACAATTAACGAATTATAAACCAAAACATAAGCCTATGAGATAACGCTTCAAGCGATATGCACATCATAGAATAGGAAAAAGCGAAGTAGCTTAATCTGGTACTTTTGGAACTTCGACAACTCTAAAAATCTACCCAGACCAAGCAACGCCAATCCCGCCAGTAGGCGTGGACTTGAATGTTGTAATTGGGTAGATTAGGTAGTCGAAGACCTCAAAAGTACCGATGAAGACTAAAAAGTGCCACGCTTTTTTTGTGTGTTTATCCAACTTATTGGCGCGAAATGGAAATGATAAATAACAATTTAATAACCAATAAATTAAAAGGAAATGAAGAAAAGATTACTTATTGTGGCATTGGCTGTTGTTTCGACTGTTGGTTTTTCGAGTTGTGGCGCGTATAAAATAACCCATTATCTTAATGATGTTATTATTACGCAAGATCCATTGCAGACATTCGATTACGATAATTGGTCACATGGATTGGAAGTCCATGTTGTGCCAACACAACCCATGCAAGAAGAAACTAATGGTGTTCATCATTATTCGGGAAAAGATTTTTTCTATGCTCCTACGGTTCAGTATGTTCGTTCTATGGGATTAAGAGAGTCGTCTCCTTCAACAGACTATCAGCTATTTGTCAAGATTAATAAAGCAGACGTTGTTTTCCCAGCCTCTGCAAATGTTGAGATTAGTGTTGATCTTAAAAACGAACAAGGGGTCGAGGTGTTTTCTCAAAAAAGAATTGTTGGTAATGGTGTTTATAGTACCGATTACATCAAGAAAAAAAACAAAGGCCGAATGTGGCAGTTTCAAGTGGCTTTGGATGACGCTTACACAAAAGCCCTCGAACAAATCAACTGGAACCGTATCGCTTCGTTCCTTCGCACGGAGCAACTGCCCAAAAACGAGCCGCAAAAGCAGGTGCAAGGCTTGGGCGACACGGCTTTGGAGCACACCATTATCCGTTGGGATGTGCAGTCGCGCCCGCAAGGAGCCGACATTTTCTGGCGTGTGGTCAGCAAGACACCTGACGTGAAAAGTACCAACAACAAGTACCTCATGACAACACCTTACGAAGCCACC
>JBGUHI010000010.1:0-23897 GCA_045111995.1 Candidatus Limimorpha sp. | reverse complement strand
AGGGCCTGTTCCGTGGGGCTGGATTGCTTCGCTTCGCTCGCAATGACGGCAACAGCCCAATCCTGTCCGTCTTCGGTGGCATAAATCTTCGTGCCGTTCTCGTTCAAGGTGAATTTCTCCAAGGGTGCGCCTTCGGTCTTCAGGATGAGGCGGTCGATGAGGCAGTCGTTCTGGCTGATTTCCAAGGTGATGGTCGGCCTTTCGACAGGCTCAAGGGCCTTGGTTTCACCTTTTGCGCCACCGTTGTCGTTGAAGGTGATGGAGGCACCGTCGCCCGTGGCCTTCACGAAGAAGCCTTCGCCGGGAAGCAGCGGATTTTCGCCGTCTATCACGCTCACCACCAAATTGTCCTTGGTGCCGTTCATGCGATAGACTTCATCGGCCACGTTGCTGCCCGCAAAGGCCGTCACGTTGTGCGCGAAGGGGTTGCCCACGAGGTTGAAGCCTGCCAATACGATTCCGTCGGTGTAGCTCAGCGGAATGTTCACCGTTTCGGTGGCCGTGCGCAGGATGCCTTGCAACTGTAGCGTGTCGTTGGCACTGTTGGCATAAAGGTAGCCTTTCAGCGGATCGATGTTGAAGTTCGCGGATTGGCCGTTGGGCTTGTGGTTCCTCCAATGATGTGTAGGCTCTTCATAGAAATACAGGTCGTATTCGTTGGCGAGGAAGCCATTGTCCGCCGAGGGTGCAAAACTCTCGATGGCGGGCGAACTGACCAAATGCCAGCCATTCTTGCTGTTGGGCGTGTAGGCCGTGATGTTCTTCTCCACCGTGGCCTGCGCACCCGTGTTGGGATGATAGACCTGCGCCCCGTCCTCGATGATAAGGTTTCCAGGGTTAGTTGAAGTGTATACATATTCTGTGGCGGTGAGTGTCGCCCCTGTTTTCACGGTGAGCGGAATCACATCGTCATAAATGGCGTTAGTGATGGAGCCTACCGTCACATCCACATCGATTTCACATTCGGCGAAGATGCCCACTTGCGCGCCCGCGCTTGGGGTTTCGGTGCATACTACCATATTGACGTCCATCCAGTTGGCGGGGTTGGCCCATTGCTTGTCGCCGCTGGCGTTGATGAAGTTGTATTCGCAATTCCCGTCGCCCATGATGATGCCGAACTGCCCAAAGACGGCGTGCTGGCTGTATTCGTATTGCGAGCAGAACGGCACCATGAGCCACAGGGTGTCGAGGCCAAGGCCGTCGAAAGTGCCCTCGCCCACGGTGGGCGGTGTGTGTACTTCGTAGAGTCCCACATATTCAAGGCTGTCGCAGTTGCGGAAAGCATGGTCGCCGATGGAGAGGATGTTGGAGTGGCAGTCGAACCACTTCAGGTGTTCGCAACCGTCGAATGCATTATCGGCAATCTCAGTGACGGTGTATTGGGTTCCTTGATATTCAAAGTCCTCAACTGAGGCTGCATCTATCGTAGCGTAGGAATCACTGTGAATGAGGATGGCTGTATGGCTGTCGTCGCAAGAAAGCAAATAATGCATACCGTTTGACTCTATCAAATCGTTTAGGAAGCCTATGATGACATTCTGCATCGGCAAAATGACGGTGTAGGTGCCGTTGTCGTTGTAGGTGAGGATGCCTGCGCTGATGGAGTAGCACTGCGGCAATGGGTTGTTGCTCATACCCACGTTTAGCGTCAACACGATTTCTTGTCCTTGGCCGCCATAAACCACACCGCCGTAGGCCAAACCCGTGCTGCCTTCCAAGCCAACCGTAATGCCGTTCTCGCTGGTGATAGCATATCCGCGCACCGCTCCAGTCACATCGTTTCCATTGATGCCTCCCACATTGTAATAGCCTGCGTAATAGTTGTTGGTGAGGATGGCAGAGGAAACATCACCAGCTATTCCTCCAACCTTGCTTGAACCTACTATGGATTGAGCCAAGCTGAGGCAGTTGTCGATTCTTCCCCATTGTGTGACTTCTCCGACAATGCCGCCAACGTTTTGTGTACCATTAATGTTCACGTTGTTGGTTACGATACATCCTTTAATGGTTCCTCCATTGCAAGAGCCAGCAATGCCTCCGATGAAACGTCCACTATTCTGGATGTTGCTGTTGTCGAAGGTAAGGTTTTTCACCGTGCCGCCAAGTGAGCCGAAAAGCCCCACATTGTCCTGATTGATATTAAGGTTCACATTGCTGATGGTGTGGCCATTACCATCGAAAATGCCACGAAAACCATAATTGGCGTTTCCCACTGGGGTATAAGTCTTTTCTGTATAGTCGAGGTCGGCTTCCAAGCGGAAAAACTGGCCGTTCTTGCTGTCGCCGCCATTGACCTTCGCCGCCAAAACATCCATTTGCTCAGTGGTGCGGATGATGTATGGGTCGGTTTCGGTGCCGCTGCCTTCACTGAAATCGGTGTCAAGTTCAAAAATAGTGAACACTTTGAGGGCCTCACCCCTAAAGTCGCCGTTGCCCTCAATTGAAATGGAATAATTGCCAGGATCGCAATAGGATGGATCCAAATCCCCTCCTGCAGAGATTGAATAGTCGATGTTTCTGCGAAGCGTATCTGACGCACCGTCTTTCGTGTCGATGACGAGAGGTTGGGGGGTATGATTTTCACCAGTGTATAGACATGCAGGAACGGTAATGCGTACCCAAGGCTCATATGAGATGTCGCGCAACAGGTCCAAAGACACGAAAGTGATAGTGGACTTGGGTTGTGAAGGCAGTCTTAATATGTATCTGTTGTTGGCATGATCGATATAATCGGGATACCTAGGATCCTTGTTGAGCGTGCCGCCGTCCACTTCATAGTGGGCATCCCAAATTGTATAGCCAGTTGGAGGAGTACCTGTATATTCCAGTTTGAGATCAACTTTTGTGTTGTAGTCATAAACGTTCCTGCCGTTGCATGACGCAAGACCTTCGGTGTAGTAAGTCGCTCCAACATTCTCTCCGCAAAAGATTTCACAAACATACTTAATATTAATGCCATTGTTGGTGCCTTCCGAAGAGCCTTCCACGCCAATGGCTCCAGTCGTGCAGTCGCCGCCTACATAACAGCTTGTAACATTAGCACTAGGATCTTTAAGTCCACAAATGGCTCCGACATAAGTGATTCCCGTCACTTGCCCGAAAAACCCGCAATTTCTTATTTCGATAATGGGATTGGAATTGCGCCATCCCGTAGCACCCACTACTCCGCCGACACCAACTATGTAATTAGGAGTAGCTTCATCGCAAGTGTAGGCAACTGTGGCATAGGAGAAACAGTTGTTAACAAAGATGTCAGTGCCCATACACATACCCACAATGCCGCCGAAAGTCCCACTACAACTTGAGACGGGTGCTTGGGCGATGGTTACGCCTTCTTCCACAAGGCAGTTTGTAACCGTGCTGTTGCTCTCAAGTTTGCCTACGATGCCTCCCACATGGTTGTATCCCGTGATGGTGGAGTTGCCTGCCAAAGTAAGGTTTTGGATGAAAGCGTTTCCTGCATATCCAAAAAGCCCGACACCTTGTCCGTTGTCAAAATCATTGTCGCCATGGTATGTCACATTCTTGATGGAATGTCCGTTTCCATTGAACTTTCCACTGAATATTCGAGGAGAAACGATAGAATCACCGTCAAACCAAGAGAAGCAGTTACCGACAGGCTGGAAACTGATTCCATTGAAATCGAGGTCGGCATCCAAGCGGAAGTATTGGTTAAAGAATGTGCTGGGGTTGCTTACCGCATTCACACTGCTTGCTAACTCAATCCAGTGGTCGGTGGTGGAGATGATGTAGGGATCCATGTACGTACCAGAGCCACCGCCGAAGGTGTTTTGTGCTTTTGCTATCATATTGAAAGCAAACAAGTTAAAGAGAATCAAGGCAATCATGGGCGCCTTTGCAATCTGATGTAAGTTTTTGTCCATGGTTAGGGTTGATTTGTTTATTTGTTGAACTTTTTATTTGTTGAATCGTTTTTAATTTCGGGACTTGTTGACTATGACCATTGACCATGACCGCTTTCACGAGAATGCTGAAATTTCAGCTCTTGGTTGAAGTGGTCATTGTCATAGTGTGAATAAAATCTTACTCTATCGTCCCTGTTGCGGGAATGTCGAATGCGAAATGGTTGTTACCGTTGATGCAAGTGATGAAAAAGTCAGAGAGGGCGATTAGGTTCATGCCAATCAGGACATCGTAGTCGTCGATGTCGCTGCAATAGACGATGAGGTTGCGGTAAAGGTAGCCGTTAGGCAGTCCAATGTGGACGCGATAAACACCCACTTGCTCGTCGCCGCCGATTCCCATGAGGCAGGTTTGCTCAAAAGGTTTCAACCCGAGAGCCTCTACCACGCGAGGCGAGATGATGGTGACCTCAGCGCCAGTGTCCCAGCAGGCATGGTGGGTGAAGAAACGCTGTGTGGGTATGGTGCCGGGCTTGATTTCTTCAGCCTTGAAGAGATAAGCGTCAGTGATGATGGCAGTCGCCAATCCGTCGTAGTCTTGGGTATAAGCCATTACAGAACCTCCGAGAGTTTGATGCGGTCAACCTGATAAGGAGGCGGTGTATAGCAACCGGGTTTTGTGCGGTAAAACGAGGCGCGGACTCGTTTCCCAGTTGTTTGTTGCGGGGCTTCCACTTGCTTGAAGTCCCCGAATCTGACATTTTCAAAGTCTTTCATGTTGTAATACTATTGGTTTTTCTGGCTGCAAAGGTACGCATTATTTTTGGAAATGCAAAGCCAACACAAAAAACCAACGGCTTTGTGGGCAATATTCTTGAAAAGATGTAAATTTTCGCTTGCAATAATCTTGAAAAGATGTAAACATAAATATGAAACGAAAGATTTACAACAAGTTACTTGAATGGAAGAACAAGCGCAAGGGAGCAACGGCCGTTATCGTTGAAATTGTGCCCACGCGCCCGTTCCGCCATCAAATACCTCGTGGCCGACGGTCGTTTTGACTACATCGAAACCGGCTCGCTCATCAGCATCAAAAAGAACGTCAAGGACATCCTCATTCCTTCCGAGGAGGAGGCCTTGCCCATGTATCCCATGGATTTCGAGGAGTTTCTTTGGGCGATGAACGACGAGCTGATGATGCCTTTCATTGCGCAATGTTTCCAAAAACGGCAACCGTTAGGCGGACTTCACCGCAAGGCTTTGGACTACTTCCGCACCTATATGCAACACATTGAAATGCTACATGGCCGACACCGGCTTGCTGTTCAGCCATGCTTTCGACGAAAAAGGTCACGTTCCCAATGCGATTCACCAGAAAATCATCCATGACAAACTGGAAACCAACGAAGGGATGTTGGTGGAAAACATTGTGGCACAAATGCTGACCGCAACTGGCCACAAATTGTACTTCTACAGCAACTCAAGCCGAGAAAACGCTGATGAGCGCATGGAAATCGACTTCCGACCTGAAACAAGAGAAAGGCATTGACTTCTTGCCGCTTTACATGACTCCGCTGCTATAATTTTGTCAAGTTTGCCTTTTCTATGGCGCGGCGTGGTTTTTGTTTGTAACTTTGCGCCCCAAACAAAAATGAAGCGAAGGAATTTGTGATTTTATTTTTATTTCTGAATATCAAAGAGTTATAGTTATATGGATGCAAAATTCTCTCCCCGCGTTCGTGCCATTTTGTCACTCAGCCATCAGGAAGCACAACGCTTAGGGAACGCATATGTCGGGTTAGAGCACCTTTTTTTGGGTATGTTGAAGGACGGCGGCAGCAGTGCCATCAAGATTCTGGAAAACCTCAACCTGAACATCGAAGTCTTCTCGAAGAAACTGGAAGCCTCGGTGCGCACAGCAACGAGCAACCAAAACACCGTGTTGGCCTTGCCTTTGACAAAACAAGCCGAGCGCGTGCTGAAGTTCACCTACATCATCGCCAAGGAGTTCCGCTCGGAAATCGTGCGCTCGGAGCACCTGATGTTGGCCATCTTGCACGAGAAGAACAACATCATCTCGCAAAACCTTGAGTTTGAGGGCATCAACTACGACAACTTCAAACAGGAGTTGCTGCGCTTCACGACCGAAAACGCCGACAAACAAGAAACGTCCGAGGAATCACGGGGCTATGCCTCAAGCATTTTCGACGACGATGATGACGACGACTTGCTCAACGACATCCGTCCGCAACAGGAGAAGCCCAAGAAAACCAGCAACATAAAGAGCAAGACGCCCGTGTTGGACAACTTCGGGCGCGACCTCACCAAGGCCGCCAAGGACAACCGCCTCGACCCCATCGTGGGCCGCGAGCGCGAGCTGGAGCGCATCGCACAAATCCTCAGCCGCCGCAAGAAGAACAACCCGATTCTGATTGGCGAACCCGGCGTGGGCAAGTCGGCCATCGCCGAGGGACTGGCCATACGCATCGTGCAGCACCGCGTGCCACGCACCTTATTAAATAAGCGCGTCGTGATGCTCGACATCGGCGCGATTGTGGCCGGCACCAAATACCGCGGACAGTTCGAGGAACGCATCAAGGCCATCCTCAACGAGTTGGAGAACAACCGCGACATCATTCTCTTCATGGACGAAATCCACACGATGGTGGGCGCGGGCAACGCCAACGGCTCACTCGATGCCAGCAACATGTTCAAGCCTGCCTTGGCGCGGGGCGAGTTGCAGTGCATCGGCTCCACGACCTTGGACGAATACCGCCAATACATCGAGAAAGACGGCGCCTTGGAACGCCGCTTCCAGAAGATCCTCGTCGAGCCGACCACGCCCGAGGAAACCGTCGAAATCCTGAACAACATCAAGCCGCGATACGAGGCGCATCACTTGGTCAGTTTCACGCCCGAGGCCCTCGAAGCCTGCGTGAAACTCACCGACCGCTACCTCACCGACCGCCACCTGCCCGACAAGGCCATCGACGCCTTGGACGAGGCCGGGGCGCGCGTCCACATCAAGAACATCGACGTGCCGAGCGAAATCACTGAGCTGGAAGGCCGCCTTGAAGAGGTGCGCAAAGACAAGAAAGCTGCCGTCGCGGAACAAAAGTTTGAGGAAGCGGGCATGTACCGCAACGAGGAAGTGAAGCTCCTCGACCAACTCGAACAGGCCAAAAAGGCATGGGATGAAAACTCCGTTTCACACCGACAAAAGGTTACAGAACAGAACGTTGCGGAAGTTGTCGCCATGATGACCGGCGTGCCCGTGCAGCGCATTGCCAAGAACGAGGGAGACCGCCTGATGAACATGGCTGACGAATTGGCCGGCAGCGTCATCGGACAGGACGAGGCCATCAAGAAGGTGACCAAAGCCATCCGCCGCAACCGCGCCGGACTGAAAGACCCGAGCAAGCCCATCGGCTCGTTCATCTTCCTTGGTCCGACGGGTGTCGGAAAGACCTACTTGGCCAAGGTTTTGGCGAAGTATCTCTTTGATTCTGAGGATGCTTTGATTCGCATCGACATGAGCGAATACATGGAGAAGTTTGCCGTTTCGCGTCTCGTGGGTGCGCCTCCCGGATATGTAGGTTATGAAGAAGGTGGACAACTCACCGAAAAAGTGCGCCGCAAGCCCTACTCCATCGTCTTGCTCGACGAAATCGAGAAGGCCCACCCCGATGTGTTCAACCTGCTCCTGCAAGTCATGGACGACGGACAACTCACTGACAGTCTGGGACGTAAGGTCGATTTCAAGAACACCATCATCATTATGACCTCCAACATCGGCTCGCGACAGTTGAAGGATTTCGGTCAGGGCGTGGGCTTCGGCACACAGGCCAAACTGAACGCCAAGAACGAGTATTCGCAAAGCGTCATCGAGAACGCCTTGAAGCGCACCTTCGCGCCTGAATTCCTCAACCGCGTGGACGATGTGGTGATGTTCAACTCATTGGAAAAGAAAGACATACACAAGATTATCGGCATCGAAATCCGTCAGGTGGTGAAGCGTGTCGAGGAGATGGGCTACAAGATCGAACTCACCGAAAAGGCCTTGGACTTCATCGCCGAGAAGGGCTGGGACGAGCAATATGGCGCCCGTCCGCTGAAACGCGCCGTGCAGAAATACGTGGAAGACGTTTTGGCCGATGCCATCATCGGTATGGAAATGCACATCGGCGACTTGATTTCCATCGATTTGGCCGAAAACGGCGAGGAAACTGTCGTGAATATCATCTCGAAGAAAGAAAGAATCCTTGAAGAAGCCGTTGTCTGACAATGAATTACGATTTCAAGAAACATATCAGCAGCCCGATTTTCAAGGTCATCGCCTATTCCAGCATGGAGTTGGGCTACAAGAGCTATGTCATCGGCGGCTATGTGCGCGACATCCTTTTGCGCCGCCCGTCGAACGACATCGACGTGGTGACGGTGGGCAGCGGCATCGCCCTTGCCAAAAAGGTGGCCTTTCACCTGCCCGGCCACAAGGAAGTCAAATACTACGGCGCGTTCGGCACGGCCATGATTCATTATGATGGCATGGAGGTTGAGTTTGTGGGCGCGAGAAAAGAATCCTACGACCGCAACAGCCGCAAGCCTGTGGTGGAAGACGGCACCTTGGAAGACGACATCAGTCGCCGCGATTTCACCATTAACGCGCTGGCTATCAGCCTCAACAAGGAGGATTTCGGCACACTCATCGACCGCTACAACGGCATGGCCGACATGGAAGAACTGCTGTTGCGCACCCCACTCGACCCCGACATCACCTACAGCGACGACCCGCTCCGCATGATGCGGGCGATCCGTTTTGCCTCGCAACTGCGCTTTTACATTGAGAATGAATCGTTTGAGTCCATCAAGCGGAACGCCCATCGCATCAAGATTGTGTCGATGGAGCGTGTCACCGAGGAACTGAACAAAATCATCCTCTCGCCTCGGCCTTCCATCGGATTCAAACTCCTCGACCAAAGCGGTCTCTTGAAGCTGATCTTGCCCCAAGTTGCACTTCTCAAAGGAGTTGAAGTGGTACAAGGCAAAGGACACAAAGACAACTTCTTACATACTTTGCAAGTCCTCGACCAAGTGGCCGAAAAGAGCAACGACCTTTGGCTGCGTTGGGCGGCCTTGCTGCACGACATCGCCAAGCCCCAAACCAAGCGTTGGGAAGACGGCACCGGCTGGACTTTCCACGGGCATGAGTTCAAAGGCTCCAAGATGGTGCCTAAGATCTTCGCAGCCATGAAGTTGCCGCTCAACGAGAAGATGAAATATGTGCAGAAACTGGTGCAGTTGCACATGCGCCCCATCGTGCTTGCCGAAGATGTGGTGACCGACAGCGCAGTGCGCCGCCTCCTTTTCGAAGCCGGCGACGACATCGACGACCTGATGCTGCTCTGCCACGCCGACATCACCTCGAAGAATGAGGAAAAGGTGAAGAAATTCCACCACAATTTCGAGATTGTGCAGGAAAAGCTGAAGGAAATCGAGGCCAAGGACCACCTGCGCAACTGGCAGCCGCCCATCGACGGCATCGCCATCATGGAGACCTTTGGCATTCCTGAGGGCCGCGAGGTGGGCATCATCAAAAATGCCATTCGCGAGGCCATCTTGGACGGTGTCATCGGGAACAATTTCGCTGAGGCTTACGCCTTTATGAAAGATGAAGGCAACAAACTGGGCCTCAGTGTGGTAAAAGAGATACAAGAGCCGATTGTGGTGGCGAATAATGGGCCAGTACCCAATAAGATTTGAAAGAGGTATGAGGTATGAGGTATGAGGTATTAGAAATTATGAATGGGGATTGCGGAATGGCGCGAGGCGATGCTGGGCTTCGCCCCTATTCCGAATTTTTCATTCCGAATTCCGAATTAAAAAAGACCCTCATAGTAATCGCCGGCCCCACCGCATCGGGCAAGACGGCCTTCTCTATTGAGTTGGCCAAAGCCTTGAACACCGTCATCCTTTCCGCCGACAGCCGTCAGTTCTACAAGGAAATGAGCATCGGGACGGCTGCGCCAACAGTTGAAGAACTGCTTCAAGTGAAGCATTATTTTATCCACAATATCAGCATTGAAGACAAGTACGATGTAGCCGATTACGAGCGTGAAGCCTTGGCTTTGCTTGACGAACTTTTCAAGACCCACGAAGCCGTTGTTTTGACTGGTGGCTCAGGCCTGTTCATTGATGCAGTATGCAACGGCATTGATGAAATGCCCGATGTGCTTCCTGAAGTTCGGGAAAAGGTGGAAAAACTTTTTCAAGAAGGTGGAATCAACGCTTTAAGTAACGAAGTACAACGCCTTGACCCAGAATATTTTGCCATTGTCGATAAACAAAACCCTCGCCGATTGCAACGCGCCTTGGAAATCTGCCACCAGACGGGCAAGACCTTCACCTCGTTCCGACAAGGAAACGCCACGAAACGCGATTTCAACATCGTAAAATACGCCCTGCTTTGGAACCGTCAAGCCCTCATCGAGCGCATCGACAAACGTGTCGATATGATGATGGAACAAGGCCTGTTGGAAGAAGCCAAGTCACTTTATCCAAAGCGTGAACTGAACGCACTTAACACGGTGGGTTACAAAGAATTATTTGCCTATTTTGACGGTCAATGCACCCTTGCCGAGGCCATCGAGCAAATCAAAATCCACACGCGGCAGTACGCCAAGCGGCAGATGACTTGGTTGCGGCGGGATACGAGTTACAAGTGGATTACACCCGAAGAAACCAAGGAAATGGCCGTTACACCACTGCAAGATATTCCACCACTACAGGCAACACATTGACACTGCGCACCTGAATGAGTTTTTTCAAGCGGTTGATAATCATGGGGATGTCTTCCCTATCTCTCACGAAATCGTTCTTCAGTTGCAGGGTAATGTGTTGTGAGGCAGTATCGCCTTCACGCTCAATTACACTGGTCACGTCCAAGAGGGCATCGCCGAAGCCGTTCTGTATGAAATACCTGAAACAGAAGGACTTGAGGTCGGCACGGGTGACAATGCGGTCGTTGGTGCGGGCATAATACTTTGCCAGCATGTTCTTTTCGTCTTGATCAACGACCTCGTCCTTGCCGCCAAAGGTCTTGAACAGCAGCCGTGTTTCTTTCTTGTCGAAGTTCTTGGGCGGCATCACCTCACTGAACACGTCGATGTCGTTGGAGTAGGCGCCGTCGGTGAAGAGCGCGGAAAGTTGGATGTTGTTCTCCATGTCGTTCTTGCCTCGTTTCAAGATGGCATAGACACCCGAATTGGGGATTCCGTTGGCTGCGATGACATCGATGATGTCCTTGAGCACGATGTCGAGGCGCCGTATCTTGTCGGAGTTCTGCATCTTGTGGATTTTCTGGAAGGCATAAAAGTCCGACTCGTAGCGGTTCGACAGCGTATCTACAAGACGCAGCAACCCGTTGATGTTGAATCGCTCGCACCCGAAGCGACGGATGCTGAATTTTTGCAGATCGTCCATTGACGAGTTGGGGGTTGACACCAGATTCATGAAGAAATCGCTGTGGTTGTTCTCCATGGCGACCGAAGTGACCATGCGCACCGTATCGGATTCCGTCTCTTCGACCTCTGGCTCAACGGCCAGTTTGACGATAGGCTCGGAATTCGTCAGGCGGAAGTCTTTCTTGATGACGTTGAGTGCGGGGAAGCAGTTGAACACCAGGTTCTCGGCCTCGAAACTAAAAGGCTTTGTCATGCCCGAGAACTCAAACACGAAGTTGATCATGTCGGAATCCATGGGACGGTGGAAGGTAGGGGCAACCATGTAATAATTGACATTCAGTTCCGACCACAGGTCGTGCCATTTCGTTTCCTCGCCGAAGACCATCGACTTGTTGTAGGCGATGTTGGCATCGGTGAACCAAGGTGTTTTCGGGAAACGGTCATACTCCCAAGGCTTGATGAGTGGCAGTTTCTCATTGTTCCAATACACGGTCAAATCGCTGTATTGCAACCTATTGACCATAAAACCGAAGCATGACAGGTCGGATTCGGTATCGGTCACGTCGATATTGACATTCCATTTGTCGCTGGCGATCTTGGTCACGCCATTGACGGTGGCGCCCACGATTTTCGTCTTGAACAAGGGCTGGAAGGGGAAAACCTCTTTCATGCGCAACGACTCTTTCCTGACGAGGAAGGTTGAGGTTTCGTCGCAATACACCTCGCTCTTGTCGTTAGCGTTCTTTGCGGTCTTGATCATCGTGAAAGCCGGGATGGCCTGAGTGAGATGGTAAGGCAAAACCGCGTTTTGGAAGTTGCCAATCAACTCATTCTCAAAGTTTTGTATATCCATTTTCAGGCCATTGGTCTGATAGACGAACGCCGTTATCAAGATGCGCAACAAAGGGTCTTTCTCGAAGCCGTAGAACGGTGAGTTGGGATTGTTGCCGTCCCATTTCCCTTCGTGTTTCCACGATTCGAGGACTTTCTGCATCAAACTATCGACCTGTATCTGGATGTCATATTCTACTTGTGTCATGATTCTTCAGTGTTTTTACCAAACTTCAACATTAAATTCATTGTAATACTGCGAGTTGGACGCATTGTCGATCTTGCCCGTGATGATGATATGGATGATTCTTGCGTTCTTTTGGAAATCCATGTTGACGGCTACCTCTTTCAGGCGTTTCTCGTAGCGTTCGATGCTCGTCTTCAGTTCGCGGGCGAAAGTGTCGGCGTTCTTGCTGTTGCCGACGAGCCTTTTGGAATAGAGCGGGCTTTTGATTTCCGCGAGGTTGGTGTTTTCCGACTTGTCGCGAACGACATTAGCCCTTTCGAGGAATTTCGCCTGTTCGGAACTGAAGCCCTCGTAACGAAAATCCTCGAGGCAGAAACCAAAGTCCTCGTCGGCGATGCTGTCGTACTTGTTGGACGAAATCAACAGTTTCAGGAAACAATCTATGGATTCCTTGATGCTGCTGTCGTCCATATCGACGATGGGATAGCGTAGTTGCAATGGATTTCTTATCAACATAAAAGCCTTGTTTTTAATGGATTAGATTATCGGGCAGAACACATCCTCGACAGGCGGTTCAGGTTCGGGTTCAGGCTCTTTCACCATCACGGTAAGCGGCTTCAAGTCGTTCATGGCCACGGAGATGTCGCCCAAGAAAGCCTTGAAGGCGTTCAGGTAGGTTTCGATGTCCATGATGTTAGGCGCGGGCAGTTCGGCTTTCTGCTTGAAGACGGAGTAGCTCAAGCCCGTGGCGATGCGCTTGCAGAGCAAGGCCAAGTCGCGCAATGACTCGTCGATGGAGAACGAGGCCAGTTGGTCGATGAGCATCATCAGCAGCACCCTGTCCTCAAGGCAGTCGGCATGTTCGTGGTTGGCGACTTTCTGTACTTCCTGTTTCAGTTCGTCCAACTTCTCGAGCAAGGCCACTGACGAGCGTGCCGACATGACGGGCACGACGTAGGGTTCATACACGGTCCAGTTCCCGTTGTTCTGCACCAACTTGAGCAGTGGCATGGCGCCCCTGATTTCAGCCAATGCCTTGATGTCGAACTTGTATTCGTTGGCCAAATGCTGGATCCCGTCCTTGACGAAAGGGACGACCTTCTCCCCCACTTCCACGGTGAGGTATAGTTCCTTGACATCCTTTGACGGGATGTTGAGGGCGACATTGCCGTTCATCTCTATGACCACCACTTGCCCCGATGGCATCAACAGGTCGCAATCCATGTGCTTGAGCATGAGCGTGCCGTTGACAAGTTCATGGTTGATTGAGAACTTGGTGCGGGGAATGACGCCGAAATTGGTGGCGGCAATCATCTTACGGAGCAACAAGCGGTTTTCCGAGATGTTGTTCTCCATGTCGATGAACGTCTTGGGGGTGATTTCCATCCCCGACTGCCAATCTATTCTGATGTCTGTATTCATCTTAGATAATTGTGTTTCAAATATATAAATTCAAACTTGCGTATTATAGTCGAGTACCAATGGCCTTTCGTCGGAAAGGACGAAACGCTGTTGACGATGTTTCACCTTGTAGTGGCAGTCCATCTCCATCGGGACGAACCAATAGGCCACGAAGTCGAAAAAGGGCTTCAGGATGCCCATATATCCTTTGTATTCACTGCTGTTGAGGTTGGGTTTGTTGACGACAAACATCACCTCGTCCTGATGGAGGATGCTGTATTCGACCTGGCAACCCAAGATTTCGCAAAAGATGTTGGTCAGGGCATTGAAGTTGGCGCGAAGCTCGGCCACATGCACCAGCAATGGGGCCAACAGGGCGACATAAGGGTTTGTCTCGGCTTCGATGTCGTAGTCGAACAATGTTTTCAGCAACACGGCGTTGCGATGGTCTTCCAAGTGTGCTGCCGACTTGTGGAGGTTCAGCGACTGGTTGAAGAAAAACGAGTCGAAAGGCCGGAAATAGTCCTTGATGTTCTTCTGTTCCTCATAGATTTCACCTACCCTCATCGCGAAGTCGCGGCTTTCCTTGAAGCGCAGTTCCTCCACGTCGAAGAACATCTTCTCGGGCAGGATGTCGTAGATGCCATTGCGCGTCAGTGTCACGGTTTTCGTATCGGGATTCACCGATTTCAGGTCGCCCGTGTAGTTGCGCGAGAAGAAACTGGCATAGGCGGCGCTCCACTCCTTGACTTCGCCAAAACAGGTCGCCAGCAGAAATTCAGCCGACAATTCGTTGCTCACTATCAATTTGTCGATGTTGGGCATGAGGGATAGCTATTTGACAATGATTGGATAACGTTCTTCATCACCGCTAAGTTCAATATGGTGGACGCCCGTTTCGGTGGTCACCTCGATGACATCGAGATAGGGAATGCCGATTTCCTTCAGTGTCAGGCGCTGGTATGGGAAGGTCTCGTCTATGTTCTCGTAGGCATTCTGGTTGAGTTCGGCCTTTGAGCGTGTGTACAAGTCGTAGTTGCCGTCGACGTAGTCCGGGATTTTCGATTCGGGCAGCATCGGCGTGAAACGCTGGTTGTCGTTCTTCGACACGATGATGTCGACGAACCTGTCGTTGCGCAGGTTGATTTCCACTTCCTTGACGCCAAGCGTTTCCTTAATCAGGCTGAATGCGTCATTGACGCGGGTTTCGGCGCTCAGTGCAGGCATCTTCAAGATGTCGTTCCAGCACTCGTGCGACGGGCAGTCGTCGAAGAAGGCGCCTGAGTCGTAGATGGACACATGGTTGTGCATACCCTCATAGTGGAACCACTTGCCGAGCAATGTGGAGAACACGCCAGACTGCACCTCTTCCTTGTGGAGCAGTTTCATGGCTTCCTGCACCTCGATGGCGCCGATGATGGAGGCGATGACGGGTGTGGTGGGGATGCGTCCCACGTTTTCGTTGCGGTGGGCCACGCCGGCGCACGACATTTGTTGGAAGATGTTCTGCTTGGCGTTTTCCGTGAGGCCGCATTCGTAGCAGTTCTCGCCTTGCTTGAAGATGCGCACATTGCCTGTGAGGTTTTCCATGCCGCCTTCCACCCACGGCACGTCGGCACGCATGCAAAGGCGGTTGAGTTGGAGGCGGGCCAAACGGCTGTCGAGGCACCCGATGACCACGTCCATCTTGCGGTAGAGGCCCAACCCGACGTCGGTGTTGAGTTTGCCGCAGATGTGCTGCACGTTGATGTTCGGGTTGATTTCGCGCACCTTGCGGGCGGCCACCTCGGCCTTGTAGTTTCCTTTGTCGGCATCGGCTTCCCTGAACAACACGGAGCGCGTCAGGTTGCTGTATTCGATGGTGTCGAAGTCAACGACATAGATGTTGCCTACGCCAAACAAGGCGAGGTTCTTCAGCACCTCGTTGCCCAAGGCGCCCGCTCCGACCACCATCACTTTGGCGTTCTTCACGGTGTCCATCTTGTACCACGAGAGCAGGTCGAAAACTTCCTTACCCCATTCCTTAATCTCGATTTCTTCCATGGCGAATGTCTATTTCAAAATATAAACCAATCCAATTTCAAAAGCGGGGATGACCACCTTGTTGCTGCCGTTGAGCAGGCCCGTGGCGCCATTGGGGAGGTTCTCCCCGGCCTTGATGCTGCCTATCGACATGAAAGGATAGTCGACTTTGAGGCCTGCGTTGAGCACGATGGGCGAGCCTTTGAACGGAACGTATGCGCCGACGGCCACGTTGCCCCAAAGGTTGAAGGTGTTGATGTCGGGAGTGGCGTCAGTGTAGCAGTCCATATCGCTGCCGAAGCCCAAACCGGCGATGTTTTCGAGAGTAACGTCCCACTGGGGATAGTAGCCCTTCAAACTATAGGTGCCCTTGCCTTCAAACTTCGATGCCACATTGATGGAGGGCGTGAGGCCCACCTTGGCATACACCGAAACGCGGTCTTTGGCTGGTTGGCCGAAGCAGAGGCGGATTGGGATGTCTAAGTAAGTCAGCGTGAGGCTCTCGCTGAGGCCGTAGAAGGCATAGATGGCCTGGTAGCTGTCGCCGTCGGCATCGATGGCGCTGACGGTGGCCGCGTAGTCGTTTAGGCGTGCCGACATGCCGAAGTTGCGGACGCCAAGTCCGGCTTCGATGGAAATCGGGAAGTCTTCGGAAAGGCGTGCCGTGCCGAAGTAGACATCGGCTTGGAGGCATCCTTTCGTCTCCTTGGCCCACAGGTCGTTGGCACCGGTAAACGCAGGTCCCATGCCCACTTCAAGGCCGATGACGGGAGTCTTGGCGGGCTTGTTGATGCCTCTTCTACAGTCGTCGAGCTGCTTGTTTAGGTTCGTGATGGTAGCGTCCTGGGTTGCAATCTGTTCGCGCAGGTTTTGCAGCTGCTTGTCTTTGTCGTTGGGCACGACGACCGACTTGTTCTTCTTCAAGGAGTCGATGACGCGCTCTTTCTCGGCGATCTGTGCGTCGAGCCTGCCGATTTGTGCGTCCTTTTCCTCCACTTGCTTGTTCAGCCTTTGGATTTCCTTGGTCTTGTCGCCTTGTTTCGACAGTGTCGCGATTTGCTTGTTCAGGTCTTCTTTGTCCTTGTTGAGTTGCGTCACGTTGGTGTTCAGCTCGGTCACTTGCTTGTTCAGCGCAGTGATGGTGGTTTCCTTTGCGGTGAGTTGGGTCCTCAAGTCGTTGAGGGTTTCGCTCATGTCGTCATTCTGCAGGTTGGCAATCTGGCTGTTGAGGCTGGCGATGTCGTTTTTCAGCTTTTTGACCTCGTTTTCCTTGTCGTTCAGTTGTTTCCTGAGTTGTTGCGCTTCATTGGTGTCGGGAGCGTTCTTCAACTGGCTCTGCAAATCCTTGATTTGCTTGTTGGCATCGTCGACCTTGCCTTGCAGGGTCTTGGTCTTGCCTTGCAGGTCTTTCACTTCGGCCTGCAACTCGTCGACGAGTTGGAATTTCACCGACTGGATGACATCTTCTACCGTTCCTTTGTAGTAGTCCACCTTGATGGTCTTGCCGTCTTTGGTCTTGCCTCTGACCGTTGAGAGTTGCGACTGAGCCCATGCGTTTGCGACCGTGGCTGTCATAATGAGCATAAGAAATAGTTTTTTCATATCATTCTGGTTTTTAATCATTTGTCCTTTTCGATATAAGTGAATTTGGTATTGCCGATGGTGAAGTGGCTGCCATGCACGAGCAGGATGGTGTCGCCTTCCTTGAGGATGCGGTGCTCGTCGCCGTATGTGGTGCCCTCGGTCAGTGCCTTGCAGAAGGGATGCTCGTTGTCGATATACAGTTCGACTTGCTTCTCGCTGATTTGGTCGCTGTCGTCCCAGTTCATCTCGATGACGCAGTTGGGCGAGCTTCCGATGGTGACATGGTTGGAGCCGCCAGCCACGTTCATCCATTTGTAGATGGCGATGTCGCGTTCCTTGGTCGGTCCTTCGATGTGGAGGTAGTAGTTTTCCGAAGTGTGGTGCACCACGGCGATGGAAGCGCCCAATCCAGCTGCATAAATCATGAACGCCAGCACGCCGATGGCGGGCACCGACGAGCCAAGCGCGTAGATGACCACGAAGCTTAGCGCCACGGAGATAAGGCCGCCGAGGATGGCTTCCTTGAACTTGATGTCAGACTTGAACGAAAGCAGCCAAGTGATGCCGAGGCTGAAGAAGAGCCACGGCACCCAGTCGATCCACCAGCAATTGCTGTATTTGCCCAATGCGATGATGACCACAGCGCCTAACAAGAAGGCCAAGCAGCCGATTATGGCGTTGCCCACCGAGCGGGCCAATATCTGCAACATGATTTTAAAGGTCTTCTTGCGGAACTCGATCAAGAAACTGAATAGGAAGGTGATGACGAAGCCCATGATGAGGCCGCAAAGCAGCAGAGGCTGGATTTTTTGCAGGTATTCGCTGGCATGGATGCTATCAGGGCCTTCAAACAACCCGACGATCCAACGGAGCAGGCCGCTAAGGAATCCGTCGCTCGGAATGAGCTTGAAGAGAATCCACGAGATCAGGCCGCCGACCAAGCCATAGAGCAGCCAAGAGGTGAAGTAGGGCGAGTTGCGCTCGTCGGTGAGCCGCTTGCGGTTATAGAAATAGATGCCCTCCTTGCAACTGTTGAGGCCATACTCGGGGCAGCGGTCGTGGTTCTCTTCCCAGCATTCCCAGTGCACCGTGTGCTCGCACTTGGTGACGATGACATCGCCTTCCTGGAAATCGTCCTTGCAGTAGTAGCATTGCTGCAAGACCACATCCTTGCCGTCTTTCGCCACGTCATTGGGGTTGAACTTCTTGACGTATTTCCTCTTGAAGTGCTTGTATTGCAGCATCGGGACGAGGAACTGCAGGATGGCATAGGCCAAAGCGACGAAGGCGATGCCCAGCAACAGTCCGAACAGGATGCCCGACCATTTGCTCTTGGGCACGGAGAAGCCTTCCTTGGGGACGAAAGTGACAGGGTTCAGGGCCGACCCGAAGGAATAGCGCTTCACGCCGTAAGCGTTGGCCTTGTCGATGTCGACATGGAGCGAGAGAGGCTGGCCGTTGTAGGTCACCTTCTCCCCTACCGAATAATACATGCGGTAGTCCATGGCGATGGAGTCGATGGCACCCAGCAGCACCCCTTTCAGCGAGTCCACGGCATAGTTGGGATAGAAACGGCCCTCGGGCGTGCGATGGCACATGAAGTTGAACTCGTTCTCCATGTCTTGGTCGAGGTCGTCGCCGAAATAGATGCAGTAGATGGCCTTCAACTTGTCAGGGATGACGAGGTAGTCGGGGTTGTTGAACAACAACTTGTCGCGGAAAAAGTCCTCGTCTTCGTCCTGTTCCACCTTTCCCGACAGCACGAAGAGCATCTTATCGGAGAGCGAGTCGGAGCAAAGTTCCGCATTGTGGCGGACTTCGGGAAAGAAGCATTCTTCCTCGTCCAGATTGCCGATCTCCTGAATCTTGGAGATGATGGAGGCGTAGATGGACTTCTCGTCAAACGATTTCTCCACCATGTCGTCGCGGCGCACAAAGGAGCGGATGCTCTCGCCGCCATACACGCGTTCGGTTTCTGTGACGTCGGTGCCCATCATGGAGATATACACCTTGACGTATGGGGGCAGGGCATCGACGAATGTCACGATGGCTTCCTTCAACTTCATGTAGTCGGTTTCGGTGAGCGACATGCCTTGGTCGGCCAAGATGACGATGGTCAGGTTGTTCGACACCTGTTTCTTGCTGCTGATGTCGACAAGGCTGTCAATGCAAATCTGGACGGTGTCGCCATTGACGATCTCGTAGCATTGACAGTCGTCGCCGACCAAACCGAGGAAGGGAACCTTGTTTCCGTCGCGCATCATCTTGAAGTCGACGTAACGGTTGTACTTGGCCGCTTCCACCGAACCAAACTCCATCTCCACTTGGGCGAAGGCAGGCCAGCATAGCGTTGTCAATAAGAACAAAAATAATGGTATGCGTTTCATAATGTTTACATTTATACTCGTTTTCTTCTAATCCATTCTTTCATTTGCGACAAGGTGGCCTCGCCTGTCGGGGCGAAACCTCCGTGCTCGTTTTTGGTCCACACGACCAGTTTGTCGTCAGAGGTGCCGTTGACGAAGAAGCGGCAGCCCGCAACGTCGTTGGCATATTGGGTCAGTTGCGACTCGGTCAGGCCGTCGCCGAAGACCAAGCAGCCCAGTTTCTCCTCGTTTTCGTAAGGCAGGCAGCAGCCCACTTGCAGATAGTGGCCCAACGCCTCGCCATAGAAATAGCCTACCACGCCTTTCACACCTGAATACAGGGCATGGTCGATTTGGTTGATGGCATGAGGCGCGAAGCCGACTTGCGCGACCGCTTTGTCGTTCAAGGCTATGTTGAAGCTGTCGGGATGGGCGTCGGCATTGTCGCTCTTCTGGCTTTGCGCGGCTTGGTTGCGGCTCAGGTCGCGGCTCTGGCGGTAGATCTCCTCGAACGAGAACCATCGTTTCACCTCTTCCTTGTTGTTCATCTTGCCGTCGGCCTTGGCGGTGAAGAAGCCCACCTTGTAATCAGACGTGTTGGTGTCGATGACGATGGCTATCAGGCGGTTGCGGTGGTCGGAATAGGTCAGTTGTTGCTGTACGATGAGGTCTTGGTTGGAGAGGAACAATCCCAATCCCGGGTGCGAGTGCATCCAGCATGTCAGCACATAGTCGCGATTCGTCTTTTGTGCCATGTTGTCGATGACGGAGGCCATGTTGACGCTGATTTTCTTTCCGAAGTTGAGGCTGTATTCGCCGAAGTCGGCATCGTCGCCCGGCTCCACCATTTCCTCAAGGCTGATGTCGTAGCGGTCGTGGCGGCCTTCCTCGAAGTCCCAGCAGCCGATGATGAAGCAGCCGGTCTCGTTGGTGCGGCCATCGGCTTCGAGCGAACCGTTGAAGAAGTCGTACAGTTTCTTGACGAGGCCCGTGTTCAGATACACCTTGTTTACTGCGGTGTCGGCAAACACCATGTCCATGTCGAAAGCGAGATACTCGTTCTGGCGGTCCTTGACATGCTTCAGTCCGCGGTCATATTTCACCGACGTGTCGGTGATGACGGAGATGATGTTGGGGTCGTTGGTTCCCTTCGGGTCCTCCTTGACTTTCCTTTTCTTTTTCTTCAGGACCAAGAATGCGGCAACCGACACTATCAGCAGCCCTACGATGCAGATGATTGCTATCAGGCTTGTGTCGGTCTTCTTTCCCGGGTCTTTTCCGGCGCCGTTGCCGTTGGTGTTGCCGTTTGGGGCAGGCTCCGTCATCTCCACGTCGATTCTTATCGGCTCGCCGTTGAACAGGCCTTCAATGCTCAAGGGTGTGTCTTTTGTGAGGCCTTTAGGCTCAAAGGCATACGGGGTGGGCTGGGCCATGAACAGGCAGCTGCCCTCTTCGGTCCATGAGAAACAGCCGTCGACGGCCTCGTTGCTGATGGCGTCGCGATTCAGTTCCAGATAGCCTTCGGGCACCATGACACGTAGCTTGGTGCCGTCGAAGGTCATGCTTGGCGCTTGGGCCAGGGCCTCAACCATCCATAGCATGAAAAAGGACAATATGGTTACGATTCTGTGTTTCATAGATGTTTAGATTGAAGGGATGTCTTCTTCTTTCTTCTTCTTCTTTTTCTTCACTTTTGGCACCTTAGTCATCTTGGCGCTCTTCACCTTGCTCGAAATCATGGTGATGATGAGGGTGATGCCTGCCAAGATACCCACAATCATGAGGATGCTCGTCATGTTGATCGGGCTTTTGACGATTTCCATGTTGGAGATGCGTGAGTTCGAGTCTTCAATGCTCATCCAGAGTGAGGAGAGGTCGTCGTCGTCGTCGATGAGTTCCTGGTTCTTGCCATACTCCCTGTTGGCCCTGTTGAAACAGTCGACGGCCTTGTCTTTGACTTGTCTGAGCGAGTCGATGCGCTTGTTGGCCACATAGAGGTTGCCTTGCTCTTCCATGGCGGCCAGATCCTGAAGATAGCCGTTCAGCTTTGCCGTCACCTTCAGTAGTTTCTCTTGCTTGGCTTTCTCGGCTTTCCTGTCCTCGATGACCTTCAGGATTTGCTCGTAGCGGCTGGTGTACTGGATGTATTTCTGCTGAAGGTCCTTTTCGGAGAAGATAACCTCACTGTTGGTCTGGTACCACGATTCGACCATCTGATGGCGTGCCTTGAACTCAGTTTCATACTTTTCCACATTCTTGGCCGTGTCGATGCGCTTGCCCATCTTGTCCAAGTCTTTATAGAAGTTCTTGAGTTCTTCGCTGACATATTCCGTGATCTCGCTCTGGGCTTGGCATGGATGAGACAAGCCACACGACAACAGCCCGACGACGAAGAGTATGCTGAGGTGTTTTCTCATGGTTTTGTCCTATTTGATGAGTTTCTTGACGAATTCGTAGTTCTTGAGGAGTTTCGCGTCGAGTTTCGACTTGCAGTTGTTCGGAAGGTCGTTCAGCTTGGCGTCGAAGCTCTTCACGGTGGAGTCGAAAGCGGATTTCTTCTCTGCCTTTTCCGACGGTGTTGAAGCCATCGACCATGCATTCACCAGATTGTTCAGCTTCGAGGTGGTCGACTTGATTTCTGAGTTGAGTTTCTTGGTGTCGCAGTCCGATGCTGTCGTTGACGTGTTGGTCGTGTTGGTCGTTGTCGGTGCCGGGGTGTTGTCGTCGATGTTTTTCATGCACTCTTCAAGCCTTCCCAAGGCCTCGTCGATTTCGGCGCATCCCGTGTTCTGGAAGCGTTTGAGGTCGATCTTGGAATATTGGTCGTCAAGCAACGAGACTACCGTGCCCATCAACGAGCGGTTTTTGCGCTTCAGTTCCTTCACCTTGGTCTCGCCTACTTGGAACATCTCAAGGTATTCCTCGATGGTGGCCAGCAGTGGACGGCTTTCCTTGCAGCGGTCGAGCTGGATGTCGATGGTGATGTCGTCGGCCACATAGTTGATGACTCCCTTACTGCCGCTGCGGTGCATGGGCATAGGGTTGCGCAAGGTCAGTTTCAAGTCGCTGTTGTTGTTGGCGATCTTGAAGTTGAGGCAGAGTTCCATTGCGCCGTCGAGAGGCACCATCTGCTTGTCGAGGTCCTTCTTCACTTTCATCTTCTTGGGAACCTTCAGGTCGTAGGTGCCGGAGAAGGTCATGCCTTGGCAGGCGATGGCAGCCGCGACAGGCTTGCTGCCCAAGCCGAGGAAGTTCTCTTGGTCGACATAAGTCTGTGCCTTCTTGAGCTTGACGCCACGGCTCTTCATATAAGTCGGCATCTCGCTATAAGAAATGTCATGCTGCGGCAGCCACACCTTGTCGTAGTTTGGCGAGGCCACGCCACCACTGCCCATGACGACCGAAAGGGTTTCGTTGTCGGGATTGAAGTCAAGCTTCATGGTCATCACGGCGGCGGGGATGCGGTCGTTGTAGGCCGGCACCGTCACCTTGAGGGTTTGAGGCTCGCCCGAAGCCAGTTGGACTTGATACTGGGCGAAAAGCATCGCCGGCATCAGGGCTATGAGTATGAATGCAAATCTTTTCATGGCTGTTTAGTTTTCGTTTCTTAGTTGTTCGATCCAGCCGTTGGGTTCCGCTTGTTCGAGCACCCATTCGGCCACTTTGTTGTCTTCCGGGAAGGGAGGCGTGTTCAACGCGTGGTATTTCTCATACCTGAGATACAACATCACGCGGTCGACATACCAGGCCAAGTCGGTGAAGGTGCCGCAGGCCGGCGTGTTGAGGCAGACGCGCCCGGCGAAGTCGCCGAAAAAGCGGATGTTGGGGTGCCAGGGATGCGGGATTGCGTTGCCCTCGGCATCCTTGGTGAGGAACTTGAACTCCAGCTTGCTGTCGACGGCGGGATAGTTGTTGGGGATGGTGATGTGCATGTGGAACTCGCCGGCGGTGATGGGCTTGCATAGCCCGTTGGCATCAGGCTCTTCCACGTTGCAGAACGATTTCACCTTGAAGACAATCTCATACTGCGTGGGCAAATTGTCGGCATTGCGCTTGCGAATGATGTAGGTGATGTCCTTGTCTCCCCTGAAACGTTGGTCGATGGCCGACCATTCATGCATCAGCCGCCGGTTGCGTCCCACGAAACGCATCTGCTTGTATTGGTCAATCTCTCTGACTTGTT
>JBGUHI010000009.1:0-8887 GCA_045111995.1 Candidatus Limimorpha sp. | reverse complement strand
CAAAACGGAAATCAGCACCGCCAACCTGAAAAGCGGAATCTATTTCATCCGCCTGACAACCAAGAACGCCTCGGAAACCTTCAGGTTTGTGAAGGAATGATGGCAAAAAAGTAGAGACGTAGCGTCGTGCTACATCTCTACATGATTAAACGTGATAGAGACGTGCCATGGCACGTCTCTATCGTTTTTATACTCCCAATGAGATATTCAAGCCCCTCGCGGTATTCACCAAATCGCTGTCGAAGGTGACGAGATTAGGCTTGGATATGGCTTCCTTGAGCGACACGACCACCACGTCGGGGTGATGGTAGGCCACCATCTGGCCGAACTGTCCGTTCAAAACCATCTCGAAGGCTTTCACGCCAAACTCGGCTGACAAGACACGGTCGTAGGCAATCGGGACACCGCCGCGTTGCAGGTGGCCGAGGGTGGTCTCGCGCATGTCGTGGGTGAAGCCCGCCGCCTTCATCTCTTGGATGAAACGACGACCGATGCCGCCCAACTTCTTGTTCTCGTAGCCGACCTCGGTGCTGATTTCATACACCTGCTGGCCGTCCTTCGGGCGCGCGCCTTCCGAAGCCACCACCACGGCGAAGCCACGGTCGTGGTTGAAACGACGTTCCAAACGTTCCTTGACGATGTTGATGTCGTAAGGGAACTCAGGCAACAAGCAGACTTCCGCCCCGCCCGCGATGGCGGAATGCAGGGCAATCCAGCCGGCATCGCGGCCCATCACTTCGAGGACGAAGACGCGGTTGTGCGAAGCCGCCGTAGTGACCAATTTGTCCACGGCCTCGGTCGCGATTTGCACGGCGGTTTGGAAGCCGAAGGTGCATTCCGTCGAGGAGAGGTCGTTGTCGATGGTCTTGGGCACACCGATGATGTTCAAGCCCTTTTCGAAGAGCTTTTGCGAGATGCGCTGCGAGCCGTCGCCACCTATGCTGATGACCGCGTCGATGCCCATGTATTGCAACTTGCGGAGCATTTCGTCCGAGCGGTCCACAGTGCTCCAAGTGCCGTCGGCGTTCTTGACGGGCCAGTTGAACGGGCCGCCCTTGTTGGTGGTCTCGATGATGGTGCCGCCACGGAAGTGGATGCCGCGCACCACTTCCGGCGTCAGCCTGACGACCTCGGTAGGCTCCCAAAGGATGCCGTTGTAGGCTTGGATGCTGCCGAGCACTTCCCAATCTTTCTCTTGGGAGGCTCTCTTGACGATGGCGCGAATCACGGCGTTGAGGCCTGGGCAATCGCCGCCACCGGTTAGGACTAGTAAGCGTTTCATATTTGTCTTGTTGTTTTTATTTCTTGTAGTGATACTTCATCGAAAGCACCAGCACAACGAGAACCTTATCATGGATTTCATATAGAATACGATGCTCTTGGTTGATGCGTCTTGACCATACACCTCTCAAATCACCTGACAACAATTCAGGCTTGCCTGTACCAGAGCGCGGATGCTCCTCCATTTCGGTCAATAGCTGTTGTATTTTGCGCTTCGAGGCTACGTCACCATGTTGCTTCCACCATTCAAGGTCTTTCTTTGCATCAGGAGTGAATTTTAGTTCCATATCTCCTCGGCCTTGATAGTTACGCAATTTCCTTTCAAAAAGTCCTCGCGACCTCGTTTTACTTTGGCCACGATTTCCGGGTCGTATTCTTCTGTTTCGGCTTTTTGATTAATAATGTGTCCCCCCAATGTAACAAAAAGTTGCATCAGTTGTTGTATCGCGGCGTTTTGCTTGTCAAATTGTATGGTCATTGTTTCCATAGTGTATGTTTTATGGGGTTGTAGGGCTGCCATACCAAGACAGTCCTACAACCATTTTTTATTTCAAATTCAGTGCAATCTGCAACTCGTCCAGTTGCTCTTGGGCAATCGGTGCAGGCGAGCCGCTCATCACGTCGCGACCGGCGTTGTTCTTCGGGAAGGCGATGAAGTCGCGGATGCTGTCAGCACCACCGAAGAGCGAGCAAAGACGGTCGAAGCCGAAGGCCAAACCAGCGTGAGGCGGAGCGCCATACTCGAAGGCACCCATCAGGAAGCCGAACTGCTCCTGCGCGCTCTCGTCGGTGAAGCCGAGGGTGTGGAACATCTTGTTCTGCAAGGTGCGGTCGTGGATACGGATGGAGCCGCCACCGACCTCCACACCGTTCATCACGATGTCGTAGGCGTTGGCGCGGATGTCGCCCCACTTCGTCGGGTCGTCGAGCAAAGCCTCGTCTTCAGGCTTCGGCGCGGTGAAGGGGTGATGCTTGGCATAGAAGCGTTGCGTCTCCTCGTCCCATTCGAGCAGCGGGAAGTCGATGACCCACAAAGGAGCGTATTCATCGGGCTTGCGGAGGCCGAGTTGGTTGCCCATCTCAAGACGCAAGGCGTTGAGTTGCCCGCGGGTCTTCATGGCCTCGCCGCAAAGGATGAGCATCAGGTCGCCGGGCTTGGCACCGAACTTGTCGGCGATGACCTTCAGGTCGTCGGGCGTGTAGAACTTATCGACAGACGACTTGAACGTGCCATCGGTGTTGTACTTGACATATACCATGCCGCCAGCACCCACTTGCGGACGCTTCACGAAATCGGTGAGCGCGTCGAGTTGCTTGCGTGTGTATTCCGAGCAGCCCTCAGCGTTGATGCCAACCACGAGGTCAGCGTTATCAAAGAGGCCGAAGCCCTTGCCTTTCGCCACGTCGTTCAATTCCACGAACTTCATCCCGAAACGGATGTCGGGCTTGTCGGAGCCGTAGTATTTCATGGCGTCGTGCCAAGTCATGCGCGGGAATTGCTCAAACTCGATGCCTTTCATTTCCTTAAAGAGGTGTCGAGCCAAGCCCTCAAAAGTGTTCAAAACGTCCTCTTGTTCCACAAACGACATCTCGCAGTCGATTTGAGTGAATTCCGGCTGACGGTCGGCGCGGAGGTCTTCATCACGGAAGCAACGCACAATTTGGAAATAGCGATCCATGCCGGCCACCATCAGCAGTTGCTTGTACTGTTGCGGGCTTTGCGGCAGGGCGTAGAACTCGCCCGGATTCATGCGCGAAGGCACCACGAAGTCGCGGGCACCTTCGGGCGTTGATTTGATGAGCATCGGGGTCTCGATTTCCAAGAAGTCGAGGTTGCTCAAATAGTTGCGCACGAGCATAGCCATGCGGTGGCGCAGTTCAAGGTTTTGGCGCACGGGATTGCGACGGATGTCCAAATAGCGGTATTTCATGCGGAGGTCGTCGCCGCCGTCGCTGACGTCTTCGATGGTGAAAGGCGGAGTCTTGCTGCCGTTCAGCAGTTTGAACTCGCTGACTTTCAGTTCAATGTCGCCCGTCGGCATGTTCGGGTTCTTCGATTCGCGCTCGATGACGGTGCCTTTGACTTGAAGCACAAACTCGCGCCCGAAGGAGCGGGCTTGTTCCAAGAGTTTCGGGTCGCTGCTGCCATCCAAGAAGAGCTGGGTGATGCCATAACGGTCGCGGAGGTCGATCCAAATGAGGGAGCCTTTGTCGCGGGTGCGCTGCACCCAGCCGGCCAATGTCACTTCCTTGCCAGCGTCGGCAAGACGAAGTTCGCCACAAGTATGCGTTCTGTACATGGTATTTCGGATTTGAAGATTTAGAATTTAACTACGTTGAATACTTCGTATTTCAGATTTAAGATTTCAAACTTGCAAAAATAAGAACTAATTTTGGAATGGTATTCAATAATACAACAAAATCGTATCTTTGCCCCGTGATTCGGAAACTGAAATATCTGCTTTTTTGCCTCGCGATGCTGCTGGCGGCCTTCCTCGCCCAGCGGTGTGCCAATGCGGTGGCACCTACGGGCGGACCCAAGGACAGTATGCCTCCCATTGTGGTTGAGACTATGCCCGAGAACAACAGCGTCAACTTCATCGGGAAGAAAATCGAAATCACTTTCGACGAATACATCACCCTCGAAAACGCCAACCAGAATGTGATGATTTCACCACCATTAAGCGAGAAACCCGACATCAAACTGAAGAACAAGACCGTGGTCATCAAGTTCAAGGATAGCTTAGCACCCAACACCACCTATACCATTACCTTCGGTTCGGCCATCAAGGACTTGCACGAGGGCAACTTGTTTAAGGATTATGTGTACAGTTTCTCCACCGGCGACCATGTCGACACGCTCCTCATTACGGGCAAGGTGCTCAACGCCGAAGACAAGAAACCCGTTGACGGCGTTTATGTCAGTCTCTACGCCGCCGACCGCGACAACGTGGACTCGCTGCCGATGACCACGATTCCCGACTACATCACCAAGACCGACAAGGAGGGCCATTTCAGCCTCAACGGCTTGGCCGACAAGAGTTACCTCGTCTTTGCCTTGAAAGACATGAACTCCAACCTCTATTTCGACCAACCCAACGAGGAGGTGGCCTTCTTCGACAGCCTCGTGCACCCCAACGACTCCATCAGCCCCACCTTATATATGTTCACAGAGGTAGACACCTCTCAAGTGCTTATAGAGAAGAAGCTCGTCGAAGAAGGGCTGCTGCGCTTCGTGTTTCGCCATCCCGCCAAAGATGCCGTCGTCATGACCCACGAGATGCTACCCGACACCTTCGACCTGCTGACCATGAACTCTGCCAATAATGACACGGTGCTATGGTATTTCACGCCCAACGTCAAAGACAGCCTGTGGGTGCAGGTGAAGTACGACACCGTCATCAACGACTCGTCGCGCTACAGCCTGAAATTCAAGGACAAAAAGACGCGCAACAAAAAACCTGAAGTCCTGAAAGTCAGCAACAACCTGCTGGGCAAAGGCGGCCTCATCCCGGGCGAAGACCTCATCCTCAAATTCTCCGAGCCCGTCGTCCGCTACGCGATGCGCGACTCTGCCGTCTTCAAGTGCGACACCTTGGTCTTCTATGACACACTTGTCTTCGAGCCTGTCGACGAACAAGGCATGAAATACCGTCTCGCCACGCCTTTCTCAGCCGGTTCCAACTACAGTCTCGAAATCCCCGACTCGGTGTTTTTCGGTATCCGAAACCGCACCAACGAAACCGTCAAAGTCAATTTCCATGTGCTTAACGACGACGAATACGGAAACATCTACATCACCGTCGTCCCGCCCGAAGGCATGGCGCAGGTCGTGGTGCAACTCACCAACGAGAGCGGCAAAGTGCTGAAAGAACAAGTGATTACCAAGAAAGAAGAGGTGATGTTCGACTACCTCATGCCTGCCAAATACAAACTCCGCGCCATCCTCGACGCCGATGGCAACGGCAAGTGGAGCACGGGCAACTACCATCGTCGCAACTTGCCTGAGACCGTCATCGAATACAAAGACCTGCTTGACCTGAAGGCTGGCTGGGACATCGATTTGGATGAACCGTGGAATCTCTAACAGTCACCGCCATGAGTACCATCAAGCACAGAAACAAAGCCCATGGCCAACTCACTGCCTTTCTTCTCATCGTCATCGTCGGGCTGTTTCTACAAAAGGACTACATGGATGAATATCCCTGCCACATCCATGCCTGGGCCGAACAAGACCACTACGCACTGGCCATCGGTTTTCTCAACAACGGCTTCGACCTTTTCCATCCCGAAACGATGATTTACAACAAGCAGTTCCCCGGTTGGTGGAAAGAGCCTTCCGATACCACCATCACCGCCGCCGACTTCCCCATACACGAATATTGCGTCGCCTTGATGATGAAACTGTTGGGCACCACTTCGCCTTGGGTGTTTCGTGTTTGGACCCTGCTATGGGGCTTTGTCGGATTGCTGTTCCTCTTCAAAACGGCTTTTTTGATCACCAGAAAATGGCTTAAGTCGCTGATGGTCTGCCTATTGGCATTATGCTCACCAGTTTTTGCCTACTACAGTAACGGATTCCTACCCAGCATCCCTGCCTTGTCGATGGGCATCATCGGCCTATGGCATTACCTGAAATATTATGTTGGCAACGCCCGAAAGCACTTCTGCCTCAGCATCGCTTTCCTCACCATTGCCCTGCTCATGCGCACCACTTTCGCCATTGAATTGGTTGCCATTCTCTGTTTCGAGTTGCTGCGCATTATCCGCAAGGAAAGCACTTTACGGGACAAACTGACCCCTATTTTTCTCTCGGCGGCGGCTTTCATCGCTTATTTCCTGTGGAACAAGCACTTGCGCAACCTTTACGGAACAATTTTCTTGAGTCAACTCGTCCCGCCCGAAGACCTGCAAGATGCCAAGGAACTTGTTGCCGACACCTACCGGAAATGGACTTTCCACTATTTTCAGCGCATACAGTACCTGTTGTTCGGGCTGTTAGTCGTGACGGCAGCATGGCGCCTGTTTTGGAGCAGAAGAAAAACCATGGCAAAGCAAGGAAAAAGCCCGATCTCGCTTTGGTGGCTGCCTGCCATCCACTTCTTCGGCTGCCTTTTGTTCAGCGTGGCGATGATGCAACAAATGCCTTTCCATGACTACTACCTAATAGACACTTTCTTTCTGCCCATCCTTCTAACGGTCACACTGTTGCTAAGAAGAATCCGATTCCGTTTCATATCGACAAAGGCCGTGGCGACCCTTACGGCCATCGTTCTCTGCGTGTTCTGGGCACGTGGCGCCAAATTGATGCAAGAAGAGCGGCGCACGCTTGAATACGACGGATTCTACTCTTATGACCGATACAAGGATGCCGGCCTCATCCTCGACTCACTCAACATCCCACGCGACGCCAAAATCCTATGTCTGTATGGCTATGCCCAAAACGGGCCATTCATCCAGATGGGGCGCAAAGGCTACACGGTAATGTGGGACGATGACGGCTGGCTCGAAACCGCCATCGACTGGGATTACGACTACATCGTCATCGAAAATGGAAAATTTGAGGAGCATTTTGAAGACCAGAACGAGTTGCTGTCACGGCTGAAGAGGATTGGTGGCAACGAGAAAATCTCCGTTTGCACGCCCACCAACACTTGGACCTATCAGGCCGCTTGGCAGTTTTTCTGCCATTGATCATTCATCGGCGAGAATCACCACACGCATCCCGACAAAGGCATATTTTTCCTTTAGTTCTATCAAGTCGCCGTCGCGCAAGCGTATGCAGCCCTCGCTGCCACGACCCGGCACCGAACTCTCGTTGTTGGTGCTGCCATGTATGCCGATGCCCGAATGACCTGGTGTTTTCAGGCGCATGAACCAATGTCCATATGAAAGGATGCTACCACGCCCATCGCCAAAATCGTGGTACCATTTGGATGCATCCACAATCTCGGTGATGGTAAATGGGTTCACGGCAGTGCATTCTGGCGTCTTCATGTCGCCTTTTTTCTGTTTCTGTCCTTTGGCTTTGCCCACGCAAACGGGATAATGCACACGTTTCACCGTGTCGCCATCCACCACCTCGCAGACATACAGCCTGTATTCCGGCTTCGAGATGAGGATGAAGCAGTTCTTCTTGTCCACGACTTCCGAATAGAAAGTGGCCGAGTCGGCTGGAACGATAGTATCAGCCATGCTCGCACCTACAGTTGCATTTCCTTTTTGTCCAACGGGCTGAACCTCAGCAGAACCGCATGATGAAACGGCGAGAAAAGCCGCCAACAAGAAACTCAATAGCATTGTATTCTTCATCTTTAAAAGGTTATTATTCATTACATCCGACATTTACAGCGAGCGCAACGACACCGCAAAGCCGCCACAAGGCGCCATCCGCAACTTCAACGTGGATTTCGATGTCACGGTTTTCTTTGTAATGGTGTAGGCTTGTGGATTATAATTGGCATCCGGCAAGCCACTGGCATCCTTAGCGTCGGCATAAATGGTGGCCTCGTATTTCGTGCCCGGCTTGAGGAAGTCGAGTTTCACCGTCACCTCGCGGGCGTTCTCGTCGGTGATGCCGCCCACATACCACACGTCGTTTGGAGTTGAAAGTTGATAGTTGTCAGTTAATAGTTTGACTTCGTCCGGAATGTTGTAAACGAATCTGGTGGCGTTGGAGATGACGCCTTTCTTGCCGTCGGCAAGCGTGCCGACACCCTCGGCGGCCTTGTTCAAAGTGGCGGTTTTCGGATGGCGTGCCGTCACGATATAGGCTCCCGGTTCAGCTTGAAGATACAGGCTCTTGTCCCAATCGACGGCCACATCCTTGATGAACTGGAAGGCATCCATGAACGGCTCGTAGTGTTCGGGGAAGTCGGCGGCCATTTGCAGCGGCGAGTAGAAAGTCACGTACAGGCCGAGTTGGTTGCAGATGGTGTGGCGCATCAGGTCGCCCTTGTTCCAATGGGCGTTTTTCTCCATGTCGGTCTCGAAGATGCCGGGCGTGTAGTCCATCGGGCCGCCCTGCAAGCGGGTGAAGGGCAGAATCGTGGCGTGTCCAGGCTTGATGCGGCCACGGAACTCCGTGCCCATCGCGCTCTCGTTGCCGATCATGTTGGGCCATGTGCGGCACAGTCCCGTCGGGCGCACCGCCTCGTGTGCGTTCACCATGATACGGTGCTTGGCCGCCTCGGTGATGCAATAATGGTAGTGGTTGATGATGGGCTGGCTGTAGTGGCCCTCGCCGTGCGGCAGAATCTTGCCCACATAGCCGCTCTTCACGGCGTTGTAGCCGTACTGGTTCATTAGGTTGTAGGCTTTCTCCATCCAACGCTCGTAATTGATTGTGGACGAGGATGTTTCGTGATGCATAATCAAGCGGATGCCTTTTTGGTGGGCGTATTTGTTCAAGGCAGGCAAGTCGAAGTCGGGATAGGGCGTGAGGAAGTCGAAGACGAAGTCTTTTTCCTTGCCGTACCAGTCTTCCCAGCCGATGTTCCAGCCTTCGATGAGGAGCGCGTCGAAGCCATTTTCGGCGGCAAAGTCGATGTAGCGGCGCACGTTGGCGTTGTTGGCCGCGTGCCGACCGTGCGGCTTGGCCTTGGCG
>JBGUHI010000008.1:0-36052 GCA_045111995.1 Candidatus Limimorpha sp. | reverse complement strand
GTTGTCGCCGTTTTTCACACAGATGTAGTCGTTGGTTCCGCTGGCTGTGGCTCATCCTCCTCATCAGGCGTCGAGGGTGATGGTGGTGTTTTCCTGCCGGGGTGCTGCCGTAGGTCACGACCTACGGTTAGGGGATGTTGCGCCCCTTCGGGCGGTGCGTCATGCGGACGCACGCGGTGCGTCCCTATATAGCTTCGCCCTGTCGGTCAATTACTCCATTCGGCTTCGAACTGGGCTACTGTCATAATCTTGCAATCGCCAACTTGCCCTATTTCGAGAAGATCATCGTCGCCAGAAACAAGATAGATGGCGTGAGCCTGAACCGCAAGTTCAAGAATGTAGTCGTCTTTGGGGTCGCGGCAGCGCGGTGTTATCTCCCCAATCTCAAACATGGAAAAATGTGTGTCCATCCACCGCTTCAAACGGTCCACCTCATTTTCGGGGAAATACTTGCGAAACTTGGGCTTGCGAGCCACCCTGTCAATTTCCTCGTTGAGCATGGGAGTGGATGCGATTTCAAACCATGGGTTGCCCAGCAAATCCAATAGGCAATCGAGCCTTTTGCCAATCAGGAAGCTTATCCATAGGTTGGTGTCGACAACGACACGAATAAGGGACTCGTCGTTATCTGGAAGCCACTCGTTCTTCATACATTTCCTGTCTGACGGCTTCACATTCGGCCTTGATGGTTTCTTCGTCGAGTTCGTCGGTGCGGAAAATGTCGCGCAAGGCTTTTAAGCTTTGCGAGCGTTCCTCACGGGTGAGGTCGCGACACAGCCTATAACGGTCTTCTTTGGCAAGTTGTAATGCTAAGTTGAGCAGTTGCATATAGGTAAACTGCATGTTCAATGATGGAGCGTTTGTTGTCATGACCTGTGTGGTTTTGCCTGCAAAGATACAAAGAATCTGGAAACTCGCATCAACATCTTGATACACAGCTTCGCTCTGTCGGTCACATTTGTTTGTTGTAAACTGCTGGTTTGCAGCGTTTTGTTTGTGACCTATTTGTTAGGGTTTGTATGGTGCAAAGATAGTGGAAAGGATTGGTTTTCAGATAGTTGCAGTGGTAAAAATACTTGGTGATTTTAGTCAATTCTTTTGACAAATTGTCAAATATCTTTTGACACCTTGTTGTGTTTGCCCAAAAAGTCTGTGTAATGCTTGAAGAAGTCGCAATTCAAAATCTCGCTGATTTTCAACAGAATATCGGTGTAGATAAACTTCCTTCCGAGAAGATGGTACATGTTTTGGCGTGTGTAGCCCATCTGTTGGGCCAGCCATGCAATGCTTCGTCCTTGTCGAGCCAATTCAGCCTTGATGTGCCGTCCTATGTGAGGTTCGTTGTCCATTCTGCTTTCAGTTGGATGAGCCAAACTCTTGAAAACCAATGAAAAAAGCGTGAAACTTTTTGCATTATCTTCCGCAGTGGTTTTTATTTCTGGACTACCAATCAAGTAGATAAATGCAAAAATTCACGCCATATAGCGTGAACTTTAATGCACTTATTCTCACTTGATGAAAGTGTCCAGTTTTCTGCGAAGAGAACAAGAGCGTAAAGCTCAGGGGGTTAATATGTTAGGGGATTATTTCTTATTCTATTTCAATTTGTTGGTTTACAATAATATGGTTTATTCTATTTCTTCTTCCAAATACGAGTACACATAGCCCGGACTTTGGAAGAACAACCCCGTTTCGGGGTTGGCTATTTTTTGGAAAGTCTCAGATTCGTAAAAAAACCTGAAAGCCTCTTCCATATCCATCGCTTTTTTCTCCATCAGCATGGCTATCAAATCTTTCGCCATGTTTCTCCATTTTCATCCGCAAAAGTAGTAAAATTTCCGAAAACCAATGGCTTCCAACGCAATTTATTCACTACATCGAAATGTGTTGTTTTTGTTACAGAATTTGCACCTGTAGAGACGCAATGCCTTGCGTCTCATGTATCTGCCTAGAACGCAAAATACATGTCCCAACGGAGACGGTCATTTATGGGCTGGCTCCAAGGTCCATGCGACAAAGAAAAAGAATAAGAGAGGTCCATGCCAAATATCCCAAACTTCATACCTAAGCCCTCGGTCAGGCAGTTCATGCCACCTTTCATGGCAGGTGCATGGTAATAGCCCGTCCTGACATAGAAATGATCAGCCAAGTTGTACTCGATACCGATTCCTGTGTTCACTTCACAGAGTTCCTCGTAAAACGAACCAATGCGTTCATAATCTCCTGTGGCATAATTCATAGAATAGCCAGGCGCATCGAAGAAAGATTGGAACATGCCGCGAAATACCGAAACATTGTCGTCATATCCATAAAGGATAAAATCGTCGGTGTTTCGAATAGGCGGAGTGGGCACCAACAACTTGGTGAACTCAATATTGAGTGCAAGCGTGTTCTTGGGATGGAAGTTGAACTTGAAGCCCGTCCCCAGCCGCAGCGTCGTAGGGATGAAATCCTTTTCTTCCATAGACGTATATTTCATTTTTGTGCCAATGTTGGTAATGGCGGCACCCAATGACATATCGACCAGATTGCCCAACGGGCGATTGTAATAGGTGGAAACATCACAAGCAATCGAACTGGATTTGGCATCATATCCCGGCAGGTTTGTATTCATAGCATAATGGATAAAACGGCCTGCTACACCTGCCGACAAATAATCGCCAAAACGATAGGAATAGGCAACATCCACGGAAAATTCCTGCGGCCTGTATGAGCCAAGGTTTTGGTTATACGCATCATGTACTACAATATCACCACAACGATGATATCGTGCCGTGGCAGCAATGACCGATTTGCCAATTCTTTGGGCAAATGCATCGTACAACACGTATTGATCCGCAACTATTTCGGAAAACGCATTGAATCCTGAAGCAATCATGGTATGGTCGTTCGACATGAAAGCATATTTGGCCGGATTGTAGAACATGCTGAAAGCATCGGGGCTGGTGGCCACTCCACCAAAACCCAGCGCGGCCCCACGAGCATCAGTGGTATTCTTTAGGAAAGGCACTGCCGTTGTAATGGGACGGGTCTGCAAAGTCTGCGCATGGGACGAAAAGGAAGTTCCCAAGAGAAGCAACGCAACGAAAAGAAATCTTCTTGTTTTCATAATAAATTGGGGTTAAATCATTCACAAAGATAAACAATATCAGTAAATGCAAACCATATAATTGTTTTTTTCATCAGAAAAGCCACAAAAACCGTAGTTTTCGGAAATTTTGTCATGTAATTTTATCCAAATTTGTTGTAAATCGGAAATTTTGTCAGCAAAATCATTGTTTTTGAACCCGTTTTGGCCTTGGCAAAGAATTTGACTACAGGGAGTCGTCCGAGCAAAGCCCCGTAGGGGCGGCAGGACATTAAGCAGGCGACGTAAGTCCCTGCATCAAACAACTAAAAATAGGAGATCAAAACCATGTTAGTAACCAGAAGAAACCAAGACTTCATGCCGACGCTGTTCAACGAACTGCTGAACTGGAACGACACGACTTACTCAACCCCTCGCATGAACATCATGGAGACGAAAGACAACTACAAGCTCGAACTCTGCATCCCTGGCCTCACCAAGGACGACGTGAAACTGAGCATCGACGCGGAAGGCAACCTCGTCGTGGAAATGACCAAGGAAACCAAGAAGGAGAACAAGGAAGAGATGCGCTACCTGCGCCACGAGTTCTCGGTGGAGCACTTCCGCCAAACCGTGATGCTGCCCGACGACATCCACAAGCAGAAGATCAGCGCGAAGGTCGAAAACGGCATCCTCGACATCGTCATCCCCAAAGTGACTTTGGAAGAGAAAAAGCAGGCCGTGCAGACTATCGAGATCGGCTAAGGCATTGAGAACCAATCACCAAACACAAACCCAAAACGGGACGGAGCCATCCGCCCCGTTTTTTGTTGCCCAAACGCTTGTCAGACACTTTAAATTCGTACTTTTGCCGCGAAAATCGCAACGTGTATGAAAAAAGTTTTAATACTCTCATTTTTAAGCCTTTTCTTCTTCTTGCAGGCCTTCTCGCAAGACAAGAAGCCGCTTGTCACCTTAGACAACCTGCACCTGAACACCCGCGCCGACTTCACCTACGACTACCATTTCGGGCACGACACGGTGGCTCCCAGCGCCGACCACGGCTTTGCGGGAAAATACTTAGTCGTGGCCTTGGACGGCACCATCGGCAGCAAGTTCAGCTACCACCTGCGCCAGCGCATCAACGCGCCCAACATCGGCTTCGCCAACACCTTCTTCCAAGGCACCGACTGGGCCTATCTGAACTGGTATTTCACGCCGAATTTCTTCCTTTCCGCTGGTAAACAGGTAGTTGCCATCGGCGGCTGGGAATACGACACCAACCCCATCGACATCTACTACGGCACCGAATTTTGGAACAACGTGTGCTGCTACGAAGTAGGCGCATCGCTCAACTACAAGGACAACACGGGCAAAAACCACCTGATGTTCCAAGTGTGCAACTCGCCCTTCATCAACCAAGCCATGCAGGGCATCTATGCCTACAACCTCATGTGGTACGGCGACTTCGGCATCTTCAAGACGGCCTATTCCGTCAATATGATTGAATATCAGGCCGGCAAGTTCATCAACTACATCTCTTTGGGCAACAAGCTGCAATTCAACGGCGTGGAGATGTATCTCGACGTGCTGAACCGCGCCTCTTTCGAGCAGGACCAGTTCTTCGGGCAAGACCTCACCGCCATCTTCGGCATCGGCGTGGACATCGGGCCGAAATGGATCGTGTTCGCCAAGGCAGGCTACGACTACAATCAAGCCCAACTGCCCAACACCGAGGCCTACGACCAATACGTCATCCCTGGCAAAAAGGTTGATTTCGAGAGCCTTGGATTCGAGTACTATCCCATGGGCGACCGCAGTCTCCGCCTCCACCTCTGCGGCTCTCACACCAGTTCGGACGGCATCAGCAAGTTCCAAGCCAACCTCGGCCTCACATGGAAAATCAATTTGCTCAACCTCAAGAAAAACTAATCCGTCATGGCAAAGACAAAATACAACACCGAAAAAAGGAACACCCTCTCCTACCACCACATAGTGGAGAACTTCTTCAAGAAGTTTGAGGGCAAATCGCCATTGAAATTCACTACGAAACGAAGCTTTGAGGCCATCGTTTTCCTCATCATTTTCTTCGCCTTCTTCGGGCTTCTGACCTACAAGATGACCCTGCCCAAGATGCTGAACACCTTCATGCAGACGGCCTACCACCTGTTGCTGGAGACCGTGTTCTACATCATGGCCATCTGCGTGCTGATGGGCGCCATCAGCAAGCTGCTCACCGAATTTGGTGTGGTACGTCTGTTGGAGAACCTGCTGCGTCCGTTGATGAAGCCACTCTACAACCTGCCGGGCGTGGCCGCTTTGGGTGCCATCATGACCTTCCTGAGCGACAATCCCGCCATCATCACCCTTGCGCACGACAAGAACTTCAACCGCTATTTCAAGAAGTACCAACTCGTTTCGCTGACCAACTTCGGCACGGCTTTCGGCATGGGTTTGGTGGTGGTCGCTTTCATGACGGGCTTGGGCTTCGGCAAGGGCGCTTTGGTGGGCGTGGCTGGTGCAGTCATCGGGAGCATCGTCTCCACACGCTTGATGCAACGCTCCACCCTGAAAGCCTATCCTGAAATGGATGCGCCCGTCGATGAGGCGTTTGGCGGCGACGAGCAGCAGATTTCCTTCAAAAGCGAGGGCGGCGTGTTCATGCGCTTCCTCAACTCCCTCTTGGACGGCGGCAAGGACGGCGTGAGCATCGGTTTCGCCATCATCCCGGGCGTGCTCTGCATCTCCACCATCGTCATGATGCTGACCTTCGGCGCTTCGGGCGAGAACGGCGAATACCTTGGCGTGGCCTACGAAGGCGTGCCCGTCATCAGTTGGGCGGCCAACAAGATCAACTTCATCTTCGACTGGCTCTTCGGCTTCAAGCACGGTGCCTTGATTTCCTTCCCCATGACGGCCCTCGGAGCCGTAGGTGCCGCCATCGGTTTGGTGCCGCGTTTCATCGCTGAAGGCATCATCGACAACAACGCCATCGCCGTGTTCACGGCCATCGGCATGTGCTGGAGCGGTTTCCTCAGCACCCACGCCGCCATGCTCGACAGCCTCGGCTACCGCAAGCTCATCGGCAAGGCCATCGGCGCACACGCCATCGGCGGCCTTTGTGCAGGCATCGCGGCGCACTGGCTGTTTGTGTTGCTGGCGTTGGTATTCTAATCAATTTGTGGAGGCGGAGTGCACTCCGTCTTTATTGTGAAAATTCGGAGTGTTATTCCGAATTTTTCAGTAAAATTTGGAATTATATTCCGAAAATTTCAGTAAAATTCGGAGTTATATTCCGAAAATTATTACTTTTGCAGCAAAATAATTACTGTCATGATTCATCGGATATTAACACAAGAGGCTCTGAATGAAGATAACACATTCTTGTTTGGTGCCAGACAAACGGGAAAGACCACCTTATTGCTGCAACTTTTCCCTAATGCACGGTTTTATGACCTTTTGGAAAGCAACACGTTTGAGCGTTTCCAACGCAATCCATCGCTGCTCCGGCAAGACTTGGAAATGTGCGAAAGCGGCACCTTGGTCATCATCGATGAAGTGCAATTGTTACCCATACTGCTGAACGAAGTGCAATGGCTCATCGTCAGGAAAGGCATCCAATTCATCCTAAGCGGGTCGAGTGCGCGAAAACTGAAACGCGGCGGCGCCAACATGTTGGGTGGCAGAGCCTTGCAAACCAACCTATACCCTCTTGTAAGTGCCGAAATCCCTAATTTCGATTTGAAAAAGGCCGTCAACCAAGGCATGATTCCAAGGCATTATCTTGCCAATAAGGACAAGTATTGGACCATGCTGCAAGCCTACGTTTCAGTATATCTGCGCGAAGAAATCAAAGCGGAGGCTTTGGTGAGGAACCTTTCGACTTTCACCCGTTTTTTGGAAGCCGCCGCCCTGACCGATGGCGAGATGGTGAATTTCAGCAACATTGCCCAAGACTGCGGCATCGACTCGAAAACGGTGGCCGCCTATTTCTCCATCTTGGAGGAAACCCTGATTGGATACATGGTGCCCGCATACTCCAAAGTCGTCAAGCGCAAGATAAGGCAAGCACCACGTTTCTATTATTTCGACGTTGCCATCCCCAATTACCTGTTGGGTCGCCGCAACTTGGAGCCAGGCTCGACGGACTTCGGCCATGCTTTCGAGCATCTTATCATTCAGGAGATCATAGCCTATTTGGGCTATCAGCGCCGATTGGAGAAGTTGTCGTATTGGCACACCTATTCCGATTATGAAGTGGATGTCGTTTTGGGCGATGCTGAAGTCGGCATTGAAATCAAATCGGTTAACGAGGTGCAATCGCGGCATTTGCACGGCCTGAAAGCCTTCAAGGAGGAGCATCCCGACGTGCGGATGATTGTGGTTTCCCTCGACCCCAATCCAAGGCTTTTCAAGGAAGTGGAGGTGTGGCCTGCCAAGCAATTCCTTGAGCAATTGTGGAGCGGAAAGATTTACTAAAACGAAAAAACGCGACCGTTTGGCCGCGTTTTCTTGTATCCAACCATCATACATCAACCCTTCTTCGCTCCCAAACTGTAGGTCAGGTTGAAGCGCAAAGTGTTTTCCAAGGGGTTGCTGCCTGCCACCGTATTGACGGGAACCAGATACGACACGTCGAGGCCGAACACATTGTATTTCAATGCGGCGCCGAGGGTGACATACTTGCGGTTGCCCTTCAGTGCAGTCTCGTTAAAATAGCCGGCGCGGACGGCAAAAATGTTGTTGTACCAATACTCCACACCTATCCCGATGTTGATTTCGCAGAGTTCTTCATAGAACTTGCCGTAGTCGACCAACTCGCCAGAGTAGTAGTCGTAGCCATGGCCTGGAGCGTCATAGAACGACTGGATCATGCCCGCCACGGTAGAGACGTTGTTGTCGTAGCCGTAGAGTATTTTGTACGTACCATCGTCATTGAGGATGGGTTGTCCCGAGATGGAGTCTCTGGCGATGACAGGAGTCGTAGGCACCATAAGTTTGTTGAAATCGACCATGAAGGCCAACGAGTTGTATTCGTCAAGTTCGAGGTTGAGGCTTGCGCCCAAACGCAGGTTGGTCGGGATGAAGTCGCGGCGGTCGGAAGAACCGTTGTAACTAATCTTGCTACCGATATTGGTGATGGCGGCGCCCCATGCGAAATCGGCATCCATGGTGCTGAACCACTCTACGGGCTTTTTGTAATACACTGCCACATCGGCTGCCACAGAGATACCCGGACGGCTATTGTCAACCGAATTCTGTGTCAGGTCGGAATATATGAACCTACCTGCGACAGCACCCGAAAGATAATCACCAAGCATACGGGAATAAGTGGCGTCAATAGCCCATTCGTTGGGATGTGCTTCTTTGATAAACTCATTGTACTGGTCGCGGAACTCGATCGCACCGCAACTGAAATAGCGCAATGTGCCTGCCACAGACGAGCGGTCGTTAATCTTATAGGCCATAGCCAAATAGGCGAGATTCATGTCGTTCACAAGGTTGCGCAACCAAGGGCTGTAACCCAGTCCGGCGCTGAATTTGTCTTCGAGATACACATACTTGGCAGGATTGTAGTGCATCGAATATACATCGGGGGTTGAAGCCACGCCACAATCGCCCATGGAGCCGCCACGGGCATCGGGTGAGATGGAGACAAAGGGCACTGCCGTTGTAATCACATTGGGAGACACGCTCTGTCCGATGACATTGCTGTTCTGTCCGTAGGAAGTAGCCGCAACCATCATCAGGGCGGCAACGAAAAACATCTTTATTTTCATATTCAGGTTTTGTGTTTGAAATTGCAATAATAACGATAATTCAAATGGGTTATTGTATGCGCCAAAAAAAATTATTGTCCGCCTCAACGGGAAAACGGTCCTTCGTCGGGTTCAGGAACCTAAGGATTAACGTTGGATGACCATGCGTTGGCTGACGGTGCGGAAGAATCCGCTTTCGTCCGTCAGTGTCAAACGATAGAGGTAAACACCTGAGCGCAAGGGCGTTCCGGAATAGCCACAGCCATTCCATCGGATCGGCTCGATGACGCCATTGTTGGAGGCGACCCGTTTGGAAATGTGCTGCACTGGACGTCCCATGATGTCAAAGATTTCGATATTGACATCGAAGTTGCCGTCCTCGCCGACATGTGTCATCGAGATGCGTGTCTCCTCATTGAAGGGATTGGGGAAGTTGCGCACCTGCGAGAGGAAGAGGTTGTCGTCGACGACAAACCAAAGCGAGGCTTCCGACGCGTTGTTTTGGGTGTCCCACACCTTGAGTTGGAATTGGTAGGTGCCCGGCTTCAGGTCGTTGACGGGAATGGTCAGTCTTCCGCGCCTGAAGTCGTTGAGTGCCGGCTCGTAGAGGTCGTTCAAGACAAGGTGGTCGTAGCCCGTCAAGTTGCTGTTCAATACGATGTCGCGCCCCAGGCTGAAGTCATAATGGTAGATGCCTTGTGCATCATAAAGGTCGGCGACGAGCACGCCCTGACGTTCCACCGACTGGCCGTTCTCAAAGTCGGGCGTGTTCCAGTAGAAATCAATCTTGGGTCCTTCGTCGTCAGCCACCATAGCGGGGTCGATGCCGCCCAACGTAAGGTCGTCGAATTTGCCCATGGCATCGATGCCGCGAATGGAGTCGTAGGCATAAAGCGCAAAGCGGGGTTTGCCCACCTCGTCCATAATGTCTTGGGGCACCTGAAACGACACCGTGAAACGTCCGTTGGTCACACTCACGCACCCTTGGTATAACACGTCATTATAGTTGTGCACATACCTGTATGAATCGCTATAACGGTTGACCTTGACTCTCTTTGCCTTGTCGAACATCCTCAGCCAGAGTTTGCCGTTGAATCCCGTGTCGACATTTCCTCCAATGCTTTTCACCACGCCTTCCATTGTCACCATGCTCATGCCATGGAGTTCAATGCCAGCGTTGGCGTTCACCGCGACGCCGTTGACTTTTTGCACCGCGATGTCTTCGTAGGCCATAGGCATACGAAGTGCTGGGTCGCCCAAGAAAAGGAATCGTATGTTGATGTTCTTCATCGGGTTGCTGTTGTTGTAGTTGAGCGGGTCGCTTTTCGACAGTCTGATGATGTCGCCGAAACGTAGTGGGAGACCGTTTTCGTCGCGCCCGAAACACACCTTGGCGAAAGCCTGCGACTGCCTATGGTTCTGGAGGCCATAGGTGGGACGGCAGGTGGTGAACATAGCCACCGAGCCGCCGTTGGGATTCAGGAACATCTGCTCGCCAGCCGACACCACCAAGGGGTTGTCGTATTTGGTGAACTCGCAGGTGGCGGTATACACGAACGGCATCCTGTCGTAGTTGCTGAGCCTATTGATGTCGGAATTGGCGAACACCTTTTCACCCGTCAGTCCCCTCACGCCACCATGGCCTATATAGACCATCATGAGGGCACCTTTGTCAATGAGGTGCATCAGGTCTCTGTTGGCGCCAGGTATCTCGGTTCCGCTCGACGTGTTGACAGTGGGATAAGCGCCCGTGTAGACTTTCCTGGGTGTCATGGCCGGCATGATGGTGTCGAACATGTTGCAATAGATCTCGTTGTTGTTCACGTAGGATGTTTCAACGTCGTCGGCAAACATAATCATGTCGGACTTCCACAGGCCATGCACGGCAGCCAAGTCATTGTAATGCCGTATTTTGCGGAGCATGGTTTCGGCCTCTTCCACAGTAGAGACGGAGATACGACCGATACCGATGTCGACCCTGCCGTCGCAGTCGGCACCTTCATTCGAGTCCATCAGGCCGAAATAGTCGTCGGTGCAGAAGTCCAACTCTACATGGGAGGAGTCGTCGCTCTCATAGGTCGGCACGAAGTTCTGTCCATAACCCATAATGTTGCGGTAGTCCGCCGAGGCCCTGCCAAACAAGGTCAGGTAGCGAAGTCTCCCTCCGCAGCGGAGATACACCATGCGCACAAAGTCGCGGATGGCTGTGGGGTCGGGATGTCCTGTGCCAAATTCGTTGTATATCTCGTCCACGTCGACCACCACGCTGCTCAGTCCGTCAAGTTCGGCGTGATAGTCGGCCAGTGCCTGGGCTTGTGCCTTGAACATCGTCGCCGTCAGAATCAGCATATCGGCTTCAGTGATGGCATGAACATTTTGGTTTTCCAGCCTTTTCCAATGGTTCACTGTCATGGCATGGGCGGGATTGAACATAAAATAGCGTTTCTCGTTCCTATCATTGATGGCGAAGACCAGGTTGCCACCGCTGAGCACGCCTTGTTGCAGTTGGGGCCGCATGGGGTTGGTGACCTCCCAAAGCCAATGGTTGGAGTCGGTGTTTTGCACCCAAACCGCGCTCTTGCCGCTGCCAAACTGCGAAGGCACCAGGCGGAACGGAAAGAAATGTCCTTCTCGTTTCAGCAACCGCCAACCGTAAATCTCAACATAATCGACATACAACGAAGCGGTCGCCTCCGACCTGAAGGCCACTTGCACTGAAATCGTGTCGTTGTCGCTCATGGCCTGCTTCGAGAGGGTTGAGAGTTTGCCATAGTTGTTTGACGAATACTTGCCAATCGGAAGATTGTTGGCCAAATGGTTGTCGTTAGCCCACAAGTCATAATACATGGTCCCCGACCCTACTCTGCCCAGCACCTGACTCTTGACCAACAGAGGCTTGGTCTTCACCAAATTGGGCAACACGAAGGTCAGCACAAAAGGCTCATCGGGAGTCGTCAGTTGCTCGCCAAACCAATGCTGACCTTGAAAATAAGGCGAGAACAGTTCTTCCTCATGCCATACAAAATCCGGGAACTCGGTGATGACGGTGGTGGCATCCTCCACTGGCTGCGTAGGCTTCTCTCCCACCCTCAGGCCTTCAGTGCCGCTGTCGACACAAAGATAATAATAGGTGGTGTCGGAAAAGAGGTTGCGTTCGCGAAGGTAGGTCTCGTTCCCTTCATCTTTCAGCCGCCAGCGCGTAGGTTCCTGACCATAGAACAACACCAAGTCCTCTACATCGAAGACTCCGTCGTCGGCACCAACCACACAGATTGCCATCTCCGTGAGGTCGTCGGGGCGTGCAACCGAGTTTTTCTCCGGCAACGAACCAGAGGGGTTGCCAAACAGACGGATCTGATGGGGTTTCAACGCACTCATATCGATTCCCATGGCTTGCAGCGTGGCGAAGTCCAATTTATAGGCGCCTTCTTGCGTTATGGCCAATCGATGCCAGGTGTGCTCGCTCAGCACCGATTGGTAGGTGTTGACTTGTGCATAGGCCTGTAGACCCAAAAAAGCAGCCATGCAGAGGAAAACAATTCTATAGACTTTGTTTTTCATTTTGACAATCATTTGCTTAATACTAATTTCGACACCAATGTAGCCGTCTCGCCATGGTCGTTGGTGGCCACGATTCGGTAAATGTATACTCCGTTGCGCAGGTTCTCGCCTCTCGACCCGCGACCATTCCAGCGGATGGGGGCGATGCGGGTGGAGATGCCCGTCACCTGCTGCGACAGCGTGGTCACCCACCGGCCCATGATGTCATAGATGTAAATGTCGACATTCATGTTGTTGCCCAACTGGTTGTGGTCGAACACGAAATGGGTCTCGTCGGTAACGGGGTTGGGTGCGTTGAAGGCGTTCTCAATCACCATGCCGCTGTTGTTCACCACGGTGAAGTCTATGGTGGCCGTGCTTGAGTTATTGTAGATGTCCCACACCTTGAGAGTCAACGTATAGTCGCCATCGGCGAGTTCTTGCATCTTGAAGATGATGGAGCCCTTGCCCGGCTGCCCGATTTCGCCGACGAAATAATCGTTGAGGCAATAGGTGTTTTTGGAAGGACCGCTCAAAGTGGCAATAATATCGTGTCCTATGCCTGCGCCAGTGGTGTTGATGCCGCTTTCGTCCGCCACATGGGCAAGCAGCATCGGGTTCTGTCCAGTCAAACCGCCGCTCACAAAGAGGGTGTCGTCTATGAACAAGCGAATCTCCGGCGGTTCCATGTCTTCAGTGGCTTCGTCATAGAAACCTCCGATGATGAAACTGTCGCAGTTGCCATTGGCTTCCTGGTCGTAGTCGGTAGCATAATAGTTGATGAGGCCTCGTCCATAGCGGTAGGCAATATCACGAGGTACGACGAAATCTATCTTGAAACGTCCGTTCTTCACATCAGCCTTTCCGTTGAAAATCACACTGTTGCGAAGGTTGAACCGATATACATCCCCTGTAGTCCCATAAGTGGCTAACTCCGCTTCCTTGTCATAGACAATCACGCTCACCACGCCATTGAAACCCGTTGCTATCTGGCCGTCCAAGTCCTTCACCACACCTTCAATCTGAACGGGCTGCAGCGCGCTGATCGTGTCGTGATATTTAGGATAAGTCTGCCAAGTCGAGTCGTTGATTTGGATGGAATCCATGTCATAGCCAGGGTATCGTCCGTTGATGCTCAACGTTTCCACCTTCCACTTGGGATAGGCCAAACGCAGAGCCGGGTCGCCAAAGAAAACATAGCGTTTCTCCACCTCAGTGCCCGACCTCTTCGCCATGCGGTACACATCGCCCAAGCGATAATGCTCCTCGCCATAGATCTGGAACAAATTGTCGTACACTCCTTTCGCAAAGTTTTGGTTATGGTGTCCATAGGTCACTCTCGAAGTGGTAAACATGGCGATCATGCCACCATATTGGTTGAGGAAAGCGTATTCGCCCAACGAGGTGCGCAGGTGGTCGTCGAAGCGGCTGAACTCACAGGTGCCCGTGATCATCAGCGGATACATCGGGGCGTTGCGCCACGAATCGACATCTTTCCTTTGCAGGAGCTTTTCCTCTGAGAGTTGCACCTCACCGCCATGACCGATATAATGGAGCACCAGCGTTCCTTTCTCCATGCGGCTGTTGATGGCCGCATTCATCTCGGGGGCTTCCTCGCCACCTGGGGCACTGATTTGGGGATAGGCATCGAGATAGATCTTGTCGACCACGACACCCTCGCCACCCACATTACGCAGATTGGCGGCCAACTCCTCTGCACTCGTCACAAAGCCTCCGTCGTCGTCTGTGAAGAAAGTGACCACGTTGCGCCACGGCTGCATAGTGGTCTCGTCTTTCACGATGTAGCGTTCGATCTTGTCGACCATCTGTGTGGCTTGTTCCAACGTCTGCACGGGGAAACGCCCGATGCCGATGTCAGCCAGCGAACTCCCAATGGATCCTTCGTTGGCATCCATAAAACCGAAATAATCATCTGTGACGAAAGTATCCGACATATCCAACGACTTCACCGACTCGTAGGAAGGCACAAAATCGACCACACCGGTGCGGTTTTTATAGTCGTAGGAGCAGTCGCCCAACAGCAGCAAGTACTTGATTCTGTGTCCAGGACTGCTGTCGAAATAGAGCATACGGCAGAAGTCGCGGATGGCTGTGATGTCCTTGGCACCGCACGAGAACTCGTTGTAAATCAGTTCAGGCGTGGTAACCAAGATGTTCAACTCAGGATCAAGGCGGTTGTGGATGGCTTTCAGCCGTTCGGCCTGGGAGATGAAGCCTTCGTAAGTCAAGATGACGAAATCCACGTCCCTCACACCGTGAAGGTCTTGGTTCTCTACCTTCCCGAATGTCTTGGCCTTAAGGAAAGAATTGCCGTTGAAGGCGACAAAAGCATTGCTGTTGTTGCCATAGACCTTGAAACTAAGCACCGAGCCGTTGAGTTGGCCCTTCATCTTGGCGGGAGCCGTAGGGTCGGTGACGTTCCAAACCTGCACCTGTTGCGAAGCATTCGAGAGTTGGTATTCGTACACCTTATTAATAACAAAGGCTTCAGGGTTGCGGAAAGCCATCTGGTCGCCCACCATCTTCAGGCTGCGCCAAGCGTTGATGACGACATAGTCGACATAGCCCACCGAAGTGGTATTGTTGTGGCCCATCGCGTTGTGCCGCAGCATGACACGCACCGTATCGCCCGAAGGCACCGCGCTCACCCATCCACCTACGTTGTAGCCCCAAGGCTGTGTTGACGACGAGGACGTGACGGTGATGGAGTAGGTGGCCTTTTTCGCATCGTCGACTGAGACCTCGTAGGTGGCCGGCTTGAAGTTGCGTCCGGCCATGGCCGTCTTCACCCAGCACAACTTGTCGGTGACTACGTTAGGAAAGCCGAAATCGAAACTCTTTGACGAAGTGAGGTCCATCTTGTCGCCATAATAACTGCGGCCCACGCGATACACGTTGTATTCGTCAAGTTCATGTACTTGGAAATCAAGGAATTGGTCTACCACTGCTTGAGCCGTGGCCGTAGGAGCCGTGGCCTCGCCGATGCGTTGGCCTTGACCCAATCCTATCACCACAAAGGCATAGGCATAGTCGTCGTATGCGTTTTGGTTATGGACATAGGCCATCTTTGAATTGTCGAACGACCAACTGACAGGGCCGCCACCATAAAACAGGATATAGTCGTTGCTGTCGAAACGTCCGTCATTCTCGCCAGCCACGTAAATGGGCACTTCCACGAGGTCGTCGTGACGTGCCACGGAATTCATCTCAGGCAACACGCCGCCGCCGTTATGATAGATACGGATTTGGCGCGGGTCGACATGAGCCACATCGATGCCAAGTTCCGACAAGTCGTTGTAGGTCAGTTTATATACTCCCGATGCGGGCAATCCGACCTTATACCAGTCGCCGAAGGCCATCGCAGAATGCGACGCATAAACCGCATTGGCCCGAGTGCTGCAATGGTCGGGCGCAAGCGTCACCGAGAGTGTGGCCGATACCAGTTTCTCAGCCGTGCCGCCACGTTGCCTGATGGGATTGATGCGGACAGAGAGCAGCGCCTCGTCGCGAGACCGAAGCGGTATGGCCTCAACCACGAAATCGGAGTCGAAGACAAAACCTTGGGTCGCCCGCTGCTCCTCGTTTGAAAGCGGCAACGTCTTCACACATTCCAGCCGTGCCTCCACTTTCACTTGGTCGTCATAAATCCTGTATGATTGCACAAACATAGGCACCACGCCTTCATACGCTCCCGATTCCAGACTAAGGTATAATAAGGTGTCGTCGTCATGGCATTCCATGGCCACACCACGCCAGTCCAACTCAATCGGATATCGGCTCGCCACTTGTCCCATAAGGAGAAAAGGAGCAAAAACCAAGACAACAAGTATGGAAAATGTCCTGAAAAAGCGCGTTCTGTTCGTCATATAAAAACCATTTATTTAACAATCAGCATGTTACGTAAAACCAAAAGACAAAATTCGGGTTTACGATTAATCGAACGAAAATACAACTTTTTTATTGCAGGCCGTTCATTTTTCCCAACAAAAAAGTTTTTTTTCCAAAAATGGTGCATAATTCAAAAAAAGGCCGTAAATTTGCCTGATTTTTGAAAAAAAATCCGCGACGTGCACAATAAAAGCATTTCGATAGAGTTTGATAGAAAACAAATTTTGAACGACGATGTATAGAAAACAAGGATTCAAGACATTAGCCATTATCGTTTTGGCAGGATTGCTTACCGTTTCCTGCTCCAAAAAGTCCTCACGCACCACGGGTTGGGCCTACAACGATGCCAACAACGGTGGGTTTGAGGTGACCGAAGTCAACGACCAAGAGATTGGACCTGGCCTCATCGCCATCGAAGGCGGCACCTTCGTGATGGGTGCGACGACCGACAACTTGACCTATTCGTGGGACAACTCGCCCCGCAAGGTCACCATTCCTTCGTTCCTGATGGACCGCACCGAGGTCAGCAACGTGGACTATCGCGAGTACATCTATTGGCTGAACCGTGTCTATGGACAAAACTACCCGCAAGTGGTGCGCAATGCCGCCCCCGACACGTTGGTGTGGCGCGATCGTTTGTCGTACAACGAGCCCATGGTGGAGGTCTATTTCCGGCATCCTTCCTACAACGACTATCCCGTTGTGGGTGTGACTTGGGTTCAAGCCAACGACTACTGCGCTTGGCGTACCGACCGCGTCAATGAGTTGATGCTCGTTGAGGCTGGCGTCCTCGACTGGGATCCGACCCAACAGGACGAAGAGAACTTCAACACCGACGCTTACCTGGCCGGACAATACACGGGCAAGGTAAAGAACGGGAAGAAGGACCTCTCGAAAGGCGGAGATGGCATGCGTAACGTCAGAATGGACGACGGCATCCTGCTCCCCTCCTACCGCCTCCCCACGGAAGCCGAATGGGAATATGCCGCTGTCGGTCTGGTGGGCAACACCAGCAACGAGATTGTCAGCGAGCGCAAGGTGTATCCTTGGAGCGGCGACGGTCTGCGCACCGACAACAAGAGATATTATGGAAGTTTCATGGCCAACTTCAAGAGAGGCCCTGGCGACTACATGGGTGTTGCCGGCCACCTGAACGATGGCGCCGCCTTGCCGGCCCCAGTCGGCTCATACTGGCCCAACGACTACGGCCTGTACAACATGGCTGGCAACGTCGCTGAATGGTGCCAAGACGTCTATCGTCCCCTCACCTTCGAAGATGTGGCCGACTATAGCCCCTTCCGCGGTAACGTGTTCACCCGTAAAGCCGTCGACGAAGAAGGCTTCCTCCTCCAGAAAGACTCTCTCGGTCGCATCCGCCGCGAACCCATCCCCCAAGAAGAAGCTGCCAAGCGCCAGAACTACCGCACCTCCTTCAACTCCAACTACGGCGACGGCGACTACATGTCAGCCATCCGCAACCGCTGGAGCGACCCGCAAGACGACCAAAGCATGTTCACCAAGGAGATGTATGAAGCCGCCACAAACGACAATCCCGGCACCACCCTCATCAGCGACGAGTCGAGAGTATACAAAGGCGGTTCCTGGGCCGACGGTCCCTACTACCTGAGCCCCGGCACACGCCGCTACCTCAACCAGAACCAGTCCGCTTCAACCATCGGCTTCCGTTGCGCCATGAACAAAGTGGGCAGTTCCTTCGCAAGATAACAGTAATAGATTCTTTTTCATGATAGCATTGAAGCCGTTTGATCCGTCAGGCGGCTTCTTTCATTAACACCCAATGACATGCACCCCATCGAAACGATTTACCGACAATTCACGAAAGCCTACAAAGTGACGACCGACAGCCGCAAAGTCGAGCAGAATGCCATCTTTTTCGCCTTAAAGGGCGAGAACTTTGATGCCAACGACTTCGCCCTGCAAGTGGCCGAGGAAGGCAAAGCCTGCCTCGTCGTTGCCGACCGTAAGGACTTGCCCAACCACGAACGCCTGCTGATTGTGGAAGACTCGCTGAAGACCTTGCAGGACTTGGCCGCTTACCATCGCCAACAGATGAAACCCACCGTGCTCAGCATCACCGGCACGAACGGCAAGACGACCACCAAGGAACTCGTCTCGGCGGTTCTGACAAAGAAATACAACATCATCCACACGATGGGCAACCTCAACAACCACATCGGAGTGCCGCTCACCCTACTGAGCATCAAGCCCGAAACCGAAATCGCCGTCGTGGAGATGGGTGCCAACCATCCCGGCGAAATCGACTTCCTCTGCCGCATCGCCGACCCTGACTTTGGCTTGATAACCAACATCGGGAAGGCACATTTGGAGGGCTTCGGCAGTTTCGAGGGCGTCATCAAGACCAAGACGGAGTTGTATAGGCATATCAAAAGCCACGGTAAGGCAGTTTTCGTCAACCAAGGCAATCCCTTGCTTTGGGAGCAATCCGAGGGAATGGAACGCATCTCCTACGGAAGGCATTGCGCGGCCTTTTGCCCCGTGGCACCCGCGAAATGCGACCCTTATTTGGGTGTCTTTTGGAAAGAACACCTCATCCAGACCCACCTCGTGGGCAGCTACAACTTCGAGAACGTGGCAGCCGCCATCGGTGTGGGACAGTATTTTGAAGTCGAAGACGAAAAAATCATGGAGGCTTTGGAAGCCTACACGCCTACCAACAGCCGCTCGCAAGTCATTGAAACCGAGAAGAATCGCATCATCATGGATGCCTACAACGCCAACCCGACCTCGATGCGCGCCGCCTTAATTAATTTCGCCAGCATCTGCGGGAAAGAGCACTTATTAATATTAGGCGACATGCGCGAGTTGGGTACGGCCTCCGAAGAAGAGCATCGCAACATCCTCGGCTTGATGAAGGAATTGGGCTTCAAGGACGCATTTTTGGTGGGAGCAAATTTCTGTGCTTACAACGAGAATCCCGATTGGATGACCTTTGCCAAGGTTGAGGATTTGTGCGGATTTCTTGAAAGCCATCCCGTCAACGGAAAGACCGTACTCGTAAAAGGCTCGCGAGGCATACAATTGGAGAAAGTTTTACCGTTATTATAAATGCAGAATTATGAATGCAGAATTGGCTTCACTTCGTTATTCCGCATTCAGCATTAGCATTCCGAATTAAAACATGAAAGAAACCACCGCCATAGGACTCATGTCGGGCAGCTCGTTGGACGGCTTGGACATCGCCCTCGTCAGGTTCAAGGAAGAAGGCGAACATTATGATTTCCAAATTCTTGCCGCCGAAACCCTACCCTATCCCGACTTCTGGAAAACCCAACTCTCCGAAGCCTTTCACAAGCAGCCTTCGGAATTGACAGAATTAGACAAAGCATACGGCAAGTACCTTGGCGAACAAGTGTTTGCCTTTGCCCAAAAGCACGATGCCAAGCCCGATTTCGTGGCTTCGCACGGACACACCATTTTCCACAAACCTGAGCAACATTACACCCTGCAAATCGGCGACGGACAAGAATTGGCCAAAGCATGTGGTTTCCTCGTTATCAACGACTTCCGTAGCGAGGATGTCAGCAAAGGCGGTCAAGGCGCGCCGCTTGTGCCCATCGGCGACAAACTCCTTTTCAGCGACTACGAAATCTGCCTCAACATCGGCGGCATCGCCAATGTCTCATACGATGAAAACGGCCAGCACATCGCCTACGACCTTTGCATCGCAAACCAAGCCCTCAACTATCTCGCCCAAATGAAAGGCCTTGACTACGACCGCGACGGCCAACTTGCCCGTAGCGGCGAAGTCAATATGGACTTGCTGAAACGCCTGAACAAGCATCCGTTTTATGGTCAGTTGCCGCCCAAGTCGTTGGGCAGGGAGTTTTTTGAAGAGAACCAAAAAGACTTGCTGAAAGATTTATCCGTTGAAGACCTTTTGGCCACATTCGTAGAGCATATTGCCCTGCAAATTGCGTTGGGTGTCAGCCATTTGCCCAAGGGAAAAATCCTCGTCACCGGCGGCGGCGCACGAAACCAATTCCTCATGGAACGCCTTCAAGCCCGTAGTTCGCATGAGGTCGTCATCCCCGAAAAGACCATTATCGACTACAAGGAAGCCTTGGTTTTTGCTTTCCTCGGCCTGCTCCGTTCGGAAGGGAGAACCAATGTTTTGGCTTCGGTTACTGGGGCTGAGAGCGACAGTTGTAGTGGGCGGATTTGGAGGTAAAAAACCAGCCAACTGACGGAATGAAAATCGGCCAACTGACGGAATGAAAATCGGCCAACTGACGGAATGAAAAATACAAAAAACTTTGTAAATCAATAAAAAAGTAGTATTTTTGCAGCGGATTAAAAAACAGTCAAATTATGGACGAAAATTCAATATATAAATCAAGGATTGCAGACAAACTACTTTTGGAACAATTGGAAGCCGCTGGCGCGGTACTTATACAGGGTCCCAAGTGGTGCGGAAAGACCACAACGGCAGCCCAAGCCGCCAAAAGTGTGTTGTACATGGACTGGCCTCGTGAAATAGAGAGAAACCTGTTTCTCGCAGAAGAGAACCCTGAAGCGCTGTTGGACGGTGAAACACCTCGGTTGATAGACGAATGGCAGTTGGCACCCCAGTTGTGGGACGCGGCGCGGTTTATGGTGGACCAGCGTAGGAAAACGGGGCAATTTATCTTTACAGGCTCGGCTGTGCCCGCCGACAAAAGCAAGATTCACCACACGGGGACAGGTCGATTTGCCTGGCTCACCATGCGCCCCATGAGCCTATGGGAATCAGGGGAATCGAATGGAAAAGTCAGCTTGCTCCGTCTGTTTGCTGGGCAACATGACATCGCCATTGCGCCAGACCATTCCTTGAGCGACTTGAGCTTCATGGTTTGCCGAGGCGGGTGGCCCAGTTCGCTGAACATGAAACGTCAGGCCGCGTTGAGGCAAGCACAAAACTACGTGAACGCCGTATGCGAAAGCGACATTTCACGTGTGGACAATGTCGTTCGTGACGCGACTTTCGCCCGTCGCCTGCTCCGCTCCTACGCAAGAAACCAAGGCGGACAAGTGCCCATCAGCACCATTTATGCCGACCTCGCGTCCAGCAAGGAAGGCTCCTTGAGCGAAGAAACCATCTCCTCTTACATTACGGCACTGAAAAAAATCTTCGTCGTTGAAGACATGCCCGCATGGAGTCCCAACCTGCGCTCAAAGACGGCCATACGGACCTCCGACACCCGCTATTTCGTTGACTCTTCCGTGGCGACAGCGGCATTGGGCATGGGGCCAAAGGACTTGGAGAACAACTTGAACACCTTTGGGCTGATGTTTGAAACGATGGCTGTGCGCGACTTGCGCGTCTATGCGGAAGCACTCGATGGAAACGTGTTCCACTATCGCGACAAAAACGGCCTCGAATGCGACGCCGTGATTCATTTGCACAATGGCAGCTACGGATTGGTGGAAATCAAACTCGGCGGCAGCAAGTTGGAGGAAGAAGGGGCAAGCACATTGAAAGAGTTAGCCGGCAAGATTGACACGACGAAGATGAAAGAACCTTCGTTCTTGATGGTGCTGACAGGCCTTGGCAGCTACGCCTACCAACGCAAAGACGGCGTGATGGTGGTGCCTATTGGGTGCTTGAAGGATTGAGAAACAAGGAAATGAGGCTGAGAGTGACAGTTGTAGTGGGAGAATTTGGAAATATTGAGATGAATTGTTTAATCTAAAATAGAATGAAAATGCACAATAAAGAATTGATTTCGCCATTAATTGAAGATGCTTTTTCCGAGCCCGTGTTACATAGGGTCGTATTAAGCAAAATAGATTTCGAACTTCCCGATGAAATATGGTACGAAATTAATGAAGGTTTTTCTTTTTATTGGGACGAAGAAGTCGGCTTTGGCAATGATGTCTATTTCGACAGTGCTTGTCGATCCATACAAAAACACTTAAACTCTGTTGGTATATTGTATCCTTATGACAAGTTAGGAATTATCTTAGAGATACTATTCGATTTCATCGGACAAATCCCAGGTGCTTTTTTAGATGAATCTGACATTGTAATACCTAAACAAAGAAAGGAAAATCATGATGACTCAACATATTAAAACTAACTCTTTAATAGAATCCTTGAAACTCTTTCAAGCAAAAGTCAATGGACAAACGACTTTAGAAGAATTGACAGCAGAATTTAAAGAGTTGGCCCCGGTATTTCTTTACGGTGGATACATCAATGTCAGAAACGAGTATCACATCTATATTCGTACTGTCGAGTTCTATTTTCATTCAGAAATAGATTCTGCAAGCTCAATCAAGGATCCAATCGTTTACCATCGAAACAATAGGTATATCGATGGCGTAGTACCTTATTTCCCATTGATGTCACTGCACGCACATGCTTCTGGATTTGACATTACTTTTGAGAATGAAAAAGAGGAATATAGGGCTTCGGCTCTTATTAGAGCTTATGAAGTATGGGATGTCAAGCAAAAACAATATGTGTGTTACGATAAAAACACTAAAAAATTTAGATTGCATAAAGACAACGAAGACGAATGGAATGGCCAATCTACTTATTTATATGATTTCCTCAACGGATTTGACGCTGATGGAATAATTTGGAAAGATGCCAAAACAAACCTGTCTATTGAACTTAAGGTATCCAAACGGCAAGGTGTATATATGTCCAATGATCAAAACAACTATTCCCCTATAATAATTGATGGTCATAAAATTCCTGATAACCGGCGATGGAGTTTCACAAGACAAGAAAAGTTGTATAAAACGATTCTAGACCGAGACACAAACATAGTATTTCTATCCAAATGGCTAAAAACAGAGGATTCGGACTTTTTCTCTCGTTTCACCAAAGTGATGGACGAAATGGATATCCATTGGGAACTATTAAAATACACCAATGACATTTGGGCGAGAGACTATATGCCCATTCAACTTAGTAAGGATGAATTTTTAAAATATAAGTACTGGCCAGACTATTTATTGAGCAATGAAAATAAAGAATTCATTACTGATTGCACAAAGGCTTGCAAGGCTCTGGGTATCAAATATCGTGAAACAGACATAATTATTGACGGAGGAAACATGGTCCCATGTGGTGATTATATAGTAATGACCGATAAGGTTTTTACCGAAAACCATGTTGAGAAATATGACCCGTCATTCATAGCAAGATTAGAAACCGAGTTGGGTAGAAGAGTCATCATCATCCCATGGCATAAGACGGTCGGGGATGTGTATGGCCATGCGGACGGTTTCATCAAATGGTGTGGCGGAGACAAAGTATTGATGTCAAACCATCGTGACACCGACCCCAAAGAAGCAGAAGAAATCAAGCAAAAATTAGAAAAATACGGTTTCCAAGTCACAGAAATGCTTTTCAATGTAGCAGAACCGTCTCCGGATTGGAATTGGGCTTATGTCAATTTCATCCAAATAGGAAATAAAATTCTTATGCCTTCATTTGACATACCCGAAGACGAACAAGCTTTCAATTACGTCAAAGATGCGTTCCCAAACTGTGAAATCCGACAAATTCAGATGAGGAACATTGCAGACAATGGAGGAGCATTGCATTGCCTCACTTGGAACATTATGCTATAATGGATACAATCTCACATCATTGAATCAGAAAAGTGTGCAAAAATTCATATCTTTGCAATTCTTATACGAAACACCCGTGTTCAAAAAAATCCTAAATACCTTTGGAACAAAGATGTTGGCCGCTGCGCTCAACTTCCTCATTGCCATCATCATCTCCCAGACTTTGGGCGACACTGGCTCGGGAACGCAGTCGCTGGTGCTGGCCACGATTACCTTTATCCTCATCTTCTCCGAAATCGTTGGCGGCGCCAGCATCATCTACCTCGCACCGCGCCATTCGTTCAAGAAGATGCTGGTGGCCTCGGTGATATGGGCCGGCTTCATTGCCATACTAATGGGATTTGGCATCAGGCTATTCTATCCCAAACTTGACCAGGACTTGATCCTCCATGTGACCCTACTATCCTTCCTCTCATCGCTCAGCAACATCAATTTCCGCTTTTTGGTCGGCAGGGAAGAAATCAAAAAGGCCAACTACAATACCCTGCTCCAGCCCGTCTTGCTGACATTAGCTTTGGTGGTGTATTATATCCTTTTGAAGCGGAGTGACATATACGGCTACATCATCGGACTTTATGCAGCTTATGGAGGCACCTTCCTTTTGGGTGTGTGGATGCTTCGGAAAGAATATGCCCGAATCCCTGAAGATAAAGACAGCAACTACAGCCTTGTTTTGAAAGACATGTTCAAATACGGCTTCCTCAACCAAACAGGCCATTTTGTCCAGTTTTTTAATCTTAGACTAAGTTATTATTTATTAGACACTTACATTGGAAGAGGCGAAGTCGGCGTGTTTTCTCGGTCGCTTTCTTTGGCCGAGGCCATCTGGATCATCAGCAGCAGCATCGCCTTGGTGCAATATGCCCGCATCGCTAACGCCGACGACCACGCCTACGCGCAAAAACTCACCTTGGATTTGAGCAAAATCTGTCTGCTCATCTCAGCCTTGGCCGTGCTCGTGCTCTGCCTGCTGCCCGCCGAGTTTTACGTTTTCGTCTTCGGTAAGGACTTCGGCTCGATGGCCCACCTCATCCGCATCCTCGCGCCGGGCATCCTATTCTACTGCATTTTCCTCATCCTCGGACACTATTACTCGGGCATCGGACGTTATCAGATGAACACTTTCGCAGCGCTTTGCGGATTGATCGCCACCTTCGTGTGCGGCTTCACGCTGATACCGCGCTACGGCGTGACGGGAGCGGCCATCACCTCAGCGGTGTCGTACACCATGAACGCGACATTCCTGTTCGTCTTTTTCCTCAAGGAGTCGCACATCAAGGGCAAGGACTTCATTTTGAGAAAGAACGAAATACAGAACTATATTGCCGAACTCAAGCAACAATTCTTGAAACAAAATACAGAAAATGAATAAGATACAGAAATTCACCAAAGCCATAGGGCGCATTATCAGGCATCCTTACCTGCTCAACCTCGTCCTGCAAGACGAAGGCAGCAACAAGGAAGAAGTCATCCGAAAATACGGCCTCAACGATGGGCTTCCAGTGCTGGAAATCGACACCTTGTTTCCTGATTTCCATGAAGTTGCCAAGCCCTACGCCTACCTTTCGGGAGCCACCATGCCCATCGACATTGCCTTGCTGCGGGCTTTGGCGAAACGCTATGAGGTGAAGGACTACTTTGAAATCGGCACATGGCGCGGCGAGAGTGTGGCGAATCTGGCCGAAGTCGCCGAGCATTGCGTCACTTTCAACCTGCCAAAAGAAGACATCATTAAACTGACTGACAATCAGTTATACGCCGACTTGCACAGTTTCTTCAGCAAAGACTTGGCCAATGTGAAGCAACTCTACGGCGATTCCCAAACCTTTGACTTCGCGCCGCATTTCGGCCAATACGACATGATTTTCATCGATGGCGACCACCATTATGAAAGCGTGAAAAAAGACACCGAAACGGGCTTCAGACTCCTGAAAAACGAGCGCAGCATCATCGTTTGGCACGACTACGCCCTCGACCCCGAGACCATCCGCTGGGACGTAATGTCCGCCATCTTGGACGGTGCACCCGCAGAGAAACGCAAGCATATCTACCACGTTTCCAACACTTTGTGCGCCGTTTATCTGCCCGAAGACTTGCCTACACACAAACTTGTGCCATACGAAACGCCGCAGAAATACTTTGAGATTGACATTAAAACGCATCGAATAGAATAAATGTCTGGATTGCTTCGTCGTTCCTCCTCGCAATGACGCAAAGCGACGCAAAACCACGTCCCGAAGGGACGATACTACAGTAACCGTAGGTCGCGACCTACGGCAGCACCCCGACAGGCAACTATCAACTGCAAACTGAACAACTGACAACTGAACAACTGAACAACTGAACAACTGAACAACTGACAACTGATGAACATCCTGCACCTGCTAAGCTGGTTCCCCACGCCCGACGACCCCACTTTGGGCAACTTCTGCGTCCGAATGATTGACGCGCTGCCCGAGGAGTGCCACTCCGTCATCCTCTCCGTCTGCGACGGCAAAAACATGACGAAATCCTTTGAGGTCAAGGAGATAAAGGGCGCGCACCACACCCATGTGCAGATTTACATCCGTCCACCGAAAATCAATGCGATTCGCAAATTGAAGATGCTGCGGATGTACCAATACGGCCTCAACTATATCAAGAAGCACTTCTTTGAGCCTGATTTGATTCATTTGCATGTTACTTATCCGCTTGGACAAGTGGCTTTGCTTTGGAAGAAACTTTTCGGTTACAAATACGTCCTCACCGAACATTGGACCATCTATCAGCCTCAAAACAAGGATGTTTTGGTCGGTGGATTGAAGAAGAAAATCGTCAAGATTGCCAACAACGCTTCGCTGATCATGCCTGTCAGCCTTGATTTGCAGCATTGCATGGAAGGTCATGGCGTAAAGAACCGTTTCAAGGTGATTTACAACTTGGTGAATACAGATATGTTCCGCTTGGGCGAAGCCAAAACGGAACAGAAAAAGAGCATCCTCCATATCTCCACCTTGCGCGACGAAGCCAAAAATTTCAGCGGCATCTTGCGCACCATAGAGCGACTACGCCAACAGCGCGACGACTTTGAACTGCATGTCATTCACGACTACGAAGCCCCTGAGTTCAAGGCGTTTGTAAAAGAGCATAATCTTTCGGATTGCGTCATCTTCCACGGCAAGAAAACCTCCGCCGAGGTGGCCGAAGCCTATCAAAACGCCGACTTCTTCGTGTTGTTTTCCAACTTCGAGAACCTGCCTTGTGTCATCGTGGAGGCTTTTGCGAGTGGCGTGCCGGTTTTGAGCACTGCCGTGGGTGGCATCGCCGAAATCCTTTCGCCCGAGCGCGGCATACTCATCCCGCAAGGCGATGAAGACGCTTTGTTGCAAGGCATAATCCAAATGCTCGACCACTGCAACGAGTACAATCACGAAGCAATTCGCGATTATGCCATAAAGGCTTTTGCCGCCCAAAGCATTGGGCTGCAAATATCTAGACAATATAAAACGTTATAAATCAGCGTTTTTTACCAAAAGAAACTGGTCTGGATTACTTTCTTTCGGCACATATCCCTGATTGTATACGTAACGATAAATGGAACCAGCCTTTGTCGTATATGTGCTCGTAAAATACTTGAAATCAAAGCCTTTATCCATCAGTTGCTGGCGACTCGCAAATCCCTTTCCGTTGGGATTCAGTTCCATTAGGATGTTATGATTGCGTGCCAAGATGCCATTGATTTTCCGAATCACATTGACTTGCTTGTGCGTCTTCTCGTAGTTATAACTGTTGCGACACGAGTCGCAACAGAATTTCTTGTCGACGCGCCCGATGATAGGCTCACCGCAATATAGGCATTTTCTTTTTTCGTCCATGTATGTTGAATTGTTGGTTGTTGAATTGTTGAACTGTTGTTATTTTGTGAATACGTAGCGCAAGATGTTTGCGCCCATTTTTAGGGCTTTTTCGCGCGTTTCCTGCGAGTCGTGGTGAACGCGCTGGTCTTCCCAGCCGTCGCCAAGGTCGCATTCGTAGGTGAAGATGCACACTACCCTACCCTCGTAAATCAAGGCAAAGAGCTGCGGCGGCTTGTTGTCATGCTCATGAATTTTCGGCAAGCCATTCGGAAATGCGTATGGCTTCTGGAAAATCTCGTGCGAATAAGGCAGTTCCACGAAATCCAGCTCGGGAAACACCTTTTTCATCTGAGGCTCAATGTATTGCCGGATGCCATAGTTGTCGTCGATGTGGAGGAAACCGCCCGCTAACATGTAGTTTCGCAGGTTCTGCGCCTCGGCTGCATCGAAAACCACATTGCCGTGGCCCGTCATATAGACGTAAGGATAGTTGAACAAATCAGGACACGATGGCTCCACGGTGGGCACATTCGGGTTGATGTCCGTGCCAATTTCTTGGTTGCAGAAACGCACCAGGTTGGGCAAAGAGGTCGGGTTGCCGTACCAATCGCCACCGCCACGGTATTTCAGCAAGGCAATGTTGAGTTGCTGGGCCGAGGCAACGAAAGGCAAAGACAACAATATGATTATCAACAGCTTCTTCATTTCATTTGGTTAATGAGTTGGATGGTGTGGCAGGCCACAAGAGCCGCCGTCTCGGTTCTCAGGCGCGCCTCGCCCAGACTGCACGGCACGAAACCGTTCTCCTTGGCCAAGGCCACTTCCTCGGGGCTGAAGTCGCCTTCGGGACCAATGAGCACCAGGGCGTTTGCACCTTTATTATATAGGTCGCAGAGGCAGTCTTTCACGTCGTCGTCAATCCATGCGACAAACTTCTGTCCCTCAAAGGGTTGCTTCACTAATTTTTCAAACGAAACCAAGTCCTCCACCCTCGGCAACCTTGATTTGATGCTTTGCTTCATCGCCGCGACCATCACCTTTTGGAAACGCTCCACGTTGGCGGCGCGACGCTCGGAATGGTACGAGGTGAACAACCTCACGCGGTCGATGCCGATTTCCGTGGCCTTTTCCAAGAACCACTCCGTGCGTTCGTTGAGTTTGGTCGGCGCGATGGCGATTTCGAGCTTGAAGTTCCAATGGTCATACCCTTTGCGCTGGTTCGTCAGGTTGACGGTGGCCCGCTTTGGCAAGGCCTCAACCAACTCTGCATCAAAGAGATAGCCTTCTCCGTTTGTGACACAGAACCGCTCGCCCTCGGTCATGCGCAGCACCTTGACGCAGTGCTTCGACTCGTCCTCGGGGAGGGTGGTTAGGCCTTCTGTTGCGTTTGGTATGTAGAAGACGTTCATTGGTTGGTATTCGTTCTAACTTGCAAAACTACAAAATACATTCAAATAATCTAAATAGTCAAACCTTCATCTCCCGAAATCAAGCTTTTCAGATATTCAATATCCGGCAGTGCCTTTCGGAGATTCTCCGGCATTTCGGTTGATGTCGTATAAGTGGCGACACCCATAGGACTATCGTATTTCTGTATCACAAATTCAACGTATGCCCTATTGACCTCTCGGCAAAGAATGATTCCTATAGAAGGGTTTTCATTAGGTTTACGAATCTCTGCATCAAGCACTTGCAAGTATGTTTGCAATTGTGCCAAATAAATCGGCTTGAATTTCCCCATCTTCAATTCAACGGCCACCAAGCATGACAATTCACGATTATAAAAAAGCAAATCCACGTATTCATGCTCACCGAATTTCTCCAAATGATACTGATTACCAACAAACGCAAAATCTTTCCCAAACGTCATTATGAAGTTCTTTATGTTATGCACAATGGCTTGCTCCACAACTTTCTCATCCACTTCCGATTTGTCGCGCACATTCAACTCCTCAACATTTATATAGTCCAAAAGATAGGAATCCTTAAACATCCCAATTGCTTTAAGGGCTTGCGAATGTTGCGGAAGGGTTTGCATGAAATTGTTGGGAAGCAAGGATTGGTGATGATAAAGGTCTTGCTTCAACAATTCTCTCAAAGTATATTTGTCCCACTTGTTCTCAAAGGTCTTCTGAATATAGAAAAGTCTTTGCTCAAGGTTGTCGGTCTTGAACAAGATTTCCATGTGATGTGTGAAACTAATCGAAAGAAAACCATACGCAAGCACGATGTCAACGCGGTCATGAACAAAATCCAACTCCGCAGGTTGCAACGACTTATCCAATTCCTCCACAACAACTTTTTGTATTTCACCAGCCAACGGCTGTTGAATTATATTCGTTTCAAATTCAGTACTTTGCAATTCAACAGCCAATGGCTGTTGAATTGCCTCATCCATAACAGGCCGGATAAATACCACCTCTTTCCATTCCTCGAAGAACTGCCGCATATTACGAATGTTAGAGGCACTGAACCCTTTCAAACCCGGCAACTCCTTTTGAAGTTGCTCGCTGATGGCTTGTATTGCACCAGTTCCCCATTGTTGCAAACGCGAATTCAAGGATATGTATCGTCCTATGGAAAAATACAATGCCAGCTGGTTAGCATTGACACCCCTTGCCGCCCTCGCCTGACTTTGCAGGATGGCAGTTTTAATATCTTTGACTGCTTTTGCAAGCGCTATTTGGGGCAAACAATCATTCATGGTGGCAAAGATTACAAAACAAGATTCACAAATTATCTGTTTCTCTTCAACTTACATCCTCTCCGGCATTCCAATGCCCAACAATCCAGACGCATTCCTCAACAGCGCGGCCACCATGTCACAGATTTGCAGGCGGAACATGCGGCGGTCGGCGTCGGGTTCCTTCAGGATGCTGCACTCTTGGTAGAACTGGTTGAACTCTTTGGCGAGGTCGAAGATGAAATTGGCGACCATCGCGGGGCTGCGGTTCTCGGAGGCTTGGTTCAAGACCATTGGCCAGCCGTACATCATCACGATGATTTCCTTCTCCTTGGGCTGCAAGTCACTGACCTTCACTTCACTTTCAAGCTTAATGCCTTGTTCCTCAGCCTTGCGCAAGACGGAGCAGATACGGGCGTGGGTGTATTGCACAAACGGTCCTGTGTTGCCGTTGAAGTCAATGGACTCCTCGGGATTGAACAGCATGGTCTTCTTCGGGTCGACCTTGAGAATGAAATATTTCAAGGCGCCCAGGCCAATGGTGTGATAGAGTTTGTCGGCCTCCTCGGGCGAGAGGTCTTTGGCTTTGCCAAGCTCCTCGGATACGCCCTTGGCCGTGGCCACCATCTCGTCCATCAGGTCGTCGGCATCCACCACCGTACCCTCGCGGGATTTCATCTTGCCGTTGGGCAGTTCCACCATGCCGTAGGACAAATGCTCAATGCTGTTGCCCCACTCGCGACCGAGGCGCACCATCACGCGCTTCAGCACATCGAAATGGTAAATCTGCTCATTACCAACAACATAAATCAGTTTCTCTGGGTCGTATTCGTTGTAACGCAGTTGGGCTGTGCCGAGGTCTTGGGTCATATAGACCGAAGTGCCGTCACGGCGGAGCAGGAGTTTTTCGTCCAAGCCTTCGTCGCGGAGGTCGCACCACACGGAGTTGTCGTCGCGGCGGTAGAGCACGCCTTTTTCGAGGCCTTCTTGCACCAATTCCTTGCCCAAAAGATAGGTCTGCGATTCGTAGTAAATCTTTTCGAAGGCCACGCCCATGCGCTTGTAGGTCGCGTCGAAGCCGTCATACACCCATTGGTTCATCGTTTCCCAAAGGTGGCGCACTTCGGGGTCGTTGGCCTCCCATTGGCGCAGCATCTCGCGGGCTTCCTGCATCAGCGTGGACTCGGCTTCGGCCTTGGCTTTGGCTTCCTCCTGTTCCTTCTCGCTCAAAGTGGCGAAGTTCTCCGGCAGCAAGGTTTTCAGCTCCTCTTTATATTTCTTGTCGAACAGCACATAGAAGTCGCCGATGAGGTGGTCGCCTTTCTTGCCCGTCGATTCGGGCGTGCAGCCGTCGCCCCACTTCTGCCATGCCAACATGCTCTTGCAGATATGTATTCCTCTGTCGTTCACGAGATTGACGCGCACCACATTCTTGCCGTTGGCTTTCATGATTTCTGAAACGCTCCAGCCGAGGAGGTTGTTGCGGACATGACCCAAATGCAAGGGTTTGTTCGTATTCGGCGAGGAATATTCCACAACCACGTTCTTGCCCGAAACGGGTTTGCGCCCGAAGTCGCGGTTCTCGTGGTTCGCCTTGAAGAAATCCATCCAGAACTTGTCGGAAATCAACAGGTTAAGGAAGCCTTTCACCACATTGAACTTGGCGATCATGTCGGATTCCTTAATCATCTCGGCACCCATTTCGTTGGCCAATTGCTCGGGATTGCGGCCCGCTAATTTCCCGAAGGGGAAAACCACAATGGTCATGTCGCCCTCAAACTCGGGGCGCGTCTTTTGGAAATTCACTTGCTGGACGGGAGGCTCCTGTCCGTATAACGTCTTGAACGACTTGATAAACAGCTGTTTAAGCACTTCTTCTAACATTGTTTCGAGGTTTTGATTTTGGTGCAAAATTAGTAAAATGCAGCAAATGGCAGGCAAAATCGGGAAAAATCTTAACTTTCATGAAAAAAATGGAATTTTCCCTATCTTTGCCCCGCAAAAAATGTTCTTTAATTCATACACTTTAAAATCATTCCTAACCATGGACAAAAACTTACATCAAAATGCAAAAGCGCCCTTGATTGCCTTGATTCTTTTTAACCTGTTTGCTTTCAGTACGATAGCAAAAGCACAATCACAATTCGGCGGCGGAAGCGGAACGCAAGCCGACCCGTACCTCATCACCACCGTGGCGCATATGCAAGAATTAGCCACCAATGTGCAAAATGGAACTTCCAGCAACAATGGTTCCTCCTACTATGGCTGTTATTTCCGCCTGGATGCCGATCTCGATTTCAGCGGTGTGAGTACCTTTAATGGTATTGGTATCGCAGACTCAAATGCCCCCACTGGCTTTTGGGCGTTTGGTGGTTTCTTCGATGGCAACGGACACGTCGTCCGCAATCTGAACATTAGCAGCTCAAATAATTACAAAGGTCTGTTCGGTGTGATCGGTGCCAGTGCTGTGGTGAAGAATCTTACCCTCGCCAGCAGCAGCATAACCGGACGGTATTATGTCGGCGGCATCGTGGGATATATGAATGGTGATTTTGATTATACCGACCATGGCGTGCGCAACTGCAAGGTGGCTGACGATGTGACGGTTACCGGTCCAGAATTTGTTGGCGGTATTGTGGGAGGCACCTCGGGCAGGAGCGATGTGATCGACTGCGTATTCCTTGGAACAGTGACTGGCAATAGTTGGGTCGGAGCCATTACGGGCTATTCTTGGGCATATAATGCTTATACTAGTGGCAATACAAACGTGAATCCCAGCCAACATAGCCAAAACTGCTTCATCGGAGGCAACTGCACGAAAGGTGCCATCGGCGTGGGCAATTCAACGCAAGGCACCGACGAAAACACTACAGCCAAGCACATTGCGACCGTCACCTTTGATAACGATGTGAGCGGCAGTGTAGGCACCATGCCCTTGCTCACCTTCAATGGCACGAACTATTACGAATGTGGCACTGCCATCAACCTCTCGCTTGCATACACGGGAACAGTGGCCACGGGCTACATCGTCGAAAGTTTCCTCGCCAACGGCACTGCCGTGACCAAGACCGACAACGGCTACACCGTGACTTTACCCTCGCTTGTGACCAATGTCAACATCACTGCCAATAGCAGTCAAGCCGTGCGCGACATCGGCTATGAACCGTGGATCAGCATCACCACGCCGTCGCAAGAGTGGACGGGTAGCGCACTGACACCCGCTGTCACCGTCACCGACAGCCAAAGCGGCTCGCCCGTCACGCTGCAGCAAGGCGTTGACTATCGCTTGTCGCCCGAAGGCGGCTTCGTCAGCGTAGGCAGCCACAACATCACCGTCATCGGTATGGGCAACTATGGCGGACAGGCTACGACCGTATTCAACATCACCAGTCCCCCCTTGTCCTCCGAAGGCAGCGGCACGGAAACTGATCCGTTCATCATCCGCACAGTGGAACAAATGGAGCAATTAGCCGTCAGCGTGAACAATGGCGACAATATGCTTGGTGTGCATTTCCGTCTCGGCAACGACCTCGACTATACAGGAAAGACGATTACGCCCATCGGGGGAGGGTACTACACGCCTTTCCGTGGCACCTTCGACGGCAATTACCATACCATCAGCAATATCACGCTCACTTGTTCCTCAAATTACCAGTCGTTGTTCTACTATTTGGGAACGGATGGCACAGTGCGCAAACTGACTCTTGACAACAGCACCATCAACTGCAACGAAAAACGTGTTATTGGCGGAATCGTGGCTTGGTGCAACGGCGGAACCATCGAGTATTGCACCGTAACAGAGAATGTTAGCATCATAAATGGCTATGATGTTATTGGTGGCATTGTCGGTCAGTTCGACGGAGGAGTCATCAACTACTGCAGCAATGCAGCCATAGTGTCCGGCTATAGATATAGTGGAGGCATTGTGGGCTATATGCAAGGTTTTGGTATGGAAATCAACGGATGCTTTAACTCGGGAATCATTTTAGGAAGTGCCAGCGATAGTATGGGTTCCAACGTTGGCGGCATTGCAGGGCTTGCACGAAATGTTTCCATCCTCGGATGCATCAATACGGGCAACGTGGTAGGATACAGTAGTGTGGGTGGCATAGCGGGTTTTTCAACAAACAGTACCCTCACCGACAACCTCAACCTTGCCAAAGTTATTTTAACGGGTAATGTGAACTCTGGCGGTGTTGTGGGATACATTAGCGGTACGAACACCCTGTGCAATAACTACTACGCCGGCTTGTGCACCACGGGCGGCATCAATGGCAGCGATGTTTCGGGGCAGGCGATGAAAGGCTGGATAGTGAGCAACGACGAGGAAGAGATTTTCGCACAGCAATGGCCCATCGACGAGGAAACAGGCGAGTTTGTAGGCATCACCTACGATGGCATATTCTATGTGGGTGCCGGTGAAACCACCAAACTGCTCATTGAGAAGATGGATGGAGCACCTGAAGGCATCGTCACCGCAAGCGCGGGTGTGCTGAAGCCATTAGACGAAGAGTTTTACGACGAAATCAACGATTTGTTCTACCTGCTCACCATGCCCGCCGAGGGAGGGAATGTCACCCTTACGATAGAGGAAGGTGTCGGCCTCACCGTGGCAGGCTACGACGAAAGCGCCAATGCGGGCTGGAGGTTCATCGCCTCGCCTGTGGTTTGCGATGTGGCCGCCGGAACGGTCAGCAACATCTTCGACGCGACGCAATACGACCTCTACCGCTTCAACCAAAGCGAGGAGTTGGAATGGCGCAACCACAAGGCCGAACCCTTTGAACTCGAGAACGGCAAGGGCTATCTCTACGCCACCAAGGAAACGAAGGATTTGGTGTTCAGAGGCACTTACAACACGAGCACCGAGCCTGTTGAAGTGCCGCTTGTCTATGATGCCACCGCCAACCTTGCTGGCTGGAACTTGATGGGCAACCCCTTCCCCGTGAAAGCCTACGCCAACAAGAGCTACTACACCATGAACGCCGAAGGCACGGGGCTCGTGCCGAATCTGGTTTCGTCGGCAACGGCCATCCCCGCCTGCACCGGCGTGATGGTGTTGGCCGACGGCGAAGGCCAAAGCGTCACCTTCAGCCGAAACGCGCCTGAGACTGTGCCAAGCCAAGGGAGCATACAGATTGCCGTGGCGCAAGCCAACACGCGCGGCAACGCCGTTGAGGACAAGGCCATCGTCAGTTTCAACGAAGGCGACGAATTGGGCAAATTCGTTTTCGGCGAAGGCCGCGCCACCCTCAGCATCCCGCAGGGTGGGAAGGATTATGCCATTGCCGTCATTGGTAGAGACGCGCCATGGCACGTCTCTACAACGGACGTACCCGTCAATTTCAAGGCCGCGAAGAACGGCACCTACACATTGAACGTGAACGTGGACGGCATGGATTTGGATTATTTGCACCTGATTGATAATATGACTGGCGCGGATGTGGATTTGTTGGCCACGGATGGTGGAGACGCAAAGCATTGCGTCTCTACGTACACGTTTGCGGCTAAGACGGCAGATTATGCATCGCGTTTCCGTCTTGTGTTTTCCAAGGATGCGCATGTGGACAATGGCGATGACGCGCCGTTTGCCTACATCAGCAACGGGGAAATCGTCATCAATGATGCCACAAACGGCGCCACCTTGCAAATC
>JBGUHI010000007.1:0-2639 GCA_045111995.1 Candidatus Limimorpha sp. | reverse complement strand
GGTTTCAAGGCATTGACTTGGTCGGCGGCCTTCATGCAGTCGTCGGAAAACTGGACGGGACGGCCCAAAAGTTCTTCCAAGTGCTTGATAATCGGCTTGATGGAGAACTTCGGGTCGGGGTTTTTCTTCGGGCGGCCGAGGTGCGACATCAGCACGACCATGCCTTTGTCGTCGAGTACTTTATTAATTGTGGGCAAGGCGGCACGCATACGGGTGTCGTCGGTGATGTTGAAGCTATCGTCCAACGGGACATTGAAATCCACGCGAATGACCACGCGCTTGTTCGCAAAGTTGGTGTTTTCGATGTTTGCCATAGCGTTTTGTATTTGAGATTTCAGATTTCAAGATTTAAAATTATGGTTTTCTGGGACGATGACCTTGAGGGCCAAGGGAAGTACTTCGAAGTCGAAGGGCGAGTTGCTGAGGTTTTCGCCTTCGGTCTCCACCTTCAGCGAGTGGGGCGGATTGGAAGTGATGCGTATCTTCTTTCCCTTGAAAGTTGATACTTCCTTGAGTTTCTTGACGAAAGCGCCGCTGTAGATGTTCTTGACGTTGGCGATGAATTTCAGCATGGAGAGTTGCCTCACCACGGTGACGTCAAGGATGCCGTCGTTGGGCACGGCGTTGGGCATCATCATCATGCCGCCGCCGATGTAGCGGCAGTTGCCGACGGAGAGGCTCAGCACATAGTCGTCGATGACTTTTTCGTCGTCGATTTCAAGCTGCACACGCTCGTATTTGTAGTTCAGCAGGCACTTGAGGATGCCGATCAGGTAGCGTATGGCGCCGCCTTTGCCTTGTCGTTTCATCAGGTTGGTGGCGTCGCACACCATCTCGTCGAGGCCCGTGCCGGCGGCGTTGAGGAAATAGCGCACTTGCGGGTCGCCGTCGTTGTAGTAGGTCAGTTTGCCGATATCGTGGACAAAAGAGTGCCCTTTTCTGATGATTTTTATGACTTTCTGATAATCAAGCGGAAAATCGAAGGTGCGCCGCCAGTCGTTGCCCGTCCCGATGGGGATGGTGCCCATCGTGATTTCGGTGGTCGGCACCGCGTTTTGGGTGAAAATTCCGTTGACGACCTCGTTGTTGGTGCCGTCGCCGCCAACGGAAATGAACTTTCTGTATCCTTTCTCCTTGATGGCGTTGCGGACGATTTCGATGGCATGGCGCGGATGTTCGGTCAGCACATCGTCAAACTCAAATCCTTCATTTACAAGAATTTGCTGTATTTCGGGCCAGTCCTTTCCGCATTTCCCCACCGAAGCCATGGGATTGACGACGACCAGCCATTTGTTGTTTTCAATATCCATAATATGTTTGGTTTTTCGGGGTCAAAATTAGGAAATAAAATGATAAGTGTGACATGATTTTCAATAATACTGGCAAGATTCGCTTACATATTGTTATTTTTTGTATTTTTGCAACTTTGTTAAATATGGAGTCTTTATGATTACACTCAACGAAAAAATCACGCTTGAAGAAGTTGAAAAAATCTTGTATTCCAATGAAAAAATCCAAGTTTCCGAAGCATGGGTCTCTCGCGTGGAGGCTTGCTACAGGTTCTTGGAAAAGTTTTCCGCCGAAAAAGTCATCTATGGCATCAACACGGGCTTCGGCCCCATGGCTCAATGGCGTGTCGAAGACAATTATCTGAAAGATTTACAATATAATATCATCCGAAGCCACTCGACTGGTGCCGGCGAGCCTTTGGACGACATCTATGTGAAGTCGGCCATGATTGCCCGCCTTGGCACGGTGCTGCAATGCCATTCGGGCGTGCATACCGACGTGGTGAAAGTCCTTGTGGAGTTCATCAACAACGAAATCTATCCCTTTATCCCCAAGCACGGCAGCGTGGGTGCCAGCGGCGACTTGGTGCAGTTGGCACACATCGCCCTCTGCCTCATCGGCGAAGGCGAAGTGCACTACAAAGGCCAGTGGAGACCTGCCGCCGAGGTGATGAAAGAGAACGGCATCGAGCCCCTCGCGATGCACATCCGCGAAGGCCTCTCCATCACCAACGGCACCTCCGTGATGACTGGCATCAGCGTCATCAACCAGTTCCATGCCGAGACGCTGCTTGACTGGGCGACATTGGCCGCCGTCTGGATGAACGAAATCGCTTCCTCTTTCGACGACTACATGTCGGAGGGCGAGAACAACTGCCGCCGCCATGAAGGCCAACAAGTGATGGCCCGACGTATGCGTGAACTCTCCAAAGGATCGCAATGCCTCAAGCAACGCGCCCACGAACTCTACGACTACGGACACTCCGACGTGAAGGTGTTCGAGCACAAGGTGCAGGCCTACTATTCGCTGCGTTGCACACCGCAAATTCTGGGTCCCATCTACGATACTTTGATGTACACCCGACAAATCCTTGAGGATGAACTCAACTCGGCCTGCGACAACCCCATCGTCGACCCTGAGACGGAGTATGTCTATCATGGCGGCAACTTCCACGGCGACTATATCTCATTGGAGGAAGACAAGGTGAAGATTGCCCTCGTGCGCCTCTGCATGACCGCCGAAAGACAGTTGAATTATCTCTTCCACGACCGTATCAACGGCATCTTGCCGCCCTTCCTCAACCTCGGCACGCTGGGACTGAACTACGGAATGCAGGCTTGCCAGTTCAC
>JBGUHI010000006.1:0-30941 GCA_045111995.1 Candidatus Limimorpha sp. | reverse complement strand
TCTCTTGCCACACACCTGCTATTCGGAAGCCGGTGTGCCAACACAACCTTCATCGTCTCGTTCGCACTTCTATGTTGAACTTAAGGTGGAAATCCTGTATGCTGCTCTCCACAAACTCCAAGCCTTTCAAATGGTTGGAATTGATTATTTCGTTGATTTTCAACACTAAGTCAGGGCGGATTTCCACGCCTTTGATGTCCACATCCATATTCAGCTTTTGGGTCAGCAATTCGTAGAGCGCGAAAGTGAGATACCCCTTCCCTGCCCCCATGTCGGCGATATGGACGGTGCCGCCGAGCTTCATCGGCTTGACGAGGCTTTCCACGATTTCAGCGTATTTGTAAATCTGCTTGAACTTGTGCTGCATGTCGGCGGTAATCTTGCCCTCGCGGGTGGTCAAACCCAATTGATACCACCACGGGTTGGCCGGATTGACGAGGCGGTTTTTCTGCTTGTCGTGGTCAAGGTTCTGCTCGCGGCATTCCTGCACTTTCTTGGTCTGAATCGTCGCTCTGCCCTTGCTTGAAACGAGCAAAGTGACATCCTCGCTCACGGTGAAAAGCACAGCATTCAGGAAACGCAATGGCAGCATTTCCTTCAGAATATCAAGCATTTGCGCGTTGTCGTAGTTCTTCACCTCGTCGCGACGCTCATAGTGGTAAGTGAAGGCAAACAGGCGCTTCTCCTTTATTAATACAGGCTTCACATAGATGTTGCGCAACTCATCATTTTTCTGTGCAGGCTTGCTCAGCGTCATCTTCACCAAAGTGCTTTGCTCGGCGGCCTCAGCCACGCGGTTCAGGAATTTTTGGAGGGTTTCGGACATGGTTGAAATTTTTCGCAAAAATAAAGTTATTTCTCCAACCACCCCAATCCAAAGTTGTAGAACACCATCGAGTAACCTAAAGTGTCGCCGTCGGATTCCTCCACATAGAGGCCGATGCTATGGTCGGGAAGGATGCAGAGCGATGAATAAGCGGCATCGTAGGGCACAATACACTTGCTCACGGGCCAAGTCTGGCCTTCGTCGTAGCTGACATACACCGTCACCTTCTCGCGACGCTCGGGCGCGGGCAAGGAATGAAGCAGAATATTCCTTTCATCGCCCTCATTCACAGATGAATAACGGATGATGTCGCCGTTGCATGCCGTGGCTATGAGGTCGGTCCAAGCGGAGGTTTCAGGTCGCCATGTAAGGCCGCCATCCTCGGAGATGTTGTACCAACGCTCGCCTTCGTGGCGGATGCTCATCAGGATGCGGCCATCGGCGAGCTCAACGACTTTGGCCTCATCGCCACGTTGCGAAGCCCGACCTGAGATATGCCATGTTTCGCCGTTGTCGTCGGAATAGACCACATAGTTGCAGGCCGCCCATGCTTCGGTGTCGCGCACGGCGAGCACAAACATGATGCGTCCCGTGGAGGTCATCAGGCCGTTGCCCGAGGCGAAGAAGGCCGACCACCAAGTGCGGCTCACCTCGTTTTCGCACTTCGCGCCATAAAGCTCATCGGTGATGTCCTTGGGTTGCGTCCAAGTCTGTCCGTTGTCGTAACTCCTTGCGATATAGGTGCGTTGCGGGTTTTCGGGCCGTCCCTGCCAGAAGCCGGTTCCGCCCACGAAAGCCGCCAAAAGTCCGCCTTCGTCGTGGGTGTGCACCAAGGCGCAGTCGCCGAAGCCCTTCCCCACCCCTTGACCTTCGACAAGGGTGTAAGGCTCGCTCCATGTGCGACCACCGTCGGTACTCCTATTAATCAGGATGTCAATGTCTTCCGGCAGGTCGTCGATGTTGTGTTTCCGTTTGTCGGTGGCCACCACGAGCGAGCCGTCCTTGGCCGTGATGATGGCGGGAATGCGGTAGTTCCGTGAACCATAATCGCCGGGACGATAAAGCACCGTGCGAGTGATGATGGTATCGGCAACAGGAGCTGATTGTTGTAGGGGCTTGTTTGTGTTGCCACATGAAGCCAAAATCAGGCTCACGGCTAGGGCAAAAACAAATATCAGATTCTTCATAGCGAATTGTTATGCCGCAAAAATAATCATTTTTTGTTTTGCATGGCAGAAAAATAAAGATGGAAAGATAAAACGGGTGTATTCCCGTATGTGCTTTTAATGATTATCCTTTTCAGGATTCAACAATGCCTCAATAGGCACAGTGCTGTTCATCAAGCCGATACGGGCTACCTTTTAGTCATGTTGTTAGATTACCAAGTTCTTCGCATAGTTTTGTGATTTCTTCCGCCGCTTTCCATTTGTTTTCAATAACTTTTTCAATACGAGAACTTATCTCCTTTATTTTTTCTTTATCATTGTCAATAGGTAACTCTAATTCACGCCATCTATCCGCGATGTTAGGCAAAGTTGTTTCGATCAGTATTTTATTGTTTGCCTGCAGTTGAGTCAGTCTATGAGAAAGAAGATATAACAAATAGTACGGAGTTATCCCATAACAATTATTATCGTTTACACGCAAAATCAGTATTTCTCTTGTGTAAAGAGCTTTTGTGTCAAATGGAGAAACCATTGCCACACTGCCAATCCTATAACTTCCTCGACGTACATAAAGAATATCGTGAACATGGATATCTTTTTTTGTACCTTTCTTTTCAAGGTATGTTTCGATTGGAATTTTTGATGTTGGGTCTTTATAAACTTCCCAATTCACAATATCTTTTACACGAATATAAGGTATTTCTCCTCGCCCTTTTGTTTCTGCCTCAGGCGAGCCATGACCATCAAATGAAATGATGACTTTATCTTCAAGTAGTTTGCTCATAGGAATAAGCGTCTGATTATCTATCTCTGCCTGGTTTTTTATTTCTTGCATCTTATTTTGCCAATAATAGCGAGGAACGTAAATACCTTTCTTTTCGACGAGGTTTTTATCAATAGAGAAACAATATTTCTTGAACTTTTCTTGCTTTATCTCTTGCAAAATCAAAGGGATGTCGTCCCATAGATTTGTTGTATCAACTTTTTTTGTTTCATAATTCCATCGAAACATTTCTTTTCCTTGATGGTCGTGTCCCATTTGCTCTGCGACCGCCATATTGATTTCTTTTTGTTGTGTTTTCCCCTTTTGTAGCACAATGACTACACATTTTGCATTATTGTGAGGACGGAATGTGTTATGAGGCAAATCTACTAACCACATAACATTGTTCCCTTTTACAAGATATTGCAAAATGTATCGTGTACTTGGAGCATGGAAATAAGTTTCAGGAATGATTAAACCCATTCGTCCACCATCACACAACAACGAAAGACAACGTTCAATGTAAATAATCTGGATGGCTTCTTCCTTTTTTAAATCCTCAGTTCTAACATATTCTCCATTTTCTTGTTTCCATTTATAAGCCAAATTGTATTGTTTTAGTTTTTCATCTCCTGTAACTTTTATATCTTTTCCAAAGGGTGGATTTGCCAACAAAACATCAAAATGTCCTAATCCAACTGATTGCTGTGTCGCAGTTTTCCATTCCGAAGGTTTCAACAATGCATCTTCACAAAAGATACCACCTTTACCATCTCCTAGAATTGCCATGTATGCTTTTGTGACTTTAGCTAAAAATGAATCTTTTTCAATGCCTTTTATGCATTTAATGGCACAGCTTTTCTTTTCCTCTTCAAGTGCAATTTCACTCCAACCGTATTCTTTAGCTTGCTTTTCTAACTGCTTCCACATATACCTCATACTTTCCACCAAAAAACCACCAGAACCACAAGCGGGATCTATTACGATTTCATTTGGTTTGGGTTTGACAAGCTCAACCATCAACTTCACAACATTACGCGGGGTAAAAAATTGACCTTGGCCACCTTTTAGTGCATATTGAATAAACACTTCAAAGGCATCGGCGACAACATCTCGTTCAGTATCAATTAAGCAATATGATTGCAATTCACCAACCACATACTTAATGCTTGCATCATCAAGTTTTATCTCATCAGCAACTTCAATTACTTCATTATACTTACTTTTGACCTTTGAAAATAGTTCTTTGATTCTTTTACTAACAGTTTCACAATCTTCATTTACCCCAACGCGAAAAGTTACCTTATCATCCATTTTAGTAAATCTTTCATCATATATCTTACAAAATATGATGTTGATTATCTGTTGCGCAATGGTTTGGTCCATAGTCGTACCTGTGGCATTTCCAGCAAGATAATTTCGAATAGCATTAAAAACGGTTTTAAGATTATGTGTTGGTTTTAAATCTTTCCGTTTAAATCTACCAATATCTTCCAATCTTTCACCGAACTTCGGAATGTTGGGTATTTCTTTGAACAACACCCGTCCGTCGTCTGTGTTTTGCTTCAAGAGGTAAAAACGTTCCTCGCCGTTGAACCATACACCGAGATTGGCTTTTGAGAGTGTGAGGTAGTTTTCCAATTGGGTGCGTCCATCCTTGCGGTTTTTCTTCTTGCACTCCACAATCAGATAAATGCTGTCGTCCGTCTTTTCTGCATCGCTGAACACGGCTATATCAACAGGATACTCCTTTTTGGTGTCGCTCGGACGCACTTTCACATGGAATTGCGGTCGGGTCTGTATTTGTGTTTTCGGATAGCCGTAGTCCTCGACCAATATTTTGGAAAAAACCTGTGTGGCTTCCAATTCCTCGGGAGATGCTTTTACTTGTGTCCCTGAAATGTAGTCAATAATGTAGCCTTCTTTGGGCTGTTTCTGTTCTTCTGCCATTTTGCCTTGCGTTTTGTGCGCTTGCTTATCTGTTTTCGGTTTAGCGGACAATCTTTTGGAGCAAAAAGAACGTGGACCTGAACAATATCCACGTCTTAGGCCCTGAGAATGCCCGCTCATACAGATAAGTCAAGCCCACGCCAAAGCGCAGGCATTTACTTGACTTATTCGTGTATGAGCATTTTAAATTTCTCAGGTTTAAGACACTACCGAATAAATAGCAAACGCTATGATTTATAATATGTTAATTCAACTCTTCCTTGTTTATTGTTTATTTGTTTGTTTTATTATCCAGTTGTTTAGATTTGACTTTTGTAATGTTTGTTTGTGTGTGCAAATATATAGATTGATTTTTGATTGGCAAAATGATTTTGTGGCAGCAGTTAGTATTAAAACATCTACGCTTACCTGAGTTTTACTCTAGCAGCCATCCTGCTTCTTCAGTTTTCCATCCATCGATTATGGCTATCTGGGCATTATCCAAATACGCAGCAAGATGTGGCTTGTTAACATACAGCAAAAACAACAAAACGCTCTTGGCTGTCTGTACCTTTTCGTCTTTAGTGAAACATGTGGTAATTGTATCCAAAGTATAGACGCTTTCTTCCATATGGCTCTCTGTGTTTAGAGTTAGACGCCCCATGAAGTTCGCATAATAACTACGTTTAGATTCTGGAATCAACGCCAAAACATCCTCCTTTCGAACCATCTTCTCAAATGTGTTGTTGAAGCAGAAACTAGAAAAAGCCTCCATCATTCGACGCATTACGTTACCAATGCTCATCTCTTGCGTCTCGTCAGGGTCATCAACTCCAGTACTGATAGCATAGGCAAAAACGTGTTCTATCAATTTCTTATACTCGTTTCGTATGTATTTCACACTCAGGTTATTGTTCACCAGTTCCATAAACGAGGGGTCGGATCCTTTACCCGACACTACCTCATTGCGAATTTTTACCATGTCAAACACTGAATGCAGGTCGTGCGACATTACCAAAATTCGACTGTTTGTATTGCCATTGAGAACGTTACCAAATTGGAAACGTAACAAGCTCATCACTCCCACACGGTTACCGTAGTCGAAACTCGAAACAGGATCATCTATCACCAACAGTAATTCTGAAGCATATTTGTTGGTCTCCGTCTTGCCGCCAAAAAGTTTAGCAAAAAAATAGCATAACCCCAGTACATTCCTTTCGCCCACACTTATTTTCTTTGGTGTTACATTTCTGCCATTTATTTTCAGTTTGTAACAACCATCTCCTGGCTCCAATTTCAACTTACGCTTGCTGTAAAACACATATTGCAGTTCCTTGTTGATGTAGTCCAAGGCTATATCAGTATTTTCCTTCTTCTGCTGTAAGGCCTTGATTTCTCCCTTTATTGTCTCACATTCCTTGCCCTTACCCTCCAAGTCCTTGCTATTTTTATTACTACTTTCAACAGCTAGCTTATAACTTTGTAGCAACGCAGCCAACTGTTTCCTTGCCAACATATTATTCTCTGTCCTGACTTGTTGGTATAGTTTATTGCGTTTGCTGACAGAGTCATTAAATTTCTCTACGCATTTTTGAAGCACATCCTGTGAGTTATTCCAAGTAGCCAAAGCCATCATATACATCTTACATATATCCTCACTATAAGGATTATCCAAAGCCTCATAAATATTACGTTTGCGCTGTTCGATTTTTGCTCGTACAACATCCAATACCTTGTTCATATTGGTACGTGCCGTTAAAGCATCGTTCAGTTCCTTTTCATTCAGCCCACCTGAAAATACGGGAAGAGTTGTTTCAATGACGGCAAACTTCTCTTGTTCTAATCTCAGTTGTGTCTCAAACTCATCTGCTTCCTTGTTCAAGATGTGTGTCAGCGTCTGAGTAATATTTGTCTTGTCGTCCTCACTAATATCCCGTAGGCACAGCGGACAGAATTCCCATTCCTCTTGAATCATTTGGCGTGTTTCCTGAGTAGAGTGCCGTGGATGAAGAGCCAACATGGCAAGCAACCTTTTTTCACGATCGCTGAGTTCAGGAGCATCCAAAGGCTTAATTAACAATTCACTTATTCCTTCTAATGTATCAGGCAATAGAGAAGCAGGCTTCGTCCACACAACCGCTTGTGCATTTTCTGATTGTTGGTACAGTTTTAAATCTGCTATCACACGTTCCCTCAACTTTTCAAAGCTTTCTGATGGTTCTTCCAATTCCAACAGACTATTGATTAAATCAACTGTAATATGGCTTTTAATCGTGTTACCTTTTATATCGCGATCAATAGCAGCCCAGCCATCATCCATGCGGAGTGCATCCTTTAATTGGTTGAAATAATACTTAGGTGAAATGTTTTCCGCCGCATTGTCATATTTTTTCCTCTGCTCATCTAACTTTCCATATTCCTCTTCCTTCTTGGTTAATTCATTCTTTTTATTGGCAATTTGCTCATCTAGTTCCACCTGTTCACCTAGCATAACAATAGTGTTAAGACCATCTCTCTCTACCCTTACATAATCACGTACGAAATCCTCGTCGAAGACAAATACCGACTGCTTTTTGTCATCGTCAATAGTAGCTTCTGATGTCACATTGTAATCCGAACTTTTTTCTTCGTCAGGCTTCACCAATTCACCTATGCAATGGGCAATTGTTGTCTTGCCGCTCCCATTTCGACCATATACCACACTTATTGCATCTTTTTTGAAAAGTTCCAACTCTGTTTCCTTTTCGAAACAACCTCCTTTAACTTTTAACTTTTTGAAATTTTCAAACATGATTATTATTTGTTTTATTAGCGCAAAAATAAAATTTTTCCCTCATTCACCAAATATCCATTTCTCAATGTTTTTTGCATCATGAATAGTTTGCGCATTGGCTAATAGAACATGTCCAACGCTTCTTACGAACCTACATCCCATACTCCATCTCCCTCATAAACTCATCCGCTACATATAAATCTCCATAAAGGTAAAGTCCCGTGGACTTGTCATGCAAATCGGCGCAAGTCTGGCTTTCGTAAAACAGTTGCAGGGCTTTCACAGGTTCAATATTGAGCCGTTTGGCCAGTTCCATTGAGATGGCACCAATGCGGTTACTCATGATGATCTCCTGTATGACAGGCGACTTAACGGGGTCTTCAGATTGTTTCTGTTCCATCGAAAATCAGGTATTTGTCAATTAATTCTTGTGAAAGCAGACACATTTGGTTGTTGGGTCGGTGTTCCGACAGGCGAAGCAAAGCGGTGTTCTCATCCATCAGACCTGCCATATAAAGGTTGATGGTGTCAATCACACGGTCGTTGGCCACACCGCCTTCAATATAATCGTAATTGTCGGCCACAGGTTCACCACGACGGCTATCCACAATAAAATGCAGCCACTCCTTGTCGTATGCCGTGAAAACCTTGCAGCGCGCTTCAGATAATATGGCATCACGGTTTAAACGGTATCTGTTTATGATTGGCGGTGCCTTCCTGCGGTCAGCCACCTGGGTAGCCCAATCCACAGCCTGCTTACGCAAATCTGTAACATAAAATCCTTGGCCAAAGTCCAAATTACGACGGCCGAATTTGCAAATAGGAAACTCTACCTTTTCTGTCCCACCATGATAGACGACGATTTCACTCATTTTTTGCCCTCCCAATTGTTCAGACATTCCACCAAAACTCCCGCAAGGTTTTCTCGGCTTTCACTATGAAGCGTTTCGTAATGCGGAAGTATAAATTGCTCTATCAACCCCACGCGCTTCATCCGTTGATACACCTCTTTGTAAGAAGTGTTCAGCAGTCGGGCAGTGGTCTCGACACAAATGGCTATAAAAGTCATAATCACCTGAGTCCTTGGTATTTCAACAACATTCTTCATGATACATCTGTCAAGAATGATTATTTCTCACGGCAAAAATACAAATCTTTCCTCACCCAAGCAAATTATTCTACAAGACGATTCAAAACGTGGTTACCGATTCCATGCGGCACAGTTCTCACCCTCAAGCGCTTCCTTCGCGTGTGCCAATGCCGCGTCGAAGTTGTCGTGGATGTTGCCCTTGCCGATGAGGAAGGAAATGCGGCTCTTGTCGAGCGTCTTGCGGACATTCGGCTGCACGCCCGAAAGGATGATTTTCTTGTTGTCGCTTTGGAGCGATTTGATGGCCTCGTGGAAGTTCCGCTCGCCGGTTTCGTCCATGAAAGGAACATGTCGCATTCTGATAATCAGTATCTTGGTGGAATCCGGACGGCCTTTCAGCACCTCGCTGAACTTCTTGGCCGCGCCAAAGAAGAACGGCCCGCTGATTTCGTAAATCTCGATGCCTTGGGGGATGTCGTCGTAGTTTTCCATCGCGTTGGTATCCAAGTCGTTCTTCAAGATGGCGTCGCCGTTGTCGGCCATGCGCTTCATGAACATCAGCGCGGCCAGCACAATGCCGACCTCGATGGCCACGGTCAAATCGACCAGCACGGTAAGGAAGAAGGTGACGAGCAAAATGATGATGTCGTAGGGCGAGCCGCGAAGGATGGAGGCAAAACTGCGCCATTCGCTCATGTTGTAGGCCACCACAATCAAGATGCCCGCGAGGCACGACATGGGAATCAGTTTCGCATAGTTGCCCAAGCATAACATGATGAGCAGCAAGGTGATGGCATGGACAATTCCCGCCACTGGGGTACGACCTCCGTTCTTGATGTTGGTGGCGGTGCGGGCAATGGCGCCCGTGGCCGGAATGCCGCCGAACAAGGGCGTGATAATGTTGGCGATGCCCTGACCAATCAATTCGGTGTTGCTACGGTGGTGACTACCAATCATACCGTCGGCCACGACCGCCGACAGCAGCGACTCGATGGAGCCGAGCAAGGCGATGGTGATGGCCGGCTGCACGTAGTTTCCAACATTTTCCCAATGGATTTCGGGGATGCTTATCGCAAGGCTGCCCTTGATTTCGCCAAACATGCTCTCGATGGTGGTCACCGGAATGTCGAAAATGGCCACCAAAGCCGAAACAAGGATGATGGCTACAAACGAACCGGGGATTTTGTTAGTCAATTTATTGATTATCAAACTAATGACTATCGTTCCAACGGTAATACCCAAGGCCCAGAAATTGATGGTTCCGAGGCTGTCGAGATACACCGCCCATTTATCAATAAACCCCGCCGGCACATTGGCGATTTCAAGTCCGAGGGCATCCTTGATTTGTGTTGAAAAAATGGTGAGCGCGATGCCGCTGGTGAATCCGACCACCAAAGGATGCGGTATGAAGCGCAACAGCGAACCCAACTTCAGCAGGCCGAACATGATCATAAACACACCTGCGAGAATGGTTGAAATCATCAGTCCGTCGAGGCCGTATTGCGCCACCACGCCCGCGATGATAATCACAAAGGCTCCAGTGGGTCCGCCAATCTGTACGCGGCTGCCACCCAACAGCGAAATCAGGAATCCCGCAACGATGGCAGTCACGATGCCTTTCTCCGGCGACACGCCCGAGGCCACCGCAAACGCGATAGCCAACGGCAGCGCCACGATGCCCACAATGATGCCCGAGAACAAGTCCTTCGCAAATTGCTTCTTCGTATATCCCTTCTTCATCACGCTAAAGAACTTGGGACAGAAAACTTCCTTTATGTCGAGTTTAGCCATTGGAGGTGTTTTTATAATGGATGCAAAATTATAAAGAAAATCAGTACCCAACGACAACTTTCTGATTTGAGCGCACAGATTTGGGACAATTGAGCACATTTTTTAATGTCAATACCGAAAAAAACTCAAAAACCATTGCATTTGTCCGTTTTTCACTATTTTTGTGCGTTCATTAACACCTGACAAACCAAATCACTATGAAAAAGACCTTGCTTATCGCCCTTGCGGGCATGATGCTGTTCGCTTTCACGCAATGCGGCGGCGGAACCAAAAAAGGTTCAAAGGAGTTCCAGGACAACATGGAGCTTTACAACAAGATTGAAAAAACCGTAAAAGACGCCAAGACCTGCGAAGAACTGCAGGAAGCGGTTCTCGGCATGGTCTTCATGAGCCTTGCCAACGACAAGTCCTATGCCGAAGACGAAAAGATGACGGAATCTGAGAAGGCCGAACTCGACAAACTCGGCGAGAAGCTTCAGAAAGTCATGGAAGACTGCGCCGAGAAACTCGGCTGCGAATAAGGATGTTTCCTTTGATTCAAGAGTAAAAAAGCCGCGAAAATCGCGGCTTTTTTCACTTAGAGTCATCGACGACGCAGGCTACCGTGGTATCGCCCGTCACGTTGACCACCGTCCGCAGCATGTCCAAAGGCCTGTCGATGCCCAAAATCAAGGCCAAACCCTCTATCGGGATGCCGACCGAGTCGAGGACAATCATCAGCATGACGATTGAGCCTCCCGGTATGCCCGGCGTGCCGATGGACGAGATGGTGGCCGTGGCTAAAATGAGCAGCATTTGGCTGAAGGTCAGGTCCAAGCCCATCACTTGGGCCAAAAACACCGCCGCCACTGCCTGATAGCAGCTCGTGCCGTCCATGTTGATGGTCACGCCGACAGGAAGCACAAAGCTGGAGACCTCCTCAGAGACACCCAAATGTTTCTGTGTCCGCTCCATCGTCAAGGGCAAAGTGGCTGCACTCGAACTGGTCGAAAAGGCCAACATCTGCACAGGAAACACCGCCTTGAAGAACTGTCCCAACTTCTTCTTGCTGAACAGCCGCAAGATGGTCGGATAAACCAAGAAAATAATGACCGTCAAAGCCAAAACGACCGTCAAGGCATACATGCCCAAAGCGGAGATAATGCCCACATCGCCGACATAGTCCACAATCAAACACGCCATCAAGGCAAACACGCCAATCGGCGCAAAGGCCATGATGAAATCTATGATTTTCAGCAAAATAAGATTCAATTGCTGGAAAAACCGAACGACTGACGCCGTTTTCGACTGCCCAACACAAATCAAGGCCACGCCAAACAGCAAGGCGAAGAAGATGACTTGGAGCATATTGGAATTGCTGCCGAAAGCCTGAAAGACGTTTTCAGGCACAACATCCACTAAAAACTGCATCGGCGAGTCGCTTTTCACCTGCTGCATCTGGGCTTCGCGTTCCGACACGGTCTGATGGTAACGCTCCACAAACTCAGCCTGTTTATCCTTCGGGAAAAGGCTTCCCGGCTTAATCAGGCTGACCATCGCAAGGCCGATGCTCACAGCCAAAATGGTAGTGCACACATAAATCAAAATGGTCTTCAACCCTATGCGTGACAGACTTTTAATGTCTTTCAGGCTAACCACACCCAAGACAAGCGACACCAGCACCAAAGGCACAGCTATCAACTTGAGCAAGCGCATGAAGATGGTCCCAAACGGAGCCACCCAATCATGCACAAAGCCATCCCAATGCAAGGCAATGGCCAAAAAGCCGAAACCTAAACCAAACCCCATGCCAAGCAAAATCTTGACATACAATGGAATGCGTTTTATATGGTTCTTTTCCTTACTCAATTAAGTCGATTTTGAAGGCGAAACACCCGAGCAAGCCATCTTTTCATTGGCTCGAAATCTGACTACAAAAATAGGGATTGTTTTGTTATCAACACCCAATCGGTCAGTTTTTTTTGAATTGCTGGTAGGCTTGCCAAGCATCCCGAACAGCTTCCTCGGCATGTCCGCCATCGAAAAACTCCACATGGAACTCCTCCTTGAAGGGTTTCCAATTGCCACAAATCACCCCGTCGAAAGCGATGATGGGCTGGAATATCCCGTTGTTATTGTGCGCTTTATGCCGATGCTCCTCCTGCAAAACGATGTCGCGGCTCTTGTAGCCAATCAAATACTCATCGTATGGCGGAATCAGCAAGAATTTGCCTTTGCGGAAGCCTCGCGTGCGGCAATCGTCAGTGAGGTAAAACGCCCCGCCCTTCCATTGTTCCTTGTGAAGATAATTGCCCAACAGTTCCATTCCCTTGCGGCAATCGCTGATGTTCAGACCCGACCACCAAACGAAATCCTCCAAGGTTGCCGGCTGCCGACTTTGGAAGTATTTGCGGGCCAAAATCATCAAGGCCTCATCCCTATCCACCTTGGTCGCCTGCTTCACCTTATCCTCTGAAAGCGAATAAGTTGCCTTCATCGGCAACAAATCCCCGCTGCACAACGTTCCCAACAGTTCAGCCATACGGATATGAAACGACAAACGATGTTCGTCCATCTGAATGTCCCTTTCCAACAAGGCTTGCTCAAACTCCTCTTTCGTCACGCTCCCTTTGTCGGCTGCGGTTTGGATCAATATTTCTCTTATCCGCATCTGTTCATTGTCTGGAATGGAGATTTTGTTGCTGTTCATCCACCCTTTGATGGCGGAAGTCGCCTTGGCTGCACACAAATCGAGCATCCACCAATAATCGTTGGCCGACACCAACTGCCATGTGCCGCGCATCAGGTGCAGACGGAGGATTTGTCCGCTGTCAAAAGCCTCCTTAAATGCTTTGGCCGAAGGCTTTCGCGTCCGCATGGCCACCGCCCAGCGCATCATGCGGTATTCCTGCGCCTGCACGGCACCCATATAATCGACCACCTCGGCAGGGCTACCGAACTGAGGCGCAACAAGTTGCTGGTTTAACAATCGGATGGTTATAGGATTCATAAGCTACTTTTTTGCCACGACCAAGAAATGCGGGCTCATGCCCATCATTTCCGGCTCGGTTTCCGTTATCCTGACAATCTCTAAAAGCCGCTCGCGGCCGGCCTCGTCCTCCCATTTTTCGGCAAGGTGCGGCGTGAACCAGATGCAGCCTTCCACAGCAATGGCTTTCTCCACCGCGAAGCCACCCTTCTCAATTTCCGATTTCATCTCCTCGGAAGTGGTGAAATATGCCTCCGCGATGAACTTCGGGTATTCCTTCGGACGAATGTGGTCGCCCGTGGTCATCTCGTCCTTAATCATGTTGAAAAACACAGGATCGTCGATGAAGTCGTTCTTCTCGCCATACACCGACAAGGCCCAAGTCATGGAGCTGAACTTGGAGATGCCTGCCGCCACCACGAGGCCACCTTTCTTCAGCACTCGGAATGCCTCGCGCAGCGACTGCAAACGGTCTTCCCTATTGCGCAGATGATACAAAGGCCCCATTAGCAGCACGACATCCGCACTTTCGTCAGGTCGGCTGATTTTCAAGGCATTGCCCGTCTCAGCAATAAAATGGCAGTCCTGCATCATATTCTCTTTGGCATATTCCACAGCATTTTCGGCCAATTCGATGAGATGCACCTCGTTGCCTTTCTTCGCCAACCAAGCCGCATACATCCCGATGCCGCCACCAATGTCGTAAATCACCTTGCCACCATCAATATAACGCGACAAGATTTCCTTCGTCCGATGGAACTCCACGATGCCCAAGCCGCGCTCCAGTCGGCCTATCTCGGCACCGTTGTTATAGAAGTCGTAGATTTCAGTCATTTTGCTTTCTTATTTTCTGTTATCGACAATTTATCGACAAAACTCGATTTATCGGCAATTTTGTCGGCCAATTATCGACAATTATCGGTCATTTTGCCTTTTATCGACAATTTATCGACAACTTATCGGCCATTCACTTTTTCGACACACTCCAATAGCCTTTCCTCGAAGCGCCAACCCATTCGATATTGTATTGTTTTCGAAGATTATTCAACACCCTACTGATTGTAGGTCTCGACACATTAATCCTTTTAGCCAGTTCATTTTTGCTAATGGTAGGAAACTCCAAAATGATACTCAAAACAGCCTTTTCGTTACTTTTGAGGTCAACTTGAGGGTGATTTTCTGATTTTTGGGTATCATTTCCGTCTTTTTGGGTATCATTTCCCGTTTTTTGGGTATCATCACCTTCGTTTTGGGGGCCGCTTTCTGATTTTTGAGTGTCATTATTGCCTTTTTGGGTATCATTTCTCGTCTTTTGGGTATCATTTTGGGGGCCATATCCCATATTATGGGATTCATGAGCCATAAATTGGGAATCAAATTCCTCGTTTTGGGGGTCATATTCCTTTACTTGAGGAGGATTTTGAGGGTCAAACTCGCCAAAAGTCAGCTCTTCGGGGTCGTCATACAACTCCAACATCGCCGCAATGTCCTGCTCGTGGCCTTCTTTGTTCAAAGTCAAGACGACACGCTCCACACCCATTTCCTCCGCGACAGTCGCCGAGGCATGAAAAACCTTATTCCAAACAAAAATGATGCTGCTCAATCCGCTGCCAGCACGCTCGCCGTAATTGACGAGAGAGAAAATCTTCAGCATCACGCCGTTGCGAGGGTCGGAAACGCCACCCTCGACAGCCACGCTTCGAGGCACACGCATACTGCCCGGATTCGCAAACACAAACCCATCCGCGTTCTTCTGAATCACCAAACCGCGCCGACCGTAGAAATCAGCGTGGACACAAGCATTCGTCACGGCCTCCCGCAAAATCTTGTGGACAGGCGTATCGTCAATGCGCTGCATCCCCTTCAACACGAAAGGCACCTTCAAATCCGCCGTCAGTTTCGGCACCACCCTGAAAACGAAATCAAAAACATTGCCGCTCCAGTCGCCCGACGAAGACACAATCCTATCCGTCCAGCGTGTCCTGAGCATTTGTCGGTTCTCCTGAAAATCAAGGAAATACTGCGGAAACTCGCGCACAATCTCATACTCGTAGCCAAACATCAACAAGCCCGCCGCCGTGGGATGATACGACCCATCATCGGCAAACGCCATCGCACCAATGCGACGGAGAAACACCTCATCTTCCAAGTTGTTCCAGACATGCCCAGGGTGGGAATCGCGAAACAACTGCCTGTAGCCGCGAATGGTCTCCATGCAAAACACCGACATATCCATCTCTTTCAAGACCTTGGCATCCTGCGGAACCAAAGCCGCATCGCGGAACAAAGCCGAAACCTCCTCCAAAGAGCAACGGTAATCGCCAGAGCCGTTCCTGCGGAATGTGCCAGTGCGCGGGTCTTGGCCACGATACACCGGACGCGTCGCCCTATCGGCGCGAGGCACTTCTAAAACCAGCACATCCTTCCCTTCCACCGACTCCACACGCACACGCCGCTCCGTCATCAGGTTCACGCTGATTTTCTGACGGTTGTTCACCGCATTCCAAAAATCCGTCCGCAACTTTTCCGCGTTCTTCAACCCAACGGCATACAACGAGCCATCGGCGCGTTCCTTCACGCCGAGCAAGATGCAGCCGCCGTCGGTATTGGCAAAGGCAGAGTAAGTGTCCCACAACGAATCGGGCAAGCCACCCTGCGACGCCTTGACTTCCAACTGGTTATCCTCTCTGTAAACCTTAAGTTCCCCTAATTCAAAAACGCTTTTTGCCATAGTCTTCCAATCTTCACTTGTTCGATTTCAACCGCAAAAATACACATTTCCGTCATTATCAGCAAAAAGCACGGCAAAACAATCTTTTGTTTTTCTGGAATAAGACAAAAAAAACACGCTTTTATCCAGCGGCGAACAAGGCAAAATAGCGTTTCACCGCTGGATAAAATACATTTTCTAAAACATAACAAATTTATTATCAAATATTTGTCATTTTTCAAACAAATCATCAATGGTGACTACATTTTGGAAAACGCCACTGTACTCATTATAAGTCAAGCCTTCAGTGGTCACTAACACATTATGAACAACAGCCCGACGCGGTATCATCTCTTCTAACAGGTTCTGACGATGAACAACCTTTGAATAATAGGCCTTGTTGACCGTATATTTCTCGTTGTAAAACTTCATCTCGCAGAGGTTCACAACATTGTCTTTGCGATTGATCAACATGTCAATTTGCGCTCCTTCGGTCTCGTTATCCCCTTTAACCACCCACGCCGACTCCGTTGACGAAACACCAAAAATATTGAGTGCCTTCTTAATCTGTCGGATGTGCGTAAAACACACTTCCTCAAACGCAAAGCCCCGCCATGAAGACACACCTTGCGAAGTCACATTGTGCATCCAAAATTCAGGGTCAATCTCCTTTCTGCCCTGCACAAACTTCATGTAAAACAGGCAAAAATGGTCAATCAGTTTGTAATGTTTCTCCCGTTTTCCTTTTCCGAAAGGGATGTACGACTCAATGAAATCGCCAGCGACGAGTGCCTTCAACATCGTGCTGAAAGAGCCACCCCCAGTCAGCCCTGCAGCCTTTGCAAGCTCTTCCTGGGTATAGCCTGCTCTTCTATTGCCGAGAACCTTCACGATTTGCTTCATTTCCTCAGGTCTTGAGAACACGGAAGAAAACAAGCGGTCGAACTCATCACTCAACACTGCATTCTTCTTAAAGAACAAGTTATCAACATTCTGCGCGAGACTTCGGCCTCGTTCAAAATAACTCAAATAATACGGCACACCGCCAAATATCATATAACTTTGCACGATGTCGTAACGCGACATTCGGACACCCTTGCTGTGAAAGAATTGCTCACATTCATTGAGGGTAAACGGCGACAGCCTCAATTGACCAGTAAGCCTTCCATACAAGCCTCCATGATTATTAATAAGGTTGTCGGTAATCCAAGAAGTTGCCGAGCCGCAGACCACCAACATGAAATTGTCGCGATGACAGCCCCAGCCGTTCCACAAAGCCTCCAAAGCCGTGACAAAGCCCGAACGAGGTGTGTCCATCCAAGGTAATTCATCGAGGAAAACCACTTGCCGCGAGCCGTCATCAATCGACTGAAGGTGCATTTCCAACATAAAAAAAGCCTCAAGCCACGATGTCGGACACTTGCTTTTCTTCATGCCTTGCCGCTGCAACGACAGATAAAAGTGCTTCAGTTGCTCTTTCAAACTGTTCTTGTGGTTTTGCTCATCCACGGGCGACAATCCCGAATGACGGAAGGTGATTTTCCCCTTCAATGCCTCGTCAATGAGAAAAGTCTTTCCCACGCGGCGACGGCCATACACCGCTAAAAACTGTGGCATTTTACTGGAATACAGTCGTTTGATTTCCGAAATCTCATCCTTTCTGCCAATGATATTCATCATAAAACATCGTTTTATTCAGCGGCAAAGATACAAAAACATCCGTTCACCGCTGAATAAAACACATTTTTTAGCTATTTTTTCTTCAAAAACATGCTTATATCCAGCGGTGAACGGTGTAAAATGGCGTTTCACCGCTGGATAAAAGGCGTTTTTCTATCTCATGAGACAACAACTCCTTGCCAAAATGTCAGTTTTCCCAATGGCACACAATTTGACAACAGACGCGCGTCATCTGGATTGCTTCATTCCTCGCAAATCGAAGATTCGACGTAGTCAATGACGCGAAGCGACAACAATTTTAAATCTTAAATCTTTGAATTTTAAATCTAACGAGATATGCAACAAACCGGTAACATTGGGGTAAAGACCGAAAACATCTTCCCCGTCATCAAGAAGTTCCTCTATTCGGACCAGGAAATCTTCCTGCGCGAAATCATCAGCAACGCCGTGGATGCCACGCAAAAGCTGAAAGCACTTGCCGCCTCAGGCGAGTTCAAAGGCGAACTTGGCGACCTTACTATTAAGGTGGAAGTCGACAAGAAGAAAAAGACCCTCACCGTCCGCGATAGAGGCATCGGCATGAACGCTGAAGAGGTGGACAAGTACATCAACCAAATCGCTTTCTCGGGTGCCGAGGAATTCATCGCCAAATTCAAGACCCAGAGCGAAGCCGAAGCTGCCAACATCATCGGACATTTTGGCTTGGGCTTCTATTCCGCCTTCATGGTCTCCTCGAAGGTGTCGCTGATTTCGAAGTCCTGCAAAGATGAAGGCACAAACGGCGTCATCTGGGAATGTGACGGCAGCCCCGAATATACCATGAACGAAATCCCGAAGGGCGACCGCGGCACCGACGTCATCCTTTACATCGCTGACGACTCCGCCGAGTTCCTCGAAGAAGGCCGCATCCGCGAACTGCTCAACAAATACTGCAAGTTCCTGCCCATCCCGATTCAGTTCGGCACCAAGAAAGTGCAGGAGGAAATCGAGGGCGAAACCGACAAGGACGGCAAACCCAAAACCAAAGAGGTGGAAAAGCCTTGGATCATCAACGACGTGGCACCTTTGTGGAAGAAAGCCCCGACCGACATCAAGGACGAGGAATACAACGACTTCTACCACACACTCTACCCGATGAATTTCGGCGAGCCGCTGTTCCACATCCACCTCAACGTGGACTACCCCTTCGACCTCACGGGCATCCTCTATTTCCCGAAGGTGAAGAACCGTTACGAGTTCCAACGCAACAAGATACAACTCTACTGCAACGAGGTCTTTGTCACCGACAGCGTGGAAGGCATCCTGCCCGAGTTCCTCTCGCTGCTGCACGGCGTGATTGACTCGCCCGACATCCCGCTGAACGTCAGCCGCTCGTTCCTGCAAAGCGACCAGAACGTGAAGAAAATCTCGACCTACATCACCAAGAAAGTGGCCGAAAAACTCGAAGAACTTTTCAAGAAAGACCGCGAGACCTACCAGAAAAACTGGGACGACATCCGCGTGTTCATCGAATACGGCATGATGAGCGACCCGAAGTTCTACGAGCGCGCCGAGAAGTTCTTCCTCTTTAAGGACACTGACGACAAGTATTACACCATCGAGGAATACAAGGCCCTCATCAAGGAGCAGCAGACCGACAAGGACAAGAACCTCGTCTATCTGTATGCCACCGACAAGGACGACCAATATACCAACATCGAGAACGCCAAAGCCAAGGGCTACAACGTCCTGATGATGGACGGCATCCTCGACCCGCACTTCATCAGCACCTACGAGCAGAAGGAAGGCGAAAAGGGCGGTGACGGTCGCGCCATGTTTGCCCGTGTGGACTCCAACACCGTCGACAAACTCATCGTGAAAGACGACAAAGAAGCCGAATCGAAGCTCGACGACAAGCAAAAGGAGACTTTGAAGGCCGCCTTCGAGAAAGTCATCGACAAGGTGAAGTTCAACGTGGCGTTCAGCGACGAAGGCGAGACCGACGCTCCCGTGGAGGTCACCCAAAACGAGTGGATGCGCCGAATGAAGGAGATGGAGCAGATGGGCGGCGGCCCAATGTCGTTCTACGGCTCGATGCCCGACAGCTACACGCTGATGCTCAACACCAACAGTCCTGTCATCACTGGCCTCTTGGACAAAGACGAAGCCGAGCAGGAAGCTACCATCAGGCAGATTTATGACCTCGCACTGCTCTCGAAGAATTTGCTCAAGGGCAAAGATCTGAGCGAGTTTGTGAAGAGGAATATGGCCAACCTATAATTCAGTTACTGTACAAAAGAAATCCCCGCAATGCCATTCGGAGTTGCGGGGATTTTGGTTGTTTAATGGCATTATTCATTCAGCATCCCTCACCAATCGGACAAACGCCTTCTGATGCCTGAAATCGCTGACGCCAACCACGATAGTGCCAGCAGCATTGGCCACACTATATGCGCAATTCATACCATACTCGTCATAAGTGTTGTTACAACTTGACGACCAATACAACCCTGCACGATAATAATTGGGCAAAAACACCAAGCCACATTGATAATGCAAGGCATGCCAATCGGTCTCCGAGATGACATTGGTAATCGATGCACTAAAAACACGCTTCACATTCACTTGGGCAAACGTGTAAACACTGGCATCCCAATCATCGGGGAAAAGCACCGTACCCATCACTCCGTTTACCACGGCATAGGCAAAGCGGGCGCCTGATGGGGTATCGCGTTTGTCGAAAACATATTCCCATTCGTCTTTGGTCAATGTCCTCCATAGACCAACCTGATTCCCTCCATTCTGGATAGGATTGTACCCCCAATCGGCCTGACCCGTATGGTCATATAAATTGGCAATTGAATCGCCGTATACATAATAATCAACATCATTCTCGCTATTCGACCAAGGCTGATAACACACGGCACCGTGATTAATACCACTCGTACCCCAAGCAAAAGCATCAATCCAATCACTATAGTTTTCATTAATCTCAACATACTCATTCCTATCCAGAAAATCGTATTGATCATTGGCAAATTGCCAAGTGTTTGTTGAGGGTTGGTATTGCAGATTGCCATGAGAGAAATACACTTGCTTATTCTCGCTTACCGAAAACAATCCGTCAACTGCACCTACAGGAATCTGTTTTTGAGGTTCAACTGGTTTCTTGTTACAACCTACCGCAAAAACCATCATCAGCATTATGGCTGCTATGGCCTTCGTGAATTTGTTCATCTTTTTGTTGGTTTTGACTTTGCAAAGAAACAAAAAATAATCCATACCAACCACTTTCTGAAAGAAAATAGTATTTTTGCAGGTGCAAAGCAAACCAATATGGAATACACAATTCTGATTCACAAAGATGTAGAAGGAGGCTGGTATTGCGGCCAATGCCAACAACTTCCAGGAGCCATTTCGCAAGGCAAAACCCTTGACGAACTGATGGAAAACATGAAAGATGCCATTCAACTTGTGCTTGAATACAATAAGGAACAAGCCTTACAGACTTTCCAGGGCGAACGGTTCTTTTACCGAAAACTGGCTCTTGCATGAAAAGGAATTTGCTCATAAAGCATTTGACGCAAAACAACTGCACTTTGTATCGCGAAGGAGCGAGGCACAGTTTGTATGTTAGCCCAAATGGCAATGTCGCCGCTGTACCCCGTCATCCAGACGTATCAGATTACACAGCAAAAACAATTTGCAAGCAATTGGGGATTCCTGTAATCAACTACAACTGATTCACAACCTCGCTTTGCTCTCGAAAAACTTGCTGAAGGGCAAGGATTTGAGCGAGTTTGTGAAGAGAAATCTTGAAAAGTTATAATCAAAAAATCAAGAATAGGAAAAGCCGCAGCTTGGCAAGGATTTGCTTGGCTGCGGCTTTCTGTTTTGCGGTAAGCACTATTTTTTCTCAAAGAAACGGAATGGGAAATGCTCGTTTATATCCTTCACTTCTTCATCAGAACATACTTGCTCCAAATGCTTTGAGTATTTCTCCATGGCATATTCATCTTTCAGTTCATTCAAAGCCTCAAATGCAGAGGTAAGAATTACCATATAATCACCATATAACATTTCTTCGTCCACCTTAAATCGAATGACATAATCCGGATCTTGTTGCATCAGCTGCTTCAGGACGGGCTTGCAATCCTCAGCACTCACAGAAACGCCATTGACTAGATAATCTCTTGACGCACTTTGGCTCACATAGATTTGATGGGGACTGTCACATAGCATGTCAAGCGTTTCTTGATAGTACGAAGTGTCCACAAACCGAATCGGCATACGCAAAGGCATAGACAAAAAAGTGTAATACCGAATATCAATCTCTGGGTTTTTCGGGATCACTGCATACTGAATCCTATAAAATCGCATGTCGGCCAACACTTGCCTTACCTCATCCACGTCTTTCATTTTCAACGATTTGTCAATGTTCAACCGACAGGACAACAAAGGAATGTCCGCTTCATTATAGCATGAACGCCATTCCTCCATTACCCTTGAAAACTTCTGCAAATCCACCTTTTGGCCATCGACAAAAATCAAGCATTTCGGTTCTGCGTCATTAGACTGCACCATATAAACATCCTTTGTTAGATTAGCACGCTCAGTTTTTTGAGCCGCATTCGTTGCAGGAAGATCCAAGCCATATACATGTGCAACATTTCTACTTAAAAAGGCGTTTTCCAACGACTCGTAATCGACCAAATTGATTCTTGACATACCAAATGCGAGGGCACTTACGAGCAAGGCCGACAGTGCCTTCCATTTCAAAGTTTTCCGCTTGAAAGCCAACCTCATCGCTACCCAAGGATGCAAGAACAAGACCACGATGAGAAGGATAAAAAAGTAGCAGCAATCCGGATATAAGGAAAATGCGTAAAACCCGCCAGGAATGCTAAAGATGACAAGCCAACAAAAGACAACTTTTGCATACCAGCTCAAGAAATACCAATTCAGATTCCGTTGCCCATTGACTATCATCACCGCCGAGCGATGGCCTTTTTCAAAAACACGCCTTGGTCCATCAAACCAATACGCTAGACAAAACGAATGCGCAAGGATGACCGAAATGAAGGCAAAAAACAATCGGTAGAATGAACGCTCCTTATCGTCAAGCACCCACATGTCATACTCCGGCGTAACCGAAACCACACGGAAAGCCTCCAACATGACACATTGAAAGGCATAGAACACAAAGGACATGACAAGCGCGACCATAATCCCCGACACCAACTTGAAGGTTGACACATGTGAACACAACTCATGCCAATATTGAGGGATTAGCTTTTTCATCAGGACATTCCATTGGTTTTGACTTTGCAAAGAAACAAAAATAATCCAAACTGTGCCAATTAAAACCATAAAAATCACCAACTTTCCGCATCAAAATCCCAAAATTAGCATTTACAAACATTATTTTTTATCTGATTTTAGTGTTTTCAAACATTATTTTTTGAAAAAAGTTAGTGTTTTGAAATATTATTTCTATCTTTGCAGCCGAAACAACACCAAAATACAATCGCCATGAGCGCACCGGATTATTTGCAGCGGACATTGGACAGGAGACTGTCGTCCATCTCCACCACCTTCAAGAGATACTTGTATCAGGACATCGATTGGAGGGACAACCTTATTGGCATCAAAGGCCCAAAAGGCACTGGAAAATCCACGCTGATGCTCCAGCACATCAAGGAGACCTTCCCCGATACATCAGAAGTGCTCTATGCCTCGTTGGACGATTTCTGGTTTACGACGAATTCCTTTACAGATATCGTGGAAGACTATTATGCTTACGGAGGCCGATATTTGTTTCTCGATGAGATTCATTATTTGGACTCGTGGCAGACCATCCTGAAAAACCTCAACGACAACTATCCAGGGCTATTTATCGCTTATACTGGCTCGTCAATGCTCAAGATGGAGAAAGGCAAAGGCGACCTCTCAAGAAGACTGATAGAATACAAACTAGCAGGTCTTTCCTTCCGTGAGTATCTGGCCTTTGAAGGTCTCAAAGACATTCCGCGCATATCCTTGCAAGATCTGCTCAAAAATCATCGAAGCATCGCCTTGGAGATTGTCAGCGACGGCTTTCAGGTGCTTCCTGCTTTCGCACAATACCTGAAGACTGGCCATTATCCCTTCTACAAGCAAGTTTACGAAGGCTACGGCAGCCGTTTGAAGAATGTGGTCAGTCACATCTTGGAAAACGATTATGCCGTCATCGAGAAGGTTGAGCAATCCACCATCAGGAAAGCCAAGAAGATGTTTATGATTCTGGCCGAGCAAGTCCCGCAGAAACCTAACATGTCAGAACTTTATCGCGAGTTGGACACCGACCGAAACCAAGGGTTGAAAATGCTGTATGCTTTGGAGCAGGCAGGCTTGCTGTCGCTGCTGACCGACACGCCACGAAAGCTTTCCGACCTGTCGCGACCCGAAAAGATCTACCTCAACAACCCCAACCTTATGAACGCATTCGCGCTACAGCCCAATACAGGCACCATTCGGGAATCTTTCTTCTTGAACCAATTGAGCCAATCGTATCAAGTGACCTACCCGCCAGCGGGCGATTTCCTTGTGGACGGAAAATACCTATTTGAAGTCGGTGGGCGCAAAAAAACCTTCGATCAGATTAAGGACATCAAAAACAGCTACTTAGCTATCGACGAAACCGAAGTGGGCTACGGCAACAAGATTCCGCTTTGGATGTTCGGGTTGCTATACTAACGACAAAGTCGCAGCGAGGCAAAGACCTGTCAGACTGCGGCTTTTTACTCAGCATTCCTCACCAATCGGACAAACTCATTCTGATGCCTGAAGGCAGTCATACTGCTCATCCGCAAATCGCCACGCACGAGTTGAAGGCTGATGTTGGAGATTGCCTTGCGAGAAAAACACTTTCGTGTTCTCGCTTACAGAAAACAAGCCGTCTACAACACCATTCTGGGCAACTATGGTTTGAGGTTCGGGCTCGTCTGGCTTTGTGCAACTCACCACAAAAAACAACATCAACAAAACGGTTCCAAGTGACTTTACGAGTTTGCTCATCTTAGTGTTTCTCATTCGTTTAGTGTTACAAAGAAACAAAAATAACAGATACCAGGCGTATTCCCAAGTAAATTATTATTTTTGCCGTCAAATATATGGAAAAATGCCTAACGCCAGACAAATACTGAACAACGAGGAAGACCGCCGCATCGTGGAGGCCATCAAGCAAGCCGAACTGAACACTTCGGGCGAAATCAAAGTGCATATCGAGAACCATTGCCGTGGCGATGTAGAAAAACGCAGCCTTGTGGTTTTCAACAAATTGAAACTCAACGAGACACAACTGCGCAACGGTGTGCTCATCTATTTGGCAGTCCGCGACCGCAAGTTCGCCATCCTCGGCGACGAAGGCATCGACAATGTGGTGGAAAACTGCTTCTGGAACGATGTCAAAGATTTGATGCAGAGTCATTTCCGCGAAGGCCGTTTCGCCGAAGGCCTCGTGCAAGGCATCATGCGCTGCGGCGAGAAGCTCAAGACCTACTTCCCCTACCAATCCGACGACATCAACGAAATCTCCAACGACATTTCCTATGAAAACAATTGATAGACATAAACTTACGATTCTCATCGGTTTGCTACTCGTTTTGCTTTCCTTCGGCACAACGCTGAAAGCCCAGTTGCCAAGTCCGCCCAACCCGCCGCGCTTGGTGAACGACTACACGGGCACTTTGACCGCGCATCAAGTGGATGTTTTGGAACATAAGCTCGTGGCCTACAACGACAGCACCTCCACCCAAATTCTCGTCCTTTTGGTCGATGACCTGCAAGGCTATAGCGTTGAGCAGTATGCCACCGAAATCGGCCATAGTTGGGGCGTGGGGCAAAAAGGCAAGAACAACGGCGCGGTCATCCTCGTCAAGCCGAAGAAAGGTAGTGAGCGCGGGCAAGTGAACATCAACACCGGCTATGGCATGGAAGCCTACGTCACCGACGCCACGGCCAAGCGCATCATCGAGAAGGAGATGATTCCCGCTTTCAAGGAAGACGACTACTACACGGGCATCGACAACGCCGTGAATGTCATCATGGACCTTTGCTCTGGCAAGTTCACCCAAGAAAAATACAACGACGAAGATGGGGCAAACTTGTTTTGGGGAGTGGTCATCATTATCATCATCATCTTGATGCTCGTCTGGGGCAACACAGGCAAGTCGTCAAGTTATTCTGGAAAAGGAACCTCTACTTCATGGATAGGCGGAGGCTATGGTGGAGGCAGCAGCAGAGGTGGCTTTAGCGGCTTCGGCGGAGGAGGCTTCGGCGGAGGAGGCGCCTCAGGTAGCTGGTAGTTTGTAGGGCTGTCACACCGTGGCAACCGAAAAGTCCAAAAATTGAATTTTGAATCTTGAATCTTAAATCTTGATTTTAAATATCGAATCTTGAAATTTGAAATACCCCCATGGCTGAACCAATCATAGAAATCAAGAACGCATCCATTTTCCAGCAGGAAAACCTCGTTCTAAGCAACGTCAACCTGACGCTCCACAAAGGCGAGTTCATCTATCTCATCGGTCGCACGGGAAGCGGAAAATCCTCATTATTAAAGACTTTGTATGGTGAGTTACCCGCCCGCGACGGCTTCTTCCGTGTGGCCGGATATGACCTCACCACCTTGAGGAAGAAAAACATCCCTTATCTACGGCGGAAAATCGGCATCGTGTTCCAGGACTTCCAACTCCTTTCCGACCGTAGCGTGGAGAAGAACCTTGAGTTTGTGCTGGGCGCCACTGGCTGGACCGACCATGTGGAAATCTCGAAACGCATCGACGAAGTGCTGGCGATGGTGGGGCTGTCGGACAAGCGCAAGAACATGCCACACCAGATGTCGGGCGGCGAACAGCAAGGCGTTGCCATCGCCCGCGCCCTGCTCAACCACCCCGATGTCATCCTCGCCGACGAACCAACTGGCAACCTCGACCCCGACACCACGCTTGAGGTGATGAAACTCCTGCGCCACATCAGTGAAAGCGGCACCGCCGTGCTGATGGCCACGCACAACTACACACTCATGCAGAAATACCCCTCCCGCATCGCGAACTGCAAGAACGGGACGGTGGTTTGCTCGGAAATGGAGTGATTTTTAAGCTGTTAGCCATTAGCAGTTAGCTCATTTGCTGCCAAACTAATAGCTAACTGCTAAAAGCTAATAGCTCCAATTATCTTCCGCGCATTCGCCTCATTGTCATAAAGTTGCCTCATCTGCGCATCGCGTTCCTCAATGTCGTCCTCAGTGAAATCCTCCTCCATCAGCCGCTTGATTTCGACCATCATCTGCTCAGGTTCGTCGGCCACCACGCAAAGGTTCTCCAACGAAGTGCCTTTCACCATATCGGAATTGACCAAACAGAAACGTCCGTTGTAAAGCGCGTTCAACAGCTTCAATTTCAGCCCCGTAGGCTGGTTCGTAACCAGAATATTGACCTGCGCCTGTCGCAAGAGATCGATCATCTCAGCATCGTCGGGATTGGCTACTAAAGTCACATTGGAATGCTTTGCGGCTATTTTTTTCAGTTTTTCCGAAGGGTTCAGTCCCGACACAATGCAATGCAAATCCAACTCGGCAAAAACATTATCAATCAGCCACTTGGCCGCTGTTTCGTTCTCTTTTACTGAAAGATTGCCATGGTACAAGACATATTCTCCCCTGCCCGTTTCAGAACACACCGAATCAGCGGAATTGAAACCTGGAACAAGCGTAACCTTGTCATATTTCGTGGAGAAATAGTCCGCGTCCTTTTGCGAGATGGCAAAAACGCCTGCTGTCTTGCGCAAAATCGGCTCATAACGCCTTAATTTCCAAGCCTCTGCAAGATAAAACAACTTCTTCCAGCACAATTTCTCCGACTCACCCAAAGCGTGGTAATAGTCGTGCTCCACATTGTGGGCACGGACATAGATTTTCCTGTTTTTCAGGCGATTATCGAGAAGAACCGCCGTGGTGTGCAAGCCTTCGCAAAGGATGGGATAATCGTCCTGCAACAAGTCTTGAACCAACTCCTCCGACTTTCTCGAATTGACAATGAACGGCGTGAGGCTCAACTGTTTGACAAAAGACGTGTCGCGCTTGTAATACTTCACCTCGTGGCAGCGTTTCAGTATTTCTTGCTCGCCGCGACCGTACTCAAAGCAATGCAGATGCACCTTGACACCTGCCTCCGACAAAGCTTTCACCCGATAAAACACGTCTATGACACCGCCGTAATTGGCGGGATACGGCACGTCAAAAGCAATGATATGCAGGTGATTCTCAGTCATAAAGGCGATAGATTTCAAGCAGTTTTTGTTCCTCATTCTCCCAACACAAATCCTGTGCCGCAACGGACAGATTTTGCTTCCATTGTTCCCTTTTTGCCAAGTCCGACAAGCCCACACGAATAGTGTCAGCAATGGTTTCAGGCTCGTGGTTCTCGATGAATAAGCCAAGGTCGTATTGTCGGATAATCTTCTCTATTTCAGTCAAATGCGAAGCAACGATAGGCACACCCGCTTGGATGAAATCGAACAACTTGTTGGGCAGGCTGAAACGATAGTTGAGGTTGGTGTCTTTGTCTAAACAGAAACCCAATTCGGCAAGTTGCGTGTAGGCCATCATTTGCTGGTAAGGCATTCTTGGCAAGAAGCGCACACGGTCTGTAATTTGCAGTTGCTCAACCATTTGCTTCAGAATTGGCAACACATCGCCGCCGCCGATAATCATCAAAAAACAATCATCCAAATATTGCATCGCTTGCACCAATTCCTCCGCCCCGCGCTGGATATTGATGCCCGAACCTTGCAAGACCAACAGGTGCTTGTCGGTTGGCAGACCCAAAACGGTTTTGTCACCTTTGGGCGGCAAGGCTTTTCTCGGCGGTATATTCCTGATTACATGGCACTTGACGCCATATTTCTCACGAAACAGGTCGGCGATGCTGTCGCACACGGTAATCATCTCGTCCAACTTGGGCACCACAAAGCCTTCGATGCGTTTCCAAATCTTCTGCACCCTTGGCCGATTGACCAATTCCGGCGTTTCAGTGAAATATTCGTGACTGTCGAAAAGCATTTTGCAGCCTTTCAGGCGCGAGATGAAATAATTGGGTAAAATCGTATCCAAGTCGTTGGACAGCAATAGATTGTCGCGACGAAACAGCAAGAAGAAAAACAGGCGGATGTTGTATTCGGCATAGAAAAGCGGCCCTTTCTCGAAAAGAAGTTTCATCCGATGCGTGGCGTAGGGTCGCTCATCCATCGGCGGGCTTTTGCGCTGCTTTCGTCCGACCAAAAGCACCTCATACCCAGCCTTTTGCAAAGCCAAGCACGACTTATTGACCCTTTGGTCCGTGACCAAGTCGTTGATAACCGATACGATGGCGCGTTTCATGCGGACAAAGATTTATGCAGTCGCTCCTATCTCATAAAGATATTCTGGGGCAAAATCAGCACCATTCTCCCACTCAATCGTGTTGAAACGTATGGAAAACTGCTTGAAATACTCTTTATCGTGCAAAAGGCGAAAGGCCTCCCCTCGCAAAGAATTAGCAAGGTCAACAACACGAACTTCACCATTGTTAAACCATAAGCGGATTCTATAGTCGCCAAGATACTCTGCTTTTTTTATTTCAAGAAACATAATAATCACTTTAATGGGTCTATCTTATCCAAAGGCGTTCCATTTTGCGCCTTTTCCCAGTTCTCAAGCAACTCATCACGGTGAAGATCAAGCCATTCCAATATCATGCGCAATGCACGACCCGGCATCTTACCTGTCACAACACCATCTGGAATACTCACAATGACCTTATAATCACCATACCAAGCATGAAAATGCGGAGGAACATGGTCATCGAAATTCATGAAAATGACAATTCCGTAAAAGAAACTGATTTGTGGCATAAATGAATTATTTTGCCGCAAATATACGAACATTTTCGATTTGGACGAACTTTCACGAATTTCCCTTACCTTTGCCGCCATGAAAACCAACGTCAGCCTCAAACCTTACAACAGCTTCGGCTTCAATGCCGTGGCAAGATACTTCGCCGAAATCAATGACATTCAGCAACTTGAAGACCTGATTCACACCGATGTGTTTCGGAACGAAAAGCGACTCATCCTCAGCGGCGGCAACAATGTACTTCTCCAAAACGATGTTTTTGACGGCCTCGTCATCCTTATTAATATGAAAGGCATCGAGGTCCTTCAAGAGATGGGAGACGAAGTTGTCGTCCGCGCCCAAGCTGGCGAGGATTGGCCTGATTTCGTGCGTTTTACGGTTGAAAAAAGTTGGTTTGGTTTGGAAAATCTGGCCCATATCCCGGGCAAGGTCGGGGCGGCACCGGTACAAAACATCGGCGCGTATGGCATGGAACTGAAAGACAGCTTCTTGCGGTGCGAAGCCGTCCATCTCGAAACGGGTGAAAAGCGCGTTTTCAAGAAAGAGGAATGCGCTTTCGGCTATCGCAGTAGCATTTTCAAGAATGAGCTGAAAGGGCAGTTTGTCATCATTTCCGTCGATTTCGTGCTGCACAAACAAGCCGAGTTGAAATTAGATTACGGCAACATCAAGGCGTATCTTTCAGAGCACGGCATGGAAGCCCCTACCCTGCTCCAACTCCACGATGCCATTTGCGCCATCCGCGATGCCAAGCTTCCCGACGTGAAGCAAATCGGCAACGCGGGCAGTTTCTTCAAGAACCCCGTCATTGAAAAGGCGCAATTTGAGGCTTTGCAAAAGTATTATCCCAACATCCCGCATTATCCCGATGCCGAAGGCATGGTCAAAGTGCCCGCGGGTTGGCTCATCGAGCAGGCCGGCTGGAAAGGCTGGCGCGATGAGCATGTGGGGGTGTATGAAAAACAAGCTCTCGTCCTCGTGCATTACGGTGGCGGAAAAGGCCGCGACATCGTGGAACTCGCGCAGCGGATTCAGGATTCCGTAAAACAAAAGTTTGGAATCCAAATTAGCCCTGAAGTGAGTTTCGTATAATACTAAAACAGAATGTTTTATCTATGAAAAACAAAAATAGTAATGGACATTACGGTAATGGCCATTACTATTTTTGGCAAAATCGTTTGTAGGGCTGTCGTATTACGGCAGCCGCCATGAAAACGAAATCACGCCCCGCTGGGGCTGGCCTGCCGGGGTTTGGCGTACCCGATGACGATAGTCGGCAGGGGTTTACACCGCCTGCCTAATATCCTGTCGCCCCTACGGGGCTGGCCTGCCGG
>JBGUHI010000005.1:0-32396 GCA_045111995.1 Candidatus Limimorpha sp. | reverse complement strand
TCTTCCCAAAGAAACCCACAATATCTCTTGAGCATTACTCCGATAACCAACTGGTTCTCTTTTGATTGCTTATATCGAACTCACGTTACTTATCAACAATGAAAGAATTCAAAAAAGTTGAGTTGATTGCTAAGAACCTTCCTACTGGTTCTTATGCTGCTGGTTGCCCTGCTAATGAATGCGGTTACTCTCCGCAAGAATGCAAGCGTTGTGAACGTACTGCTTAAGCCAGTAAAAGCGAGGAAGTCCATGTGTTTTATGGGCTTCCTCTTTTATCAATGTAAGAAAACCGATGTGGAATTTAATCAAGAGAGAAAATGAATTACACGATTTCATCAAACCAATTTGGTTGTAGTTTTCCAAAAAGGCCATACAAGTCATTATATGTTTATGACGAGAAAAGCAATCCGATGGCCTGTCTGATTGTAGAAGGTAATGCAATGAAAGAAATTCATATAGTCAATTCACATTGTAGTGTGGATAGAATAATAGAAACCATAAAGCAATCTGATGAATTAGCTATAGAAAATCATTATATGGTAGTAAACTTATGTTAGTACGTCAATCACAAAACACATACATCCGTACTACGGACAAATACGGATACATTACCAATCAACTGACCTATCACGACCGTTCGTATAATGAGACAGGGGCTGATTATCTGAAACAAATCAATCGCGAGCCGCAGGATGTGGAAGACATCATCGACAGACTGATGCAAGTGTATGCTAACGCAAATCGCGATGAGTTGAAAGCAGATTTCATCGGCTTTATCACCGATTTGGCCGCCGATCACTTTCTTGTAATTGGTGATACTGTTGAGGAGTTGGATGCCAAAGACCAGTCGTTCACTTACGCGGTGGATAACCCCAAAACCTTTGCTGTGGATTTTACGCAAGAAACAAAGGAAAAAGTGAGCGAGAACACCCAAGACTTTTTCCTTGAGGAAGTACAAGGAAGACCATTAATTTCAAGTTTGCAGTTTGAGTTAAGCAGTCGTTGCAACGAGCGTTGCATTCATTGCTATATTCCCAATGGCAAGAAGAACAAAGGATTTGACATGCCCTTGGATAAAGTGAAAAGCATCCTTGACGAGTTTGCTGCAATGGGTGGTTTGCATGTCACGCTTTCAGGCGGCGAAGCTTTTCTGCACAAAGACTTGATGGAGATTTGCCGCTATTGCCGTGAGAAAGACCTGAAAATATCCATTCTTTCCAACCTGATTTCATTGAAGGAAGAACAAATCCCTACTTTGAAAGAAGTAAACCTGTCGTTGATACAAACTTCGCTTTACTCTATGGATCCTGCAATCCATGACTTTATTACCACTGTGCCAGGCTCACACGCCAAAACAAAGGCAGCGATAGAACTATTGGTGAAGAACGACATTCCCGTACAGATTTCCTGTCCGATTATGAAGGCCAACCGCAAAGGCTACGCTGATGTTTTGGAATATGCCAAAACCTTGAAGATAAAGGCCCAGACAGACTATATTATGATGGCCCAAGCAGACTTCGACACCAACAACCTCGCCAACCGCATTTCCATAGAGGAGACGGAAGAACTATTGCGCGACATCATAGAGCACGATATTGACTATAAGAAAATGGTGGAAGATAAGCCGCCCGTAAGCGACTTTATCGCTTTTGATTTGGAACGCTACAAGAAACAACCAGTGTGCGGCGTGGGCTACGACAACTGTTGTATTACCGCCAATGGGGATGTTTATCCGTGTGCGGGATGGCAGAACTACGTGTTGGGTAATGTCTATAAACAATCATTACAAGAGATTTGGGAACAAAGCTCAAGAGTGAAAGAATTACGGAAGATAACGCAAGCATCATTTCCCCAATGCTTGGAGTGTGAGGCTCGTGATTATTGCGCTCGCTGTTTGGTTCGCAACTACAATGAAAGTGGCGGTGATATGTTCAAAATCAATGAACATTTTTGCAAGGTTGCATTCCTCAACAAGAGGTTGATAGAAGAATATCGAGCAAAAGGGGGGTTGAAATAAGGAACAAGATGCTTTTGGACTCTCACATCCACCTCGGCCAATTCTATGGACTCTACACCTCCCCCACGGAATTGAGAACCTTTCTTGATTCCGTGGGTGTTGAGCGTTTTGCGGCATCATCCACAACAATTTGTGGAGGCAATTACGAAAAGGTCATTGCCGAAATAAAGGAACTGGTCAAGATATGTGGCGAGAGGTTTATACCTGTGCTTTGGATTATTCCGGACATGCTTAAAGACGGAGGTTTGGATAGATTTATGGATGCGAACATTACGTAGCGTTGTCTGAAAATACATCCACAATTACATCCTGAAGCATGGTTGTGCGATACTCCTGAGATGAAATGGGTTGTGTCAATGGCAAGTGTGCTACAAATGCCATTGCTTATTCATACGGGGGAAATGCCAGGTTGTCAACCTTTACTTTTTGAAGAGACAATTAGCGAATTCTCTAATGTCACCTTCATTCTTGCACACGGACGACCAATTGGCGAAACCATTGAGCTGATGAAAAAGTACCCTAATGTTTGGGTGGATACGGCTTTTATGCTTACGGAGCAGATTTGTCAACTTTGCAACGAAAAGCTATCAGACCGTATGTTATGGGGTACGGACTATCCTATTCCAAAGCTCTATTATCCAAATACAGACATGAAGACGTATTATCTTGACCTTGTTCAAAAGCTGAAAGACTCAATATGTTATGACGATTTTGAATTAATAACCCATAGAAATTTTGAAAGGCTATTTGGTTGAATTATGGTTCGCACCTTCACCGCATCCCGAATCTCCGAAGGCAATGTCCTTTTCCCACCGACCATCATTTTTGATGATAACGGTGTGACGGTGCGTTGCCCATTCATCTTCAGCGGCAAATCGACTTATATTCCTTATTCTTGTATCTCGTCAGTGCATATTGAGACACCTGTCATAGGCTTTTCAACAATATCATTTTACGCTTTCGGAGAACAAGTTTCCATTCATGGTTTTTTGAAATCGGAGGCCATCGCAATGAGGCAGATTATCATTGATCACCGGAGATAAAAACCCTACAAAAGAACCTACCGAAAGGCTACCTTGTCCAACCCTAAAAGACCTTTGAGAAAACTTGAAGGTCTTTTTTAATAGATTTTGCGATTTTTGTCAATTTTCCATGAAAACATTTTGCGATTTTTGACAAAACGGGGTAAAAACAAGAAAAGGTGTCCAATACCTTCCGTTTTATATGACAATGTTTTTGTAAACGAGGACGTGAACTGTAATTTCACTATCCTTGCCGAAAATTTCAATGCGATGCGAATCCATAATTTGCAGTAGAATCCGGCAACGAATGTTTTGCTCAAACAGCCTCAAAAGCCGTAGAAATTCAGCCAAAATCACGATTTTTTCCTCGTTTTGGCTGGATTATCGGAATAGAGAATCAAGCGTAACTATGTCATTTACATGGATTTTATGCTTGGATTCAGTTACGCCAACTGAGGTGACAAGAGTCACATAAATCGAGTGGCTCGGCTTGTGAATGCTCGAGTTCATTACGGCTGATATTTGGCGCGTAAACTCCTCGGCATCGTCGTTGGTGAGCGTGTATTTCCCCTCGGAGAACTTCATTTCGCAGAGATAGTCGGCTCGCTCGGCAGTGGCCGGGATGATGAGATCCACTTGGACTCCTACGCCGTCGGGCGTTTCTCCCTTCCAACTGAAAGGCGTGGCGTATTCCTTGATTCTAAGCGCATCGGCGAGTTGTGGCATGTGCTCCATGACAAGCAGCTCAAAGGTGTTGCCAGCCCAAGTATAGAAGGGCTTGCTGCGTTGAACGGAACGCCATGAAGTGAAGTCGGAGTTTTCGACAAAGCGCAAGTAAAACAGAGTGAAGAAATCGACAAGCTGGTAAACTGTCTGTTTCCTTGGCCCTCCGTAAAGGGTATAGCTCCTAATGATACCTGAATCCATCAGGTTTTCAAGAATGTCGGTAAAGGTTCCGCCTCCTTTTTTGTCAACCGCCTTGAGGAGTTCTGTCCGCGTCATTCCATAGAACCTCTTGCCAAGCTGGCGGATAACATCAATGTGTTTTTCTGAGCTTGAATAAAGCCCCGTGTAAACATCCTTGAACTCCTGACGGGCTTTGTCCTTGTCGAAATAGATGGCGTTGATGTTGTCGGCCATCGTCCGGTCGGGACGGATACTGTCCATATAGAAGGGTACGCCGCCGATGACCATGTAAGTAAGTGCAATTTCATACCTTGACAGATGGAAGCCGCGTTTCATCCAATACCTTTCACATTCTTCAAGGGTGAAGGGCTTAAGGAAAATGGACTCGGTGATTCTTCCATATAGGCCTCCGTAGTCACGCAAAACATTGTCAACCATCCAACTGGTGGCCGAACCGCAGACGATGAGGAAGATGTCTTTGCGTTTCCTTGCCCATGAGTTCCAAAAGTGGCCGAGTTCTTCGAGCAATTCCGCAGACTGAGGCCCTGCGAGCCAAGGCAATTCATCGATAAAGACCACCTTGCGGCGAGTGCGTTTGCTTTGCAGGAGTTTCTTCAGAAGCCCCAAAGCTTCCATCCAACTGGTGGGAGCTGGATTCCCTTCTTTTGAAAGTCCATATTCCTGAAGGCTGTTGTAGAAATGAGCCAGTTGCTTCTGACGGTACGATTCCACTTTTTCAGGGTTGTCCTTGTCGATTTTTTGGTACAGACCGACGGCCATGAAAGTGATTTTCTTTTCAAGTGCTTCCTCAACGAGAAACGACTTGCCGACACGACGGCGACCATAAATAGCCAAAAACTCGGAACGCTCTGATGCGTAAAGCCTTGAAATGGTGGCGAGTTCTTCTTTTCTTCCGATGATTTCAGATGGGGTCATTTTTGTGCTAATTTGTTGCTGCAAAGATAAATAAATCTTTTTACATGGGTTAGAAATTCAGCCAAAATCACGTTTTTTTCCTCGTTTTGGCTGAATTTCTAATCGTTTTTGTCCGTCAAAACTGTCAAGTCGCCTTGTGGGTTTGGTTGCTTCAAGCCCCCATGTCTTCAACGTTATGTCTTTTTTCTTCATTTGCCGATATTTTCACTATCCTTGCCGAAAATTTCAAGGCCATGAAGCTCCCGAAAGACCAAAAGAGCGGCGGCTTTATCCAACCCTAAAAGACCCTTGAGAAAACTTGAAGGTCTTTTTTATTTCTCTAAACTTTACAAAAAAATAGAATTTTAGAAAAATAAAACACTTTAAATCTCTGGAAACAATATTTTTTGTACCTTTGCAGAGAAATAAAATTGGTTTGACATGAAAAATATCATTGGAAGAAAGAAGGAAATCGAAGAACTGGAACGGCTGTACAACGCTGAAAATGCGGAGTTTGTGGCCGTATATGGCCGTCGGAGAGTGGGCAAAACCTACCTGATCAAGGAGGTGTTTAAGGACAGGTTCGCTTTTTGGCATACGGGACTGTCGCCCTACGACCACGATAAGAAGTTCTTGCTTCGCGACCAGTTGCAAACCTTCTTCTACTCGTTGCAAGACTATGGATTGGAAGGCGAACCGTGCCCGAAATCATGGCTTGAAGCCTTCCGCCTGTTGGAGAAACTGCTTGCGAAGAAAGACAATGGAAGCCGTCAGGTGGTTTTCATTGACGAATTGCCTTGGATGGACACAGCCCGGTCGCGCTTCATCCCTGCATTCGAACATTTTTGGAACGGCTGGGCCTCGAAACGCGACAATATAATGCTCATCGTGTGTGGGTCGGCTACTTCATGGATGGAAGACAATCTCATCAACAACAAGGGCGGCCTGTATAATCGCTTGAACCGCGAGATGAAACTCCATCCGTTCACCTTGGCTGAGTGTGAAGCGTATTTCCGCAGCAAGGAAATGGTGATGAGCCGCTATGATATAGCCCAAACTTACATGGTTTTGGGCGGCATACCCCATTATCTTAGCTTATTTGAGAAAGGCTATAGTGCTGCACAAAACATTGACAGACTGCTGTTTGACAAAGATGCCAAACTGAAAAACGAGTTTGACCGCTTGTTCGGGTCTTTGTTCAAGAATGCGGACGAGCACAAGAAAGTCATTCGGTTGCTTGCCGAAAGGAGAAGCGGTTATACACGCAAAGAGATTCTTGAACGCACAGGCATCAAAGACGGTGGTGGCGCGAGCGACATCCTAAAAGGGCTGATGGAGAGCGATTTCATCAGGTGTTATTATCCTTTTGGCGAACGGAGAACCGGGCATTATCGGCTGACTGACCATTTTTGCGCCGCATACCTCTGTTTCCTTGACGGCAAGGACAGGCCTGATTCGCAGTTTTGGCAAAAAAACAATGCTTCACCTCGCCTGAACTCATGGCGCGGCTTTGCATTTGAGGAACTATGTTTCGCGCATATTAATCAAGTCAAACAGAAACTGGGGATTGGTGGCGTGACTACAATAGAATCGTCGTGGATAGTCGAGTCGTCCGACCAAAAACAGCAGATAGACATGCTCATCGACAGGGCCGACAATGTGGTAAATCTTTGTGAGATAAAATTTTATGCGAAACCTTTTGTCATCAATGGAAAGTATGAAACCGAACTCAGGGAACGGGTGCAAACCTTGATGGACAATGTGCCGCAGAAAAAAAGCGTCCACTTGACGTTGATGGCAGCTTATGGACTGAAACAAAACGAATACAGCGGAATGGTTCAAAGCGTAGTGATTTTAGATGATTTGTTTGCAGGATAAAGACATGTCGAGGAAATTTTACGGTAATTTCACTATCTTTGCCGAAAATTTCAAAACCATGAAGCTCTCAAAAGACCAAAAGAGCGGCGGCTTTATCCAACCCTAAAAGACCTTTGAGAAAACTTGAAGGTCTTTTTTTAGTAAATCTTGCGATTTTTGTCAATTTTCCATGAAAACATTTTGCGATGAATGCTGAACTGCAATCTGTTCGATGCTGTTGAGGATACCATGCGTTTCTTGATTTCCCAAATCAAGGTGGCTTACGAGATTACAGGCAAAACCACCCAAAGGACTGAAATTTTTGAATACCCTTTGCCTGCGTTGCGGGAATTGGTACTCAACACCATCATTCATCGCGATTACACCAGTCCAATGGATGTCCAAATCAAGGTTTTCGACAAAAAGATCGTTTTCTTCAGTCCGGGTGAGTTGTATGGCAAGCAGACGGTTGAAGCCCTGAAAACGGATGATTATGTGGCCTATACGAGGAACAAGTTGATAGCCGAGGCCTTCTATCTGACTGGTGACATTGAGAAATATGGGACGGGCTACACGCGAGTCCGTAATGAAATTGCGGCTTATCCCACCATGAAATTCAGCTTTGAGGAAAAACCAAGTGCATGGTTGGTCACCATGAGTTATGAGGAACAGAAAACGGACGAAAAAGGAGAGCTTGCAACCGAACCTGCAACCAACTTGTCACAACTTGTACCTAACTTGTCAGTACAAGTTAAAATATTGGTAATGAGTTTGAAAGATGGTGAAAAACCTGCCGCAGAGCTGTTGCTTGTACCTGAGCTTGTACAAGCTTATTCCGACAAGAGTCCGGTGTACTTTAAAAAACAGGTGATCTATCCAGCTATTGAACAAGGTCTTGTCGCCATGCTTTATCCCGACAAACCGAAGCATCCCAAACAGAAATACTATTTGACGGAAAAAGGACGCGAAGTGTTGAAAGCGTTAGGATGAGGTTAGAAAACTGTCGCACTAACCGAACAAATTGTTATCTTTGCCGAAAATTTCAAAACCATGAAGCTCTCGAAAGACCAAAAGAACTTACTGAAAGGCAGTCTTGCCGCATGGGCGGGCATGGTGGTCGTCATGGTGCTTTTTGCCATTTTCGGCAGGCGCACTTGGAGCGATACCCTTTGGCTCATGCTCGGCGTGACGATGGCCGAAATCATCGTTGGGCTGTTTCTGACGCTTGGGTCGAGAGTGCCGAAAAAGAAAAATGATAACAATTGAGTTTTTTGTAATATTGTAGAAAAATATATTGGTAAAAATGACATCGATAACTTTGGATTATGACGAGAAGAATCTGGTAATCAAGAAATTGATTGAAGCTATCCTTGCTTTAGGAGCCAGGGAAAGAATGAACGAGTTGGATAGGGCCATTCTGGAAGTTGAAGAGGGCAACACTATCAAATGTAAGGATTTCAATGATTATTTGGCAAAAATGAACGCATGATGCTGGACATTGAGACCTCCCATATCTATAAGAAAAGCTATAAAAGGGCTATTAAGAGAGGTTTGCCAATAGACAAGCTCAACGAAGTCGTTATGAAGTTGGCAAACCAAGAATTGCTGCCAATAAAGTATAAAGACCATTCATTAAGCGGCAAGTATGCTGGCTATCGTGAATGCCATATTGGCTTCTCATTTACCGAATAGATAACGGTCGTTTGGTGCTGTATTTGCTTGATACAGGAACACATTCGGACTTGTTTGGATAATTGAAAGGATAAAACAAAACACATATCAAAATGAAAAAACCATTCTCCTTACTCGCAGCATTAATGCTGACATTGACAGTGGCCCGCGCCGACGAAGGCATGTGGCTGCCTTACGCACTCAATGGCCAGAACTTGGCTGAAATGCAAGCCCTGGGCTGCCAGCTCACGGCGGAACAAATCTTCAGCTTCAACCAACCGAGCATCAAGGATGCCATCGTGCAATTCGGTGGCGGCTGCACGGGCGAAATCATCTCCCCCGAAGGCCTGCTGCTCACCAACCACCACTGCGGCCTGAGCTATGTGCAAAAGCTCTCGTCCATCGAGCACGACTACCTCACCGACGGCTTCTGGGCCAAGAGCAAGGGCGAGGAACTGCCCAACCCCGGCCTCACGGTGTCCTTCCTGAAAAAGGTGGAAGACGTGACCGAGGCCGTGCTGCAAGGCGTGACGGCTGAAACATCCGAAGCCGACCGCGAGGAACTCATCGGCAAGAACTCGCGTCAGCTCGAAAAAGACCGCAAGGGCGACCGCAAGGTGCGCATCGAGATTGTGCCTTTCTATAGCGGCAACCAGTTCATTCTCTTTGAGTATGAGGTTTATAGGGACGTGCGCTTAGTGTGCTGCCCGCCGTGGGGCATCGGCAAGTATGGTGCCGACACCGACAACTGGACTTGGCCGCGCCACAAGGGCGACTTCAACATCTTCCGCGTCTATACTGCACCCGACGGCAGCCCCGCCGAGTATTCCGAAGACAATATCCCGATGAAGTCTAAATGGTTCTTGCCCATTAACTTAGGCGGCGTGAAGCCCGGCGACTACGCCATGATTCTCGGCTACCCCGGCACTACTGACCGCTATTCGACTTCCTACACCGTGAAGAACGTCATCGAGGAGGAAGGCCCTGCCATCATCGACTGCCGCACGACCAAACTCGAGAACTACCGCAAGCACATGGACGCCGACCAAGAGGTGTTCATCATGTACGCCTCCAAGCAGGCCAGCGTGTCGAACTATTGGAAATACTATATCGGTCAGGTGAAGCAACTCAAGCGCAACCATGTCTATGAACGCCGCTTTGCCCAAGAGGAAGACTTTATGAATTGGGCCAATGCCGCCCCGAAGCGCAAGGCTGAATACGGTGACATCTTTAAGGGCATCAAGCAGAAATGGAGCATCATGGACGAGATACAGAAGTCGTTCGTCTATCACCGCGAGGCCGGCTGGAACGGTGGCGAGGCCATCTCGTTCAGCCGCAGGTTCATGCGCATCAATAAGATGTTTGAGGACAAGGCCGACAAAGCCGACATCAAGGCTGCCGTTGAGAAGATGCAACCCCAAGTGGAAACCTTCTTCAAGGACTATTCCATGCCCTTGGACCAAGACGTGACCGCCGCACTGTTGGCCTTGTTCTACAAGAACATCCCCACAGACCTTCGCCCGAGCGAAATCACTCGCATTGGTCTGGAAAACAATGGCGACTTCAGCGCATTTGTGGCCAAGGCCTTTGGGAAGTCCATTTTCACCGACAAAGCCCGTTTGGAGAAGTGGATGCAGAAGCCTAAAGCCTTAGACAAGGATCCGATTTATGCCCTCGCGATGAACATCATCGATTCGTATCAAGAGCTTTATGCCCGTTATGAGGAAGCCCAAAACCTTGGCAACCAAGGCGAGCGTCTCTACATGAAGGGTCTGATGAAGATGCAGAGCGACCGCAACTTCTATCCCGATGCCAACTTCACCATGCGCCTCACCTACGGCACGGTGGAACCCTACAAAGCCGCCGATGCCGTCAATTACAACTACTACACCACCATGGACGGCGTGATGGCCAAGTACGTGCCCGGCAATTGGGAGTTCGACATTCCGCAAGACGTGCGCGACCTTGTGGCCAAGAAAGACTACGGCCGCTATGCCGATGAAAACGGCGACCTTGTCGTCAATTTCATCACCACCAACGACATCACGGGCGGCAACTCGGGCAGTCCCGTCATCGACGGCGAGGGCAACCTCATCGGTCTGGCCTTCGACGGCAACTGGGAAGCCATGAGCGGCGACCTCAGCTTCGAGCAAAAGGTGCAGCGCACCATCTGCATGGACGCCCGCTACCTGCTCTGGTGCATCGAGAAAGTTGGCAAGTGCCAGAATATCATTGATGAATTGGAGATTAAGTGATTAGTTCCGATGGATTTGTAATCCATCGGAAGGGAGTCGGGGATTTGAAATCCCCATTTCAAGCCAGTCGGATTGCAAATCCGACTGAACTGAACTGCGAGACGTGAGACTTTGGTCTTGTCCCGTGTTCCGAAGTCCCGCGTCCCGTGTCAGAAATTAAATAAGCAAAGAAACTATAAGCCATCAGCAGTCAGCTATCAGCGCGGGTGCAACGAGGCTGAAGGCTGACTGCTGATAGCTTACAGCCAAGATATTATACAATTATTTGAGAGAGATACTACTCTATGAGTAGAGGCTTCATAAAAGAAGGCGATCAAGAAGAGATTCCAATGGTGCCGCCAAGGGCGTATCTGCCGGAAGGCGTGCCCAACTATGTCACCAAAGAAGGTCTTGACGCGCTCAAAGAGGAACTGAAAAACCTTGAGGCAGAGCGCGTCAAGGCGGGCGACGACTATATCATGCGGAATTTCATCGATGCAACGATTAAGTTGCTCGTCGGCCGTATCAACAGCGCCGTGGAGGTGGACCTTTCCAAGGCTAAAAAAGACACGGTGAGTTTTGGGGCGTGGGTGCGCTACAACGGGCGCGTGGTGCGCATTGTGGGCGTGGATGAAGCCGACGTGACCAAAGGCCTCGTTTCGTTCGTTTCGCCCATTGCCAAAGCATTGATAGGGAAAAAGGCTGGCGACATCATTGAAATGAAAGGTTCGGCAAGGATAGAGGTGGAGGAAGTGTCGTTTGAGCCTTTGACGCTCACGCAGATTGTCCAAGACAAGCCTCAGACAACGACAGAAAAACTCCACCGAGAAACCATTGACGAACCTGTGCAGATGGCGCAGGAACAGTCGATTGCAGAGGACAATGTCTCCTCAATCCAAGCGGACGGAGGGGATTTCAAATCCCCATCTCAAGGCAGGCGGATTTCAAATCCGCCTGAACCGAGAGATCAAGCGGACGGGCCACCCAGATTTGAGCCTGAGGAGAATCCCATCGAATTCCTGCCTATCGTCAACGAACGAGGCAACATCATAGGACGGGCCATGTATGTGGAGTTGCACCAAGGGAACAAGATGCTGCATCCTGCTGTGCATCTGCATGTTATCAATGGCAAGGGCGAGACCACAAGGCTTTACTGGTGGCATGTGGCGTTTGGCGACACACCGGAGAGAACCCTCAAGCGAAAAATGGCGGAAACCTTGGGGCTTTCAGGAGTGGTTCCGAAGTTGAAAAAACAATACGTAAGAGACTCCAAGACCGAGAAGGAACTTGTTTACGTCTTCACGATGGTTTCCGAAGAAGAGTTGCCCATTACTCCTGAGCGGAAAGACTATATCGAGCTTTTTGCAAAAGATTAAAGTCTGGACCGCTCCTCTTTTTTTACCTTTTATTCAGGTTCAGGCTCGCTGGCCTGGCGGAGGAACTTGCCGTCGAGGGAGTATGCCTTGCTGTAAGTGTAGCGTCCGCCTTCAGGATAGTAGCCATACGAGGCCGCGATGATTTCCTTGTTATCCCAATCCAAATGCTGTACGCCTTCGGTGGAGGGCAGTTGCTTGGCTGTTTGCGTCTGGGTGTCGATGATGTAGGTCCAAATGTTGCGGGCATCAGGACAACCTTCCACGATGATTTTGCTCACGTCGCCTGGGGCGAGGTATGCCTTGGAGGCGGTGGCGATGAGGTGCATGGGTACATCGACGGCATCGCTGTTTTCCTTGTTCATACTGTCCCATTGTCCCCCAGCCGTGGGGTTGGTGGTGAGCACCTTGATGGCTGTTCCCGAGCGTTCGTCGGCCCACCAAACGGAATAGATGCCTTCGAGGTCGTCTTCATCGGGCTCATTGTCCACATTCACATAGACCGCAAATTGGAAATAGGCGTCTTGACGCTCGGCGGTCTCAGGGATTTGGCTGATGTCCACCAACGCTGACTCGTAAGGCGCAAGACCTTGTGCCTCGTCTTCTGAGGTGGGTTCGCCTTCTTCATAGAAGTTGTTGACGATGATATCGGTAATGTCGGCAACTACGCTGTCGGTGTTGTTGGAAGGGTTGTCGTCGGTCTTCGTTTTGAAAAGGCCGTTGCAGCTGGTCAGGATGAGTGCTGTAGAAAAAACAAAGAGTGCTTTTTTCATTTTTTGGGAGGTTTTGTTTTAGTTTTTGTCGGATTTCTGTCCGAGCTATGTTATCTGTTGATAATCAGCTTGGCGCAGCCGGTCTTCGATTTTGTGAAATACATGCCTTCAGGCAGCGACGAAACGTCGATTCTGCCTGTGCCTTGCAGAACGAGTTTGCTACAGAGGTCGTAAATTCCTACTTCGCTTTCAACTTGGATGAAGTCTTTGGCGGGGTTGGGATAGAGGGTAAAAGTGGTTCCTGTTTGCTCATCGACATTGGTGACATCCGTTGTGCCGGTGAAGAACTTGGCAATCTCTTCAGTATAGTCGATGTCGTTGTTGCCGCCTGCGTACCAGCGGTGCAGGCCGTTGTTCACCTTGATGAAGCTGACGCGTGAGCCGTTGCTGCCGTTTAGGTAGCTGTGCATCTCGAAGGTCAGACCGTCGTTTTGGCTGTCGGGATATTGCTCAACGACCGCCGTTTCGGTGCATTGGTTGAAGTTGCGCCAGTATTCAACCGAGGCTTCGGCGGGCAGGCCGATGCTGTAGGAGCCGTAGCTTTGCAGCGAGATTTCGGCGTTGTCGTATGAGATCACTTCGTCGTTGGTGCCGAAGATTTCGAGGACGTTGACGTTGGCCGCTGGGCTGAGGGCTTGAATGTCGTTGCCGACCACGCCGCTCACTGCCGCGATGGCGTTGATGCGGTCGCCATGCTCGATGGCCATGCGGTGGCTCATGCAGGCACCCAGCGAGAAGCCAGCGAAGAAGACGCTGTCTTGGTCAAGACTATAGGCTTCGCCAAGGGTCTCCAAGGTGGCCATCAGGAAACCGCTGTCGTCAGCATCGGGGTTGACGGTGACATCGAAGTTGAAAGGCATACCATACACCTCTATTTGGACCGTTATGGTGATACCGGCGTTCCAACAGGTGCCGAATGCATAGCTGCCGAGGGGTGTCTGTAGGTTGAAGTCCAGAGCTTGAGGGCACACCACAATCCAACCCCGTTGTTCGGCAACGGCTCTGGCGTTGGTGGCGTTGAAGAAGTTGGTGGCATCGTCACCCAACCCGTGCAGCATGAACAACACGGGCGCGGAAGATCCGGTAGCGTATGTTGATGGCACATATTCAAGGTATTGTCGTTCCTGACCGCCCCATACAAGGGTTTTCAGGGTTTGCGCGTTGAGCGAGATGGCCAAGGAGGCCAAAATGATGAGAAACAGTGTCTTTTTCATATTCGTAGGTTTTATTTTTCGGCAAAGATAGGAAAACGAAGTCAATCCTGGTCGCTTTGAGGCAAATTCCCGAAGAAATTTTCTCGCTCCAGTTCGGCCAACACCGCCTTGATTTCGCCATAATCATAGCCCTCGCCAAGCACTTCCCTCGCAATGTTGATTTGCGGGTCGAAGGTGGACTCGAAATATTCCAAGATTTCGTTATATTTCTCGTGTTCAACGAATTGCGAAGCCATCAAGTCGCCTTGCTCCACGAAGCGGACAAAATGGCTATTAATCGTGCTGACGGCCAACCCCCTTGCCTTGGCGATTTGCTCGACGGACTTTCCGCTGTCGAACATTTCCTTGGTGATGCGGTAGGTTTCGCCTATCGGCCTCGCGGCTTTTTTCTTGGGTTCTTCGGGCATTTCGCCAAAATCGACGGTTTCGGGGTCTTGTCCCATGAAACGCAGGACGATGTCGAGGATTTCCGCGCCGAAAGCCTTCACGCGCTTGGGTCCCATACCCTCGATTTCCTTCAAGGCATGAAGGGTGACGGGCTTCTCTTGCGCGATGAGTTTCAACGGTTTGTTGGGGATGATGGTATAAAGTTCGGCTTCAAGTTCTTCGGCCTTGCGCGAGCGCCAAGCGCGCAATTTGGCATACAGCGGACTCTTGTCCATCACATCATCCTTGATTTCAATCTTTTTCTTGGCACTCTTCTCGACCTCTATCACCTTGATAGACTTGGTTTTCTGGTATTCTCTCACGCTGAAACCGCCTTTGCAGGTCTCAAGACAGCTGGTTTTCAGGGAGATGCTTTCTTGAAGTTGCTTCAAAACATCGGAAAGTTGGTCGTTCACCGCCTTGTTGTCAGTCTTGAAAGGCAGGTCGAACAGGCCGTTGGAAATGTCTTTCAGATGTTCGTCGAAATAGGCCACACCTTTTATTAATCGCTCCTGCAAAGTGGGATTTTGCTCACATGAAGGCTGTTCGGCATGGAGTTTCCGAATCTGGCCCTCAAACTTGACGCTCACGCCGCAAAGTTCATCGTAAATGCGGTTGCGCCGCTGCGAGAGGTCTTGGATCATCGTGCTTTCAAAGAGGGTGTCGTTGGCGTAAACCACCTTCACCAACTTGCCGAAATCCTTGTAAATACCTTCAAAACCAATCAGTTCGAGCATGGTTTCAAGCTCGTACTCGTGGCGCAAGGCATCCACCTTTTCTTGTGTCGGTTCCTTTTCGGGAAGCTGCTCAACAAACTGATTGACAGACGAATCATTGACCAAAGCGGCTGAGGTGATGTGCGTTTTCAGCACGAGGCCTTCCAACGAGGTGCAGCGGCTGAGGGCAACGTACACTTGCCCATGCGCAAAAGCCTGTCCCGCATCGACGATGACCTTGTCGAAGGTCAGGCCTTGGCTCTTGTGGATGGTGACGGCCCAAGCCAAACGCAGCGGAATCTGGGTGAAACTCCCGATTTCCTTCTCCTCAATGTCTTGATTCTCAGGGTTGATGGAGTATTCCATGTTTTGCCATTTCAGTTTCGGGACGGTGAGATGCTCGCCGCCGCTTTCCACGGTGACGGTGCCTTCTTTCTCGTCGAAGCCGACGATTCGCCCGATTTTTCCGTTGTAGAAAGCCTTTTCGGGATTCGGGTCGTTCTTGACGAACATCACCTGCGCCCCGACTTTCAGCTCCAGTTCTTCCTTGGTCGGGTAGGTGTTTTCGGGGAAATTGCCACGTACCTCGGCCTTGAAAACCACCGCTTTTTCCTTGATGGCCGCCAGTTTTGACTCGTTGATTTGGTCGGCTTGGTAGTTGTGGGTGGTTAGGGTGATGTAGCCTTCGCCGTCCTTGGGCGCGAATCCCGGCTTGAAGCGGGTGTTGAGCAGGCGCACGCATTCCGCGTCCATGTGGTTGTTGCGCACCTTGTTTAATAAGGTGATGAAACTCTCGTCGTGCTGGCGGTAGATGTGTTCCAGTTCCACGCAGACGTAAGGCGTCTTTTTCAGCACGAGGCTGCCGAAGAAGTACGGCGTATTATAATAAGGTGCGAGCACTTCCCATTCCTCAGGCTTGGCCACGGGCGCGAGCTGGTGCACGTCGCCAATCATCAGCAGTTGGAGACCGCCGAAGGGCTTTGTCGAGCGGCGCACGCGGCGCAACACCGCGTCGATGGCGTCGAGCACATCGGCGCGCACCATGCTGATTTCGTCGATGATGAGCAGGTCGAGGCTGCGCATGAGGTTGAGTTTCCTCTTGTTGAGTTTCTGGAGTTGCGCCGCCTTCGACTTGGCCAATGCCCTGCCCCAAGAGGCCGTGTTTTGCGCGTCTTCGGGCAGCTGCGGACCGAAAGGCAGTTGGAAAAACGAATGGATGGTTTGTCCGCCCGCGTTGATGGCGGCCACGCCCGTGGGCGCCACCACGACCATGCGCTTGTAGGTCTTCAGCGGCAAGTTGCGCAGGAAGGTGGTCTTGCCCGTGCCCGCCTTTCCCGTCAGGAAAATGTGAGCGTCGGTGTAGAGCACCAGTTCCTCGACGAAGTCAAGTTTTTGGTTCACAAAGGTTTGTTGCGCCATGCTTTGGATTGCGTTCATTGGGCTAAAATAAGGAATATTTTTCATTTTTTTGGTGGTGTTTGGGATTTTTGTTGTAATTTTGCAGGCAGAAAACCGTACACATTCCTTAAGGTTATGTAGAGTGCGGTGAACTTCAACCGACGGACGGGAAATGCCGGATAGCAAGCCCCTCAGTAACTCCGTCGGTTTTTTATGTGCATATCGCAGTAATACAATATTGTATTTTCATTCCAGTTTTCTTTTTCACGCCAACGGTTAGTTTTGCTGTTCCTATGCCAACTAACGGACATTCCATAATAATCATTTCTGTAAACCCGCTCTGGTTTTTGATTCCAAGTTTTGCTGGCGTAGGCTCACCAACTTGACAGGCGTTCTTTAAAATCAAATCAAGTTGCAATACTGCTAAAGTCGATAGATACGATTTGGCTGCATGACGCATGGTTTCAGTAATTGACAAATACCGAATATTTATAACATCTTTCAAATCAGTGTTATAAGCCGCTTTTGAAGGATTCGCTTCATACCAGCATCTGTACACATCTGAAATAATGGCCTCTCTTGCCTTAATGTCTTCTCTTGTGTTCCCAACAGGAACCTCAATGGTTTTGTTGTCTTTTGCATCCATAACAATAGCATTAATGGGTTTCTCGCTGCAAAAATGCAAAACCTGTCAAGACCAAGCCGTTGATTAAACGTTTGTAATCGACTGTAGTCGTTTGCTGTCGGTTTTTTCATTGATTGTCAATTAAAACAGTTTTCAGTGATTTGAAAAACAAACAAAAAAAATCCCCCGACCCGCAGGCCGAGGGATTTCCTGTTTTCATCGACATGAATTGCCATGAATCAGGCACGAATGGCCATCAATAATTCATGAAAAATACGTGGTTCATTCATGGTAATTCGTGTGAACACCAATTACTCCACCACAACCTTCCGCGTCGCGTTGCCTAATTTCACGAAATACATTCCGCGAGGCAGGGATACGTTTGTTTGTCCGTCAATATCGCGGACAAGGACGGTTTGCCCGAAAAGGTTTGTCACCATCATCTTTCCCGTGCCTTCCACCGTGAATTGGCCTTGGGCTGGGTTGGGATAGACATGGAATGAAACCTCTGAAATTTCATCCACTGCAAGGTCTATCGTCACGATGACGGGGAAGCCGCCATTGGTGTTGTTTTCATCCATAGCCCACAATTGACCTGTGCCCAAGCTGTTGAGGAAATCCACAAACGCCTGACTGAACATATAATCCTCGCTCAACGGGGTGCCTTGGTCTTCATTCTCGTCGCTACAGGTGTTGAGGTAATAGTTGTTCTCAAAGGTGTTATTATTGCCTGCGGCATAAGCCATGATGCAACCAATATCTCGTGTGCTTGAAACGCTTCCTACATTGTAGCAATTGGTTATGGAAACTGAGCCCGTTGGGGTTAATTTGGCTCCAGCGATGCCTCCACCCGCCGGACCGGAAGGAGCACCACTCGATATTTCTCCAATATCAGTATTGGCTGTAATTTCTCCTAAATTGTAGCAATCGTAAATAATTATTGGGCCTTTAATACCTCCACCATAGATTCCTCCTGCACAGTTTCCAGTAATGTCGCCTTTGTTGTAACATTCCTCTATTTCGCCTGTACCACTGCCAAGGATGCCACCCACAGCAATCCCGTTCACATTTCCAATATTGTAGCACTTTTGGATGTGTAAACCAGTATCACCGTTTCCAACAATTCCCCCTACACCATCACCCAAGTATCCTCTACATTCTAGAGTAACTCCGCTCCAGCAACGGGAAATCAAAACAGTTGCACGGATTCCACTATAGGTTCGACCAACAATGCCTCCGCAACATGAATTTCCCTTGATATAGCCATTAGTAACAAACACATTCTCAACGACGGCAGGATTCTCTTCATTTTCACTATAAACAACTCCAAACAGGCCCAAATAATTGCCGTTTTCTTGGTTGATATACAAGTTGGAAATGCTGTGTTCGCCGCCATCGAAGTGGCCTTTGAAAAATGAGAAGGGATAAAACTCGCCATTTGCCCAAATTCTTCCCCTGTCGCAGCCATCCTCACTATACCCATACTTGCTACCCAGTCCAATCGGCACCCATTGCAGTTCTTCGCTGCCGTTCAGGTCGATGTCGGTGGTGAGGCGGAAATGCACGCCAAGCATGTTGTAGCCTTTATTGACGGCGTAAGCCAAATAGGCTAAATGTTCAGCCGATTCGATAAGGAAGGGGTTAGCTTCTGTACCGTTTCCTTGTGTCCAAACGGTTCTGCCGCCGTTCCAAACGCTGGTTTGGGCCACAGCCATCGTGCCCGTCAAAACGAGCATCATCACGATATATAACTTTTTCATTTCGTTCATTATTAAAAGGTTAGACACTCTGTTTATTTCGCAAATCTGTTTTCAAACAAGGCTTTGATGTGGTCGATGAACTCGCCTTTGCGCTCCATGGCCGATTGGCTGTTGTTCTTCCAAACGGTAATCATGGCGTAGTCCAGCTCCTTCATGCCGCCAGCGGGGAAGTCGAAAGGACCCACTGAAGCCAAGCCACGGCGATCGCCAGGGCCGAAAGGATAAGACCAATTATCTGGGTCTGGGTTGGGAAAAGTCTCAAAGCACTCTTCCTCGGTCCAGTATTTCCCGTCGGTGTTGTAGCCGTCATTAGGCGCAATGCCGCCTGTGCCAATGTTGTTAGGGTCGGTGTCGCCAGGGAACATAAATTTGCACTCGGGACCGACTACTCCGTCGCCTGAAAAAGCATTGCCTCCATATTGCATAGGCTGGCCGTTTTTCCAACGACCTTGCAGATAATTGTAGTAATCTGGAGCTGTCATTGGATCACCGTTATCACCAGAGGTATTTTTGTGATACATAAAACCCGTCATTCCCAAACCATTGGGGCCGTTCAATACGGTAAGCACCTGCACTGGCCAATTGTCACCATAGGAATTTGGCTCACCGTTGCCATCGATGGGGTTGCCATTGTAGGCAAAACAGGAATTGCGTTGCACATCGCATCCCACATAGTCGTCATACAGGTAGCCGATGTCCCAATCCGTCCAAAGACCGAGATAGGTGCCTTGATAGTTGTTGGCCGAGCGGTTATAGAACTTGTAGTTCACAAACACGGTGTTGTTCAGCGCCTCGTCATTTGGGGCATTGAAACCATACACCATGGCGTGAACCTCCAAATTAATCGGAGTCCCTGCCGTTTCTGTATGTTCTCTATAGTCATTGAAAATAAAGAACAGACATTGGTCGCCCTTGATGTCGGGGTAGTCGCCATCGGTGGGATTGTAGCGACCGTCGCCGTTCACATCCACGAAAGGCGCGAGGTTGCTGGCATAGCCATCATCGCCGTGGGCTGGCCAAGTCAGGATGTCTTCAGGGATTTGATAGCCCGCATTGCCGTAGTTGGCGACGAACTGGTCGATTTCGGCGCGGGTGAGGTTCCAAACGTGGTGATACTTCAGTTTGGCATACAAATCATTGGTGCCATCAGCCGTTTTGAGCGGCCCCATGGCATAGTCCTGACCAAATTGTCCAAACCTAAAACCAGCAAGATGCAAGGAATTGTCCGCATCCAGACCGCCAAACCAAAGTGCGTGTTGGTAGATGGTCTGCTTGCCGCTGCCAGCTGGCACTTCCCAAGTGGTGCAGTTGGGTGGAAGCGGATTGTAGTCTTCATCGTAACTCTCTTGTTGAGGAACGAAGCAACTGCCATCGCCGAGGATGGTAGGATACACATTGTTGATCTCGAGGTGCGAGATGGGTGGCTGCTGCGCCACCGATGCCAAGGCTATCGCGCTCAGCATCAGAAAAAGTAAACGTCTTTTGTTCATATTGTTGAATTTTAAGGATTCATTAGAAGACAAAAATAGGGATTTCTCCAAAGAAAACGCAAAAACGGAAAAAAAATTTTCGCAAAAAGGCATTTTTTCGGGAAAATGTTGTAATTTTGCGGGCAGAAATCAATAGGGGAACAGTCCGTTGACGTCCAAAATTTGGTGATGACCTTTCGAGCGAGCCAGCCTGTCGATTTCTTTTTTTTATACCTCTATCGCTGTTATGCAATATTGCACCTTCTCGCCTGTCCGCTTTACGCCTACCATCATTTTCACAAGACCAATGCCTATCAACTCGTGGTGCATCTCCAGCATATAGGCAAATACTTTTTGATTGGCGACTCCTTTCTTCGGAGGCTTGGGCTTGCCATAAACCACAGAACACCGAAGTATGATGTCTAATTGCAGAACTGCCAAAGTCGATAAATAAGAAATGGAAGCATGGTGAACTGTTTCATTGATTGATAGGAATCGTACATTAATAAAATCTTTCAGATGCGTGTTATATACCGCTTTCGAAGGGTTCGCCTCATACCAGCTTCTATACACGTCTGAAATAATGGCTTCTCTTGACTTGATGTCTTCTTTGGTGTTCCCCGTCGGGACTTCAATAGTCTTATTGTTTTGTGTGTTCATAATAATATTGTGCTTGATTCCGCCGCAAAGAAACACCATCCGCCAAAACCTACCCGTTGATTAAACGTTTGTAGTCGAATGTAAATGTTTGTTGTCGTTTGCTGTCGGGTAGATTGTTGGTTTTCAATGAATAACAAAATAAACGGTTTTTTTTCGGCAATTGAACAAACAAAACAGTTCTCTTCCCATGACAACTCATCGGTATAATATCGCTCAATATAGTTTACACTGATAATGAACAACTTACAAGAATCCTCCATACCTTTGCCGAAGAATCTTTAACTTTAAAAACCGATGCGCCCGATGGGATAGAACTGGGCAAGAGAAAACATGAAGAAAACGACAATGTTTTTGTTTGCTTGTTTTGTAACATGCTGTTTGTTTACAAGTTGTGGAGCAATCAGACCGAGCAGTTTTGTCAAAGCTACAGACGGAGGATCATGGAGTTCCATTATGATTAGGGAAGAATTGTCTTATGACCAAGCATTCAATGAAGTTTTGGATGTGGTGGCAAGACGTTTTGAAATGGACATGATTTCCAAAGACGGCGGATATGGAAGAACGAATTGGTGCTACACTTGGAACGACAGAGGCAGATTCACAGAGAAATACAGGACACGAGTCATTTTCAAGTTTTCCAGTGACAGGAAAAAGGTCGATATCAAGACCGAAGCGGAATTTGGCGGAGAGCCAAAATGGATTAGAGGCTTCGACACCCGTTTGTTGAGCACAATCAAACAAGACATTTCAGGTGCTGTTGGACGAACTGTACTTTAATTAAATTACAATATTAAACCGATGCGCCCGATGGGATAGAACTGGGCAAAAAGAAACATGAAGAAAAAGATTATAGGACTAAGTTCCATGTTACTAATTCTTCTAATGGCTATCATGGCCTGCACAAAAGAACCAACGCCAGATCCCTATTACCCTGGAGGGGGAGGAAGCGGTGGCAATAGCAGCGGATCTGCACCATCAACTCCAACTGGATTGTCGGCTAGGGTTGATGGTTCTCGGATTAAAGTGTCATGGAACAGCGTTTCAAACGCCACTAGCTATGTTGTTTATTGGGATGAATATGATATTAGCTATAGCTATACCGTTGGAACAACAAGTAATACATATATTTACGACGACATGCCTTTGACAAACAATTATTACAAAGTCAAAGCCAAAAATAGTTATGGAGAAAGTGCAATGAGTTCATCAGTCTATTGCCAATACTCGTCCAGTGGTGGTGGCAGCGGCGGCGGAAACGATGTAACTCCAGCTGCACCAACTGGTGTTACTGCAGAAGATTGCGGCCCTCGAATGTATCCTTATGCATTGGTTTCATGGAATTTTGTTTGGGGCGTAGATCATTGGGATATATATAGAAGTAACTCATATAGCGGAAGTTACAGCAAAAAAGGCTCAAATGGTTCAAGTAGTTGGGCGGATGAGAGTGTCTCCTGTGGAAACACTTATTACTATAAAGTAAAAGCAGTAAGCGCAAGCGGTAAACAAAGTGATTTCAGTGCTGTTACCTCTGTATATATTCGTCGAGAAGGAGAATAAATGATTACACTTATACTAATACCATGAAAAAAGTAACAATCCTTGTGGCAGCCTTTTTCTGTCTTATGCTTTTTCCCAAATGTAACAAAAGTTCTTCCTGCAAATGTGAAGAATATGATGCTACAGATAATTATTATTACGGTAGTACAATTATGGACCCTGAATCATGGGGAGCAAAAAACTGCAATGATTTGGAAATCAAATTGCGAATGCAAGCATTGCAGTCGGGCTATGATGAATACTTCAAATGCTATAAACAATAAGGCATTAGCCTCAACGTTTATTCGGAAGGAAGTGTCAAACAGGCACTTCTTTTCTTTTGTAGAGTAAAATAAAAATCAAAAATCAACAACTAATCCAAATTATCCGTACTTTTGTCCCCAATAACAAAAGAACAAGAAGAAAAATAGAATAGAGATTTGACATAACCACACCGAGCTTTACGCTCTTATTCTTTTGCATCGAAAATCTGGTACATTTTGGAGAAAGAATGAGATTGCGAAAAGTTCATGCCCATCGGGCGTGAGCTGCTTCGTTCTTATTTACTCCAACGGTTTACCAGAGCCGAGATGCATGAATAAGCAACAAAAACGGTTCCGCCCATTTTGTTTGCTTACCGAGCAAGGCTCCACCAAAGGCAAACGGCATGAACGAAGAACCGCACATAGGAAGGCTCATCAAGGCAGAACTGGCACGCAAGGGCTACAGCATCACATGGTTGGCCGAGCAGCTTGGCTACTCGCGGCAAAACGCCTACAAGATTTTCAGCCGCCCGTGGATCTATACAGACCTGCTGCTCAAAATCTGCGACCTGCTCGAATACGACTTCTTCCAATGCTATTCGGAATGGTGGAACAACAAGGAAAAAGAGTGAAATTTGTGTTTTCATGGCGTTGTAAACGAAAAAGTTGTAATTTTGCAGGCAGAAAAACCGACGGATGGGAAATGCCGGATAGCAAGCCCCTCTGTAACTCCGTCGAGTTTCAAAGCATTCTGTACAAGCGATTGCCAAAAGCGATAACGACTTTATTACAGGGTGTCATGACAAGCCGAGAGCAGATCTGCAAACAAATAAGTCGGGTTAACTGCTTTCGGCTTTCTTTATGTCCATCAATTCAACGCTGTACTGGACATACCGTCTTCCATCTTTCTTAAGGACAACTTCTCCCACAATCAGTTCAACGGTAAAGTTCAAATACGATTTTGTAGGATGCCTGAAAGTGTATTCCAAAGGGATGACGTATGAAAAGCCGCTGTTTTGCTGCATACCAGCCTTCGCTGTCGTCAGTTGGAATGTTGAAAAACTGATGTGTTCCAATGAGGTTTGTTTTGACAAATTCAGGCGTACCATTATTGAATTGAGAATTCGACATAGTCAATTGTTCTTTTTCCATAGTGTAGTTGAATTAGTTATTTTGCTGCAAAGAAACCAAAACCGCCAAAACCTACCCGTCGATTAAACGTTTGTTGTCGAATGTAAATGTTTGTTGTCGTTTGCTGTCGGGTATGGCATTGACAATCAGAAAAAACAAACAATTAAACAATTAAACAATATTCAATTCAACAATTTCAGTATCTTTGTGCCGTCTAAATTGCAATTCAATCAACAAAAATTCACCGATATGAAAAAACTGTTTTCAGCAATCGTGGCCTTGGCTCTCGTCTTCTGCTTCGGCAAAGCCAACGCCTGCACCAATTTCCTCATCACCAAGGGTGCCTCCACCGACGGCTCCTGCATGATCTCCTACGCTGCCGACAGCCATGTGCTTTACGGCGAACTCTACCACTATCCCGCCCAAGACTGGCCCGCTGGTGCCATGCTCGACGTGTACGACTGGGACGGCGGCATGTATCGCGGCCAAATCCCGCAAGTGGCGCACACCTACAACGTGGTCGGCAACATGAACGAATGGCAACTTGCCATCGGCGAAACGACCAACGGCGGCCTCGAATGCCTCTGGGGAAGCCCGGGCATCATCGACTACGGCAGCCTGATTTACATCACCTTGCAACGCGCCAAGACCGCCCGCGAAGCCATCAAGTGCATGGGCGAATTGGTGGCCAACTACGGCTACGTCAGCGAGGGCGAGTCTTTCTCGATTTGCGACACCGAAGAGGTGTGGATCCTTGAAATGATCGGTAAAGGCCCGCAGCACAAAGGCGCCGTGTGGGTGGCCCGCCGCATCCCTGACGGCTACGTGAGCGGCCACGCCAACCAGGCTCGCATCACCACCTTCCCCTTGGCCAAGAAAAACAAGACCAGCATCACCTTCAAGCAAATCGACAAGCTCTTCAAGGATGCGAACATCGACTGCGTGTATGCCGACGATGTCATCAGCTTCGCCAAGGAGATGAAGCTCTACAACGGTCCGGACGACAAATTCTCTTTCTCCGATGTTTACAACCCCGTTGATTTCAGCGGCGCCCGCTTCTGCGACCTGCGCGTGTGGGCGATGTTCAACAAGGTGACCGACAACATGAAGGACTATTGGGGCTATGCCACGGGCCGCGACATCAAGCGCGCACAGCCTTACACCGCCGGAATGTGCCAAACGCCCGACAACTTCCCCACCAACCGTATGCCTTTGTGGGTGTTGCCCAACAAGAAAGTGAGCGTTTTAGACATGATGGACTTCATGCGCGACCACCTGGAAGGCACCGAACTCGACATGTCGCAAGACGTGGGCGCAGGCCCGTTCCACTGCCCTTACCGCTGGCGTCCGATGCAGTTTGAGGTGAACGGACAGGAATATGTGCACGAGCGCACCACTGCCACCCAACAAACCGGCTTCAGCTTCGTGGCCCAATGCCGTGGCTACTACGACTGGCCTGTGGGCGGCATCATCTGGTTTGGCGTGGACGATGCCGACAACTGCGTCTATTGCCCCATGTTCAGCTGCATGACCGAAATCCCCGAGTGCTTCCGCGCCGGCAACGGCTCGATGACCCAATGGTCGGAAACCGCTGCTTTCTGGACTTTCAGCCAGATGAGCAACTGGGCCTACACCAAGTATGACCACATCCATCCCGAAATCCGCAAAGTGCAGCGCGAGATGGAGACGAAATGGGTGGAAAACACGGTTCCTGCCCTCGACAAGCGCGTGGCCACCATCAAAGGGAGAGAAGCCCAAGTGAAGGAACTCACCAATTTCTCATGCACGATGGCTAACGACTTGACCGCCCACTGGAAACGTTTCTATCAAGAATTGTTCATGAAATACATGGACGGCAACGTGAACACAGCGGTGGAAAACAAACCCAACCACAAATACACGCCCATCAAGAGCGAGCACCCGAAATACAGCGACGAGTACTACCAAATCCTCATCGAGAAGACCGGCGACAAGTACAAAGCCTACTGATTTTGAATCTTGAATCTTAAATTTTGAATCTTGAATCGATATGACAAACCCAGAAGAAGAAAAGGAAATCCCTCTGACCCCCTTAGAAGGGGGCAAGGAAAAGAAATCGCTCAATTTCATTGAAGCGAAGGTGGAAGAAGACCTCGCCAACGGCAAGAACGGCGGACGTGTGCAGACGCGCTTCCCTCCAGAGCCGAACGGCTACCTCCACATCGGCCACGCCAAGGCCATCTGCCTCAACTTCGGCATCGCTGCGCAACACGGCGGCGTGTGCAACTTGCGCTTCGACGACACCAACCCCACCAAGGAGAACATGGAATACGTCGATGCCATCAAAGAGGATATCCAATGGCTTGGTTTCCAGTGGGGTAACGAATACTACGCCTCCGACTACTTCCAGCAACTCTGGGATTTTGCCATAGAATTAATTAAAAGAGGTAAGGCCTACATCGACGAGCAAAGCTCCGAGGAGATTGCCGCGCAGAAAGGCACGCCCACGCAGCCCGGCACCGAAAGCCCCTACCGCAACCGTCCCGTTGAGGAATCGCTCGAGTTGTTCCACAAGATGAACAGCGGCGAAATCGGCGAGGGCAAGATGGTGCTGCGCGCCAAAATCGACATGGCCAACCCGAACATGCACTTCCGCGACCCGATCATCTATCGCGTGGTCGATACGCCGCACCACCGCACGGGCACCAAGTGGCACGCCTACCCGATGTACGACTTCGCCCACGGGCAAGGCGACTACTTCGAGGGCGTGACCCACTCGCTCTGCACCTTGGAGTTTGTGGTGCACCGTCCGCTGTATGACTTGTTCATCGACTGGCTCAAGGAAATCCGTGGCGAGGGCGACAACATGGACGAAAACCGTCCGCGCCAAACCGAGTTCAACAAGCTGAATCTCAACTATATCCTTTTGAGCAAGCGCAACCTGCTCGTCCTCGTCAATGAGGGTTTGGTGAGCGGCTGGGACGACCCGCGTATGCCCACGATTTGCGGTTTCCGTCGCCGTGGCTACACGCCCACGGGCATCCGCAAGTTCATCGACAAGATCGGCTATACGACTTACGACGCCCTGAACGACTTCGCCCTGATGGAGAGCGCCCTCCGCGAAGACCTCAACGCCACTGCCAACCGCGTGGCCGCCGTGGTCAATCCGGTGAAGCTGGTCATCACCAACTATCCCGAGGGACAGATTGAGGAGATGGAAGCCATCAACAACCCCGAGGACGAGAGCGCGGGCAGCCACAAGATTGCCTTCAGCCGCGAGCTTTGGATTGAGAAAGAGGACTTTATGGAAGACGCGCCGAAGAAGTACTTCCGCATGACCCCCGGCAACGAAGTGCGCCTGAAGAACGCCTACATCGTGAAATGCACGGGCTGCAAGAAAGACGAGAACGGCGAGGTCGTGGAAGTCTATGCCGAGTACGACGCCGACACAAAGAGCGGTATGCCCGGCGCCAACCGCAAGGTGAAAGGCACCATCCACTGGGTGAGTTGCGAGCGTTGCCTCGAAGCCGAGGTGCGCATGTATGACCGCCTTTGGAAGGTGGAGAACCCCCGCGACGAATTGGCCCGCCTGCAAAACGAAGGCAAGACCGCATTAGAGGCCATGAAGGAGATGATGAACCCCAACTCGTTGGAAATCCGTCCCGTGTGCTACGTGGAGGAATTCTTGGCCGATGCCAAGCCGCTCGACCACTTCCAGTTCCAGCGCATCGGCTACTTCACCGTCGATAAGGACAGCACGGCAAATCATTTGGTCTTCAACCGCACCGTGGCCTTGAAGGACACGTGGGCAAAAACGATGTGATTTACCTTTGTAGAGACGTGCCATGGCGCGTCTCTACAAAAGAAACGACAATGTAATTTGTAATCATCTTGAATTCATTGTTTTGTGGAGGCGGAGTGCACACTGCCTCCACATTTTTATGCGGTTTGTGCGCAAAAAGCCTTTTGCAAAAGAAAATTTCCCTATTTTTGCCCCGCCATTCCGGGAGAAAACGGAGTGGCCAAAGAAAGCGCATTCTTCGCTTTGTTCATAGTTAGTGAATCTGGACAATTCGCGTATGAGAGGAAGTGGAGAGAAGAGAGTTGCTTTTGCTGGTATGTTGTACCCAAATCTTTACAGCATATTCAGCGGAGCGATTTCCTTATATATTCTTTATTTTTTCTTCTCATGGGAGTCCAGACCCAACTAACTGAAATAAGGATAGGTTTGGGAGGCTCCGCTCTCTTTGCCAAGACTATTGATGTGCACTTTGGGCTTCGGTGCAAAACAGATTTCAAACCAATGAGAAACAAAGACTTATTGAGAAAAAATGATGCGTATCGTAACAGGCTGGGCTATCTCAAACCCCTCGCCGCAACCTTGGCGGCATCCATCCTTTTGCTCCTCATTCCCTTTGCGGCACGGGCGCAGTTTGCCGTCACAGGAACCATTACTGGCAACTACAGTACTCTCAATGCCGCTATCAATGCCTGCTCAAGTGCTGGATCATACACCATCACCGTGAGTGGCAATGCCACCCTTGCTGGAAGTTGCGAAATGCACTCAGGTGTGAACATCACTCTTAAGAGCAACAATACCACCAAACGCACCATCACTCGCACTACGGCAGCCACGCTCTACGTTCTCCCGGGTGCCTCTCTTACGATGCAATACATTGTATTGGATGGTGCAAAAAGCACCGTTGCAAACTGCCCCAATCCCATGTTGGTTGTCGGATTGTATCCTTGGGAACATCATTGGTATGACAATGGAGGGGAAAGCCAATTGATAATGGACAATTGTGAAGTGAACAACTGTAAGAATATCACTGGTGACGGTGCAGGAATCTTCATAGGCAGAACTCAGGATCACTATACATCGTCTTCCACCAGCGAGGCGACAATCAACAATTGCACCTTCACGGGCAACGAAACCCCTATGACAGGCAATTATGCCGCAAACAGAGGAGGGGCAATCTGTGTTATGACAAAAGGTACGCTAAACCTTAATACGGCTACGTTCACAAACAACACTGCCAACTATGGTGCTGGCATATTCAATGCTGGCACGCTAATCTGCGCGGGCAACAACACTCTGACCATGAGTAATAACACTGCTTTGGGTGGCGGTGGGCTGTCTGGCTTTGGCGAAACGCGTTTTATAGACTCCTATTCCATCAACATGACGAACAACCGAGCAATTCAAGGTCCCGGCGGCAGTAGCGATTCTGGTATGGGGGGCGGTATGAGCGTAGGGCTAGTCATCTTTGACACCTACGGATCCTTGTATTTTGCCGACAACGAGGCTGAAACCGATGGTGGAGGCATACGTTGCTCTGGGAGTGGCGTGGGTTCACTTTTCACGGACTTCAATCTTTCTAAATGCTCGTCTGTCACTTTTCTCCGAAACACCGCAGGCCGAGAAGGAGGCGGCATTTGGGCAACTGCAGATATTGTATTGAGCGAGAACTCGAACACTTTCCAATACAACCAAGCTGCTACCACAACAGCAGGTGGTGGCGGTGCTATTTATGGTATGACTATAACCAATCGAGGCAATTTGCTCATGGAGAACAATCAGGCTGGAACGAATACTATTGAAGGCAAAGGAGGAGCCATATATGCTCATGGTGACATCGACTTTTATGATGGGACAATCATCAAAAACACGGCAAGTTATGGCGGAGGGGCCTTTTACCTTAACTCAGGAGGAGTTATAAGCGGCGTGACCATTGGAGGATCTGCTGCCAACAAAAACACATCTGGAGGAAACGGTGGAGGAGTTTATTCCTTTCATGACGATGCCTTATACATCCAAGATGGAAGCGTCATCAGCTATAATGAGGCCCAAAACAGCGGAGGAGGCATTTACTGTGAGGAGAATTCGCCTTTATACATCAATGGAGCGACAATAACCCTCAATAAGGCATTGAATGGCGACGGCGGCGGTGTGTGTGCTGAAGCAGCGGCCAACATTTACCTAGAGGGTGGTTGTCAGATCACAAACAACACGGCTTATGCTAATGGAGGCGGTATTTGCGAAAAGCGAGGATGGGTGTTTTGCCAAGATAACCATTCTGCAACTATCACTGGCAACACGGCCGTTAACGGCAATGGTGGAGGTATTTACCAAGACGGGGATTATTATGTTAGAATCACAACTACGGGTACTGTAACTATCAACGACAACCATGCCGACAATGGCAATGGAGGAGGCATTTGGACCAATCGAGCCGGATATCTGTACAACTGCAACATCGGAGAAAACGGGAAGGCAAACACAGCGATAAACGGTGCTGGTGTATACGACAACCATGCGATGTATTATAACAACCAGTCTTATCTCTATTTCCAAGGCGGTAGATGTGCCTACAATGTTGCACAAAACGAAGGCGGTGGATTATACATCAACGAAAGCAACGGCGAAGCCACATTCAGAGATGGTTGTGTCATCGACCATAACACGGCTGGGAACGGAAATGGAGGAGGTATTTACTCCAATGTCAATACCATACTGTCAAATGCAACCGTGAGTAATAATACTGCAACTGGCGATGGCGGAGGTTTGTATTTCCCTCAAACCCTGAAAATCACGCTGAAAGACAGCCCCGTTTTCGACCGTAACACTGCCGGTGGGTCGGGCGGCGGCATTTTTAGCTACGGCTCCATTGAGTGCAAAGACGAGTATTCGTTAACCATGACGAACAACACGGCTACCAGCGGCGATGGAGGAGGTATCTATATCGACTGGCAGGGTAGTAATCGAACAGTCATGCTTACATTGTCAAACAAAGAAACAATAACTTTTACAAACAACAAGGCAGGACAAGATGGAGGAGGAATATGGGTAGCCACGTACTATACGAATTCACTATATTTTGCTGCTGCTACTGTCACGTTTTCATCGAATGAGGCTGGAAGACACGGCGGAGCCATTCGTCACAGGAATGATGTCGAAGTGCTTAATAGCACATGTGCCTTCACCAACAACAAGGCTGGACTTAATAACTCTGGTGCAGCTGGCGGTGCGGTTTATTGCTCCTGGTTTAAATGCAAGTACGAAGGCACTTTGGTTATGACAGGCAATGAGGTTGGCAAAAACGACCCTAATGTTGGCGAAAAATACTACCAAGGCGGAGCTATTTACTGTAATAATGGCCTCGATTTGTCGGGTGCTGGCGAGAAAACCATTAGCAATAATTATTCCGCAAAAGATGGAGGCGGAATATTCTGTTTTGGTGCCGCCAATATCAACAAGTGCGTTTTTGAAGACAATATTGGAGCCAATGGAGAAGGTGGAGCCATACGGTGTTTTGGAGGAACATTTACAGAGTGCACTATCGGAACTAATGGCCATTCCAATAGAGCCAAATATGGCGGTGGCGTTTACACATTATCGAGAACACCCCTCAATGTGTCGGAAAGTAGTATCCGTTACAACGTGGCCTCGCAATTTGGCGGCGGGGTGTATATCTGCGAGAACGGCGAGCTGGGCGTGAGCGGCACGGTCAGCGTGAAGGACAACACCACCACGCGCAGCGGCAGCACCTACGACCTCTACCTGAAGAAAAGCAAGGAGGACGACGTTTGCCTCCAGACCCTCAACGACGACCCTGCCACAGGCAACATCGGCAAGATACGGCTAAAGGGCAGCATTGCCAACTCCAAGATCGGCATCACGGAGGAGGAGGTGGCCTCGGGCTTCCACCGCTCGTTGGACGCCGAAGGCAACAAGAAGCGCCAGTTCACCTTGGACTACGGCACCTACTACAGCAACAAGGCCGCCAAGGACGTGTTCTTCTCCAACGACAGCATCCTCGACATCTTCCTACTCACGCATCCGCATCCCGGCACCACCACGGGCCTGCTCGAGGTCACCCTCGGCGCGGAGCCGATTCGCTCGTGGTATATTGCCGGCATCGTCGATGACAATGGCCTCACTTGGGGCGATGACGCCAACAACAGCGGCCTCGCCCCCGACGTGCCGCTGCGCACCCTCACGGGACCGCAGGGCGTGTTCGCCAAGGGCTACAACCCGCTTAACGACCACATCTTCGTGGTTCGCGCCGTCAGCGCACAGGCCGAGGCCGCCGCAGGCCGCCTCGCCAACGGCAAGGTCGTCGTGCGCTACCCCAGCGGCGCCACGGCAGCCACCTTCCTTGGCAACACCACCGCCATCGCCGACGAGGCAGGCTCGGAGGAGGTCGTCCTCCACCGCTATCCCGGCGGTCACCGCTTGGTGAACGGCCTGGCCGACAACGGCGGCGCCACCGTGGCGGGACAGGTGGCAGCGGGCCAGCAGAACGGCCCTGGCGCCAACACCGGCCCCGTGTTCGCGATGGACAACCCCACCAACCAGGCCAAGCTCTACAACATCCACATGGACGGCCTGCGGGAGTACAGCAAGGAAGAGGGCGTCACCGACGCCGACATCGACGCAATAGACCCCAA
>JBGUHI010000004.1:0-33861 GCA_045111995.1 Candidatus Limimorpha sp. | reverse complement strand
TCGGGGCTTTGCACATAGGCATCAACCGAAAGGAAGCTGCTCGTCACGGGGTCGTAGCAGCGGCCGTTCATGTTTATCAGGCCGAAGGCCGTAATGTGCTCGTATGCGATATGTTTTTCCATGCAGTGAATCTTTCACCCTACAAGTCGGGATAGCGTTTGCGAAGCTCGCCGAGGCAGGAATCCGCCTCGCCAACATGTTTTAGCTTAAACGTCCTATATGGTTCGTAATTGATAGAACTGTTTTCTGTGATTTCTATTTGGTTCGTTTGCGCGTTATAAACAACGGGTACTTCTTGTGGAATCATCGGCCTGTGATACAAGGATTTTTGTTTAATGACATATCGAGTATGAGACTTGACAACAAGTTTTATTTCAGAAAAGAAGTTGGCACAACCTAAAATAAAGAACTCTATCATATTCGTGTTTCTGGAAAGAATCTTTTCCATCGGAATTTGAATTATTCCGTCTGAAGTTTTTGCACTTGGCTTGCTTTTCCTATAGAAAATGTTGTCATAAAAAGAATCAAAATCAAAATAAACCTCACAAAGGTTTGCCAATTGATAATAAACCGAATCAATATGCTTATTTGGGGCACCCAACACCAAATACGGTTGCAATTCATACAGTTGTATCTCAATCCCAGGATAGTCGGTGTATTCTTCTACAATAATCGAATTGCCAAATCTTAAACTATTATTGGAGAGGATTATTTTGTCCTGTTCAAGCGTATAAGCACCATAGAAATAATAAAGAAGTTTTTCTGATGGGTTTCTTTTGTAACCAACAGCAATGCTGTCATAATTCATGCATACAAAACATCCAGACTTCTCGTCAATGTAAAGTCCTTTAGGCTTTTGGGCTGCACAAGAAGCAAGCAGAAAAGTGCTGACTATTAGTAGCGATACCTTTTTCATGGTTTATTGATATTGATTTGGTAGAAGCCCCATGCGGAGAAACCGTTAGGCCATGCGTAAGGATTATTGTTCTGATAAATCAAAGGCATAATTCTTTGCGGAGAAGGATCTCCAAATTTCATTTGTATAGCCCCGTCTGTTCTCATAATAAATTCGTTTACAACAGCGGCATGCCCCGTCTGCCATCCGTTTTGCTGAATTAAGACTTCATTCTCAAGTCCTACAAGTACTAATACTTGAGCCTTTTCACCATATGCATCTGGAATAGAGCCTAATAGAATCGGTTTAATAACAAATTCCACATTCTCTTCTCTGCCAACCCATTGCACGAAATCAACAAGATTCGTGTTAATATACCCGTGGTTATTTTCATCGTTTTCTCCGTCCAGATTCTTCATCGTGAAGTATTCTTCCTCTTTCTCTTTCCAAAAAGTCGGGTTCATGTTCCACTTTCCCAATCTCTTACAAATCAAGCCCATGGAAGCAAACACACATGCTCCTGGTCCCATTACCTTAACAGAATTAGGGTCGCCCGTTCCAAAACTACATTTGACATCATCTCCTCCTTTTCCATCAACCGTGTAATTGGATCCAAAACTGCTTCCCCCATGCATCTCATTAGCCTCCATCCAAGCTATGTCGGGATTGACATCGGAAAGCTGCAAAAGGCCGAAGTCTCTCGGCCGGTAGATAGGGCACGAATAGTAGTCGCCCCACTTGTCGTAGAAGCCTTGGTGCCTAGGCCTCATCCCGCCCACCATCTGCCAACCGCTGGGGTCGGTGTAGCGCAAGGGGTTGTTTTGGCAATAACTGTAGCGGTTGAAGCTCTGCGAGTTGTCGGGGCTTTGCACGTAGGCGTCCACCGAGAGGAAGCAGCTCGTCAGTGGGTCGTAGCAGCGTCCGTTCATGTTGATGAGGCCGAAAGCGGCCATGTGCTCGTGCCCAGTAAAGCCACGGTCGAACATGGGCTGTTGCGCGACGGTGCCCGTCCAAGAGTCGGGGTCGCGCATGTTGCCCCATGCGTCGAAGCTCTGCTCATGCTCCACAACGCCGTCGGCGTCGGTGATGGTCGTCCAGCTGCCGAGGTGGTCTTTCAGGACGTAGTGAACGTTTTCCTCGCCGTTACTCTTCTCCACCACGGCGAACACGCCCGTCGGTCCGGTCAGGAAGGTGTAGACGACCTGCGTCGTGGTGTCGTTTTCCGTCCGTGTCACAAACTCGCAGCCGCCCGCGTAGCGCTTCGTGCGCACCACGCCGTTGGCGTGTTCCGTCATGCCTGTCCGCTGGCGGTCATAGCCGTAGGTGTATTCGAGCGTCTTGTCGCCTTCCTCTATCGTCTTCACCTTGTCGAAGCAGGTGTAGTCGATGCGCTGCCGCTCGGCGGGAAACACGCCTGGGAGCGTCTTGGCCGCGTCGATGGCGTGGGGCTTGCTCGTCAGGTCGTAAACCGCGCTAAAAAACACACGTGAGCCGTCCGCCACCTTGTCCTTCATGCGGCCGTAGGGGTCGTAGCCCATGTCGCCCGTCGGGCTGCCGTTGAGCCTGATGCCCGTCAGTCGGTTCAGGTGGTCGTATGTGAAGCGCTCTTCCAAGTCTCTGAGGGTGTCTTTTCGGACGGCTAAATTACCAAATCCGTCGTAATCGTACCACAGATCCTGCAAAATATTCTCGCCATTGGCGGTGAGGATATGTGTAAGTGTTTGTTTTTCAGCGTGATATTCTCTTTTGCTCACCATATTGCCGCCCATGACGAAGCGCTCGGTCTGTCCCATGGCCGTGGTTTTCACGGTGCGGTACAGTTCGTGCCCGTGGGTGTCGGTGATGCTCTCGAAATGGCCTATGCCGTTGTAGTGGTATTTTACGGCGTAGCCTGACGGGAACACAACGCCGTCCTTGCGCGATGCGGCGTCATAGGAATAGGTCGTCGTGTAGGTTTCGCTTGGCGAGGTTTGGACTGTATTGAGGCAGCCGCAAGCGTTATTGTGCATCACCTAACAGTTTCTACGACTGTGGGATTGTTATTACCATAATCTTAAATTGTTTCATTGTTTCGTTAAGTAAGTGTTCAAAATTAAACTGCACATTGTTTTGACGCGGTACTCGGGAGTTTTTCGACTATGACCATTGACCATGACCATGACCGCTTTCACGAGAATGCTGAAATTTCAGCTCTTGGTTGAAGTGGTCATTGTCATAGTCACAAGTCATAGTTTCCCAATCTCACGTCTAATATGTAAACTAATTGTGCTCATCTACTTGTTTTAATTGTTCATTGTTTTACAAGCTTTCCGCTTGCCACGGTGCGGTCGCCCGACATCACCTTGTAAACATACAAGCCTGCGCCAAGGTTGTGCAGGTCGAGCGTAATCAGGCTTCCCGAATCCCCGATGGCGCTGTCGAGGCATTTCATGCCATCGGCGTCGAACATCTGTAGGCGCACATCGCCGGCAAGATGTTCACCAACCTGAATAGTGACGATTCCGCTGGTCGGGTTGGGATAGAGGGACACGGCTTTGTCGGTCGCGGCCTCATGCACCACGTCCCAAGTGATTTCTATGTCCTCGCGCTGGAATTTCATCAGCTCCTGGCACGAAAACGCCTCGCCGGGATAGTTGTTGCCGTTGTAGGAATAAACCAACACAAGGCAATGAATTTGCGAGATTCTTATGTACCGCAGATAAAGCGTTAGTACAACGCCTTTCTTTCAACATGTCTGCCGCTCAACCTTTCGGCTTTGCGACGGGGCAAAAATACTAAAATTTTGGATTAGGCAATAAAAAAACTATTTTTGCGGCCAAATTATAATACAACAAGGTATGGGTTTCATCGAACTTCTACTCATCGCCGTCGGCCTCTCCATGGATGCTTTCTCGGTGTCTGTCTGCAAGGGCTTGACCACCAAAAGGTTCTCGTGGCGCGTGGCCTTGGTTTGCGGCCTGTGGTTTGGCCTGTTCCAAGCCTTGATGCCTGTCGTCGGGTATTTTTTGGGAGCGCAGTTTGAGGACTTTATCGATTCCTACGCGCATTGGATTGCCTTCGGGTTGCTCTTCCTCATCGGGGCCAACATGATTCGCGAGGCCGTTTGGGGCAAGGAAGACCACGAACACAACGGTGCTCTCGATTTCAAGACCATGCTTCTTCTGGCCGTCGCCACCAGCATCGATGCGTTGGCGGTGGGCGTTTCGTTCGCCTGCATCCAAGTCAATATTTGGGTGGCGGTGGCAATAATAGGTGTCACCACCTTCCTTTTCTCGGTCTTGGGCGTGAAGATCGGTAATGTCTTTGGCTCGAAATACGAGAAATCAGCGGGAATAGTTGGTGGTATCATATTGATTCTCATTGGTTTAAAGATTCTTTTGGAGCATTTTGGCATACTCGTTTTTTGAACAATACAAAAAAACTGCCTGTCTTTTTGCACAGCATATCAAAAAAATGTGTAATTTTGCCGCGCAAAACGGTTCGGGATGTAGCGCAGCCCGGTAGCGCGCTTCGTTCGGGACGAAGAGGCCGCAAGTTCGAATCTTGTCATCCCGACTTTGTCAAAGCCAGCTTGAGTTTCAGGCTGGCTTTTTTGACGCGAGACGCGAGACATTTGCTAGTCTCGTGTCTCGTGTCCGGCAGTCCCGCGTCTAATAATTTTGAAGCAAGATGAAATCAACCATCGAAATCATGGCTCCAGTGGGCTCCTACGAAGCCCTTGCCGCCGCCATACAAGCCGGTGCTGGAAGCGTCTATTTCGGCATCGGCAAACTTAATATGCGCTCGCGCTCGGCGAAAAACTTCACTTTGGACGACTTGCGCCAAATCGCCGAAACCTGCAATGGGAACGGCGTAAAGAGTTATGTCACTGTCAATACCGTCATCTATGACGAGGAGATAGGGGAGATGCACCAACTGCTTGACGCCATCAAGGCCAACGGCATCTCGGCCATCATTGCCTCCGACCAGAGCGTCATCCAATATGCCCGACAAATCGGCATCGAGGTGCACATGTCGACACAATGCAACATCACCAACCTTGAAGCCGTGCGCTATTATTCCCAGTTCGCCGACGTGATGGTGACGGCGCGAGAATTGAACATCGACCAAGTCAGGCATATCACAGAACAGATTGAAAAACAGCAAATTCGCGGCCCTCATGGCGACTTGGTTAGGATTGAGGTGTTTTGTCACGGTGCCTTGTGCATGGCCATTTCGGGCAAGTGTAACCTGAGCCAAGACCTTTACAATTCCTCTTCCAACCGTGGCGCTTGCCTACAACTTTGTCGCCGCAGCTATGATGTGCGCGAGCGCGAGGAAGGCTATGAACTGACTCTTGACAACGAATACATCATGTCGCCGAAAGACCTTTGCTCCTTGCCTTTCTTGGACAGGATTCTGGATGCCGGCGTCGAAGTGCTGAAAATCGAAGGCCGTGGCCGCTCGCCGGAATACACCAAACTTACTGTTGCGGTCTACAGCGAAGCAGTGGAAGCCATTCAGGAAGGCACTTTCACGCAGGAAAAAATCGATGCTTGGATGGAACGCTTGCGCAACGTCTATAATCGAGGTTTTTGGGACGGCTATTATTTGGGTCGCCGCACTTTTGAATGGTCGGAAAAGTACGGCTCGCAGGCCACGCAGACAAAAGAATATATCGGACTGATTACCAACTATTACAGCAAGCTCGGTGTGGCCGAAATCCGCATGGATAGCCACGACCTGAAACTCGGTGAACAAGTCATGATCATCGGCCCGACGACCGGTGTCTACGAAGACACGCTCACCGAAATCCGCGTGGATTTAGGCTCCGTTGAGCAGACCGTGAAAGGCGAATACTGCTCCATTCCCGTGAAGTCGTTGGTGCGGCGCGGCGATAAAGTGTATAAGGTGGTTTCCACCCCGTAGGGACATACTTTCGTATCGCTATCGGACGGCAATGACTTTTAACGTCTGGTTCCAGCCGCTGCTATGCTTGATCCGCAACAGATAAAAGCCTTTTGGCAAGGTCTGGAGGCTGAGCCTAAACTGTTGTGGACCTTCTCCAAAGCCAGCCGATTCATGCCGCAGCAATTGTCCCTGTGGCGCATACAAATCAAATTGTATGTCGCCGTCAGCGGGGTTGTAGAAGCTGACATTTGCGAAATCCGAGGCGGGGTTGGGCGCGACGGAAGCCTGAAGGCTCTGGGCCTCATAGTCCTCCACGCCAAGTTTTACGTCCACCGCGATTTTCATGGTCACGGGAAGATGGTCGGAGCCGTCGAAGAGGGCTTCGGCGACGGCTGCTGGAACCGCATCGTTGCCGTTTTGGTCGATGCTTTGGTTGAAATGCCGTCCGTCGTTGCCGACCGCCTTATAGGAGCCTTGGACATAGCGCATGTGGTTGTAGCTGAAGGCAATCTCGTCAGCCATGAGGATGAAGTCGAAGCGGTCGTCGAGGCCACCGCTTGAGAAGCACTCGTCGGAATAACTGCGTGTGGACTGCGTATGGAAGGCGGCATACTGGCTGTTGTTGTTCCATTGGCCCACGCCACCAGTGAACGACAGGGGATCCATGAAACAGACAGAAGGGTTGCTGTAGGTCTGGGTGAGCAGCCTATACCCGCTCTCGCTGGCGCCATACATGTTGAAGTCGCCCATGATTAGCACGTTGTCGGTAGGGTAGTGTTGGTTCACATGATCCATGGCGGTTTGCATCAAGACGCGGCGCGAGTCTTCGTAGTTTTGTCCAGCCTTGGGATGGGCCACGATGCAGACCAGCTTGATGGTGTCGCCTGCGGCCAAGCCTGGCGTTCTTAAATAGAGTTCATAGACATCGGTGTCGCGTGGAGTGGTGCGCAGGGCGACGTGTTTGCTGAGTCCCAATTTGCGCGAGTCGTAGAAGATGTGGTTGATGATGCTGCTGCCCGTGTAGTTGATGATGTTGTCGGATTTCCAGTAGTCGACCCCATTGACGTTGAGGTTGTGGCGTAAGAAGTCGTCGAGCAAGGTCTGTGTGGCGCCAAATTCGCACACGGTGAAGATGTCGGGCTTCACGTAATCCATGATGGTGCGGATGCATTCGTCTTTGCGTTGGGTGTTGTTGTTGGTCTCGTAGCAGTCGGCAAAACCGCTATTGTAGTTGCCGTAATACAACAGGTTGTACTGCATCACGGTGAGGGTGTCTTGCGCTTTTGCGGCCAAGGCTCCCAACGCGAGCCATAATATTAATAGGTGTGTCTTTAGGCGCATAATGGCGTTTTTTGTGCAGCAAAAATAAAAATTTTGGCGCGATATTTGAATAAATGACTCCGTCGAATCGAAGATTTCCTATTTTTGCAACGTGTTTTAGTTATGGAAAAGAAGATGCGGATCCTATACATGGCCTTTGTGGCTCTCTTGATGATGGTGTCATGCAACAAAGACGAGATTTCGTCCGACAACCCAGTCGTAGGGCATTGGGGCTGCGAGCAGTATGTCAGCCACCGTGTCGACACAGCCTCGGGTATCGACCGTTGGGACACGCTCTATTATGATGCCAGCGCCGGTGGCGACTACGAGGTGTTTTTCTATGCCTCAGGCAAAGGCCTGCTGAAACTCAACAACAGCCCAGCCTACATCAAGGAGTTCTCGTGCGACTTTGTGTACGACTCTGTCAGACAGGTCGTCAGGATCGAGAGCAGTTCGTGGCTGCTTGGTATCTATGGGTCGCTGCTCCACAACGAGAGAGACGCCGCTTTCGACGTGGAGACGTTGACCGACTCCACTTTGGTGGCCTCATGGACCAACCATGTCTCAGAGCCTATACCCTTCTTCGAGAGATTTTACCTGAAACGAATCGATTAACAATAAGACAAAAATGAAAAAACTGACTTTATTTGCGACCTTGGCATTGGCAGCCTTGTTGTTCGCCTCGTGCGACAAAACCGATTACAAGTCCTTCGTCGGCACATGGGGTGTCGAGAGGCTTGAATACTACAACATCGACGTTTACGGCCAACCGATTGCGGCCTCGATACGATATGTCGACTATGTCTTTGATGATGCCGACAACAGTATCCAGTTGGTTTTCAGGGAAGACAAGACGGGCGAGATGCGTGATAGTGCCGTCGACACCGTTTGGATCGACTGGAACAGCGAGACTCAGGAATACGAGTCGTATATCTACAACCCCGACACGACGATGGTGACCACCTTCACCTATACTTACGACAAGGGCGAGAAGGCGCTCTACATGAACATGAGATACTCCTATCCCTACGACTATATGCGTACCTTTATGATGAAGATCTCCCATATGGACGGCGATTCGTTCGTCTATGAAAACGAATACGATGTCGACTATATGGAGAAGGCTTTCCTGAAGCGCATCAGCAGCACGCCCTCGAAGTCGGGCAGCCGACAGGCGGCGAAGCGTCTGCACATGCCAGGCGCGCTCATGGGAGGAAGATAAAACTGAGAATGCGGAATACGGAATGCGGAATGAAAAAAGCGTGTTTGCTTTAATCGTTCCGCATCCTTGGTTCCCAATTCCACATTTCTTATTCCACAAAAAGCATTAATCCTTTCAGGTACGCTCCTTCGGGGTGGAAGATGTTGATGGGGTGGTCGGCGGGTTGCGACATTTGCTCGACGATTCTCACGTTTCGTTTTGCCTCTATTGCTGCTGCGGTGACGATGCTTTGGAAAGTGGCCTTGTCGACGGCCTGCGAGCAGCTGAAGGTGAACAGCATCCCTCCCTTGCCGATGCGCTTGATGGCCTCGGCGTTGAGGAACTTGTAGCCACTCAAGCCTCGGTGACGGTCATGATGCCGTTTGGCGAAAGCCGGAGGGTCGAGGATGATGAGGTCGAAGGCTCCCATGCGCATATTGGTGATGTATTCTTTCATGTCGGCCATGTGGCAAGGGTTGTCGTCTTTCGAGAAACCGTTCAGTTCGAGGTTGGCTTCAGCCATGGCCAAGGCTTTCTTCGAGGCGTCGACCGTGACGGCTCTTCTTGCGCCGCCGTTCAGTGCCGTCACCGAGAAGCCGCCCGTGTAGCCGAATGCGTTGAGCACGGTCTTGCCTTGCGCGAAACGCCGCACCAGCTCACGGTTCTCGCGCTGGTCGAGGAAGAAGCCCGTCTTCTGGCCTTCCTCCCAGTTGGGTAGGAAGCGACTGTCGTTTTCCAGAATCACCTCATCCAACCTTTCGCCAAAAAGGTATCCGTCTTCGATGATGGCATCTTCTTTGCCCATGCGTTGCATGGCATCGGCGCTCTTGTTGTAGATGGCCTGCAGCCCGAGGTCGGGCATGAGCTTGAGGGCACGGACGATTTCTTTTAGGTGGAGTGCCATGCCTTCGGTTTGGGCCTGCACCACGGCGGTGCGTCCGTAGATGTCGACGATGAGACCTGCCAAGCCGTCGCCTTCCGAGTGGACGAGGCGGAAACAGTTGGTATGGGCGTTGTGGCTGAGGCCCATGGCTTTCCTGACCTCGTAGGCGTGGTTGAGGCGGTCGAGGAAAAACCATTCGTCAATCTTGCGGTTCTCGAAGCAGAGCATCTTCACTGCGATGCTCTCCGACTCGCAGAAACCCGTGCCGAGGATGTTGCCGTCGTAGTCGGTGACGGTGACGATGTCGCCAGCCTGCAAGCCTTCGGCAGCGGAATGGATGGCACCAGAGAACACCCAGGGATGGAAGCGGCGAAGGGCATCGTCTTTGCCTGGATTGAGTTGGATGACAGGATAGAAAGGGGTCTGTGACATGGGAAGTAATTTGCGGCAAAGATAGGGAAATCTTTGTATTTTTGCGGCCTGCAAATCGAAGTTTTTATGTTGGACACCTTTCTTCGCGCCGTGTGCTTCGTCTTTGGCTTTGGTCTCATGGTCTCGTGTGTGGACCCAATCGAAAACGAGGCGACCGAAAAAAAGGAATATCCGTCAGCCGAAACCGTTGTGGACAAACAGGTTGACACGCTTCCAAAGGTTCCCGACGACATGATCGAAGGGGAAAACGTCGACACGGTGCAGCATAGGGGATATGTCTTTGTCTCCCAGTCTGTTCCCGATGCGGTGAAAGCGAGGATGCAGGGGAAGTCGATGAAGGACAAGTCGCGCATCGGTTATGACGAGCTTCGCTACCTCACAGTATACCATTACGACTATGAGGGCGACGTCAAGCGAGGCGAGTTGGTATGCAACAAGGCGATAGCCCATGACCTGCTTTGTGTCTTCAGGGACTTGTTCTCGGAGGCCTATCCAATATACAGCATCCGCTTGGTGGATGACTTCGATGCGGATGACGAGACCTCGATGCAGGCCAACAACACCTCATGCTTCAACTGGCGCACCGTGCCTGGCACTAACCGACTCTCGCGCCATGCCTTTGGCATGGCCGTTGATGTCAATCCCCTGCAAAACCCTTTTGTCATGGGAATGCGCATACGTCCCGCCACGGCGAAGGACTATGTCGATAGGACGAAAGATTTTCCCCACAAAATCGACAAGGACGATTATTGCAGGCAGGTTTTTGCCTCCTACGGTTTCAGGTGGGGTGGCAACTGGCGCAATTCGAAGGACTACCAGCATTTTGAGAAGCGTTGAACGTTTTCGCCGACAAGGTGACCCATGCGAAGGAAATCATCCGGTCGATTAATGTTTTTTGTATTTTTGTAGCGTTGATAAATCATGTTTGAGACCAAATAATAGCGACAATATGAAAGAAAGCAAGAACAGCACCGACGAATCCGTGTCCATGAACAACAGCTACACCATCGAGGGACAGATTGTAGACCTCGTCAATTCGAGGATTTTCTCGGGCGTGGTCGTCGTCGAGAACGGCAAGATAGCCAAAATCGAGGAGCATCCTGTGGGCAACACGCAATACATCATGCCAGGTTTTGTCGATGCGCATGTGCACGTCGAGAGCTCGATGCTGGTGCCGTCGGAATTTGCCCGTCTGGCGGTCTGCCACGGCACTGTGGCTACCGTCAGCGACCCGCACGAAATCGCCAACGTGCTCGGCAAGGAAGGCATCCGTTATATGATTGAGAATGGCAAGAAAGTGCCGTTCAAGTTCTTTTTCGGCGCGCCGAGTTGCGTGCCGGCCACGGCATTCGAGACTTCTGGTTTCACCATAGACGCCAACGACATCGAAGAACTGATGGCCTCGCCTGACATCTACTACCTCTCTGAGGTGATGAACTACCCTGGTGTCATCAACGGTGACCATGAAGTGCTGAGCAAGATAGCGGCGGCAAAGCGTCACGGCAAGCCTGTCGACGGCCACGCGCCAGCGGTAACAGGCAGTGACTTGCGGAAATATGTGGGTGCAGGCATCACCACCGACCACGAGTGTTTCCGTATCGAAGGCGCTTTGGAGAAGATTGGCCTTGGCATGAAGATCCTCATCCGCGAAGGCAGTGCCGCCAAGAACTTCGAGGCACTCATCCCACTTATGGCCACCCATCCCGACAAATTGATGTTCTGCTCCGACGACAAGCATCCCGACGAGTTGGGTGATGGCCATATCGACGTGTTGGTGCGTCGCGCCATCGAAGAGGGGTACGACGTGATGGACGTCCTGAAAGCCAGCTCGCTCAATGCCATACGGCATTACAACCTGCCCGTGGGCCTGTTGCAAACGGGCGACGATGCCGACTTCATCGTGGTCGACGACCTGCGCCATCCTGTCGCCAAACAGACCTATGTCAATGGCGTATTGGTGGCCGAAAACGGTGTGGCGAACTTCAAATATGAGGAGACCGTCACACCCAATGTCTTTGAGCGGACATTCCTTTATGCCCAAGATATCTTTGTTCCTGACAAAGGACGGAAAATCAAGGTGATAGAGTGTATCGATGGGCAGTTGGTTACCAAGAATGGTGTCGCCGACCCCAAAGTAATCGACGGAGGCATCGTCAGTGATGTGGAGCACGATATCCTGAAGATGGTGGTGGTCAACCGTTATAAGCCATGCCCGCCTGCCGTGGCTTTCATCAAGGGCTTCGGGCTGAAACGCGGCGCTTTGGCGTCGAGCGTGGCGCACGACAGCCACAACATCGTGGCGGTGGGCGTCACGGACAATGACATCCTTCATGCCGTCAACCTGCTCATCGAGCATACGGGTGGCGTGACGGCCTATTGCGGCACGGAGATGGTGGCGGTGCCCTTGCCCGTGGCGGGACTGATGAGCAACAATGACGGCTACGAGGTGGCGGCAGCCTACAAGAATGCCGATGCCTTGGCCAAACGCTTGGGCTCGACGCTCTTCGCGCCTTTTATGACCTTGGCGTTCATGGCGCTCCTCGTCATCCCTGAGCTGAAACTCAGCGACCGAGGGCTGTTCGACGTGAAGCAGTTTGCGCTTGCGTCGATTTATGAATCATAAGATATTCAATCGGTTTGCGTCCTGCTTGACGAATATGGCCAGCATCATGGTGAAGGCCAACATGCTGCTGCCGCCATAACTCAAGAAAGGCAGGGGGATGCCGATGACAGGCACCAAGCCAATGGTCATGCCGATGTTGATGGCCACGTGGACAAACAAGATGCCCGCGATGGCATAGCCATACACACGGCTGAAGGTCGACCGTTGTCGTTCGGCGAGGATGATGATGCGCACAAGGAGCGCCACATAGAGCAACACCACGATGGCGGTGCCGACGAAGCCGCCCTCTTCGCCCACGGTGCAGAAAATGAAGTCGGTGTGTTGCTCAGGCACGAAGTCATATTTTGTCTGCGTGCCTTGAAGGAAGCCTTTGCCTGTGAACCCACCCGAACCGATGGCGATTTTCGACTGGTGCACGTTATAGCCCACGCCTTGGGGGTCGTCAAGTTTGCCCAACATGACGAGGATGCGGTTCCTTTGGTGCTCTTGCAGCACCTTATTGAAGGCATAGTCGACCGAGAAGACGAACACAAACATGCAAGCGAAGACACCGATCATTTTCACGATGCCTTTCTTCTTGGTCACGATGTAGAACACCAAAGTGAGGACGAACAGGCTGCCCAAAATGATGTACACGACCTTTTGGCTCCAAAGCAAGGTGAAGATAAACAGAAGGATGGCCGCGACGCCCGCCATCATCGCCCAGCCTGCGCCAGGGAAGCCTTCGCGATAGAGCACGAAAATGAAGGAGACGAAGACGATGGCCGAGCCTGTGTCGTTTTGCAGCAAGACAAGGGCCATGGGGATGAGGACGAGGACGGCTGCGACAATCTGGTCCTTGCGTTTCGTCAGGTCCACGTCGAGGCGGTCGAGATAGCCAGCCAAGGCCAGGGCTGTTGCCATCTTGGCAAACTCAGAGGGCTGGAACTTGACAGGTCCGAACTCGATCCACGAGGTGGCGCCTTTGGTGGCCGTGCCGTATACCAAGACGGCAAAGAGACAGAAAAGGAAGAAGATATAGATCCAAAGCGAGAAGGCGTTGAAGAACTTGGCGTCGATGAGTAGGATGACGAAACCGATGAGCAGCGACGCGCCAATCCAGACGAGTTGTTTGCCGTAGACCTGCGACAGGTCGAAGATACTGGGGTGCATCTCGTCATACTTGGCCGAGAAGATGCTGAACCAGCCGATGACGACCAAGGCCAGGTAGATGAGCACCGTCACCCAGTCGATTTTTCCTATGATGCTGTTTCTTTCGTTCATCGTTCGTTCTTATATGAGATCCTTCCTTCCATCATGCGTTTCTCCAGGTCTTCGCGCACCGTATAGCCTCGTAAGTATTTCTCGATCATGAGGCTGGCGATGGGGGCGGCCCAGGTGGCGCCGTAGCCGCCGTTCTCGATGATGACGGCAAGGGCGATTTTTGGGTTTTCCTCAGGGGCGAAGGCGATGAAATTGGAGTGGTAGTTGCCGTGCGGGTTCTGGGCCGTGCCCGTCTTGCCGCATTGCGGGATGTCTTTCAGTTCGTAGCGCCGTGCCGTGCCGTGCGAGCCGCTGAACACGGTGCGCAGGCCCCGCTTCATCGTTCGGACATACTTCGGGTCGATGCCCGGGTCAACCTTGGTGGTCATCACCTCGGGGATGGCCGTGGTGTCGCCGAAGCATTTGATGAGGTGAGGCGGGTAGTAGTAGCCCCCGTTGGCAATCATGGCGGCGATGTTGCAGAGTTGCAAAGGCGTCACCAACACTTCGCCTTGTCCGATGCCCAACGAGCGGATGGTCACCGAGTTCCACTGACCGCCGTACATCTTGTCATAGTACTCGCGCGCGGGAATGTTGCCCGAGCGTTCGCCGGGGATGTCGGTGTCGAACTTGTGGCCGAGCCCCATCTTGAAGGTCATGTCTTTCCAATATTGGTAGCCTTCCTTGATGCCGCCGAACTTCGGGTTGTTGATGGTGGCCTTGAACGACTCGTAGAAGTAGGGGTTGCAAGAGTTCATGATGGCGTTGGCGAAGTCGGGGCTGCTGCCGTGGCTGTGTGTGCACTTGATGGGCAGCGAGCCGAGCCCGCTGCAGTGGAAGCAGGTGGCGGGAGTGATGCTTCCGCTCTGCATGGCGATGAGACCCACAACGGTCTTGAAAGTGGAACCAGGCGGGTAGGTGCCGCTGATGGCGCGGTTGATGAGGGGCTTCATCGGGTCTTCCTTCAACTCGTTGTAGTGCTTGCCGCGTTCGCGGCCTACGAGCAGGTTGGGGTCGTAGGTGGGGCTGGTGACGAAGGCCAGGATTTGCCCCGTCGAAGGCTCGACGGCCACGATGGAGCCTATCTTGCCCACCATCAGCTTCTCGCCGTAGGCTTGCAGCTCGGCATCGAGGCCGAGGTAGATGTCCTTGCCTGCCACAGGCTCTTTGTCAAGCTCCCCGTCCATGAAGCTGCCCATCTCGCGGTTGTGCACGTCAACCATCATCACCTTCAGGCCTTTCACGCCGCGAAGCTCTTTCTCGTATGACTTCTCGATGCCCGACTTGCCGATGTAGTCGCCTTGGCGGTAGTATTTTTCGCCCTCCTTGTCCTTTTCCAGCTCAGACTTGCTGATCTCGCCGATGTCGCCCAAGGTGTGCGCGGCAATCGACTTTGGATAGTGGCGCACCGTGCGGGTCTGGAAATAGAAGCCGGGGAAGCGATAGAGCACCTCGGCGATGTGGGCGTAGTTCTCCTTCGACACTTGCGTCATGAACGGCGACGGCTTGAAAGTCGACTCCTTCTTCGCCTTGTTCATCCGCTCGATGAACGAATCCTTGTCGATGTCAAGAAGACGGCAAAACGTCAGCGTGTCGAAAGGGTTGAGCGTGTCTTTGGTGACGGTCTGCCGAGGCACCACCATGAGGTCGTAGACGGCCTCGTTGAACACCAAAAGCTCGCCGTTGCGGTCAAACACCTTGCCTCGGGCGGGATATTGCGTCACGTAACGCAGGGCGTTGTTGTCGGCCAACGCCACGTATTCCTTGTCGATGACTTGGAGCGAAAACAACTTCAAAATATATACCACACCCACGACAATGAAGATGCCCATTATCAATAACTTTCTGGTCGTCAGGCTATTATTCTTTGTTCTCATGGTTTTTGTCAGGATTGACAAAGGTATGGGTTTTTCCTGGTATCGGATATGGGTTTGGGGCGTTTTTTTTGAAAATATTTTTCTTTATCGTCAAAAATGGATGGAAATATGGGCGCACTTGACTTTTTTTCCGTATATTTGCACGGTTTTTTTTATGCGTGGAAAAATGAAAAGGATTACCTTGGCATTATTGGTCTTGTGTTGCGGCCTCTTTGGATGCGGCCGTCAGGAAAAGGATCGTGAGTTGATGCAACGCAGTTTCTATAATACCGTTTGGGAACGATTCGACTATGTGGACAAGGATGTAGAAATCGCTGAGCCTACCACGTTCAACTTGAGCCTGAAAATCAGTTTCACGGACGACTATCCCTACGACTATATCGACCTCGTTTTCGTTGTCTTCAACCCGGAAGGCGACCGATACAGGGGCAAGGAATACATCCCCAAGCTCAAGGACGCTGACGGACAATGGAGCGCCGAACGGGTCGACGGATGCTACACCTTCAGCATCCCGATCAACAAGGACCTGAGAATCAGCGATGAGGGCACCTATCGCTTCCGTCTTGAGCAAAAGATGCCCATCACCCCGCTGGTCGGTGTCAAGGAACTGACACTTTTAAACAATTGAGAATGAGAAACAAACAAACGAACATGAAAGACATACGCAAATCATCCAAATTCCTGATGGCGGCATTGCTACTGGCGATGGCCTTTGCCTCGTGCGTGCCACAAAAGAAGATGCTGCTGCTGAAAGAAGCACAGATGGCCGCTGAGAACAAGTCCATCAACTATGTGAACGAACGCTCAGTCAACTACAAGCTCCAGCCTGGCGACAACCTCTACATCCGGTTTCTCAGCAGCGTTGACGATCGGAGCGCCGCCTCGATGGCTGGCGATTACACAAGCCGGTCAACGATTTCAAGCGATGCCAGCATCTACCTCCAGTCCTACACCCTCGACGATGACGGCTGCATGGAACTGCCTTTGACAGGAAAGATAAACCTGAGAAACCTCACGGTCGACCAAGCCAAGGACAAGCTTCAGGAGGAAGTCTCCAAGTTCGTCACCCAAACCACCCTTATCGTCAAGCTGTCGAACTTCAACCTTACCCTGTTGGGGGAAGTGGCCAAGCCTGGTATGTATAAAGTCTACCAGTCGCAAATCAACCTGTTTGAAGCCATCGCCTTGGCCGGCAATATGACCAGTTTCGCAAAGAACGAGGATGTGAAGATTATTCGACAGACCGACAACGGCTCCGAAATCATCACCGTCAACCTGGGGTCGGCTGACATCCTCTCGTCACCGTATTATTATCTGAAGCCTAACGACATTGTCTACGTGGAACCGCTCAAGATCAAGCAGTGGGGCTTTACGACCTTCCCCTATTCAACGGTGCTCTCCATCGTCACTTTGGGTGTGACCTTGTATAACGTTCTTAGAAAATAAAATTGGTGACCAAAACATTGAAGCTATGGCAAAAGAGAAACAAGCACACGCCTCCCAGCAACAAGCCAAGGATGAGCAGGGTGTTGATGTCAAACAGTTGATTTTTACGGCATTGGATTATTGGTACTTGTTCGTCATCTTTGCGGTGGCGGCATTGGCCATTGGTTTTGCTGTCAACCGATACTCGACCAAGGTCTACCAGACTTCGGGCACCATGCTCATCAAGGAAGGCCGGGGAGGCTATGATGCCACGTCCATTATGACCTCGATGAACTTCGGCAACAGCCAGAATGTCGACAACGAGATAGCCATCCTCAAGTCGAAGACACTCACCGAGCGGGTCGTCAAGAAGATGGGTATCGAAGTGACGTATATGGACAAAGGCCGTATCGCCGCTACCGAACTGTACAAGAGTTCGCCTTTCCTTGTCGAGTTTGAGCGCAGTGTGCCGCAAACCGTCGACCTGACCTACGATGTGACCTTTCTTGACAATGGAGACTTCAACCTTCATGCCATAGGCGAAGGCTACACCAAATACGACTACATCCTGTGTGAGACAGCCGAAACCGGTTCCGCCAAGATCGACATCCAGGGGAATTACAAGCAAGGCGAGTGGATCGACAATGGCTACAACCGCATCCGCATCACCCTGAACGAGAACGTCGACCCTAAATCGGTCAGCGGACATAAGCTGTATTTCTGGCTCAACAGCTATACTTCCCTCCTCAAGCAGATGAGCAGCTTCAGCGTGGGTCCCACAACAAAACAGTCTTCGGTGATCTCCGTCGTCATGAAAGGCACCAACAAGAGGAAAATCGTGGAGTTTGTCAACCTGCTGATGAACGAATATGTCACACGCGGCCTGGAAAAGAAAAACCAAGTTTCGGAAAACACCATCGACTTCATCGACAACGAGTTGCGAGGCATCCAACAATCGTTGAACCAGGCCGAGACGGATTTGAAGGACTTCCGCCAGCGAAACGACCTCATGAATCTCGACCTACAGGCCAACCAGGTCTATACCAACCTGCGTGCCTTGGAGAAAGAAAGGGCCGAGAAGTCGGTCAACCTGAAGATATACAAGCGTATGCAGGACTATATCAAGGTGCAGATCGACGACCCTGAGAATCTGGCCGCCCCAAGTACGATGGGTATCAACGACCCCTTGCTCAACCAACTGTCAAGAGACCTTGTTACGCTGTCGCAAACCAAAGCCACGCAAATGCTTACCCTTACCGAGCAGCATCCTCAAATCGTAAAGTTGAACGAGCAGATTGTCACCACCAAGAAAGCCCTGCTTGAAACCATCAACAACCTCGTTGACAACGCCCAAATGGGCATCAACGAAATCGACCGACGTATCGGTTCGTTGGAATCGGAGTCGCGCCAACTGCCCAGCAAGCAACAAGAACTCATCAACTACCAACGCAACTACCAGTTTACCGACGACACCTACAAATACCTGATGCAGCGTCGGGCAGAGGCCCAGATCCTTCGCGCTTCCAACACGCCCGACAACGAAATCCTCGACGAAGCACGAATCGACAGCGTCGGCATAATCGCCCCGCGCACTTCGATGAACTACCTTGTCGCCATTGTCATCGGCCTGCTGATCCCAGCCCTGTTCCTCTTCCTCAAGAATTACTTCAAGACGACCATCAACGACCGCTCCGAGGTTGAAAAACTGACGAGTTATCCCATCATCGGACAAGTGGCGCTGACCCAGTCGAAAAACCCGCTCATGGTCGTCAACAGCCCCAAGTCGCCCGTGTCGGAGTCGTTCCGTGCCATCCGCACGAATATTGATTTCATCACACAAAGCAATACCCCGTGCACAGTGCTCATCACAGGCGACGCGCAAGGTTTGGGGAAGACATTTATCAGCATCAACATAGCATCTATTTATGCACTTTATGGCAAGAAGACCCTGCTGTTAGGATTCGACTTGCGCAAACCAAGGCTGTTCCAAGAGTTTGGCCTCAACAACAATACAGGTTTGAGCAGCTTCTTGAGCAACAAGGAATGTCTTGACAATGTCATCCAAGCCTCAGGCAAGATACCCTCACTCGACATCATCACCAGCGGCCCTGTCCCACCCAATCCCGCCGAGTTGATCGCTTCGAAAAAATGCGATGAGTTGTTTGAGGAATTGAAGAAACGTTACGACTACATCATCATTGACACTCCGCCTATCGGACTGGTGACCGATGCCCTGCTGCTCATGCGCCATTCCGACGCCAACCTCTTCATCGTGCGCCAAGGCATCACCAACAAGAGCGCCTTCGGCGGCATCATCAAAGACCTTGAAGACCGCGACACGCCGCTCTCCATCGTCATCAACGGAGTCCAGGCCGAATCGGGCTACGGCTATCGCTACGGCGGAAAGAAATACGGCTATGGCTACGGTTATGGCTACAGCAGCGACTATTATGGCGAGGCAGAAAACGAGGGGAAAAAGAAAAAACGCGGCCTTTGGAAAAACAAGGACTAAAACCTATCCCCATGGATGACAGTCGTAATGAGAAACATTGGCACGCCCTATACGTCAGGTCGCGGTCGGAGAAAAAAGTCATGTCGCAACTCGAAGACATGGGCATACAGACCTATCTGCCGCTAATCACGGTGATCAGGCAGTGGAGCGACCGCCGCAAGAAAGTGGAAGAACCACTGTTCAAGTCGTATGTGTTCGTCTTCTCCGACGACAAGCAATACATACCGATTCTCAGCGTGTATGGCGTCGTGAAGTTTGTCACCTTCGACCATGAGGCGGTCGTGGTTCCGGAAAACCAAATCCTGGCCATAAAAAAATTCGTCACAGAATACGAACGCGGCGAGGAATTCAAGATCCATAACGACATGGAACTGAAGGCCGGACAGAAGGTCAGGATCATCAACGGGCCCTTGAAAGGACTCGAGGGACGGCTCGACACCATCCGCAACAAACGCCATCTCATCGTCTATATCGACGTGGTGGGCCAATACATACCCGTGCATGTCCCAAGAGCCAAGGTGGAGCCTGCGTGAAGAAGCAAGACAAAAAGAGTGTCTATTCAAAAGATTATTTCTATCTTTGCAAAGAATTTAAAACCTATCAGTCATGAATTCAGAAAACAAGAAAAGGTCAAACCAGCCTTTATGGCTCTACGCCATCCTCGGCCTTTTGGCCATCGGTGTGGTGTTGCTCTTTGTGCGCAACATCAACATGAAAGACGACTTGAAGGAACTTGAAGCCGAGAAGGAGATGCAGCGCCTCGACTTCCAGGCCGAAGTCGACAGCCTGCTAAAGGTGCACAACGAGCTGAAAGACAGCTATGGCGAGTTGAGTCTGGAACTGGCCGAAAAAGACAGCATCATCCAAGCCGACGCCATAGAAATCAAAAGGCTACTCGATTCGCAATGGGACTATAATCGCATCAAGAAAAGAGTCACGCAACTGCAAGAAATCTCGCAACGCTACGTCCGCCAGATGGACTCGCTCTATACCGTCAACCGCGAACTGGTGGCCGAAAACGAACGCATCCGCGAGGAGTTTCAGGCCGAGCGACGTCAAAACACTAACCTTACCCGTCAGAAAGAAGAGTTGGCCAATAAGGTGAACCAAGCCTCCACGCTGAGGATCACCAACTACAGTTCACAAGCCGTGCGTTTCAAAGGTGGCGGCAAGGAAACCATCACCGACCGTGCCGACCGTGCCGAGCGCCTTCGTGTCGACTTTACGGTGGCTGCCAACGACCTTGTGTCGCCAGGCACCAAGATTTTCTATGTGCGCATCGCCGATCCCACCAAGGCCATCATCAGCAAGGGATCGGGCGACGAGTATTCGTTCAAGGCCAATGGAGAAACACTACAGTTCACCGAGAAGGTGCGTGTCAACTACGACGGCACCGAGACACCGGTGAGGGCCTACTACACCAAGCCCACCAACTTCGAGATGCGCCCAGGCACCTATTTCATCGACGTCTATGAAGAAGGCGGCAAGGTGGTAGGACAAACCACAGTGACACTGAAATAATTGATAGTTTTTTTGTTTTTTATTCATTTTGATTGTTTGCAAAGCCAGCTCTCGGGCTGGCTTTCTTCATTGCAACACGGCCTGTAGCACTTCGTGCGAACGTATCCCGTTCATCATGGGTGCGTGAAGACGCATGAAAACAATCATGCCGTCAAGCAAGGCCCGACGTTGTGGGTTGGGCATGGTCAGACGGCATGTCTCGTCGATGCCCAGGTCGAGCAATGCGGAAAGTTGGGTGGAAGCGGTGGCATCAAGGTAGTAGGGATGCAGCGGACAGTCGTGTGCAAACTGCCCCTCCATCATGTCGAAGCACCATCCCTCCTGATGGTTGGCTTTGGGGTAGAATCCCAGTTGGCGTGTCAATTCAAGGGTGAAGTATAAAGGGAAGTTGGCATAGCCCTTTTCCACAAGGTCGAGCCATTGCATCGAACGGTAGATGAAGTCGTACAAAACCGTATTGGGTGCTTCTTCTGTCACGGTTTTCGACAACAATTCGCTGACATACATCAAGATGGCGCTTTTTTTTATCACCGATGGGATGCTTTGGTAGACCATCGATAGTTGTACGTCTTTCAGGTAGCGCAGTTCACCTTTGTTGGGTTTTCCCGCCTCAACGTAGTGGATGAAATGCAGGTTCTGGAACAAGGCAGCCCTGTTGCTTGAGCCACGGTTGAAGGCACCTTTCACCATGTATGACCTCAGGCCATACTCGCGGGCGAACACCTTCACGATGAGGCTGGTGTCGCCATAGCGGATGGATTGCAGGACAACGCCTTGGGTCTTGTCGTCCATCAGTTCATGATCAGGATCTTGGTGGCAAACTTGTCGGTGCCGCGCTTGGTGCTGACGAAAATGAAATAGACACCGGGATCGACACGCTCGCCGTTGATGTTGGTGAGGTCCCAAACGGCCTGTCCGCCCTCCGAGGTCAGTTGGGTGACGAAAGCGCCGTCGACGGTGGTGATCCTCACCAAGGAGTTGGAAACAAGACCTTTGATGCCCACAAAACCATTGAAACCAATCCTGACAGGGTTGGGGTAGGCCACCACGTCGCTGATGTAAGGCTCGGGAGCGGCAGCTTCGCCACGGTAGGAGATGACGCCGCTGGCAGTGCCGAAAAACACCTCGCCGCTCTTGTCGATGGCCATGGTGGTGACGGCGTTTTCCAACAGTGGGCTATTGTCGACAGTGAAGTTGTGGATTTCGGTAGGATGTCCGTCGAACGACATGAGGTAGACTCCCGATTCGAGACCGAACCATATTTGGTTGGTGCCTTCGATGGCGGCCATGGAGAGCACGTTGGTGTTGGCGAACAGATAGTCGTATTGTTCGGTGCCGTCGTTGCGTGGCACTCTTTTCTGTGTGGCGTCGTAGTTGCCCGAGCCGTCGAAAATCTTGCGGGTGTCTTCAAAAAGGCAAGGGCCGAGGTCGGTGCCTGCCCACACTGCGCCGTTGTGGTCGAGGGTGAGGCAGTTGACGGCTCCGGCCATATTGCCGCTGCCGGTGGCGGTGTTGAGGGTTACGGTTTGGTCGTCGTTGGGGTTGTCGAGCGTCTTGTTTTCGTTGAAAACGATGAGTTCGCCGCCACGTCGCATGATCCATTTGTAGTCGTTGTCGTCAACGAGCATCGTGCCAATGTCGATGCCGCTCAGGCTGCCACCCAGGTTGAACGAATGCCAGGTGCCGTTGCGTTCCATCATTGAGAGGAGCCTCGGGGCGCCGGTGTTGGCCACCCAGAGGTTGCCCTTGCTGTCGAAGGCAAGGCCGCTGACGTTGATGAGACTTTGGTCTTGCACCCAAGGCTGTAAGGTGGAGTTGTCGGCATCATACACCTCAACCAATTCGTCGCCCTTGAATTTCAGGATGCCCTTGCCCCAAGTGCCCACGTAGGTGACTGACGGTTCCTTTGGGTCGGTGGCGGTGCACACGAAGTCGGAGTAGCTGCCGAAATCGGGGAGGGTGCTGGCGTTGAGGATGGTCCACGAACCATCGAAGCGGGCAACACCTTCTTTCATGTAGCGTTTGCCCCAGTTGGAGGCATGGCCGCCTGTGGCAATCCAAACCTGGTCGCCACAAGCCTGCAACTCAAACACGTTTTGAGAGGCAGGCCCATTGGGCTTCACGTCCATGTTGTTCCAACTGTCAGAGGTCTTGACGAGACCACGGCGCATGTCGCCAATCCAGAAGTTGCCATTGCGGTCGCAGGCCGTTGAGAGCGGTTCGATGGAGCCGCCTGGCGAATAGATGTTGAACATCAGGTTCTGGTTGAGGTCGAACACCTTGACATCATAGCGGTTGGTGGTGATGAAGCGGTCGGAATAGGCACGGAGTTCCATCTTTTGCGTTACGTCTTCCTTGTTGAAATAGCCCCATTGTCCACCGTTGAGGACAAAGAGCGTGTCGGCGTTGAATCCTCCATCGTAGTTCAGGTAGAGTTTGTTGCCGAAGACGGCCATGGCGTTGTAGGGCAGGTGGGGGTGAATGAGGCTGTTGTCGAAATGCCAAGCGGCATAGTTGGCCAGGTTGGTGGCGTTGAGGTCGGCGTAATACAGGCCGTCGTCGGTGGAGGCATAGATGCGGTTGTTAAAGATGGTGATGTCGGTGACGTTCACTGCCTCGCCTTGGTTGCCAATATAATAGGTGTCTTTCACTTCTTCCTTTTTCAAATCGAAGACAACGATGCCGAAGCCACAAGCCACATAAGCCAAATCGCCGTCGAAGAAGATGTTGTTGATGCTCTTGCTGCCCACGATGTCCTTTTTCTTGATGTCGCTCATGTTATGGATGGAGCCGTCGCTGCAAACGAGGTCGACATTGGCGTTGGTGTAGGCCACCAGCAGTTTGTGTAGGCTTTCGTTGTAGCTGATGCAGCTGATGCCGATGTCCGACAACCCGTTGATTTTGTTGAGGATGTTGATGGAATTGTCTTGTGTGTCGTAGTAGAACAATTCAAACTCGGTGGCTGCATAAATCTTGTTCCCGACAGCCTCCACGTCGATGACTTTATGGTAGGGGAGATGTGTGCGCCAGTTGCCGATGGAGATGCCGTCTTGGGCAAAGGCGAGGGTAGAGACGAGCCATGCGGCTATGAGGAAGGTGAATCTGTTTTTTCCCATGGTGGTTTTTGTTTGACTGTGTTGAATCATTGATTTGGGCGGTAAAAATACAAAAATTATGGTTTAATAACGAAAATGCTTGGGTTTTATTGTGCGGGCAGTTGTTGCCATGAAAAAAGCAAACAACTGTAATTCAATTGTTTGCTTTGAGTTTTGTAGCCCCACTAGGACTCGAACCTAGATTTAAAGTTTAGGAAACTTCCGTTCTATCCCTTGAACTATGAGGCCTCGGTCAAAAACCGCTGCAAAAGTACGAATTTTTTTTGAAACAAACGAAACTTTATTTCAATTCCAGCACGATGGGGCAGTGGTCAGACTGTGTCACCTCGGGCAGGATGTCGACGGCGGCGATGCGGTCTGTTAGGTTGTCCGTCACCATGTGGTAGTCGATGCGCCAGCCGAGGTTCTTGGCGCGGGCACCGGCGCGATAGCTCCACCAGCTGTAGCGGTTTGGGTCTTTCACTAAATGGCGGAACGTGTCGACATAGCCGTCGCCGAGGAAGTCGGTCATCCATTGGCGTTCCTCGGGCAGGAAGCCTGACGAGGTGTCGTGCTTTCGCGGATTGTTGATGTCGATGTCTTCGTGGCAGATGTTGTAGTCGCCGGAGAGCACCAACTGCGGACGTTCTTTTCTCAGTTCGTTGACATACTCTCTGAAGAAATCTAACCAAACCATCTTGAAGGCTTGGCGTTCGTCGCCGGTGGTGCCCGAGGGGTGGTAGACGCTCACCACCGACAGGTCGCCGAAGTCGGCGCGGAGGAAACGGCCCTCGTTGTCGTAGAGCGGTTCGTTCATGCCATAAGACACGTTGTCGGGCTCTTGTTTTGTGATGAGTCCTACGCCGCTATAGCCTTTCTTCTGTGCGGGAAACCAAAAATGGTGGTAGCCCATCATCTCGAAGTCTATCAAAGGAATCTGGTCGGGCGTGGCTTTCAGCTCTTGGAAGCAGAGCACATCGGGTTGGTAGTCGTTGATCCATTGCAGCAGGCCCTTGCTAATGGCTGCGCGGATGCCGTTCACGTTATAGCTGACAATCTTCATGGTGTACTTTTTTGACACGGGACTTGGAGACTTCGGGACGGAGCTTTTTTGTCTCGTAGTCCCTCAGTCTCGTAGTTTCGCCGTCTTTTAATGCTGCGAAAATAGGGAAAAAGTCATTTCTTTTTTCTTTGCGCGTTACTTTTTCCTATTTTAGCCGCCGCAAAACGACCGAGATGAAACCAAAGGACCGACTCGACGGATGGATTGAACGCTTCAACACATGGCGGACGACGCACATGAGCGACCATCGTTTCATGCTGATTCTCAGCATCCCGACGGGTTTCCTTGCCGGCGCTGCCGCTGTCATCATCAAGAAATTGGCTCATGGCATCCGTGAATTGGTATTCAATGTTCAGGGCAATTATTCTCATTTTCTCTTTTTCATCTGCCCTGCCATCGGTATCCTGCTCACCATCCTGTTTTGCAAGTATATCCTTAAAAAAGACGTGGGCCACGGCATTCCGGGTATCCTTTATGCCATCAGGAAGAACAAGGGCAAGGTGAGTCGCAGCAGCACTTGGTCGAGCATCGTCACCAGCGCATTGACGGTCGGCTTTGGCGGCTCGGTGGGATTGGAAGGTCCCAGCGTGTCGACGGGTGGCAGCATAGGCTCCAACATCGCCAAGGCATTGAAACTCGACTATAAGCACACCATACAACTCATTGGCATGGGAGGCGCGGCGGCCCTGGCAGCCATCTTCCAAGCGCCCATCACAGGCATCGTCTTTGCTCTTGAGGTGTTCATGATCGACCTGTCGCTCAACGCATTGGTGCCCATCATCTGCTCTTCGTTTGTCGCCATCCTTACTGCCTATTTCGTTCTCGGCCAAACGGTGGAGTATCCTACGGTTATCGCAGAAGGCTTCATCCCAAGCAATGCGCTTTATTATATCGGTCTGGGTTTGTTCGCGGGTCTGGTTTCTGCCTATTTTCTCAAGGTGACTTTCAGCGTGGAGAAGAGTTTCAAGAAAGTACGGTCTCCTTGGACACGCTTCCTCGTCGGCGGAACGCTGTTGGGCATCTTGATTTTCCTGTTTCCGGCGCTCTACGGCGAGGGTTATGAAGCTATCAACTCGGCTTTGCGCGGCGACTACAGTCCCGTGTTCAACAATCCTTGGTTTGCGCATTTCAAGGATTACGATTTGGTTGTCATTGTCTTGTTTGCAGGCATGATTCTGCTGAAGGCCTTTGCCACGGCTTTCACTTTCGGCGCGGGCGGCGTGGGCGGCACCTTCGCTCCGGCCTTGTTTATCGGCGCTTTTACGGGATTGTTTTTTGCCACCACGGTCAACTATCTGGGTATTGGGGAGTTGGATCCGGCCAAGTTCGCCCTGGTGGGCATGAGCGGCTTGGTGGCAGGGATGCTCCATGCGCCGCTGACGGGCATCTTCCTCATCGCGGAAATCACCAACGGCTATGCGCTGATTGTGCCTCTGATGATTGTGGCGGCTTTGGCTTACGCCATCAATAGGATGTTCTTCAAGCACTCCATCTACACCAATGCCGTGGCGGAAAAAGGCGTTGAGGTGACACATAACAAGGATAAGAGCATACTCAATATGATGGTTATCAATCAGTTGATAGAGAATAACTTCAGTTCCATCGACCCCGACTGTCTTTTCCGCGACTTGTTGCCCTTGGTGTCGTCGTCGAAGCGCAACATCTTCCCCGTAGTCGATAAGGAAGGCTTTTTCTGCGGCCATGTCTTGTTCGACGACGTGCGCAGCATCCTTTTCGAAACGCAGTATTACGACCAGTCGATACAGAACTTTGCCGTCATTCCCGACTATGTCATCCACCCCGAGGAGCCGATGGAAGAAATCGTGAGAAAGTTCCAGGAATCAGGCAAATACAATATCCCTGTCGTTAAAGACGGGAAGTATTTGGGCTACATCTCGCGGGCCAATGTGTTTTCGGCCTACCGCAATATGGTGAGCGAGATTTCGGAGGATTAGGGACGCATCGAAAGCGTCCGCATTATTGTCGTTTCCGTTTAAAGAAATCCGTCAGCAGTGACAAGCATTCGTCATGCATCACGCCTGTTTCGGTTTTTGTCTTGGGATGCAGCATTTTGCCGAAGCGAGAGAAGCCGTTCTTGGGGTCGTCTGCCGCCCATACGACCTTGCCGATATGGGCATGGCAAAGGGCTCCGGCGCACATGGGGCAAGGCTCCAATGTTACATATAGCGTGCATTCGTCCAAGTATTTGGAACCCAATGCGTTGGCGGCGGCAGTGATGGCCAGCATCTCGGCGTGGGCGGTCACGTCGTTGAGCGTCTCGGTCTGGTTGTGGGCGCGGGCGATGATTTTGTTGTTGCACACCACCACGGCACCGACGGGGATTTCGTCGGCCTCAAGGGCGGCTTGTGCCTCCAGGTAGGCTTGTTTCATATAGGATTCGTCGGAGAAAACGCTAAAAACCATGGTTCTATATTTTAATTTCAAACCCATCCCAATCGGGACCCAAAGGGAATTTCTCCCTGAAATGTTGCAATTTTTCATAATCCAGGGTGCAATGCAGCACAATCTCTTGGTAAGGCTCTGCCTTGGAGATGATTTCGCCGCGGGCGTTGATTACTTGCGACTCGCCGCTATAGCGAAGTCCATGGGCATCTTCGCCCACGCGATTGACGCCAATCCAATAGGCCTGGTTCTCAATGGCGCGGGCTTGCAGCAGCGTGTGCCAGACGTTCATTCGCGAGTCGGGGAAGTTGGCGAGGTAGAAGCCCAAGTCGTACTCGTATTGCCCGTCGCGGTAGCGGTTGCGCGCCCAAACGGGGAAGCGGATGTCGTAGCACACCATTGGGCGGATGCGCCATCCTTTCAACTCCACAACCAATTGTTTCTCACCACGTTCCACCAGTTTGTCTTCGCCGCCCATCGTGAAGGTGTGCCGCTTGAAATACAACTCGTGACTACCGTCGGGGCGCATCCATACGAGGCTGTTGTAGTAATGCCCGTCCTTTTCCAACGGGAAGGTGGTGGCAATGACAGCATTCTTTGCTTTTGCTTGATTATGAAGCCATTGCATGGTTGGTCCGTCTTCGGTCTCGGCGAAAACTTTCGGATCGACGGGGAAAGCCGTGGTGAAGGTCTCGGGCATGAGGATGAGGTCGGTGCCGGATTGCACCTGTTGCAGCAACTCCCTGAAGTGATGCAAGTTGGCTTCTTTGGCCTCCCATTGGAGGTCGGCTTGGATGTAGGCGATGTTGAGGTTTTGCATGTTTATTTGGTCCTTCGACAGGCTCCTGTGCCTGTTTTTTTTCGCAAAAATAGAAAATAAATCTTACTTTTGCCGAAAAATAAGGCATCATGAGTTTTACTTACGACTATCCGCGTCCTTGTGTGACAGCTGATTGCTTGATATTCAAGAAAATAGGCTCTGTTTGGAGTCTGCTTCTCATAGAGCGGGCCAACGAACCGTTCAAGGGCTATTGGGCCTTGCCGGGCGGTTTTTTGGAGATGGATGAAGAGTTGGAGACCTGTGCGGCACGAGAATTGCAGGAAGAGACGGGACTGACAGGCATCGAACTGCACCAACTCCATGCCTTCGGCGCACCCAACCGCGACCCGCGTCACCGCACCATAAGCATCGCCTTTTGGGGCTTTGACGAAACAAGCCAGCAAGCCGTGGGAAGCGACGACGCAGCCAAAGCGCAGTGGTTCGCCCTCGACAAGTTGCCGTATTTGGCCTTCGACCACGAACTGATCATCGGGAAAGCCCTGTCGAACGACGAAGTGAAATCGATGCTAATAAAATGATATACAAACACGTAACACGAAATACCAATGAAGAAGTTGCTCCATGTGTTCCTTTTTTTGGCTCTCGCGGCAGGCTTTTGCTCGTGCGGCGGCGGTTCTGACGACAATGGCTTCAGCACAAGTGCGTTGTATGGCAAATGGCAGGAGGGCTCCGTATTTGAACGTTACTACGACACCGTGGTTGAACGTGTGCTCGCCAATGGCGATACCGTGTGGGTCAATGGTGCCACATGGGACGAAAACGATGACGTCGGCGAGAACGAAGCGCAACTTTTCAACTGGACACTGACAGGCTCCACCTTGAAGCACGAGCATGTGGGCACTTTCGTTATCGTGCCTAAACTGTATACGGTTACCACGCTAAATGCCAATGAGTTGGTGTATAGCGATGGTTATGGAACAACACATCACTTTACAAAGGTCGAATAGTCATGAAAAAAGCGCTGAAAATCACTGGCATCGTCTTGGCCTCTCTCGTTGGGGCTGTGCTTATCGTGGCGGGCATTGCCTCCGCTTTGGTCACCTCGTCGGGATGGCTCACCAAGCAGGTGAAGAAATACGCCCCCGAGTTCATCACTTGTGAGATGGAACTAGGCAAGGCCGACCTCACAATCTTCAAGACCTTCCCCAATGCGGGCATCGACATTGAGAAGGTGGCGCTCATCAACCCAATGACAGGCTCGCCGTCAGACACCTTGGCCAACATCGACGGCCTGACGGTGGTGCTCGACCTCAAGAAACTGCTGAAAGAGAAGGAAATCGTCGTCAGGAAATGTATCCTCGAAGACGCTTCCGTGAACCTGTTCACCGATTCGATTGGCAACAACAACTTCGATGTCTTCAAGACCAAAGAGGACAACGACACCACGAGTGACTTTGACTATTTGGTTGACATTGAGGAAGTAAAACTGAGAAACTCGACTTTGCGCTATACTGACGACCGTAGCCGGATGACTGCCCAAGCCCACGGCCTCAACCTGGATCTGAAAGGCAAGATGGAAGACAAGGATATCGATGCCGACTTGACCTTGAACGCCGATGACCTCAGCTTGACCTTGAATGCGATACAACTGGCGACGAAGTCTCTGGATCTTGGTTTTGACGGCGATATCTCCAATATGGACAAGATCGAAGGCATTGTGAAACTGACAACACCCAACATCAGCCTCGACCTCAACGAGCCCTATCTTGAGAACGACACCCTGAGCCTCAACCTGCCTTTGCGGCTCAGCCTGAAGGACATGAAAGGCCATCTCGATAAGGCCCGAATCGGCCTGAACCGCTATGTCATTGATGCAGACGGCGATGTCGAAATAGCGAAGAATGGCGATGTCAATCTTGATTTAGCGCTGAATACCAACACCTTAATCATTGAAGACGTGTTGACCTATCTGCCCGAAAAGGTGCAGCAAAGCCTGAGCAGCATCGAATACTCGGGCAAGGCGACCCTCTCTGACGTGGAGGTGAAAGGCACCTTCAACGACAGCCTGATGCCCCTTATCAGGGCTAATGTGACGACCGACAACGTGACCGTCAACGTAAAGGAACTACCTTATCCCTTCACCGAGGTCAACCTTGACGGCAATCTGGACTTGGACCTTAACTCCGATGCCAATAGCTTGAGGGTCAACAGAGTGAGTGCCAAATTCAACCGCAGCAGCATCACCGCCGATGGCATGGTGGATGATTTGTTGGGCGACATTGGGCTGAAACTCAAGCTGAAAGGTGACATGCCAATGACTGACCTGAAAGGATTTCTGCCTAAAAACATAAAATTGGACGGTCGCACCGACCTCAACCTGACCACCAACATTACCGTCGACCAACTGATGAAGTCGTTGGATGACTACAACCTGAATCGCCTTAAGGCCAACGGAACTTTGAAAATCAAGGACTTCGCCTTCGATATGGACACCATCCGTGCGACTTCGCCCTTGATGAACCTGGGCCTGACCCTGCCAGCCTCGGCCAAGGGAAATGGCCGCAAAGGTGCCTACGTCACGTTGGCGTCGCAATCGCTGCAAGTCAAGGCTGGAAAGGGCATCGACGCTGACTTGAAGAACCCTGACATCAAGCTGTCTGCCGACAACTTCAAGGGTGGAGTGGAGAAGGTGCTGGTGGATGCCGCGTTGAATTTCAGCCGTTTGGACGTGGTTTACGACACCATCACCGCCCAAATCGATGCACCCGCACTCACCTTCGTGACTACGCCCGACAAGAACGCCAAGAGCCTGAAAGCCAGTGTCACCCTCGACGGCAAGGACATCAACGCAGCGATGGGCAAGGGCTATGCGCTGAACAGCAAGACCTTGAAGGTGAAGGCATCAATAGACGAAAACAAGAAGAAATCCGATTTCCTGAACCATTGGAATCCTTCGGCGGACTTCACCTTGGGCAATGCCGTGTTGCAGGTGGCGGGCATCGACGAGGACATCAAGATCAGCAATATCGACTTCCTGTTCAACTCGCATGAGCTCGACTTCAAGAAAAGCACCATACGCCTTGGCAAGTCCGACTTCAGCCTGCAAGGCAGTGTCATCGGCATCAAGGAGTGGGTAGAAGACCACAAGAACCTGATGAAGGGCGAGATGCAACTCGTCTCGAACCATGTCGACATCAACGAAATCTTGGACTTGACCAGCGGTTTGGGCCATACTGACGCCGAGCCTGCCGAAACGACCGTGTCAAATGACAACGACCCCTTCATGGTGCCCGAAGGTGTCGATTTTAGCTTTGTCCTCAATACGAAGAAGGCATTGTTCGACAACTTTGACCTCAACAACCTTAACGGCACGATGACCGTGAAAGACGGCACATTGGTTTTGCAGGAAATCGGCTTCACCAACAAAGCTGCCGAGATGCAGCTGACGGCACTCTACCAGTCGCCGCGCAAGAACAACCTCTTCCTCGCCATGGACTTCCACTTGCTGCGAGTGCAGATCAACGACCTGCTTGACATGATTCCCTTTATCGACACGTTGGTGCCCATGCTGAAGACCTTCGATGGGCAGGCGGAGTTCCACATCGGAGCCGAAACCAACCTTACGTCGAACTACCAGCCTAAGATTTCTACCTTGCGTGCTGCCGCCGACATCGAGGGCAAGAACCTGACCGTGAACGACAAATTCACTTTCACAAAGATCACCGACATGCTGGATATCAGCACCAACGGCTCTTATCGTGTCGACAGTCTCGATGTGCAGCTCACCGCCTTCAAGGACGAGATTGACTTGTGGCCCTCGCAGATCGCCATCGGCAAGTACAAGGTGACGGTGGATGGCCGTATGAAGCACAACAAAAACGGGGAATACCACCTCTCGGTGACGCAGTCGCCGCTGCCCGTGCGTCTGGGTTTGAAGATCTTTGGGCCGCTCAACCAACTGGAATACAAGCTCGAAGACTGCAAATACCCCAACCTCTACAAGCCCAACAAGCGCAACGACACGGAGCAGATGTATTTTGAGCTGAAGAAGCGCATCGCCGACCGGTTGAAGTCTAATATAAGGTAAAAAACAATTGGGGATCTGCTTTAGCAATTCCCCAATTGTTTTCTCTATTTACCAGTCCGAATCATAGTCGGTGCCGCCGCTGTAGTCGCATTTGATTTGCATGGCGTTTACTTTTTGGGTTTCAACTCGTCAAAGATCATGTTGCGCAGGTTGTCAATCGGGACGCGCACTTGGTTCATCGTGTCGCGGTCGCGGACGGTGACGCAGTTATCGACCAAAGTGTCGTTATCGACCGTCACGCACATCGGCGTGCCGATGGCATCCTGTCTTCTGTAGCGCTTGCCGATGGAGTCTTTTTCCTCGTACTGGCACATGAAGTCGTACTTCAGCGAGTCGATGATTTCGCGGGCTTTCTCCGGCAGACCGTCTTTCTTCACCAGCGGCAACACGGCGACTTTGTAAGGCGCCAAGATGGCCGGCAACTTCAGCACCACACGTTCTGAGCCGTCTTCCAGCTTCTCCTCGGTGTAGGCATGGCTGAGCATGGCGAGGAACATGCGGTCGAGGCCGATGGAAGTCTCGATGACGTATGGCGTGTAGCTCTCGTTGGTGTCGGGGTCGAAGTATTGGAGTTTCTTGCCCGAGTATTTCGCGTGGGCCGAGAGGTCGAAGTCGGTGCGGCTGTGAATGCCTTCCAACTCCTTGAAACCGAAGGGGAAATCAAACTCGATGTCGGTGGCGGCATTGGCGTAGTGGGCCAGTTTCTCGTGGTCGTGGTAGCGGTATTTCTCGGCGGGAATGCCTAACGAGAGGTGCCAGTTGAGGCGTTCCTGCTTCCATTGCTTGAACCAGTCGAGTTCAGTGCCGGGGCGGACGAAGAACTGCATCTCCATTTGCTCAAATTCCCTCATACGGAAGATAAACTGGCGCGCCACAATCTCATTGCGGAAGGCCTTGCCGGTCTGGGCGATGCCAAACGGAATCTTCATGCGGCCGGTCTTCTGCACGTTGAGGTAGTTCACGAAGATGCCTTGTGCCGTCTCGGGACGCAGGTAAATGGTGTCGGAGCCTTCGGCCACGCTGCCCATCTGGGTGGCAAACATCAGGTTGAACTGGCGCACGTCGGTCCAGTTGCGGGTGCCGCTGATGGGGCAAACGATTTCGAGGTCGAGGATGAGCTGCTTGATGGCTTCGAGGTCGTTGGCTTCCATGGCGCTATACAAACGATGGCCGATTTCCTCGATTTTGGCCTTGTATTCCAACACGCGCGGGTTGGTGGTGACGAACTGCTCCTCGTTGAAGGCGTCGCCAAAGCGTTTGCGGGCTTTCTCCACCTCTTTATTAATCTTCTCCTCGATTTTGGCGATATGGTCTTCCACCAGCACATCGGCGCGGTAGCGTTTCTTCGAGTCGCGGTTATCGATGAGCGGGTCGTTGAAGGCATCCACGTGCCCCGAGGCCTTCCAAGTGGTAGGGTGCATGAAGATGGCCGCATCGATGCCGACGATGTTCTCGTGCATCTGCACCATGGCCTTCCACCAGTATTCGCGGATGTTTTTCTTCAGTTCCACGCCGTTTTGGCCATAGTCGTAAACGGCTGAAAGTCCGTCATAAATCTCGCTCGACTGGAAAATGAAGCCATATTCCTTCGCGTGAGCGGTTATCTTCTTG
>JBGUHI010000003.1:0-41074 GCA_045111995.1 Candidatus Limimorpha sp. | reverse complement strand
GCTGCCGATGTTGTCGATGAACTGGCCATCGGAGTAGGGTGCGGTGCCGACTTGCATACCGTCGCGCTTGATGATGACGTGGTCGATGTACTGGGCTTGCGCCGGAGTGGTCTGCCATGTCACCATGTTCAAGTTGCTCTCAAGGTCGCAGGTGGCCAAGACAATCTCGACGTTTTCTTTGACCACTTTCGTCCTGTAGGCTGTGGCGCACATGTCGGAGATGCCGGCGATGTAGGTTCCTGCAGGTTTGTAGATGACGTTCTCGTCTTCGCCTGTGTTCCAGCGGATGTTGTACATGCTGGCCGAATCATCTTCTACGGCTCTTAACTCGGCAAGCTCGCCGCTGTGGATCCAGATTTCTTCGGTGGTCTCGGTGGGGACGTTGGGGTCATCAAAGTAAATACCGAAACCGAAATCGTATCCGCAACCAATGAAACCATAGTAGTAGTAGTTTGCAGCATTGCCATCGAAAACCATTGGACTGACATCATAGACGAAGTCATCGTCAGTAGCCCAACAAAAACCCGTACAGCCTTGTGGAGCGTAAACAAGTGCTCTGTCGTACTTGTTGGCACAAATGTGGACTTGTCTGCCAACCGAGCCATACACCTGTTCAATCGTCAGGATTGTGTCTTGTGCTTGTGCTTTCGTGATAGCGAAAACAATGCAAGCAATCAGTAAGATAAACTTTTTCATTTTGTTCTCCTTTCTGTTTTGATTATTGATTTTTGTTATTTATTGTATTTGTTTTAATTATTTTATACAAAAAGTCAAGTGAATTTATTCAAATTTTAGCTTTCATATTGTTCTGGTGAAACTGGATATGGTCATCGGTTTGGTTTTGGCAATAGACAAGATCCATCTTCATTTGCAAATCATAAATCTCATGTAAGGCTTTCTCATTTGATATCATTCATTATGTCGTACCATTTATATTTTATCTTTCCAGCGGTTGTTACTCCATCTGCAATACATACAACTATACTTCATCTATAAGTGTTTTTCCTTTCAAGATACATCATTGTTCAGACTGTCGAGTCATCGCATTTCATACCGATAGGTACGCAGTTGCTTCCCACTCTGATTGAACCATTAACATCAAGTGTTGCTTGTGGGTCATTGGTATTTACTCATACCATCAGTGACTGATATACTGATTGAAGTTGAGTTCAATTATATATGTTTATATTTGCGTTGTTAGGTGTAACATAATTTCGGGCTGTTTTTGCTGGAATGTTTATGTTTACAGTCGTACATTCTGATGATCATCAGTTTAAGTTTGGTAATGATACAGCAGCTCATCTTTCGTCAGGACATGAATTAACAGGGACACCTATTTGTGCACTTCGTGTGTTTGTTCAGTTTCATCATCATCATGTAATCACTTGTGCATATTTTCCTGTCCTTTCAGTGAAGTATAAGAAAGCACCGGCTCTCGTACCAACGGCAAGTTCGTTGTTTCACATGATTTCGTAGCTACGGAATTGGTCGCCAGAAGAGCTTCAGTTGGCGTACATGTAGATGTAGTTTCCAGATGTTCAGGCAAGAATTGGTCAGTTTACGCTGAGTCATCTCATTCTCCTTGTTTGGTTGTTGATGGTTGAGAGACGGTAGAAGTTTATTCATCCGAACATTTTGATTCAGTTATTATCAACAACGAAATCAGGTACGTTTCTGAACACTGTTGTATCATGAGTTGGTGCAACTGTCGTGTTTCAGTTTATTTGCGTTTTTCAACTGACTCGCAATTTGTAGTTTGGTACAGTTTGATTCTCATTCATACTATTTACATTTACTCAAAGCCATACATTATATGCTTGTTCTTTTGGGTGTAGAATATTCGTAGTAGTTGATCTTGGAAGTCATCCTTCTTGATTAAAAGTGGCTTTTTCCCATTCGCTATCTCAGTTTAATCCTTCTCAAGGGTATCGAGGAACGTGAACATAAGCTTTGTTATTTGAATCTAATTCAACAGGATAGTTCTTGTCTGTTCATTGATATCCTATTTTGATTCCTCATAAATTTTCACCTGTTGCGGCTTGTAGTTGGAACGAAGAAGTGTCATCAGCTAACCATTTAGGATTTCAATCATTATCAACTTTTCGCACTTTACCTTTAACATTTGTTCATCATGTGGCAACATAACCCGCTTGATCTTTTGTATTGAGTTGTCGAGTACCTCATGGTGTGGTTGATTCTATCAATTCCTTGACAAATTTCTCTATTGCATCATTATTACACAACAAGTTTCCGCCTGTATTTAAGAAACAGTATTGTCATGTGGTTCAACCTGCTGAGATTCAATTTCATCATCAATCACCATTGTAGATACTTTCTACGTTAGTACAATGATCTCCATTTTCATCACATATTTTATGTACATTTAGTTGTCCATTTTCTGTTTTTATTCGTATTTTGTACCCTGAAAGTTCCATACCAGTATTTGATGTGGGACTAGCTTTGATTATTAGATTTGATAAATTAAGGGTACCAAATGGGTCCCAATTGTCTACTCTAAAAATATAAGCGTTTGTAACTGCAAATCAAGCAGCCATTATCGCTAATAGTGATAAAAGAACTTTTGTCCTGCGTGTTTTCATGATTTTTTTTACGGGGCGGGCCTGCCGGGCTGCTGCCTATCGGGGTGCTGCCGTAAGTCGCGGACCTACGGTTACATGATGTTGCGCCCCTTCGGGGCGGGGGCTGATGATTATCCAAAAATGTCGGAATGGGTGCCAGTTCGCATCAGCAACATCACCAGTTCGGTTTCGTTCTTGTCCCAAACAAGCAGCCAATCGGGCTTGATGTGACACTCCCATCGGCGATTGAATTTGCCCGAAAGCTTGTGCGGCTTGTATTTTGAGGGCAAAGTTCCGTCTTTTTCAAGCAGTTGCATCACTTCGTTCAAGGCCTCCATCTCATAGCCTCTTTGCTTGCAGCGCTTGAAGTCCTTCTCGAAAGACCGAGTGTATTTAATGGTGTACATCAGTCTTTCATCAGTTGGTTGAACAAGTCGCTGGCACTCGTGGCCGTATAGACGCGGCCTGCCTTGATGTCGTCTTCCGCCTCTTCAAAGCCGGTCTTTTTTCGGGATGTCACTTTGTCGCGAATCAACCCAAGTCCGAGCAGATAATTCAAAAGCTGTCGTCCGGCATTGGTCCTTTCGTTGATTGTTACTGTGTAGGTTGCCATAGCAAATCGTTTTTATTCGACTGCAAAATTAGGAAGAAATTCCTCATCCTGCAACCGAAAACTGAAAACTTTGATTGGTATTGGGCAAACACATGGGGTAGCCTCTACAACAGCCAATTCATCAACGGCCAGCCATCAACCGAATACAGCTTCGCCACCTCAGTCCCGTTTTACGATTCTAACTCATTGGTTTTCAATCGAATCCTCGGACTGCTATTTTTGAGAGCCTGTACGGTGCAAAGGTAAAGGAAAGGGTTGAATGTTGAGGACGAGCATACTATCCAGTTCGGATAGTTATTCCTATCCATTTTGGATAAACTCCTCGAAAAAGTTGTAATCCAGTATGTCGGAAATGCGTTGCAGCAATTCCGTATTGATAGACGCATTGGCATACACCTTATATAAATGGTTGGGCGTACATGGGATTTGTCGGGCAAGCCAAACAGTGGTCCTGCCCTGTTGTTTCAGCACGGCCTTAATCCTGTTTCCGATATGTACATCCCTGACCTTTGACATAAAAAAGCGTGGAATTAATTCCTTGCTTGAAGTCCAGGGTTTCCACGCCCCACTCGTCTAACAAGTCATTCCACGCCGTACCAAGTACGGCATTTCATAACTAATCCTTGACGAGTTGTCCTCAAAAGAGGACTTGTGGAAATTTGGACTCCAAGGATAGCTACAAATGCTATCTATTAATATTAGTATGGTTGGTTTGTTTGGATTTTATAGTTGATTATGATTGTTTTAGTATTATTGATTCATCAGTTTTGCAAAATCATCAAGACTTATCACATTAAAAGTTGGGAACGGCGAATCGGCTGCTTCCTGAAAATGGTTATCATTGGTCACAATATAATTCGCGCGACAGGCAAATGCGCAATCAACGAACTTGTTGTCATCAAGATCTTTGGTAATGATTCTCCATTTGTAATACGGGTCTTTTCTAATCACATTACGAGAACGGGCGATGACTTTCATAAACAAATCAGCAGCCAATGGTGAGGCTTTAACGCGTAAAATCTCCTCATACTCCAAAAGCACCTCGTTGGATATGCACATGACATAACCAAATTGCAGAAAACTCTCAAACAAAGAATGGTACTTACTCTTTGCTCCAAGTATCTGCAACAAACAATTCGTATCGATAACCACACGAGGCTGCGTCATGGCAATCAATTCATATAAGGAGTACGAAGATGCTCATCTTTCAATTGGTCAAGAACCTTCTGATTTAGAGTTCCATTGTCCCAAAGCCGATTCATCTCATGTTCCAATCGACGAGCATAGAACAATCGAAGGACATCCATCAGATCGTTGACCTCTTGGTCGTCAGCCGCTCCTGCAAATGATTCAAGGATCATCATTTGGGCTTCATTCATTGTGTTCAACTGCATCATTTCCTATTACTTTACACGTTTTCAGACTGCAAAACTACAAATTTTTCCGAATAGTACCTATCTTACCCCCACAAACTCCGCAAACCTTTCGGCTTGTTCCTTCAATTGGGCCATCTGTTCATCAGTAAGGCTAAACTCGCCTTTGGTCCATGCTTCCACGCCGAGGGCGATGCCTGTTTGAGGTTCCTTCATCACATCCATTTTGATGAATTCCAGCAGTTCATTCAGTTTGGCGCGGCATGAGTTGGTCTGGTTCTTGCCACCGGCACCACTCGCCGTGACCTTCTTGCCCACCACCGCTGAAGGATTGGCGAAATTACTGATGTCCATCGGGCGCGAGAGCCAGTCGAACAAGTTCTTGAGCAAACCGGGATAACTGAAATTGTATTCAGGCGTGAAAATCCAGATGCCGTCCGCGGCGAGAATTTCCTTACGCACACGGCTCACCGAGGCGGGCACTGAAGCCTCCAAGTCCTGATTCATCAGCGGGACATCCTCGAAACTGAGGTAATTGATATTATACCGACCAGCCAGCATCTTCTCGGCCAAGGCCGCCAACTGGCGGTTGAACGACTGCTTGCGCAGCGAGCCAACGATAAAAAGCATGTTTTTCATATTCGTGTGAATTGTTGGGTTTGTTTCGGCAAAGGTATTGATTTTTCAAATAAAAAACTAATGCATTCGAAATTTCATAAACGTTGGCTCAGTTCATTGAGCGGGCTTCCCCTTATTATTCCTATCTTATTGTATATTATACACTTTACCTCACCAATTTAAAGACACTTTGGCTGTGAAAGAAATATAAGTCAATTCCCTGCTTCTTGAACCGTTTCTCCAACTGCTGGCGGTACGGGCTTATTCTCATTCCAGAATTGGACGATACGACAAAAGCCTTTCTCATCACTCCTTCCCTGCTATCTAACAATCTAGTGAAAGTGGATTCCAACTGTATAATGGCATGTTCCAGATTCTCCCCTTTCAACTCCACAAAGTATTGGTCTCCAAATTCGCAACTTGCCAGCAGAAAATCACATTTGTTGCCTTCCCTTATCACACATCCATCCACCGTAATCCTATCGTATGGCTTTCGATTGGAATTCAAGAAACATATTCTTGCCTTGTTTTCCCTGAAAACGATATTGGAGTCGGTTGTCCGCGCCACACAAACACTCGGAATCTCAATCATAATTCGAGCAATTTTGAAAAGTCTTCCGAAATGTCATCTGAAGCAGAGTCCAAAGCAGATTGCGAAATCAGTCTCAATTCGTCGTCCTTAATACTCTTCACGCGCCCCTCCATCATAGCATAGACACTAATACTATCATAGTCAATGAAGGAATTGCCTCTCAAGATTTTATCCTTAATCACATCAGCATTCCTAAAATCCTTGCTGACGGCATCCGCCGCTTGTATCAAATTGTTGAGCGATGAAAGGATATAAGGGCTATGGGTGGTCATGGAAATACAGTTGTCGGCCGAAACATTCATCATTTGCACCAACCATTTCACCAACTGATACTGCGTCTTAGGGAAGATGTTTTCTTCCGGCTCCTCAAGGTAAATCTCTGTATGCTGTGTTCTCGACAAATTCTCAATAATTTCATGGGCTGAAAGCGACTTTGGTACTTCTGTATTTCGTTCAACCATCAATTTCAGTTTCTCATGTTCCTTGTCATTGGCCACACTCGAAACACCCGCCTGATAGATACCTTTATCGGCCAAATAAGAGATCAGCACATACAAGGGAACAATGGACTGCAATCCGCTTGAGGCGTTGGTAAAGTCTATCGTATGGCCTTGTTTATCAACAATAATCTTATCCGTATTCTCCATCAAATTGAAATAATACGAGGTCTCCAAATCCAAAATTGGAAGAGAATTGCTCTTGGAAAATAACTGCCTCGATTCTTCCCAATCCGACATGTAATTGCGGATGTTGTTGTGTACCAACTTGACATCGAACCAATTGGGAATGGCGGCAACAATATTGCGCTCGGCAGGAATATAAGCGATGGCAGGCCTTTTGTACCTCCAGCGATTGCGTTTCCATTGGAAATCAAAAGAAGGTTTCCCAATCTTGTCGAATGCTATGGAAAAGACCATAAACTGCGACTCATACTTAATAAAGGTATTATTCTTTTGAAATCCGTTAAGTTTGTGAAACTGAAGCAATTCTGTTCTAACAGTTTCCTCTGACAAATATTTGTCCGGATTTTGGGAAAGTTCAATGCGTTTCTCCAACCATTTGCAAAATGAGGCAATCTTCAGGATGCAACTCTTTCCTGAACTTTGAGGACCGATGATCACCGTAAACTTTTTCAAGTCAATGGTGACAGACTTTATAGGTCCAAAATTCCTTATTGTCAATTTATTCATACCGAATCCAATTAGTCAATCAAATCACATCTGCAAAAATACATTTTTTTCCAATCCACAAACCAAAAAAAAGCGCACTCCAAAATTTTGGAATGCGCTCATTTTGCATAGCGGACGCATTCGATGCGTCCCTACAGGATTATTCACCCAACTTGATGCGGACGAAATTCACCACCGTGGCTTCCTTGTCGGCGGCGGCGATGTATTCGGCCACCGTCTTGGGGTCGGCAACGAGGCTGACTTGGTTGAGCAGGCAGCTCTCCTTGAAGAACTTGTTCAGACGGCCTTTGGCGATGTTCTGGATCATGCCTTCGTTGAGTTGCACCGTGCCGGGCACCGTTTCCTTGATTTCGCGGGCCTGTGCGCCTTGTTCCTCGGTGATGTAACCCTTGGTGATGTTCGAGTTGATGTGGTCGTCGCTGTCCACGTGGTTGGGGTTGATGCCAGCCTTGCGGAGGGCGGCTTCCACTGCCTTCTGGATTTGCTCTTCCTTGGTCTTGTCGACGGCAACGGCAAACTCACGGTCCTTCACCTCTTGCGGGATGGAGGCTTCGCTCACCGACAGCGGGTTCATGGCGGCGACGTGCATGCACACCTCGTGGCTCACTTCATCGACACCGTTGAAGTCCTTGTTCATCTCAACGATGGTGGCAAGGCGGTTGCCGGGGTGGTTGTAGTTGGCGACGTAGGCACCTTCGAGCACCTTGAAAGCACCGAGTTCGGTCTTCTCGCCGGTGACGGCGCTCTGGTTGGCGACGAGGGCTTCAACGGTTTGGCCGTTGAGTTCCATGGCCTTCAGGGCTTCGATGTCCTTCACGCGGTTGGCGACGGCCATGTCGAGCACGTCCTTCGTGAACTTCACGAAGTCCTCGTTGTTGGCGACGAAGTCGGTTTCGCAGTTCACCATGATGATGGCGGCGTACTTGTGGTCTTCAGTGGCCTTGGAGAGCACGCAGCCTTCGCTGGCGGTGCGGTCGGCGCGCTTGGCGGCCTTGGCCATACCCTTCTTGCGGAGGATGTCGATGGCGGCTTGGATGTCGCCTTCGGTTTCGACGAGGGCCTTTTTGCAGTCCATCATGCCGGCGCCCGTCATTTGTCTCAGTTCATTGACTTGAGAAGCGGTAATATTCATAATGTGTGTTGTTTTATAAGTGATTATTTGAATTTTTGGCTTTCAGCCTTCAGCTTTTGGCTTTCAGCTTTCAGCAGTCAGCCTTCAGCTTGGTACTACCATAGCTGACAGCTGACAGCTGACAGCTGACAGCTGATAGCTGATGGCCGATAGCTGATAGCTGATGGCTGATAGCTGACAGCTGATAGCCGATAGCTGACAGCTGATAGCCCAAAAAATTAGTTCTTAGCCACGGGACGGCGCGGGCGACGGTTGCCACGCGAGCGACGGTCGTCCTTGTTTTCTTCTTCCACGTTGTTGTCTTTCATCTCGTCGATGTCTTCCTCTTCCTCATCTTGGACGAGATCCTTGTTGTTCTTGCGCTCGGTGATGCCTTCCTCAATGGCGTCGACCATCTTGCCGACGATGAGGGCGATGCTCTTTGAGGCGTCGTCGTTGGCCGGGATGGGGAAGTCGATGAGGTTGGGGTTGGTGTTGGTGTCGACGATGGCGAAGGTCGGGATGTTGAGCTTGCGGGCTTCAGCCACGGCGATGTGTTCCTTCATGATGTCGACGACGAACAGAGCCGAAGGCAGACGGCTCAAGTCGGCGATGGAGCCGAGGTTCTTCTCGAGTTTCTCGCGCTCACGCTCGATTTGCAGTTTCTCGCGTTTGGAGAGGCTCTTGTAGGCATCGCTCTGCATCATCTTGTCGATGCCCGTCATCTTCTTGACGGCCTTGCGGATGGTGGCGAAATTGGTGAGCATACCGCCGGGCCAGCGCTCGGTCACGTAAGGCATGTTGACTTTCTGGGCGAGTTCGGCGACCACGTCTTTGGCTTGCTTCTTGGTGGCCACGAAGAGGATGCGCTTGCCCGATTTGGCCAATTGGCAGAGGGCGTTGGCGGCCTCGTCCATCTTGGCTTGTGTCTTATAAAGGTCTATGATGTGAATGCCATTGCGCTCCATGAAAATATAGGGAGCCATGTTCGGATTCCATTTTCTCTTCAGATGTCCGAAATGACAACCGGCATCCAACAGTTCTTCAAATGTTACTTTTGTCATGAGTTTTCTTTTTTGATGTTTACATTCACTGAATACAATCGCCGAGTAGTCTTAACATTAAGAATCTCAACGATTTGGATACTAAACAAAATCGCTTTGCTTCTGAGGGCTTAACGTTTGCTGAATTGGAACTTCTTACGGGCACCGGGCTGACCTGGTTTCTTACGCTCGACCATACGCGGGTCGCGGCGCATCAAGCCTTTAGCCTTCAGGGTGGGACGATACTCGGGGTTGATCTCGCAGAGCGCGCGGCTGATGGCGAGGCGCAGGGCCTCGGCCTGGCCGTTGATGCCGCCACCGTCGAGGTTGACCTTGATGTCGTATTGGCCGAGGGTCTCGGTCAGCATCATAGGCTGTTCAACCACATAGTGGAGGATGCTCGTCGGGAAGTACTCCTTGTAGTCGCGCTTGTTCACCGTAATGTTGCCACTGCCGGCCTTCATGTATATGCGGGCGACGGCAGTCTTTCTTCTACCTAAAGCGTTGATAACTTCCATGATTACTTGTTGTATTGCTTAATAGTGTTGATTTTAAGTTCTTGGGGCTGTTGTGCCTCATGATTGTGGCTGGGACCTTCGTAAACGTAAAGGTTCCTGAAGATGGCATCGCCAAGGCGGTTCTTCGGGAGCATGCCGCGCACGGCGTGTTCGAGAACGAAGATGGGCTTGCGCTTCATCTGTTCGGCGACGGTTCTAGTACGCTGGCCACCCGGATAGCCCGTATAGCGCATGTAGTACTTCTGGGTCATTTTGTTTCCTGTCAGCACAACTTTCTCTGCATTGATGATGATGACATTATCACCACAATCACTGTGGGGAGTAAAGCATGCCTTCCTTTTGCCACGCAGAATCATGGCAACCTCGCTTGCCAAACGGCCGAGGATTTGTCCTTCAGCGTCCACAACATACCACTTCTTGTTGGCATTTGCCTTGTTGACGCTTACTGTCTTGTAACTTAAGTAGTTCATTTTGTGTTTAATAATGTTTATCCAATTCTATAAGACACTACCCGAATTTTGGGCGTGCAAAAATACACCTTTCTTCCTTACGCTCCAACTTTTTTGTGCATTAATTCATGTTCGCCCATAAATCAATGCGTTAGCGCGTCCAGAAGACAGTCTTTGGATGATTGAACGAGGCCGCAAAAGTACGACTTTTTTATTTACCGGCAATACATTAATCGATTTTTTTGATGCTCACTGGGGTAAATACCTTCGTGGATTATAGACATTCATCCTTTTGAAATCAGCTATGCCGTTATATACCGCCGTCCCGTCGGAGGAAATGATGGTCAGATGCGGGCAAAGGTTGAATTCCATCTTCTCCATCACTTCTTTCGGGTCAAGTGCCTTGGCCCATTGGAAAGCGTAATCGTTGCCTGTCGTCTCCTCATAATACTTCAATTCCTTTTCACTTTCTCCCATGAAGACCGCATAGAAAACCTTGTCTGGAGTATCGTAGGATTCGGCTAAAGAAGAAAAGTCAGGCATCATGACATGGCAAGTGCCGCATGAGGCCGACCAAAAATAGAGGACAACGGTCTTGCCCTGTAATGATTCCAATGAGATGGTGTCGTTTTTGGGGGTAACAAAAGCTCCCTCGAGTTTCACCTGTTTCTCGACGAGACGGGCTTGTTCGGGAAAAAAGAAACGATTGCCAGCGAAGGCTGACCAACTCGGAATGGCAATTATCGCAAAAGCCGACAGCAGAAATATGGAAACAGCAAAAACCACCTTTTTGGTTTTATTTTCCCAAACAGAAGACAAGATGCCCAACGCCACTAACAATGCGACTGCTACAATGACAAACAAGGCCAAATTAATGTAGAAATTCACTATGATTGTGTAAGAATATACAAGCAAAAAAACCGACAGCAAGAGCCATCGCCAAGGCTTGGTCTGGTTTCAAGCCACTATAGCGAAGGTCGCCATAGACATCACCACAAGAAAGATGTCATATAACGGCTCCCATCGCCCGCGTCCTGGCAAAAATCCAAGCGAGAACAGGGCGAACACCGCACCGACAAAGGCTTGGATGACATTCCGGCCCTTTGTGATTCTTGAAAGTGCCCAAATGACAAAAAGCGGAACGAAGAGAAGAAGCAGACAAAACAAATCAATGCGGACATTGTTCTGCCCCCATGTGCCCAAGCTTGACGAATGGATATAATCGACGACAACTCCCGCAATCCACAGCACACCCAAAAACATAGTCGCGAACCAACGTTTCGCTTTGTTTGCCTCAACGAAGAATATGCCTGAGAAAAGGCCAAAAGAGAGCAAAAGGTTCATCATCACGCTATAAGCATACAAATCAGGGAGCTTCATCACACTCGAAAGATACATTGCAGCCACATAGATACCGACCACTATGTAAAGAAAAAACAAACCTTTTTTGAAAACTGTTTGTTCCTTATATTTATAAACAGGTTCGTTAGACATAACTACTCAAACTAACTACACGGAATTAAACTTCATGTTTTTGACTACGGGACTTCAAAATCACGAGACTTCGGATTAATCTTGAAATTTCTCGACAGTCTCTTTCGCCCAACTGTGAATTTCGGGGTCACAACTGAATTGCTTTTCTTTAATGGCTCGTTATGAATTGTGCGATTCATCTTTTTAGGATTTTCATGCTTGCTTATAGCATTAATGAAACTTCTAAAAAACAGGCATCACTTGGACTTCATTCTTTGAGTCAAGATAATACAACACATGTGTTGAAGCCAAACAAAGGACAGGGCATTTTAGGTCGGGGCCGAACGAGAGTGGGGTGATACTGGTTTCACCGAGTTTCGTGTCTTTTGATATGTATTGACATTGCATTGATTTGGCATCATAGAAAACGATGGACAAAACATCATCCTTAAAAGCCCAGTCCACTACATGTCCATCTGTCGATATGTTGAAACTCTTTGTTCCTATGCAAGTCATTGTAGGATTGCAGTTGATAGGAAGTTGATACGCGGTGTCGTTCTCCAAGTCATAGATGAAATTGGTATAACCCAATGCAAACGCGCCGTCCTTGATCTTTGGCTCGTAAGCGAAGTTAGGAATCCTGTCGAAATCTGGAACGGCCATAGCCTTTGTCTCGATGATCATGGTAGTTCCATCAACGACTTTCATCCGCAGGCTTTTGTAGGAGAGATGGTCTTCCTCGTTAGGGTTTCTGCTGATGCCAAAGTAGTCATTCTCCTCTTTTGCGTTCCCCATGGCTTCGATATGATGTACGTTTGGGTCGCACGGCAAACGCCACGACCACACGCCGTCTTCTTCGTAATAGGAAATCATGCAAGACCGTGTTTCCTGTATAATGGAATCGTGTCGAATCTCGACATAGGGGACATATGCTTTTAGAAGCACTTCATCGCCTACAAGTCTTGCGCTCTCAATCCGGCAGGTAAACGTTCCCATCTTTTTCAGGTGATGGATGTATGGATCTTTCTCCCGCAAGTCGGGGAAAATTTCCAAAGGGTCTATTTTCAACGCATCGATGGCAAACAGACATTGGCCTTCTCCGTCGAAGACTTCACAATAGTTCATGCTACGATTTGTCACGAGATAGCGGTTGTGACTCACAGACAAGTCCAGAATGCCCGAACCGTATTTCAGGTTCAACTTTGGGCGACTTGTTCTCGTTATTTCTCGATTCAGGGTGCGCATTTCGCCGATTGTTCTTTCGAGCGATTTGGAATCAAGACGAGTAGCGAACAATTCTCTGCCTCCGTTGTCAAACACATGCAATTCGGAATTGCCGTACTCGTCAAGGGCGTTGTATGACGAAGAATCGGAAATCACATCAAAAGCCAGCTCTCCTCGGCCATCTCCCATTCCGTTTAGTTCCATGAAGCGCAGAACCTCATTTTTGCCAATGTTTCTGAACACAAGTTCGACATGGGAGATTTCCGACAATTCCCGGATAGCATGTGTGCCACCGAAGCATCTGAAGCAATCCGTTTCATTGACTTTCACTTTGGCGACGAAAAGCTTGGATTTCTGGCGGTCTTTAACGTGGTCGCATGAAGCTGTCGCAAGCCAACAAATCGAGAAGAACAATATAAATCGTTTCATAGCAATATTCTTTTGCGATAAGATCCGTGCCTCGTGGTTCGAGGCACGGATTCCATACGCCTTTTCTTTACTTCATCACAAATTTGGCCATATTATTATCGATGTCGATTGTGAGTCGTTTTACAGGAATCTCAACATTTACAGGAATCTCATCGGATGAGTCAGGGATTCCCTGTAGTAACATAGTGCCACTAACATCTCGAAAACCGTAATTCTTGATAACTTCTTCTGGCACCGAAAAGATCGCGCAAACATTGTTGGGATATGGGGGTAAACAATACAATTCCACCGTTGTTGTGCCATCTGGCTCAGTGTGAGTGTAGTATTCCTTTACGCCAGGAAAAACCACTGTAACATCCCCAGTTCCCATTCCTTTACAGGAGGAGTCTTTCCCGATTATGGCAAAATCATCATTGCTTTCAACCGGATTCTTTTTGCAGGCCACAAACGCTATGGCAACTACAGCCATAACCATGAAAGTGGCTAGTGTTCTATTGATTTTATTCATCGTAATTCGTATTTGTTTAAAACTTTGCATGATGTGTTTGGCCTTGTGCGCTTCCCTCCTCGTTTTGCCACGCGATTCAGGGGTGTCTTGTTGTCTCACCGCCTATGTTCCGGATGGGCCTCGCCAACGGCAAGCCTGTGCAATGGCGAGGCGGCGAGCCGAATGAACCTGTTCTTGCCCAATCGGCTGAGTTCCTTGGAAAGGCACCAGGCTTGCCTTCGTTGCGTCTTGTCAGGAAATTCGCCATTACAGTAAAATCTTTGTAAATTATTTATTATCAGACACTTGATTAGTGTGTGTGTGTGGAGGGGGGGGGTGGGGGGTAAATGCAAAACCAGATGCAGCAAGCATCCAGCTTGTATCGGCGGCTCGGAGGAAACGGTGTAGTATGTCAAGCAGGCGTTTCACGGGTCGGTGTTGTTTTTTTGGCTACAAAGGTATGAAATGTTTTGGTGTTGTCAAGCGTTTTCTTCATTTTCTTTTTATAGTTTTGCCATAAAATCTCTATTTTTGCGCCAAAATTCAAGCAAGAATGTCCATCGAAATCAACCATATCACCAAGCGCTATGGCGAACAGCTCGCCCTCAACGACGTGACGCTCACTATTAATAAAGGTATCGTCGGCCTGCTCGGCCCCAACGGCGCGGGCAAGTCCACGCTGATGAAAATCATCACTTGCTTCCTCCCGCCCACCTCGGGCACGGTGAGCGTGAACGGCCACGACGTCACTGACGAGCCTATGGCCGTCAAGCGCATCGTGGGCTACCTGCCGGAGCACAACCCGCTGTATTTGGACATGTACGTCCGCGAATACCTTGAGTTTGTGGCCGGCGTCCACCAGCTGAAGGGCGAAGCCGCCAAGAAACGCATCGAGGCGATGATTGACGAGACGGGCCTCGGCATCGAGGCGCACAAGAAAATCGGGGCCTTGTCGAAGGGCTACCGCCAGCGCGTAGGCCTCGCCCAAGCCATGATGCACGACCCCCAGGTGCTCATCCTCGACGAACCCACCTCCGGCCTCGACCCCAACCAGCTCATCGACATCCGCAACCTCATCAGCAGCCTCGGCAAGGAAAAGACTGTGCTGCTCAGCACCCACATCATGCAGGAGGTGGAAGCCATCTGCGAACGCGCCATTATTATTAATAAAGGTGTGGTGGTGGCCGACGACAAGATTGAGAACCTGAAACAGGAAAACTCGGCAAGCAACGTGGTCGTCGTGGAGTTTGAGACCGAAGTGAGCGAAAGCCTCTTGCGCGGCATTCCGCAAGTGGTTCGCGTACAGCGCGTGAAAGAAAACCACTGGATCATCGAGCCGCAAGGCGACACCGACATCCGCGCCAACCTGATGCGGTGGTCGGTGGAGAAAGGCCTCATCATCAAGACCTTGCAGAAAGAGGACTTGAGCATTGAGGAGGCGTTCCAGAAGCTTACCAAGTAATGCGGAATTGGGAATGCGGAATTGGGAATGCGGAATTGCGTAGCACAAAATACAATGAAATTTTCTCCACCATTCAAAAATAAGTCGTACCTTTGCCGCCGCAAACGTGGAAAGATTTGATTTGATTGCAACCACAAGAAAAAATGCTAAAACAATGCTTTTTCCTACCTTTTCAATCACAGACTTCCCACAAATTTATTATTAACTAACTAATAAACAATTTGTTATGGGTTATTATTTCACATCAGAATCCGTTTCCGAAGGCCATCCCGACAAGGTGAGCGACCAGATTTCGGATGCCGTCTTGGACGAGATTCTGCGCAACGATCCCACCTCAAAGGTGGCTTGCGAAACTTTAGTAACAACCGGCCTCGTAGTGGTGGCGGGCGAAATCCGCACCAACGCCTACGTTGAGATTCAGGACATTACGCGCCGCGTCATCGACCGCATCGGCTACAACAAGTCGGAGTACCAGTTCGACGCGCAGTCGTGTGGCGTGCTTTCGGCACTGCACGGACAGTCGAACGATATTTTCCAAGGCGTGAAGCGCGAGGCTGACGAGAACCAAGGCGCCGGCGACCAAGGCATGATGTTCGGCTTTGCCTGCAAGGAAACCGAGAACTACATGCCCTTGACCATCGACCTTTCGCACCGCCTGCTGCGCGAGCTGGCCGCCATCCGTCGCGAAGGCAAGAAAATGACCTACCTCCGCCCCGATGCCAAGTCGCAGGTGACGGTGGAATACGGCGAAGGCTGGAAACCGCTGCGCATTGACACCATCGTCATCAGCACGCAGCACGACGAGTTTGCCGACGACGAAACCATGTTGGCCAAAATCGAGGCCGACGTGCGCAACATCCTCATTCCCAGGGTAAAGAAGCAACTTCCCGCCCGCCTGAAGAAACTCTTCGGCGACGACATGAAACTCTACGTGAACCCGACGGGCAAGTTCGTCATCGGCGGCCCTCACGGCGACTCAGGCTTGACGGGACGCAAAATCATCGTCGACACCTATGGCGGTCGCGGTGCCCACGGCGGCGGCGCTTTCTCGGGCAAGGACAGCTCGAAGGTGGACCGCTCGGCGGCCTACGCTGCACGCCACATCGCAAAGAACCTCGTGGCCGCTGGCGTTTGCGACCAAGCCTTGGTGCAAATCGCCTACGCCATCGGCAAGGCCGAGCCAGTAGGCTTTTATGTCAACACCGAAGGCACGGCCCACGTGAAAATGAGCGATGCCGAAATCGCCTTGAAAGTCAAGGAGTTGTTCGATTTGCGTCCGTATTTTATCGTGAAACGTTTCGGCCTCACTAACCCCATTTTCGAGGAAACGGCTTCCTACGGACATTTCGGTCGCCAGCCCGAAACGCGCAAGGTGGAAGTGTTCTACGAAGACAAGGACACCTTCCGCGAAGGTGAGCACATCTACAAGAACGTGGAATACTTCGGCTGGGAGAAACTTGACATGGTGGAAACTCTGAAAGCGGCCTTCAACTGCTAAACGGAAAGAGGATGACTAAAAATGACATGAACCCCGAAAGTTTTTTGTCCAACTTTCGGGGTTCATGTCATCTAAGAAGAAGCGTCACTCAAAGGTCCTCGTCATCCTCTTCCAAAGTCGACATCATGATTAGGCTCAATATCTCCTCTGGAGTCAGGCCGAGATACTCGATGGATTTCTTGGCATCGTCTACGTGCGGACTATTCGGATAGTCGTCAATGAGCTTTTGGAAAGTCGCATGGGCTTGTGCCGTGTCGTTAAGTTGGTCGTTGTAGACATAGGATGCCAACAGGAACAGGCTCATAGGAGCCCAAGAAGACTGTGGATATTGCTCCACCAGTTGTTTGCCGAGCGCGATGCTCTTGTCGGCATTCTGCAATTGCACGTTGATTTCCATGGCGTGATAGAGCCACATTGACGCTTCGGTGTCATCGGGGTTTTGCTTGACAAACTCGCAATAGGCCTCAGCCACTTTCGGAGCCGTCTCCATGTTCATCGTTTGGTCTTCGTTAAACAAGCTGGCCTCTGCCTTTTTCATGTCTTCACGAGAGAGTTTCTTTTCGTTGCCGCCGCAGGCAAACAGGCCAAATGCCAGAAAGACGACGGCCATCACTTTCAAAGTCTTTTTCATAGTGTTTTTCGGTTTTATCTGTGTTTCTTCTTATGGGGGAATATCATGCGGTAGTCCACGTCGCACTTGCCGTCCATGATGGCGCGGAGCTTGCCTTGCAGCAGGGTCTTGCGCAAAGACGCGATGCGGTCGACATGGACATGGCCTTCAAGGTGGTCGTATTCGTGCTGGATGATACGGGCGCGGATGCCCTCGAAGACTTCCTCATGCTCTTGGAAGCTCTCGTCCATGTATTTCAGGCGGATTTTGTCGGGGCGCATCACTTCCTCGTAGATGTTGGGCAAACTGAGGCAGCCTTCCTTGAAAGGCACCATGTCGCCAAAGGTTTCGAGGAGTTCCGCATTAATGAAGGCTTGCTTGAAGTCCTTCGCCTCGGGATAGTCGGGATAGAACGGGTTGCCATCGACGAGGAAGAGACGGATGCTCTTGTTGACTTGCGGCGCGGCCAGACCAACGCCCTCGGAGTGTGCGAGAGTTTCCCACATGTCGGCAATGAGCTTGTCAAGTTCAGGATAGTCGCGGGTGATGGGCTGCGCCACGGCTTTCAAGGTGGGGTGACCGTATGCTACTATTGGGAGGATCATATTAGTTGTTAGTTTTCAGTTGTTAGTTAATAGTTGTCAGTTGCAAGTTCTTCAGTTCATTCCGCATTCATCATTCCGCATTCCGCATTTTGATGGATTCCATATACGATTGCAGGATGATGGTGGCGGCGATGGTGTCGACCAGTTCCTTGTCCTGACGTTTCGATTTCTTCAGACCCGCGTCGATCATGGTTTGGTGGGCCATGGCGGAAGTGAAGCGCTCGTCGTAGCGCACGATGTTCATCGTGGGCAGCAGTTTTTTCAGGCGGTTGACGATAGGATCGATGTATTTCGAACAGTCGGAAGGGTTGTTCTTCATGTCTTTCGGTTCGCCGATGACGATGGTCTCCACTTCCTCTTGCTTCAGGTAATTGAGCACAAAGTCAACGACTTGCGCCGATGGGACTGTGGTCAGCCCGTTCGCGATGATCTGCAAGGGGTCAGTCACGGCGATGCCGCAACGTTTCCTGCCCAAGTCGATTGCCATGATTCTTGCCATGTTGTTTGATTTGAGGCGCAAAATTACACAATTTTGGGGATAATGGTGAATGAAACGAAAAAATCCCCCGCCGGAACAATTTCCAGCAGGGGATTTGTAGGGCTGTCGTACCACGGCAGCCGTTGCGTCCGCCGTTTTATTCCACCACGATTTTCCGGGTCACGCCGTTCAGGCGTAGGAAATACAGGCCTTGGGGCAGTTCGACGGTGGTTTTGCCATCGATTTCCTTGGCGAGGATTTCTTGGCCTAAGGCGTTGGTGATGAGCAGGTTGCCCGCACCTTCCACGGTGAACGCGCCCATGGCGGGGTTGGGATAGATTTTTAATTTGTTTTCTTGTTTTTCACCGATGGCGAGGATGTCTTCGGTGAGGTTGGAGAACGACATGTCGTCGTAGGCGCGGCCTTCGCTGAACAGTGCGGCAACGGTGGCGTGGCCTCCGTCGAAGAGGCTTACGTCGTAGGAGCCGATGGTGTTGTTCGCGCCGATTTGGTCGATGACGGTGACTTCGCCGGTGGCGGGGTCGTACTTGCAGATTTGGAAGTAGCTGACCGCGAGCGGCGCGCCGTCTTCGATGAAGGGCGGTGTCCAAGCCATGTTGAGCTTGTTGGGATTGGCGGCGTTGGGGCTGTAGTCCACGTGGAGCGTGCCTTTCTGGTAGCTTGGCAGCGGGCATTCCGTGCCGTCGGTGCCGATGGCCGTGAGGCGGTAGGTTCGGGCGGCGTTCTCCGAGCCGATGTTGTCGATGAACTGGCCGTCTTCGTAGGGCGCGGTTCCGACGGTCATGCCGTCGCGCTCGATTTTCACTTGGCTGACGTATTCGGCCTGTTCGGGCGTGGTGAGCCATGTGACCTTGTTGAGGCCGGAGGCGAGATCGACCGTGGCGCGGTAGAGTTCTACGTTGTCGCGGACGATGAAGGTTCTTGTGGCTGAGCTACACATGTCGCTGATTTCACAGGTGTAAGTGCCTGGTTCCGTAATTTCAATAATTGCTGCTGTTTGTCCTGTGGACCAGACGAAATCGAAATAAGCAATGGAATCGAGCCCATACCATTCTATCGAATCACTTACTGGTTTCACGAGTAGTGTTTCGTTTTGGCGTTTCCAAAGTGTTCGAGTGAATGATACAGGAATTTGTGTTTCTGTGAAATCAATGAAGAAACTGTGATAAAAACCACATTCTCCCGTGTAGAAAATGTAAAATGCAGAAACTTCGTCAGTTTCCAAAACCAATGGGTTTTCATGGGAACTTTGATAACCACCGTCTATGTTTTGAATTGTCCAAGTAAAAGGGTTGCAATCATCCAGCCCATAGACGATTACCCTATTGCACCGATCAAGGCATAAGTCATAATCTCCAGGAAGGTCTGTGATGTAAATCACTGTGTCGTTCTGTGCGATGGCTTGCATAAAACAGACAGCCAATAGCGAAATCAATAAAGATAGCTTTTTCATAGTTTTTCCTCCTTTTTTTGTTTGTATTGTTGTTTTGTTACTGTTTCATACATATTATTTTTTTCTGTTCCAAAGTCAATAGGTTTTATTATAAGTCAGATGCTTGAGGTTCAGCGGGTTGTGATAAATTTGGATGAAAGGTGTTCGTGTTACATCATAAACTTTCTTTTTCCAATGTGGTTCAGTATAATGTTCAATTAGTCAAATCATATCGTGAATAACTCCCATTTACCTTACCACATCATACAAAAATATGATTATTAGCATTTTTCTTGTAAAAAATAATTGTTCATTCCGTTTTATTGCTACAAGATAGATTTGTGGAACTATTATCTCCCGCACAGTTTGAACCTACTTTGATTGAGCCATTTACATCAAGAGTGGCTTGAGGGGAAGCAGTATTCACTCAAACACTGTATTTTTCCCTTTCAGTTCAGGTAATCTTGTTGAAATATAGGAAGGCTCAACCTTTCGTTCATATAGCAAGTTCGTTTTTTCACATGATTTCAAAGTATCTATTATCATCCGTGGCACTATTTCAATTAGCATACATGTAAATGTAATTATTTTCGTTTCATGCCATTATTGGTCAAGCCACGCTCAATCAATAAACGGATTTGTTTATTTTGGATAGGGTTACGCTGTTGTAAATATTCATTTTGAACTTCATTGCCCCGAAAAGAGCTACTCCATCATTGTGAACTTTGGCGATAGCGTTTTTATTACTGTCAAAGAATACGGAGTTTCCCTTAACTTGAAATCTTACTTCAGGGTTGTTGTCAGTCATTCAGACGGAAACATTTGTGCTATCATTCAAAGGATAGATGGTGTTAGTTCATGTCCAGAGGGAGTCTCATCATCAGGTTGGTTTGGTAGGCAACTTTGCTGTAATGTCGGTTCCTCAAACGGTGGCGAGGGTTACGGTTGAGTTTCGCGCTAATGTGGCCTCCTTGTTGGATACGGAAACGGAGCCTGTTGCATCGTCGCGCCAAGCGGGATTACCGTTAGAATCGGTTTTTCGCACTTTGTTGGCTTTTCCCTGTCCTTTGGCTACATAACCTTCTTCAGTTTGGGAGTTTGCCTTCCGAGTGTTGGTATTGGCATCAGCATACCGACCTGGTTCATTATCAGGACCAACTTTCCAAACTTTACCAATCTGACTTGCATTTGTTCCTGGTGCTGTCACATAACCGCTTTTGGTTTTTGTGTTTTTTTGCCAAGTGTCTGTTCGTGGAACATAAACATAAGCTTTGTTACCACTTAACTTGACTGGGTAGTTTTTTCCGTTTTCGCTATATCAAATCATGATTCATCACAGTTTGTTGGAGGTCGCGGTTTCTAAGGTGTAGGTTGTAGTCGTTCCGCTGCCTCAATTGGCGTTGCAGACGATTTGGCCGCCTGTGAACACGCAGTATTTTCAGGTTTGGAAGTCGGTTCAGAGTTTCACGGTGTTGCAGTTCAGTGTGTTTCCGCTTTTTGTGCAGACCATGCTGTTTTGGCCGTTTAGGGTCAGTTGGCCGTTTGTGTTCGTTCCGGTCTGGATTTCCGAGGTTTGGCGGCAGTTGTTTCCGTTGGCGTCGCAGATTCGTAGTCCCGAAGCTGCGCTGCGCTTGCATCGGGTTAATATAGTATCGCCCCTTCGGGGCTGGGCCTGCCGGGGTGCTGCCGTAGGTCACGACCTACGGTTAGGGGATGTTGCGCCCTCCGGGCGCTGCGTCATGCGGACGCACACGGTGTGTCCCTACAGGTCGGTCCTTATCCAAAAAAGTCTTTCTCGAAAGACTTGGTGTATTTGATGGTGAACATCAGTCTTTCATCAATTGGTTGAACAAGTCGGCGGCACTCGTGGCCGTATAGACGCGACCAGCCATTATGTCTTCTTCTGCCTCTTCAAGGCCTGTCTTCTTCCTTGTCGTCACCTTGCCATTTATCAAGCCCAAGCCCAAAAGATAGTTAACTAATTGTCTTCCGGCGTTTGTCCTTTCGTTGATTGTCACTGTGTAGGTAGCCATAGCAAATTGTTTTTATTCGACTGCAAAATTAGGAAAATATTCCTCATCCTGCAACCAAAAACCTTGATTGATATTGGGCAAACATGTGGGCCAGCCTCTACAACGGCCAACCATCAACCAAATACAGCTTCGCCACCTCAGTCCCATTTTACGATTCTAACTCTTTGGTTTTCAGCAGAATCCTTGGACTGCTATTTTTGAGGGCTTGTACGGTGCAAAGATAGGGGAAAGGATTGGTAAACAGCGCGTTGGAGTGTCAATCGTTTCTTGATAAAAGTGTCAAGTGTTGCTTGTCGGTTTCTCTTTTCTGACGGCAGTCAGAGTATGATCTGAAGAAGTCGAAATCCAAAATTTCACAGATTTTCCACAAGGTATCGGTGTAAATCCAATGGTTTTCGAAGATGCCATACACGTTTTGCCGCGAACATTTCAACTGTGAGGCAAGCCAAGTGACCGTCCGTCCTTGCCGGGCAAGTTCTTCTTTAATAAGGTGTCCGATATGTGGAGGTTCGTTCATGGCTTATAGATGCTTGTTGAGCCAACCTCTTGAGAACCAATGAAAAAAGCGTGAAACTTTTTGCATTATCTTCAACTGCGGTTTATTTCTGGACTACCGATACACATGGATAAATACAAAAAGCCCACGCCATTCAGCGCGAACTTAATTGCACTTATTCTCATGTGTAGAAAGTGTCCAGTTTTCAGTTGAGAGAACAAGAGCGTAAAGCTCAGGGGGTTAATATGTTAGAGTATTTGTTTTCTTCTATATATTATATTGGTTATCAAAACTTTATATATTTACACACTTGTGGAGTCCAAATATAAGGTGTCAGGACAAAGGTCGGCTCCATTAGGCCATTGGATGCTTCCCAAGAAGACTTTTACCCTACGGAAAAACGATTCATCGGAAAGCGGGGCAAAAACACCTTTTCCGATATAAGGCGAAACATCAAAACGCTTCTTTTCGCCGTTGGCAAACTCCAACAGCAAAACATAATTGCTTTCCGCTTTCACTGATTTTACACGAGGGTTCATTTTCTTTTACTTTAAAGGTTCGATTTGGAATATATTAGTTCCATTGGAAGCCAGCTCCCAGTCAGCCATCAGTTCATCCTTATGTATCTCCAACCATGCCTGAACAAGTTTGTTCTTTCCTTGTGGGAGTTCACCTTCAATGATTTCACCATCAGGAATCCTAATCACCGCCTCCTTATCCTGACACTTGACATGAATATGGGGAAAATGATGCTGACGGTTGTCGTAATAATACATGGAAATGATGATTCCATAGAACATTGTCAATACAGCCATAGTCGGATATTTTTTGCAAAAATAAACATTTTCAGTTTACTCGACGCTTTTCCGAACGATTTCAAAAGATTTCCCTATTTTTGCACCAAATCTTGAAATTTTAAATCTTTAAATCTGAAATCTTGAAATTTGACTTATGGACGGCAAAAGATTAGAAAAAGTAAACCGACTGATACAAAAGGAATTAGGAGATATTTTCCAAAAAGAGCTGAAGCCCAAGGTGCCTTCGCTGATGATTACCGTGACCCGCGTCAGCGTCACTTCCGACCTCTCATACGCCCGTGTGTATCTGAGCGTCTTTGGCGTGGACGACAAGAAAAAGGTCGTGGAAGAAGTAGCCCAAAACGGCAGGGCCATCCGCGGACTTTTGGGCAACCGAATAAGACACCAAATGCGTGTCGTGCCTGAGCTGCGTTTCATCGAGGACGACTCGCTGGATTACATCGAAAACATCGACAACCTGCTCCATCCCGACAAGTGAGACTGCCGCTGTTCATAGCAAACCGTTACCTGCTGGCCAAAAAGAGCCACAACCTCATTAATATCATTACGTGGATTTCCATTTTGGGTATTAGTGTGGGGTCTTTTGCGCTCATTGTGGTGCTGTCGGCCTTCAACGGCTTGGAGAAGGTGATTTCGTCGATGAACAACCGCCTCACACCCGACCTGCAAATCGCCGCCGTGAAAGGCAAGACCATCGATTTGGCGGCTTTTCCTTTGGGCCAACTTAAAGACATTCAAGGTGTTGAATACGTGGTTTCCACGATTACCGAAGACGCCCTTTTCCGTGCCAACGACAAACAACACATTGGACAAGTGAAAGGCGTAGGTGTTGAGTATCAGGAGATTGGACGGTTGAATGAGATTGTTTTTGGTGAAAACGGCTTGCAACTTTCGGATGGCGAGTACGATTTCGTCGTTCCGGGCGCGGGCGTGGCGTGGTATTTGGGTATCAATGCCTACAATCCCTACGCGATGGTGCGCGTGTATGTGCCCAAGCGCGGCAACGCCTCGCTGATGAGCCTCGAAAACAGTTTCAATTCAGATGTGCTGACCGTGCGCAGCGTGTTTTCCACCGAACAGGAACAGGACGAAAAATTAGTGCTCGTTCCTTACGATTGGCTCTCCGAACTGCTTGAATATGAGAACAAGGCCACGAATGTGGAACTTTTCGTCGCTCCGAACGCAGATATTAATAAGGTGAAAAAAGAAGTGAAAGCCGTGATAGGGGAGGACTTCGCCGTGAAAAACCAACAGGAACAACAAGAAACGCTTTATAGAATCATGCGTTCCGAGAAGTGGGCGGTCTATGTCATCCTCACTTTCATCCTGATTTTGGCCACTTTCAATGTGGTTGGGTCGCTGTCCATGCTGATGATTGACAAGCGAAAGGACACCGAAATCCTGAAATCAATGGGTGCCGACAACCGCTTGATTCAGAAGATCTTTATGAATGAAGGTCTACTGATTTCCGTGGCGGGAGGCATCATTGGATTATTGCTCGGCATTATCTTGGTACTGTTGCAGCAACAGTTCGGCTTCGTGAAGTTCGGCACGGGCGGCAACTATGTCGTGGATGCCTATCCCGTCCTTTTGAAGCTCAAGGACGTGCTGCTGATTTTCGCCACGATTCTCGTTGTGGGCTGCACTTCGGCCTTCCTCACCGTGCGTCATGCGATGCGGAAATCGGAGGCTCAGAAATCGAGGTTGAACGACAGGTAATAGCGCGGTTTCTTTTCGATTTGTCCGTCTTGTATTCCCCATGCCACGTCACCTCTGACAAAATAACCGAAGATGCTGGTGCGCAGCCCTACGCCGATGCCGCCCACCAAAGGCTCTTTCATTTCGGTGACGGTGATGTTCAGGTTGCCGTCGCTGATATGGGTGTTGTAGAGTGAGTTGCTTGGGTCGTAGGGGTTCCAGCTGGTCCAGGCTGTGCCGAGGTCGCCGAAGGCCACGATTTGGAAGTCGCGAAGGAATTTCATGTTGATGGGGCGGTTGGTGAAGTAGCTGAACACGGGGAAGCGTAACTCGCTGTTCAGGACCACGAAGTTGTTGCCGTTGCGGATGTTTTGGCTGAAGCCGCGCATGTTGGTGGCAAGTGTCTGGTAGGCGTAGTTTTGCGTGTAGTCGACGGGCGCGCCTTGGTCAAAGGTGGCCAAGATCCAGTTGTCGACGCCGCCCATATAGTAGATGAGTTTCTGTTGTCCGAATGAGCTACTGCCCGCAATGCGGTTGGCCCAGATGAAGTTGCGGCTGATGCGGGTGTAGTTGCGGTAGTCGAAGCCGACTACGACCATGTTGTTGGTGTTGCGTGCGATACGCTGGTAGTATTCGGCAAAGACTTTTCCGCGTGCTCCCACGAGCAGGTTGGCCCCGATTTTCTTCGAGTTGTCGTAGACGATTTCGGCACGCACACCACCCCAGTTTTCGAAAACGTCTTTGTCGGCCAGGCTGTAGTCGTCGATGGCCAGGTTCACCCTATGGTCGTTGCGGTAGATGGCCGTGCCTCTCAGGCTTAGGATTTCGCTGAAAGGATAACTGAGGGTATAGAAAGCCTCGTTGGTGAAGGTGCGGTAGTAGTGGTTCGAATAGTTGTCGGTGACATAGCGGTGCAAGGTGATGCTCTTGTCAAGGCGTTTGCTGTAGTCGCCGAAACGAAGCATGTATTCGTTGTTGGTGAGGCTGGTGTTGAGTTTCACGCCGAGTTCGATTTTGTAGTCTTCCATCAGGTCTTTCATCTTGGTGCCGAGGAAGATGTTGAAGCCCGAGTAGAGGTAGATGGGGGAGTAGCCGCCGGTGAACGGTTGGTAGCTGTAGTTCATGCTGGTGAAGTCGATTTGGCTCATCAGCTCGTCGGCGAAGAGTTCCACGTAATAGTTGTTGGGCCGTTGGGTGGTGTCTTTCTGTCGTGGCTTCGGGGCAGGTCCGTTGCCATGCGCAATTCGGGTGGAATCGCCGCCGATGGAACCTCCGACGGATGGCTTGCGCCGCGCAAATCGGTAGCTTGACGAAAACCGATGCTTAGAGATGGGCTCGGCTACAGTATCTTTCTCTTTCTGTATCAACTCATCAATCAGTCTCTTCTGTGCGTAAGGGCTCATCTGGCTGAGGTTGGCCTCATGGCCGCGCAGAATGGGCGACATGAAGAACTTCTCGCCTTTTTGGTCGGCCATCAGCAGGGCGGCTTTGTGGTCGCGGGGTTGGTAGGCATAGTCGATGATGTTGGCGGAATAGTCCGTAAGTTGCTCTTTCTTGCCGAAATAGCGATAATGCACAATCGTGTCGATATGGCTGATGGCGCTGTCGAAACGGATCTGGTATAGGTTGTAGTAGCCGCTTGTGTCGTTCAGGTAGAGCAGGCTGCCGTCTTTCATCGGTTCGGGCAGGATGTTGTTGGAGTAGCGCTGCCGCGTCAGGTTCTGAAGCACCATGCCTTTATTAATATAGTTGTAGGCAAACAGGTCGAATTGCTTGTTTTGGAAACCAATCTTTTCGTCCGCTTTCAGCGTGTCGTTGTCGCGGTTCGAACTGAACACGATTTGCTTGTCGTCGTAGGTGAACACGGGACTAAGGTCGGTGTGCCAGTCGTTGGTGATTTGTTCCAAGGTGTTGGAAAACAGATTATAGACGTAGATGTCGGGCTTGCCCATGCGCGTGGCGGCCAGCACGATCTTGCGGCTCTTGTGGGCGTATGAGAACGAACTGACCTTTTGGAAATCAAACAGATAGGTGCTGGCTTTCTTCCCGCTGTTGATGTCCAAGTTGTAGAGCTGGATTTTGCCTTCTTCCTCAAGGATGAACGACAGAATCTCGCCATTGGGATGCCAAGCCAGTAGCGGAAACGAGGTGTCGATGTTCTCGTCCGAGTGGTAGCCTGCCTTGAAAAGTTGCTGACGCTTACCGCTTTGCAAATCCTCCAACCAAAGCCTGATTTTGCCCTCGTCATTGCTGACGTAGGCGATATGTTTCCCGTTCGGGCTGATGCTCGGCTGCGTGAAAGTGCGGTATTTCTTGTATTTCAGGCGCATTGCATCGGCGGGCTGGTTGACCAAAATGGCCTCATAACGCGCCTTGTAGAAGTTGTACCATTCTTCGATGAGTGCCTTGTATTCCTTGCCTGTGACGTAGAGCAGGGCTTTCTTGACGTTTTGTGTGTTCTCGGCCAAGGTCATGATGTCGTTGAATGAACGGCTGCCGTATTTTTCGTCGATGAAGTTCCAGAACGAATAGCCTGCGATGAGGGCGTCGTCGTTGCGCAGATGATTGATTTTCTTGTAGTTGCCCGAGGTGATGCCGCGTTGCAGTTGGGCTTCCTTGTGGCTGTCCCAGTTGCCGGCGATGTAGGCCACAAGGCCGTCTTGGAACCACTGCGGGATGTTGTAGCGGTAGGAGCTGCGGATTTGCGACCCGACACTAACGCCGTTCATCACTTGGTTGAACAGCAGCCTCACGATGCCTTCGCGGATTTGGGCCTCGAAGTGGGTATAGTCGCCGTCGAAGTACAGGATGACCTTCGAGCCGATGATCTTGGTGATGCCGCCCGTGTTGCCGTTCTCTTCTTCATCAAGGTCGATGTTGCTCTGCTTGAAGTCGCCCTTGCTGTTGAAGACGATGAACTGCACCTTTTTTCGGAAACGGCTGTTGAGGCGTGTCTCAAGGCGTGGGATCTGGTCTTTGGCGTAGGCTTGGGCATAGCGTGCGAGGTCGTCGCCTCCTTGGTAGAAATACACGTCGAAGCTGTCGTTCATGTAGTACGACCAATGGAAGTCGCCCCATTGCACACGGTTCTTCCCGAAAGGCATGTTCATGCCGTTGTAGAACTGGGCATGGGCCATTTGCACTACGGAAAACAGCAGGACAAACAGTGTTGCGTATGTCTTTTTCAGCAGCATCAGAATGCAATTTAGCGGACAAAGATAGGCAAATTCTTTAGAATGGTTTCAAAAAATCCTTACCTTTGCCCCGAAATGTAGTGACAGACACATGTGTCCGCTCGAAACACACACCAACATGTTAAAATTAGAATCCTTCATCTTCAACCCTTTTTCGGAAAACACCTTCGTCGTTTACGACGAGGACAGCAAGGAATGCGTCATCATCGATCCGGGCTGTTCCAACACTTCCGAGGAAAACGAACTCTTCGGCTTCATCGACATCCGCCGCCTGAAGCCTTTGATGGCCATCAACACGCACGGCCATATCGACCATATCGTGGGCAGTGCCGCCGTGAAAAAGAAATTCGACATCAAGGTGGCGGCGCATCCTAACGTGAAGAGCGACTTCCTCCGTTCGCGGCAGCAGGCGGCCATGTTCGGGATGACGTTCTCGGGCGACTGCGACCTTCCCGATGTCGACTTGGAAGATGGCGAGATAATCAAGATAGGGGAGAGCACCCTTGAGGTCATCGCCACCCCGGGTCATGCCATGGGCAGCATCAGCCTCTATGCCGAAATCGAAGGATGGGTCTTCACCGGCGACGCGCTCTTCTGCCGCAGCATCGGCCGCACCGACTTGCCGGGCGGCAGCTACGAGCAGCTCCGCACCAATATCATCGAACGCTTGTTCCGCCTGCCCGACGACACCACCGTCTTCCCCGGCCATGGCGAAAGCACGACGATTTTCGATGAGCAACGGTACAACATGTTCCTTTGATGAAAAGGTTGCATAACATATTGATTCTTTTGTTTTTGTCTTCTTTTTCATTTTCCTTTGCACAGGAGGAAACTCGTGTTATTGATAGCCTTGAAAGCGTTGTCGCAAAGCAGGAAGGACGCGAGAAGGTGTTGGCGATGATGGAACTTTCCAACGCTTTTTTCGACTTTTCGTTTGACGATTGCGTCCATTGGAGTGAAATGGCCATTCAACGCGCTCGTGAAATCGATGATGTTGAACTCGAAGCTGATGCCAATTATTCCCTTGGCATTCATTATGGCTATCATTACGACCTTGACCTTGCCCAAATCTATCTGAAACAGTCCTTCGACCTTTATCGGCAATCCGGAAATGAGGACAATGCTTTTGAAGCCTTGTGGAACATGGCCTATTTTGAGCTGATTTTGGGCAACGTGGATACAGCTTGTGTGGCATTTCAAAAAGTGCTTACGGCAGCCGAAGAGCGTCACGACAGTTTGGCTTATGCCCAAGCGAGCGACAATTTGGCTTACGTCCAATACCAAAAGAATGATTTTGACGGAGCGATTAAAGCTTACGAGGCGAGCAGGAAAATCTATGCTTTGCTCAACGACAGCCTTGCTGTTACATATACCAACCTGAATCTGGCCATCATTTTGAATGAGCGCAAAAGGACGAGGGAGGCTCGGAAACTGTTTGCTCAAGTTATTCCGCAACTTGAGGATTATCGGGAGATTGACATGCTTTTGACTGCTTATAAGAACTATGGTATGCTCTTCGCCCGCGATTTGGTCAACTATGATTCGGCAACCTATTATTTTGAAAAGGCGTTGGCTTGTCTTGAATCGGAATCATTGTCGCGTGCCGACCGGCAAACCATGGCCTATTCGGAAGTTGATTTGCTGATAGAGATGGGCAATGTGGCCCTCAATTGTCACGATGAACTGACGGCGAAAAACCATTTTGAACGAGCTTTCTCATTGGCGGAGGGAAACAAGTACCATTTTGGCATGATGCACTCGGCATTAAGCCTTGGCCAGTTGTATGCTTCGCAAGGAAAAGCCTCAATTTCATTGCATTACCTTGAAATCTACGCTGAGGAAGCAAAGCAATCAGGCATTACCATGATGGAGTCCGCAGTGAAGAAACCGCTGATTCTTGATTATGCTCGACTGGGGCGTTTCGACGAGATGGCTACGGAACTTGATGCCTTTGACGAACAAAAACAAGCGTTACAACGTGAAAACAACGATTTATACGACCAGTTGAGCGTGCTCCAAGATGAAGCCCAAGGTCTTTTGGAGCAATACGAGTCCCAAAATGACCAAATCCAAACCCTCCAATCCCAACGCAACCACTACCGTTTGGCTTTCTTCGGTCTCCTCGCCATCGCGCTTTTTGCCTCGGTTTTGCTGATAGCCTACAAAATTGTTCGCAAAAAACAAGCCAAAAGTGCAAAGTCATAAAATAAAACCCTACCTTTGCACCGAGTTTTATAGGGCACGCATGGCGCGTCTCGCAGTCCCGTGTCCTGAAGTCTCGCGTCAAACAATCTTGAATTTTAAATCTTCAAATCCTTAAATACCAAACCATGATCGAAAACATCAAATCATCGCAAGAAGCCATGGACCTCGAAGCCAAATACGGGGCCCACAACTATCACCCGCTGCCGGTCGTCCTCGCCAAAGGTAAGGGCGCCAAGGTGTGGGACGTCGAAGGCAAGGAGTATTACGACTTCCTGTCGGCCTACTCCGCCGTCAACCAAGGCCACTGCCACCCGAAAATCCTGAAGGCCATGACCGATCAGGCCGAACGCCTCACCCTCAGCAGCCGCGCCTTCTATAACGACGCGCTCGGCGTGTGGGAAAAATACGTGACCGAATACTTCGGCTACGACAAGGTGCTGCCCATGAACTCGGGCGCCGAAGCCGACGAAACGGGCCTGAAGCTCGCCCGCCGTTGGGGCGTCGTCAAAAAAGGTATCCCGAACGACAAGGTGAAAATCGTGTGCTGCGAAGGCAACTTCCACGGCCGCACCATCACCATCATCACCATGAGCAACGACCCCGAGTCGTATGCCAACTACGGCCCCATGACTCCCGGCTTCATCCGTATCCCCTACAACGATGCCGACGCTTTGGAGAAAGTCCTCGAAGAACAAGGCAACGAAATCGCCGGTTTCCTCCTCGAACCCATCCAAGGCGAGGCTGGCGTCTATGTGCCCGATGAAGGCTACCTGAAGAAGTGCTACGACATCTGCAAGAAGCACAACGTGCTCTTCATGGCCGACGAGGTGCAGAGCGGCATCGCCCGCACGGGCAAGATGCTGGCCTGCGACCACGAAGGCGTGCGCCCCGACATCCTCATCTTGGGCAAAGCCCTCGGTGGCGGTGTGGTGCCGGTTTCCTGCGTGTTGGCCGACGACGACATCATGCTCAACATCAAGCCCGGCGAGCACGGCTCCACCTTCGGCGGCAACCCGATTGCTGCCCGCGTCTCGATGGCCGCCCTGCAAGTCATCAAGGACGAGAACCTCATGGAGAACGCCGAACGCCTCGGCAAGATCTTCCGCGAGGAAATGAGCAAGGTCAATAGCCCGATGATTGAGAAAGTGCGTGGTAAGGGTCTGCTCAACGCCGTGATCATCAAACCCAAAGACGGCAAGGAAGCTTGGGATGTGTGCATGAAGATGCGCGACCTCGGCCTGTTGGCCAAACCCACCCACCAGCACATCATCCGCTTCGCCCCGCCCTTGGTCATCACCGAGGCCGAGCTTCGCGAAGCCATCGAAATCATCAAGAAGGCACTTGCCTCGTTTGAATGATTTAACCGATAGCCCGCCAGATTTCCTGGCGGGCTTATTTAAACCATGCCGAAACGAGTACTCATCATAGCGTTGGCCTTTGCTGCCCTTGCATACACGGGTTGTCGCCATAAGACGGAGCAAGACAACCATGTCGCCTTGCCCTCGCTGCATATCACCATGACCTCCTTCCAGCTGGATTCCATTCTGGCGGATCGCGGCAACAAAGTATCGGCACACGCATTGCTGACCGATGCACAAGGCGACACCTTGTATGATGGCAACCTCACCCATATCAAGACCCGAGGTAACTCTAGTTTCATGGAAAACAAGAAACCCTTTACCATAAAGTTCCCTCAAAAGCAGGTCTTCTTCGGTCTCGACAGAGGGAAAACCTTTGTGCTCTTAGCCAATGCCTGCGACGAAAGCCATATCCGCAATGCCATCGGATTGGATTTGGCTCGTGCCATGGGAATCCCCGCCCCACGCTATGCCTATCTTTCCCTTTATATCAACGGCACGTATACCGGACTGTACCAAATTACCAACAAAGTGCATGTGGGCAAGGAAGGTCTTGACATCACCGACCTTGACAAACGCAACGAGTGGTATAACCCGAAGCCCTTGAAAGAATACGAATGGTTTGGTGCCGGAAGAAACAATCAGTTGGTGCGACGCATGGGTGTCATGCTTGACAACGACCCCGACGACATCACAGGTGGTTACCTGATCGACAATTCAGGCCCTTATTTTCCCTACCAAAGAAGCTTCAGCGGAGTTGTCTCGGATGCCGGCGACCGCATCCGGCTCCTTTCGCCGAAATACGCCTCGCCAAGGGAATTGGACTATATTGCCGGACTATACAACGAAATGGAAAGCGCTGTCATGGCTCCCGACGGGATATGCCCTGCGACAGGTCGGCATTATTCCGAATACATCGACGTGGAATCCTTCGCCCGCTATTATCTGCTCAACGAGTTGCTGCTGAATGTGGATGGCGGTTGGTCAAGCTTCTATATGTATAAAGACTCCGACCTCAACGACCCGAAGATTTATGCCGGCCCTGCCTGGGACTATGACAGAATCCTCAACAACCCAAGATTCCAAGGGAACATGAACGTTTTTCCGAACGAGTTCTTCTGTGATGGGAAAAAAGGCAAGATGGGTGAGATTCATTCTGGAGGGTTGCTCCATTATCTCTGCAAACACGAGGATTTTCAGCAGGTGGTCGCCAACTGTTACTTGAACGGAATCGGCTCGGTTTGCCATGACTATCTGGATGACCATCCATTCGACAGCCTTGCAGCCATGCTCTCGCATGAGGCAGACCTCGATAACGACAAATACCAAACCCGTCACAGCGCCGACTATGCCGCTGCCACAAAACGGGTGACGGAGTTCTTCCGTGATAGGGTGGCATTTTTTGACAGGTATTACTCTTCGTTGGAAGAAGGGCACGTGATTGTCTCCTATGAATGGAAATTCCAACGATACATGACGTTTTGTTATCCGTTGGGAGCGCCTGTCAATGCGCCTCAAATGACCAATGTGGTGTTCAACCGTGCTCCCGTATACGAGTTGTCATTGCCGGGAACCGACTCAATCGTCCCTGACGGGACAGTGTTCCATACACCCCAAAGGCTGGAGCTTCGCAAGCGCGAACCTACTAATAAGGAAGTGCAGATACGCCGCGTGAAGAAGAAACTTAGAAAGATAGGCTTTGATTTCTAAAGATCTCCTCTACAGTATCCTCATATTCTTTCAATGCATTAATCTTCTTGATTTTCCGCCACACCACCTGCGGCTCCTCAAAGCTGTTCATCAAATAAGACCACAGTTCTTTCATCCGTCCCAATACCTTCGGGCTTCCTCCCGCATGACGAAGTCTGTCTTGATAAAGGTCAATAACATAAACCCGCAATCGTTCTGTCCGTTCCGGCGCATTCCATGCGCCCCCTCGAATCTCCTCCGCCAAAAACGGATTAGTCAGCAATCCCCGCCCCAACATGAATTGGCTCACAGGCTGCATCGCCGCGCGAATGCGATTGAAACTTTCCACCGAAAAAATGTCGCCGTTGTAAACCAAAGGCGCATTAATATAAGGTATTAATCGTTTGAACCGCTCCACGTCGGCCTCGCCTTTGTACAATTGCTTCCCGATGCGCGGATGGATGATTAGTTCGCTGAGCGGAAAGCGGTTGAAAATCGGGATGATGGCTTCGATTTCGTCGGGGCTGTAATACCCCAAGCGGCATTTCACGCTGAACTTGACGTCGATTTGCTCGAAAACCTTCTCAAACATCGTTTCCACCAAGTCGGGATAAGGCAGAAGCCCGCAGCCGCGTTTCTTGTTGGCCACTCGTGGGAACGGGCAGCCCATGTTGAGGTTGATTTCCTCGTAACCCAACGCTTTGCATTGTTTTGCGAAACGCACGACCTCCCCCGCATCGGTGCTCAGAATCTGTGGCGTGAGCGTTTCCACATCGTTGCAGCGCGGGTCGATTTCCTCGCCTTGCAGGTTCTTGGCGTGGTCTTCTTTGTGTATGCCTGTGAAGAACGGCGTGTAGAACTTGTCGATGCCGTCGAAATGCCGTTTGAAGACATTGCGGAAGGGCGCGTCGGTGATGCCTTGGAAAGGACCCAAGGAAAGAAGCGGTTTGCTCATTTCTTCTTGTTTTTTGCGCCCTTGATGGTCTTTCGGGTCTTGCCGAGGCCTAACAAAGACTTGGCCACCAATGTGATGAATAGCACAAAGGCCAGGTAGACGGCGATACGGCTGAGATAGTCGCCGTGCTTGGCGTAGAAGGTGACTTTCGTGTTGGCTTTCAAGGTCTCGCGGATGGCATCAGGCACCCAGTAGTGGGTTTGTTGCAACACGTCGCCGCGTTGGTTGATGAACCCCGAGCGGCCCGTGTTGGCCGAGCGTGCGATGCAACGGCGGTTCTCGATGGCGCGCAGCTTCGAGAACTCAAAGTGCTGGCGATAGCCGGGCGTGTGTCCCCACCAGCCGTCGTTGGTGATGACGAAAAGCAGGTCGGCACCTTTCTTGCAGAAGGAACTGACGTATTCGCCGAAAGCGCTCTCGTAGCAGATGGCCGCCCCTATCTTGTGGCCGCCGAAAGTCATCACCTTGGCCTCGGGGTCGCCTTTCAATGTGCCGCGTGCGATGCCCATGGTGAGGCTGAAGCTGCGCAAGAACCCCATCCATTCGGGGATGGCCTCCACCGCAGGCGTGAGTTGCGACTTGTTGCGGTGCTGCATGTCGACGGCATCGATGAGCAAGGCGGAATTGTGGCAGTAATAGTAACGACCGTTGCCTGTGGGCCGTGCGGGGAAGTCGTCTTCCATGCCTTGTGGCACCCATTCGTAGGTGGTGCCGCCAATGACGAAGGCCAGCAGGGGGAAACGGCTCACATGGTCGTGTAAAGCATGAAGCGCCTTTGATTTGTCGGTCTCGTGAAGCCAGATGCCTTCTTGGATGGCCGACTCGGAACTGACGATAAAGCGCGTGTTGGGAGTCACCAATGGCAGCGAAAGATTAATGTTGTTCTGTATGACTTGGTCGTATGACTTCCGGTCGAACTGCTCGTTCCACGGGTCGCAGTTTTGTTGGACGACGATGACTTCCGTGTCCTCGCCTTGGTCCTCATGGTGCCTGTACATCGACTTGCTGACGACGATAGGCACGATGAGGATGAGCGCCTCAAGCCCGATGCTGACGAGAATCGCTTTCGCCTCTTTCGAATTGAAGAATATGAGAATGTTGGCAATCAGAATGTTGGCCAGCAAAACCCATAGCGTCCCGCCGGCCAGGCCCGTGTATTCGTACCACTGCACCCAGTCGACTTGGCTCGAAAACACGCCTCCCAGATTGAGCCAAGGCCATTTGGCCGCCCAGTGATAGGTGAGCAGCTCGAAGGCCATCCAGTAGGGGATGAGGAAGAGGTTGCCCCACGGGTTGTCGCACACTTTCTTCTTTGTGAGGTGGAACAGCCAAAACACGGTGGCCATGAAAATCGCGTTGAGAACCCACGCTATCACTGCCGCTGGCGTGGCGTTCCACACCCACCACGTCGTGGCCGTGTTCCATGACAGGAAAGCGAGGAAACTGAGCAAGAACACCTTGCCTTCGCCCTCTCGTGAGGCACGGTCTTCGACGAGCAGCAAAGGCACCAATCCGACGAAAACCAGCGGCACCACGCCCCATGTGGGCCATGCCGCCGTCAGCAAACCGCCGCTCAGTAGTGCAAGTATGATGTTCGACATGCGGTAGCCCCGTGTCGCGCCTCCCGACATCTTGTGACTTTTTTTAGGTTTGTTCATGATGAATTTCGAGAATTTCGTGCAAAGGTACGTAATTTTGAACTATCTTTGCGCAAAATTTTTCCGATGAAGAAAGTATATCAAGTGGCAGGCCACAAATTCGCTGTTGTCATGCCTGGCCAACAACTTGCATGGAACGAGATGAAGCCATACGAGCCTTTTCTGGTCGAGGATGGCGAAGACTTGGTTTTTTCCGTCGAGATGGTGGATTCCTTGCCTGATACCTCAGCAAAACAGAAGGTTACCGTGAGTTGCGAATCCCGCGATTCCGCCCGTATCGAGTTGTATGAGTGGGAAGGGCAGTGGCTTTTGGAGATGGCTCCTACCCTGGAAGCTCCGGTCAGGGCCATCCTTCTCACCGACAAGACGTTCAAGCAGGCGCGTTTCAGGACGCTCGGCAGCTTGCGTTTCTCCATCGGTACGGTGCTGATGCTGATGTTCACTTTCGCGACGGCCCGAAAGAACACCCTACTGATGCATTCCTCGGTGACGGTGAAAAACGGCAAGGCTTACCTCTTCTTGGGCAAGAGCGGTACGGGAAAGAGCACCCACAGCCAACTGTGGATCAACAATATAGAAGGATGCGAACTGCTGAACGACGACAACCCCGTGGTGCGTGTCGATGACAATGGAGAGGTGCGCGTCTATGGCTCGCCTTGGAGCGGCAAGACACCTTGCTACCGCAACCTGGACTATCCAGTGGGCGCCATCGTCGACCTTCACCAAGCCAAGAAGAACCAGATTCGACGACTGCCCTTGGTGCTGGCCTACGCCGCCATGTATGTCTCCTATTCGGGCTACCGCTTCCTCAAAGACATGGCCGATGGACTACATGCCACCAACGAGAACGTCGTCAGCACGGTGCCTTGTTATTCGCTCGACTGCCTGCCCAACGCCGAAGCAGCCATCCTTTGCTACCAAACCGTTGCGCAGTGATGGAGAAACCGTTGACGCTTGACGAAGGATTGAAAGAAAGACTCGAGCAAGGCAAGGTGGTCCAACTCGTGCCTCAAGGCATTAGCATGTTGCCTTTCATCAAAGGAGGTCGCGACAAGGTGCTGGTGCGAAAAGAAGTCGAGGTCGAAATCGGCGACATCGTGTTGGCATCCTACGGCGGACATCTCATCCTCCATCGGGTGTATGCCGCCAACGGGACACGCCTCACACTGATGGGCGACGGCAACCTGAAAGGCACCGAAGTGGTGGACACTTCTGAAGTGTGGGGCACCGCGGTGCAAATCATCAAGACGAACGGCAACTGCCGAAAACCACGAAAGGCATGGCTGTGGCGACACACACTGGCACTACGGCCGCTGATGCTTAAGATGCGCCGAAAATGGCATAAGATGAGAAAACTGAACCCTGAATGACAAAACAACTGAAATACTGCAAATCATGAAAACAAAGAAAGGCTTTATCCTACGTTCGGTAGGCAAGGAGTTCATCCTGGTGGCCGAAGGCCTTGAGGCCGCAGATGCCAACCACATGGTGACAATGAACGAAACAGCAGCGTTCCTATGGAAAGCCGTCGAAGGCAAGGACTTCGACGACAAGACCATGGTAGACCTGCTGCTGGAAGAATACGACATCCCCGCCGAGGTGGCCGAAAAAGACGTGGCATCGTTGCTCCAAACCTGGCGCAACGCCGAAATCATCGATTAATATAATTAAGGTATATGGGCATCACCGAATCTCATTACTTTTCCCTGCTTCGCGCCGCCCTGTGGGACACGCCCGTCGGCATCACCGATGTCATCGACTGGAATGCCGTCATGGCAATAGCCGAACACCATGGCAACAACGGACTGCTCTCCGACGTGGCCGTAAGGATGACGGGCGACAACAAGCCCGCCCCGGAAATGCTCGCCAAGATGCAAACCGCCTTGCGCAACGGATTGCTCCATCAGATGCGACAAAGGCAAATCCTCGTCTCGGGAGTGCAACTGCTGCGCGAACACGACATCGAGCCGGTGCTGCTCAAAGGATTCGGACTGGCATTGCTCTATCCCAACCCTTGCCTCCGACAGTTTGGCGACATCGACCTCTACATCGGCCTCGGCAAGTTCCATGAGGCTTGCACGTTGCTGCGCACCCTGCCCGGCGGCTACAACTGGGGAAAGGAGATAGACGAAGGCAGGCACTACAACATCGAATTCGGACGATACCCTATGGAAATACACCGCGTCAGCTCCGAAATCAACGACCCCAAGGACCTTGCCGTCTATGAACGTATCGAACACGACGGCCTGGAGGAAAACCCACGACGCACCCACCTCGACGGCTTCGAAATCACCGTGCCGTCCAACGAGTTCCAAGTGTTTTTCACCTTTTTCCACGCCTGGAGGCATTTCCTCACCTCGGGAGTGGGATGGCGGCAGGTGAGCGACGTGGCCATGTGCCTTCACACCTACCACGGACAACTCGACCTCGACAAGCTGAAACAATGGATTGGCGACTTGCACCTGACCAAGCCTTGGCAAGCGTTCGGCTGGCTGATGGTGAACACCTTGGGTCTGCCCGAAACAGAAATGCCCCTCTACGACACACGATGCGAACCCACGGCACGAAAACTCTACCGAGGAATCATGGAAGCAGGCAACTTCAAACGCCACCGCAAAAAATGCCGCAAAGCCCCGCCGAAAGAAAAACGCCTGCGCCACAAAATGTACACACTCCTCAACATCTTTCGCGATTTCCGTTACCGCACCCGCGTGTTCCCCGATGCCGCCTTCAGAGAGATGAAAGACTCCGTCAGACAAGCCCTCTCCAAAGCGATAAAAACAAAAAAAAACAATTAATTTCGGAAAAATATCACCTTTTTTGTCGATTTATAATTTTTTTGTTTATTTTTGCAGCTTCAAAAGCATGAGAAAAGCAATTAGAATCATACAAACAAATTAAGTCTAACTCTAAAACTAAACAAAAATGAACAAAATGAACAAAACCTACGAAGCCCCCGTGGCCGAAGTGATTGAGATGAAAATGCCCGTCGTCCTGATGGAGTCCGATGGAACTTCTCCGAATATTGGTGGAGGAGGCATGACGGAATCCTAAACCGTGCATTGAGAAGTCTTTTAAGAAGTCAAACAACGAAAAAAAAGAAAAAATGAAGAAAATGAACAAACTGTTCTGCACGATGTGTATGGTGGGCGGTTTTGCCGTCCTTCTCGGATCGTGCAAGAAAAACGATGAGGCTGAATCCTTGGCCATCAGCCTTCCGGCTTTTGAGGAAGAGGTTGACGGCAGGGCTTACATTGATTTCGCCAATGGCGGTGCCTTCAAGTGGGAAGGCAACGACCAAGTCGTAATCTACAACCTCGACAACCGGAATGGCACCAACTCTCAGAAAGCCATCTACCAATGCCAAAGCAATGCCGCAGGTCAGGCTACGTCTCGCTTCAGCTATTATTCTGGCGACCGTTTTTCGGCCAAGAAATTTGGCTATTTCGCGTTCTATCCCGTCGCTAAAGTCAATGAGGCCGGATTGAACGAAAACAACTATGAGACTTTCAGCGTGCCTAACATGCAAGTTTACAAGACGGTTGGCAACACTGTCACCGTGGATCCCGCAGGCATGGCTATGGCTACTGACCTTCCGTCTCTTGGCGCCTCAGTCAACCTTAAACACATCTTCGGTGTGTTGAGACTGAAAATCAAGGGCAATGGCTCGGTGAACGGCATCGAAGTGATCGACGAAAGATTCAACTTGAGCGGCACGGCAAGCATGAAACTCCATGAAGTGAAGATGGACGTGTTCACGACTTTGCAGAACCGTTTCGCCGAAGTCGACGACCCCTATGCTGACGACCAATTCCTCAACACTTGGAACGAGTATAAGAGCCTCTTGAACTACTCCGCCAATGGTACTGGCAAGACGATGACCTTGGCCATGGATAGCCCTATCTCCCTCCTTGGCCCCACCGAAGAACAGCACTTCATCATCGGTCTCCGTCCGGGTGCCCTGAAGTATGGTTTCACCGTGAAGGTGTATCTCCAAGGAGAGAACGAACCTGTCGTCTTCGACTTCACCGGTGCCAACAACCTTCACTACGGCATCAAGGCTGGTAAGATTAAGAGCCTGACTCTCGAGATTTCAGACTAAAGACGTCGCATGACAAAAAAAAAAGCACTTCCCCGAAGGGAGGTGCTTTTTTCGTTTCCCAAGCCGAAGCCGACGACGGTGCCGGACTCGGGGGAGGGAATGAAAAAAGAGACGCAAAACTTGCGTCTCTTTTTTTTTCGTGGTACCGACGGGACTAATACGATATTTTTTAATTATGCTGTATTTCAGTCGGTTGGGGTCGTTTTCCCCGTTTGCAGGGGGCAAATGGGGGACAAATCGCGTTTTGTATCATTTTGCCGCCTTGAATGGGTATAATTTTAATGTGTTTAATTGGGCTGTTAGGCTTTCAATCTTTTCCGCTTGCAGTTGGATTAATCGCCTTTGCGTTTCGTTGCAATCTTTCAGGGTTTCAATTAGTGTTGTTTCGCTGATTGGGCGCGGTTGGTTCGTGCCGGTGTGGGTCGGTGTCAGAATTGCGAAAATACATTTTTTTTGATTGTTCGCGGCTGTCTTTTGTTCGTCTTTCATTTTGCATTTTGATTTAGACGGTTAAACAAAAAAGGCTCTGTTAAGGGTGTCTAAGGTCAAAATGCAAACCTTTACGGGCGTTTCCGCTGCCGTGTCCTTTCAGAGCCATATTTTACTATAACTCTATTTTCTTCAATAAGTTACGGGCATAAAAAATGCCGCTTGTTTTGCGGCTTCATCTATGCCGCATTTTGATTTAGACGGGGCAAAGATAGGTTTTATTTCAATCCGCAAACTATTTTTTTTGTACTTTTTATTTTCGTGAAACGCTTAAACGCTGTTTAATCGGTAATTAAACGGTTGTTTTCCAATGGGTTTTTTATTTGATTGCCATTTGATTTTTTCGGGGTCAATCCTGAATGATGAGCGGTCAAGGGTCAATCCTGATGATGGGGACGGGCTGAGGGGTCAATCCTGATGGTGGGACGGCTCAGCGGTCAATCCTGATGATGGGGACGGGCTGAGCGGTCAATCCTGATGATGGGGACGGCTGAGGGCTTGAAATCGGCATTTTCGGGGTCGGTGACAGTCACCATTGCAGGCTGAGGGGTCAATCCTGATGATGGGGACGGCT
>JBGUHI010000002.1:0-28342 GCA_045111995.1 Candidatus Limimorpha sp. | reverse complement strand
GGTGCACGAGGCGTTTTCGGCGTATGTGCCGCCTCCGCTGACGGTGCCGCCTTGGGTGGGGTTGGCCGCCACGGTGATGGTGTAGCTTTGAGGCAGTGCCGTGAAGTTAGCCACCAACGAGCGGTTGCCAGTGACGGTGAAAGTGTAATTGGCCTGAGTGGATACGACGTTTCCGTTCTCGGTCCAGTTGTTGAAGGCGTAGCCTGCATTGGCGGTGGCAGAGACGGTGCACGAGGCACCTTGTGCGTAAGAGCCGCCTCCGCTGATGGTACCACCCTGAATGGGGTTGGCCGACACGGTGATGGTGTAGCTTTGCGGAGCACCGCCCACGGGAATGTCTTGAATGTAAGGCTGACGCTGCGGCTTGGTGACCACGATACGCACTTGGCCAGAGGTGATGCCAGCCGTAACTGGCACGCTGACCGTGCCCGAGGCCGGCACCAAAGCCACGCCCTTCAGCACGTTGTTCTGCGAAATGGCCACATACGAGCCTTCTTGTGCGCTCACTTGGAACGAAGTGGCACCAGCAGGGAAAGTGGAGGCGTGGTTTACATTGTTGGCCGTCGGATTCACGCGATAAGGCATGATGGAACCGTCGCCGAGCACATGGTAGGCTTGCCAATAATAGGTGGGCGAGCAACCGCCGCTGGTGGAATAATTCCCAGCATAGGCATAGCAAACGGCGATGTTGCCAAGGAAGGTCATGGACGAAACGGTGTTGTAGGTGTCATCCATCCAAACGGCGTCGTAAACGCCTGTGGCCGTGTTGTTGATGTTGGGCATGCTTCCGAACGTGTTGTTCGCGCCCACGCCGAAATAGTAGTCCTCGTACCAATAGGTGTTGGGGCACGAGCCAATGTAGGAATAGGCGGCCTTGTTCTCGCCACGGATCATGGCTTCGCCGAAACAGGGGCCTCCGCTATAACCGAAATTGCCCGACAAGCAGCAGTTGCCCATGGCAAGGAAATACTTGTTGGTGTTGGTCAGCTGGTTCACGTTGCTGTTGGTGAATTGCGGGTCAGACCATTCCTGATGGTAGCCATGGGCGGTGTAGTTCACGAAGCCAGTGCCCGAACTTAACGATGCATAACAATTTGTATAAGGCTGGCCTAACCAATTATAGACATTGGTGAAACCATGCGCGGTGTTATAGTAATACTGCATCGCATATTGGATGGTGGGTTTGCCCACATAATTGGTCCAATAGCTGTCCCAACCGGCGATGAGCGTTACGTTGTTCAGATAGCTCGGGTCGGGCATGGTGTATTGCTCGTATTGCAGGATCTTGTTGATGATGTTGGTCAGCTGCGTGGTGTTCTCCGCCGACATGCGGCTGTAGAACATGTCGGGGAAATAGTCGTTGTCGATTGAGCCGTAATACAAGTCGGTCACTTTTTGGGTTTGGTTTCCCGTGGTGTTCGGGATTTGCGCCACGTCGCCCACGAGGACGAGGAAAGTCGGTGTGGCACCTTGGCTGACACCCGTGTTGTAGAGGTTTTGCACATAGGAGCGGATGGCGCTGTAAGTGCTGCCGGCCTGTTCCTTAGGCACCACGTTCATGTAAAAGCCTTTCTGTGTCTTCCAGTTGATCCAAGGCTCCAGGGTGCTGATATAGTTTTGGGGTGCGACGACGATCATGTGGACGGGATAGGCCATCAGGTCGGGGTGGTCGTCATACACGGATTGGATGGCGCGGTAGTTGAACATCTGCTTATAGACGATGTCGAAATACGGACTATAGGTGTTCAACAACATGCGCTCGGTTTCGGCAATGTCGGCACCCTCGAAGTTCACTTCCACTTCGATGTTGTTGAACACACGTAAGGTGTTGGAAACAGGGTTATAACTCACAGGATTGATGACTAACGATCCAATGCGGATACCGCGCATCGTGCCTTGCACTTCGATGGTGGCTTCGGGCATGGTGGCAAGGCTTCTCGTTTGGTAGGCTTCGGCATGGTAGACGAACTCGACTTCATCGAGATTCTGGTCCTTGCGCACCGAAGGCTGGCGCGGCAAGATGGTGCCGATGCCGTAGTCGGAGAGGCGATAGTCAGTTGTCGTGTAGTTAATTACATTGACGTGAGGCGTGGCTCCGAAAGGCACGGCCAACAATTGGTGTGAGGCGGGCAGTTCGGGTGTGCCGATTTCGCCCGAGGCGTAAGTGCCTTCGATGGCGATTTCAGAGAAAGTGCCCCTTTGGGTGGACACTTCGATGCTCTCGATGGAGCCGTAGCTGAAGGTGGCGCGAAGCGACGAGAAGTCGCTCTTCACGATTTCGGCCTTCGTTTCGTGGCGCATGTCGATGCGGCCGTTCTGCGCCATGGCAAAAATTGTGCTCATGGCCAAAACAAGGAGTAGGGTTAGTTTTTTCATATTTAAATGAGTTGGATAATTGGGCGCAAAAATAGAAAAAACATTCAATTTTTGGACGGTCAAAGGTTTAAAACTGCTTTTTTTGGTGCTAAACGATACAATGGAAGAAAATTTTTCCTACTTTTGCAGCAAAATATGAAAAATCACACAAATCACAAAAATCAAATCTCATGGAAGCAGAAAACGGAAAGTACATCTTTGGTGTAGTGAAAGTGGGCGAAAGAGGGCAAATCGTCATCCCCAAGGAAGCCCGCGAAGTTTATGGAATCAATGCGGGCGACAGCCTGCTTGTGCTCGGCGACTCAAAAGGCATGGCTGTTGTGAAAACCGTGGTTTTTCAGGACAAAATCGATGAAATGTTAGGAGGAAACTGATTATGGAACGCAAGCATTGGATGGACAATCTTCGTTGGGCGACGGTGCTTTTGGTGTTGTTCTACCATGTCATTTATTTCTACAACAACAAGGGTGTGTTTGGTGGCATTGGCGGTTTCGGAGAATATCCGGAGTGCAAGCAGTATCAGGACATTGTGATGTACATCCTTTATCCGTTTTTCATGCCGCTGCTGTTTTTGCTGGCGGGCATCGGCTCGCGTTATGCCCTACAGAAGCAGTCGGCCAAGGAATGGTTCAAGGCTCGCACACGCAAGCTGCTGGTACCGGGAACGATAGGCCTCTTCGTGTTCCATTGGATGGTCGGTTATTTCAATACCGTTGTGGCGGCGCAACAAGGCGTGTTCGATGATATGCCCGCAGTGGCAAAATACATTATGATGGCCATAAGCGGCACAGGACCGCTATGGTTCATCCAAGTGTTGTGGCTATTAAGTCTTGTACTGCTTTTGGTGCGTGCGATGGACAAAAACGACAAACTTTGGAACTGCTGCGGGAAGACCAATCTTCTGGCTATCATTCTGTTAGGCGTGTTGTTCTGGGTCGGTGAGCAAACCTTGCTCAAGCATCCCCGCCCAGAGTCTTTGGACGGCCTCTTGAACTTGTACAAGCCTGTTTTCTACCTGATTCCATTCCTCTTGGGCTATTTCGTGTTCGCCCATGACGAGGTTCAGGAAAAACTGGAAAAGGCTTGGATTCCGCTGATGGCCAGTGCCGTCGTGGCTGGCACGGTGCTGGTTGTCACCACTTTCGGGCAAGACAACACCTCGCCGCAGTATTTGGGCAGTCCGCTCGCCTGCCTCTACGGCTGGCTGATGTGCCTCGCGATGATGGCTTGGTTCAAGGCGCAATTCAACCGCACCAGCGCCTTCGCAGGCTATATGACCCGCAACAGTTTCGGTGTCTATGTGTTTCATTATCTGGTGATTGCTTCGTTGGGTTACATGATGAAAGTCCACACCAACATAGCCCCGTGGTTGCAATATGTCATTCTTTTCGTGGCCGTGATGACGATTCCTTTTGCATTGAACGAAATCATCAAAAGGATACCGTTTGTCAGGTGGTGTGTGTTGGGGGTGAAGGGGAAGACACCCTCTCGTCCATAAACACAGCTTTATCATTCACGCATTATCGCGTGGGTTATTTCGCATTAATTCGTTCAATTTGGTTTGTTTTATCCCTTCATTTTTGGTGTAAGACAATAGACTTGCCATAAGTGTTTTGAAAATTTATTATGCGAAGAGAATAACCTAATTATCTGTTCATTACTATCGTTAAAAACAATTTTTGACCTATGTAGTCAAAAATGGAATTTTAGGATTCAAAGAAAAATGTACCTTTGCAAAAATATCATTTTATGAAAATCATAGGTATCAAATTGGACTATGGGGATCCTTCGGTGATTAAAAATCTTCAACCCGAGTGGTTCCCGTTCGGCGATTATCAAGAGCCGACAGCAAACAACCACTGGCAGTATCTAAAAACAGATCAGCAGGATGACTCCTATTATTTGAGCCAAATGTACAAGTCCATTGCGCCAGAAGGATTTCCTACAGAGATGCAATTGTCCGTGCAATGCATAGTTGGGAAAAATGGATCGGGGAAAAGCACTTTGCTGGAACTATATTATAGAATAATCAATGATTTTGCATGCAAATGTATCAAAGAGAAGTGGACAGAGTGGAAGAATCTGCCTAAAGACATTCATTTGGAGGAATCCAAGGGTTATTCTGCAAAACTCTTCTTTGAAACAGACGGAAAATTGCAGTATCTGCATCGGAATGAAGCCGAAACAAATTATGTCATAATAGAAAATGGCACTCGTAAAATCTTATTTGACGGTAAAAAACGGAAATATGGAACTGAGCGCTTGTCTAAGATTCTGCAGTCATTTTTTTACACTATTGCTAACAATTACAGCCTATATTCCTTAAACCCAAATGACTTTTCCACAAACGAGTTTGAAGAAAACAACTATTTGGAAAAAACAAATGGTAAATGGCTTGAATGTATTTTTCATAAAAATGATGGTTATCTGACACCATTGGTAATGGTACCTTTCAGAGATGAATTTGGAAATATTGACCGTGCGAATGAAGATTTGTTGGCAAAGCAACGGCTATCCACATTGGCTATTCTTTTCGAGTCGCAAGGTCATAGCTTTTTGGAAAACTATCACCCTGAACAATTAAGATACAGTCTAAACTCTAAGTGCAAGGACTATTATTGGAATGAGACAAAAGAGATTATCGTCAGCAAAAAAGCCGTTGATTTGTTTTTAAGTTGCTTTGCATACGGCCCAAATAGCAAACTCGGTGAAAAGAATGATGTTGTCGAACCTATGATTAAAAATATTCTTAATAAACTTGGAAAGGGTATATACGGTCGAATAAGGAAAGAATGGTCTTCTTATTTGACGGAGGAGCCTAGTTATTCTAAAAATTACAGAAAACACAATAAGGATGTCAAGGAAACCATCTGTAACTATCTAACTTACAAAGCTCTGAAAACATGTTTCACTTATCCTACTTATGGTAAAATGTTGCTTCCCCAAGACCCAATAATAATTCAGAGTAACCAGACAGGCGATTTGACAAGTGCTGCCAGACGAATTATCAAGTCTATTGATACGGATGCCACAATTGCCCAGAAGTTGATTCTTTACCTCGTTTCACCTGAAAATGCCAGTCATATAACAATAAAGATTCGGCAGTGCCTCGCATTTGTTTCACGCAATTATTACAAAACCGAAAGTGTTTATACCCAATGTTCCATAAACAATAATGCAGAAGGCTCTTTCTTTTCCGCGAACTATGCTATCGACAAAAGACTGTATGGGGAGAGGCGAAAAAAAACTGGTTATAAGACCTACGAGGAGGTGTTTCTCCGAATGCCACCAACTTTTTTTGATTGGGAGTTGTACTTTAGGAATGGAAACGTGGAAGAAAGAACGGAACAGAATGGAGACGAAGGACTGGCAACACTTAACAAAATGAGTAGCGGCGAGCGGCATGACCTTGTCAGCACAAGCTATTTGATGTACCATTTGACTAATTTGCAGAGCGTAAAGGGTGATCGTTTTAGGGTCCCATACCATCATATCAACCTTGTTTTCGATGAAGTGGAACTGTATTTCCATCCAGAATACCAGCGCAAATATTTAGCCAACCTATTGAAGATTCTCTCCCAGTGCCATATCTCCGACGAGAAGATTCGGTCAATTAACATTATTATTGTCACACACTCACCATTTATCTTAAGTGATGTTCCATTGTCACACTCTTTATATTTGGAAAATGGAGAGGCAAAAGCAAGAAACGACGAGACTTTTTCCGCCAATATACATAATCTGTTGGTGAACCAGTTTTTTATTGAACAACCGATGGGAGAAGTGGCAGCCAATATCATCAAAAAGATTGTTGGATCGGAAGAAATCGTTAGAAAAGAAGAATATAACTACTACATGTTTATAGCGAAAAAAGTAGGCGACCCATATATAAGTAATCGGCTGATAAACATCATAGAAAGCAAAACCAAAGATACCGTTAGTTTGAAAGAAGAGCAAGAGAGACTGAAGAGAAGGCTAAATGAGATTGAAGATCAATTATCTAAAGAAGGCAATGAAAAATGAGAAAAATAAAATATTTCCCCAAAATTGATGATGAGTATTTGAAACTCTTTTCGGGTTGCATTGAGAGAAAGAACAAAAAGTGGGAAAAATGGAGGAATAATGTCATCGGCTCCGATTTGACAGCTTCCAATGTTTTCCCCGAAAAACTCAAGGATGTGTTGATAGCACCAGTCGAGTCTTTAGTCTTAATGTTTGTCTACTATTATGACCATCGCGATAATATACATATTAGGGATACACAAAAGGATCTCAAATCAATTTTCAACTATGGAAATTGGCAACCGAAGATTGCCAACTTCTTTATGCAGCATGCCGAGGAACTTGAAGTGCATACATGTTTCTATTGCGAGACAAGTTATATAAACAAATACGAGGACAAAAACAGCAGGAACAGGAACCATTTCGACCTAGACCACTTCCTGCCGAAAACATGGTGTCCAATTGTAGGCCTTTCTATTCGCAATTTTATCCCTTCGTGTGCTGTTTGCAACGAAAAACTGAAGAGAGATAAGATTCCTGGAATTTCCGATACTGAGATGCCAATTTCGGACAAAAAGGATGAAATTGTCAAAATGTGTCCGTCGTCGGACAGTTATTCTTTCGACACGGATGTGTCCATTCGGATTGAGCCTGTAAAAAAAGAGGATTTCACTCACACCCTTCGGCTACAGGATCAACCTGAGAGATATGAAATTCGATTTGAGAACACAGATGCTTCTTCGCTCTATCGGAATGAGATAGATTTGTTCCATTTGGAAGAACGATATAACTACCACAAAATGGAAGCGTTGAGACTGTACGATTTGCTGAACGACTATCCTCCAGAGCTGTTGCAAAAAATCAGCGAACTATTATCTGTTAAAGATGCAGATGAGGTGAAGGAAGATTTGTTCGGTCTGTCGTTTTTACATAACCAACACCGTTGCTTCGACAAAATGAAACAAGATATAGCAATATTATTCAAAAAATAGTTTCGCAGATATCCCTAAATCATTTTACTCAATATTCTTTACTTTTTGGGATTATAGTCAAGAACAAGTCCTACGGTTAAATGTTTCCAAAAATCACATAGAAAAAGCAGTATTTCTTCCTTTTCGATGGAAATTTTGGCAGAAAATATCAAAATTTTGCATAGCAACTTGAAAAAGTTTCAAAAAGGTATTTGGAATTTTACTACTTTTGCGGTACAGAAAAGGAAGAAAAACTTCTTTTTCTGTACCTTAGAGTACAAAAAATATCATGGCAAAGGCAAATCCATTATTGCAATTTGGGAATATACCAGTGTCAACCGCAGCCCTTGAGTCTTGTTTCTCGGCGTTGGCCTCGCCTCAGAAGAAAATCCACGCTTTGGAAAACGCAGGGGAACTCATACGATTGAAGCGCGATTTATATGTAGTTCATCCGGAATTGAGCGGGAAACCCATCAACATACCATTGTGTGCCAATCATTTATATGGCCCTTCATACGTTTCCTCAAAATGGGCATTGCAATGGTATGGGTTGATACCTGAACAGGTCTTCAGAGTGGTTTCGATGACCACCAAACATGCACGTTGTTTTGAAACTCCATTGGGCATATTCGACTACCATAAAACAGCACCTGATTATCATTCTGTCGGAATTAAAGTCATACAAGGAGAAGTTTCTTTTTTGATGGCAAGTCAAGAAAAGGCCTTGTGCGACATGATATTACTCGACAAGTTTGTTCCCAACCAATCGGTCAAGCGCTTGGTGCAGTATTTGGAAGAAGACATCCGCTTTGATATGGACGAACTTGCAAAGTTCGACATCAGCATCATCAAGTCGTGTGCCGAAACTGGAGAAAAAAAGTTGATATTCAATAATTTGATAAAAATCATAAAGCAATGACGATATTTGAGGAAATGCTCGTCCAATACAAGAGCGAAAAGGGGAAAGAGACACCGAGGATGGCGCATGAGGTAATGCAGCAAATCGTTTTGGCAGGGTTGCACAGAGGAGGCTTTTTCAAACACGCTGCCTTTTATGGTGGCACTTGCTTGCGCATTTTTCATGGTTTGCCCCGTTTTTCGGAAGACTTGGATTTCTCATTGACCGAAAAGCGCGACGACATTCATTTGGAGAACTATTTCCCAGCCATAACAAATGAGTTCAAAATGTGCGGCCTTGATGTTACGATTGCAAAAAAAGAGAAAATGGCCTTTGGCAGGGTGGAATCGGCGTTTTTGAAAGAAAACACCGAGGCCTACGAAATCAAGTTCCAAACCAAGAAAATCGTAAAAATAAAGATTGAACTTGACACCGACCCACCTTTGCAGTTCGAAACGGAACAGAAACTGCTTTTGAAGCCCTATTCTTTCATGACCCGTTGCTTTACCTTGCCAGACCTTTATGCGGGCAAGATGCACGCACTTGTGTATCGCGCATGGCAACGACGAATAAAAGGGCGGGATTGGTACGATTTTGAATGGTATGTCCGAAACGGCATCCCATTGGATTTTAACCATTTACAAATACGAATTAAAGAGTTTGGTGGAGAAGAAGTGGACAAAGAAACTTTCATGAAGCAATTGCGTGAGCGTTTGTCCACTGCTGATATTAATATGGTAAAATTGGATGTCTTGGATTTCATTTCAGACCCCCACGAACTCGACATCTGGAGCAACGACTATTTCCTTCAATTAGCCGATAGGATTAAGTTTGTATAACTATGAAAAACAATAAATTATACGCCAATATCCTTGCAAAGCAAGACCCCGACAAAATCGCAGGCCTCTCGCGCTTTTTCAAGACGGGGAAAGGACAATATGGCGAAGGCGACAAGTTCTTGGGTATCAAGGTGCCGGTGACGCGCGAGGTGGTGAAAGCATGTTGGAAAGAAACAAGTTTTGAGGATTTGGAAACTTGCATCGCTTCCGAATACCACGAAGTGCGCCTTGCCGCCCTACTGACTTTGGTGGAAATCTTCAAACACGCCAAGAAAGACAAGGCCTTGCAACAACAATGCATCGATTTGTATCTCGCTCATACGCAATACATTAATAATTGGGACTTGGTCGACCTTTCCTGCTACGAACTGCTCGGCACATGGCTTTTGGACAAGGACAGAACCCTGCTCTACGACCTCGCCCGCGACGGCAAGACGATTTGGGAGCAGCGCATCGGGATGGTGAGCACGATGCAATTCATCCGCCACGGCCAAGTGGATGACACTTACGCCATTGCGGACATATTTCTGGAAAAGCCCAAGCCTTTGCACGACCTCTTGCAGAAAGCCGTCGGTTGGCTGCTGCGCGAGGCTGGAAAACGCGACGAGCAACGCCTGAAATACTGGCTCTCAACGCGATACACAACCATGCCGCGCACGATGCTGCGCTATTCGATTGAGAAATTCACTGAAGATGAGCGCCAAAAATTCTTGTATCATGCCTGACATCCAACTCCATCATATCGAGCAAGGTCAAGGCCAACCGTTGATTCTCCTCCACGGCAACGGCGAGGACAGCAGTTATTTCGAGCACCAAATTAGCGTGTTTTCGGAAAAATATCGTGTCATCGCCATCGACACACGCGGTCACGGGAAGTCGCCACGCGGCGACAAGCCCTTCTCCATCAAGCAGTTCGCGGAAGATTTGCACGGCTTCATGGACGAAAAAGGCATAAAAAAAGCCACCCTGTTCGGTTTCTCCGATGGTGGCAACATCGCCCTGACCTTCGCCTTGCAACATCCGGAACGGGTTGAAAAACTGATTCTTAACGGCGCCAACCTCAATCCTCGCGGCGTGAAACCGCTCTACCAGTGGCCTATCGAAATCGGCTACCGCATTGCAAGACTATTTTCCAACAAGTCGGAAAAAGCCAAGCAAAACGCCGAAATGCTCGGCCTGATGGTCAATGAGCCGTACATCGAGCCTTCGGAATTGGCACGTCTGACCATGCCCGTCTTGGTCGTGGCTGGCACGAAAGACATGATCAAAGAGTCGCATACGAGGCTTATTTACAGCAGTTTGCCCAATGCACAGCTTTCCCTTCTCAAGGGTGACCACTTCGTGGCGAATAAGAATTGCAAGGCGTTTAATGCCACTGTCGAAAAGTTTTTGTGTGCCTGACAAAAAAACTCTCATCATCCAACCTATAACTCTCAACAATTTTATACCTTTGCAGCGTAATTTAGAATCATTATGCTCAACAAAGAAAACGTCATAGAAGTCCTGAAGGACGTGATTTATTTCCCCAAAGGGGACAATATCGTGGCCTTGAACATGGTTGACAATCTGATGGTTAAGGACAACGCCATCCGTTTCGACCTCGTCATGGAACACGCCAACGACCCGAAAAACGACATCCTCGTGAACGGCGCCAAGCGCACCCTGACCGAGGTGTTCGGCGAGGGCATCGACATCGAAATCAAGGTGGTGGAGGAGAAGACGGCCCTCTCGAAGGTGAAGCACATCATCGCCGTGGTTTCGGGCAAGGGCGGTGTCGGCAAATCGACGGTGGCGGCCAATTTGGCCATCGCCTTGGCACGCGCCAACCAGCGTGTGGGCTTGGTTGATGCCGACATTTACGGCCCTTCCGTCCCGATGATGTTCGGCACCGAGAACGAGCGTCCCGCTGCATTCGAGAAAGACGGCAAGACGGTGATGCTGCCGATTGAGAAATATGGACTTAAACTGCTGAGTATCGGCTATTTCGTCGATGCCAACCGACCTCTTATCTGGCGCGGACCCATGGCCACCAGCGCCCTCAACCAACTGATGAACGACACCCTTTGGGGCGAGTTGGACTGGATGGTGGTGGATATGCCTCCTGGCACGGGCGACATCCAACTGACTTTGGCACAGCAATATAACGTTTCGGGTGCCGTCATCGTGACGACTCCGCAAAAAGTGGCCTTCGCCGACGTGCTCCGCGCCGCCATGATGTTCAAGGAAGAGGCGCTGCAAATCCCGATCTACGGCTTGGTGGAAAACATGGCCTACTTCACGCCCACCGACATGCCCGAGAAGAAGTATTACATCTTCGGCAAGGAAACCGGCCAGCAGTTCGCCGACCAATTGGGCGTGCCGCTCTTGGGCCAAATCCCTATCACAGAGAAGATTGCCGAGTGCGGCGATGCAGGAACGCCCCTCGCTTTGGATGCCGATTCGCCCGTCACCAAGGCGTTTGACAAGATTGCACAGGAAATTATTAAATCGAAATAAATGCACGCAGAATACGCAGAATTATGGGAAGCGCAAAGCGACCCAAATAAAGAGTCCGGCAGGTTCTGCGATTTCTGCGATTTCTGCGTGAGAAAGGAAAACGATAATGGATAAAGAAACAATATTACGCAAAGTAAAGAACGTCCTCGAACAGGTGCGTCCCTACCTCCAGCAAGACGGCGGCGACGTCAACTTCGTGGAACTCACCGACGACAATACCGTCATCGTGGAACTGACAGGTGCCTGCGGCAACTGCCCGCACAGCAAAATGACCCTCAAAAACGGCATCGAGTCTGTGATGAAGAAAGTCATCCCCGAAATCAAGGCCGTCGAACAAGCCCAAACACTTGACTTGTAGGAATCTTGAATTTTAAATCTTGAATCTTGAATCCAACTAATTGTCAAACATAAAATCAAACAAAAATGAAAAAAGTTCTATTCTCAATGGTGGCCATGCTGCTCCTTGCGGTGAGCGGCATCGCACAGACCACCCTCACCTTCACAAGAGTCACCTCGGCTTCAGAACTTGAGGCCGGAACATCCTACCTCATCGTAGGCTACGACGACGACCTTGGCTATTGCGCCATGAGTTACCAAAAATCCAACAACCGCCACGCCATTCCCGTGACGGATGACGGAGGCAGCATCAGCCTCACGCCGGCCACTGACCCAAGCAGCCAAACCGAAGCGCATCAGTTCATTTTGATGGGTAGCAGCGGTGCATGGACTTTCTATGATCCGTTGAAAGAAGGCTACCTCTATGCCGCCAGCAGTTCGTCCAACCAACTGAAGACACAATCCAACAACAATGCCAACGGCGAATGGGTCATCGAGTTCAATGGCGATGGTACAGCTGTGATAACCGCCCAAGGCGAGAACACGCGCAACATCATGCGTTTCAACGAGAACAGTTCCAATGGCGACCCGCTTTTCAGTTGCTATAACAGTGGTTCTTCCATCAATGTTCCAGTCAGTCTTTACAAAGTGGGTGGAACCTCACAACCCAAACCAGAGCCGACAAACTATCCCACCAATTTCATCGTTTCGGCTATTGATGGCACGGATGTAACTCTCACTTGGACCGATGCCGTAGGTGGGCAAGTGCCTGACAAATATTTGGTTGTGGCTTCCACGGGCGACATCCCCGTTCCTACAGATGGCGTGCCTGTTCCTAATGGCCCAACAGCCCAGAATGTGGGTTATGGCGCGGAGACATGGACTTTCACTGGTTTGGAAAGCAACACCACCTATCATTTCGCCATTTTCCCCTACACCAACAACAGTATCTACATTGATTACAAGACTGACGGCAACTATCCGACGGATGTGGCAACAACGCAAGAGTTGTATATTTTACTGTTTGAGGACTTCGACGAAGACCTCGGTGTGTTCACGGCTTACGACATGTACGGCGACCAAGGCTGGCACCAAGGCGTTTATCAAGGCACGACTTATGCCAATATGAATGGCTATGCCAACAGCACTTATTACGTCAATGAAGACTGGCTCATCAGTCCTTTGTTACATTGCGATTTCCAAGACGTGTCTTTGGAGTTCAGCACGGCGAAGAAGTATGAAGGACCACAGTTGGAAGTGAAGATTTCCGCTGATTACGATGGCCAAAGCGAGCCGACAGAGGCCTTCTGGATTGACATTACTGATGCTTTCGACTATTCTCCGGGCAACTATGAATGGGTAGAATCTGGCGCTGTTGGTCTTTGGAACATCTTCCATCAGTACGGCGTATTTGATAATCCCGATTTCTATGTCGCTTTTGTCTATACCAGCACTGAAGATGCCGCTTCTTCATGGGAAATCGACTATGTGAGAGTCTTCAGCGAAGGAACCATCTCCGTGGAAGAGCATAACCGCCCTGCCATCAACCTCTATCCCAACCCCGCCCGCGAGCAGGTTTCGTTCATGCTCGATGACGATGCCGAAGTCAGCATCTTCGACATGACGGGTCGCATGGTGAGCGTGACCGAATGCAAGGCCGGTCAAGCCCAAGTCAGTGTGAGTGAACTGGAAAACGGCGTTTATTTCGTCAACTTCCGCTTCGCCAATGGCGCAACGGCGGTTTCCAAGTTTGTGAAGTTCTAAGTCTAATCCCTTTGGTTCGGGCGGTTTTGCAATCCCCCCGAACCGAGGAGGGGATTTGTAATCCCCACAAAACCAATTCATAACAGGGGGATCGAAAATCCCCAATTCAGCCTCGGCGGATTGCAAATCCGCCGAAACCTAAAATGAAGAAACTGTATCTCATAGCATCCCTTTTCCTCGCTTGCGCGGCCTCAGCCCAGCAAGTGGAACCCGTGCGCTATGAAGTGAACCGCTGGAACAAGGAACAAGGCTGCCATTTTCAGGCACTTGGCAAATCCGATGGCATCATGGTCTATGAAACCGAGAGGGCCGATAAGGAGAAACATCGTTTGTGGAGTTTCGCCTGCCTCGACAGCACCTTGTATGAGACCCGAAACGACCTGATACCTCTTCCCGACAAAGTCAAGTTTTCCGCTTCGGGAAGCGATGACCGTTTTGCGGCGTTCCTCTTCGTCAACGAAAGCAACAGGAAAGCAGCCGACACCCTTGATTTCATCGTGGTGTCGTTCGACAAAGAAAACGGTAGTTACCAAACTTTCTGGAACAAATGGACAGAAAAGTCGGTGCCCTTGTCGATAGATGTCGCCGACGGCATGATGATGCTGTCTGTGAACAACAAAGGCAGTCATGGCGTTCTGTATTTCTACAACCTAACGAACAACCAATTCCGCATGGTGACACCTTCATCGTCGGGGAGTTCCGTTTTGTTTCAGGCCGTTGCTTCCAAGAAAGACCATTGTTTCGTGGTGGCTGCCAAGGAATATGAGAACAAGCGTTTCGTGTCAACTTCGTTCATGGTATATTCGCCCACGGGCGACCTGCAAGGCTCCTATCGCTACGAGAACATCCCCAACGCTGCCTTGGGCCGCATGGGTTTCCGTTTCGACGAAAACCGCAACTTGGTGGTAATCGGCACCTTGGAGCGCGAAACAGGCCGAAAAGTCAACCTTGAAGGCGTGACCGAGAACTTCGATAAGGAGTCGTTGGGCGTGGTGTGGATGCGCTTCATGGGCGGGAATCCTGAAACTCGGATGTATATGTTCAAGGACATGCCTGAAATCGAGCACGCCTTGACATCGTCTGACCGTGTGCGCGTTAGGGAAGAACGGCTGAAAAACCAGAAAAAGGACAAAGCCACCAAAGGCGAGATCGCCTTCCAGTTCCTCACGCCCCGCCTCACCGATTTCGACGACCTGACCATCTTCGCGGTGGAGGCTTTCATGCCCTATTACCACACCGAAACCCGCATGAATTATGGCTATTACGGCTATTATGGCGGCTATCCTTACACTTACACCGTGTTCGACGGCTACGACTTCTTCAGCGAAATCCTGCTTGCCTTCGACCGCGACGGCAACCTGAAATGGCAGCAGTCCGTGAAGTTCGACAATGAACTGACTTACGACCTCTTCCCCCATGCGGGAGAAGGGGTGTGCCATAATGAGCTGGTGGTGGCATCGCCATGCCATAATCATTTGAGATACACCGCTTTCGATGTCAACGGCAACGCCTTGATGAACCAACAGGAAGCAAAAATGGATCCCATCTTTGGTGCCGACTATGTGGAAGACGAGTATTTCGCCCAATTCGCTCCATGGTACGACAGCCGTTTCCTTGTCTATGGCTCGCAAATCATCCAAAACAGCACCCAACCCAAGCCAAGACGGACGGTGTTTTATCTGCAAAAAGTTCAATATGAATAGGTTATGATTGGAAGTTGGCTGAAATACATGCTGTTTCGCAAGAGCAAGTACAAGATACATTCACCTTTCGTGTATGAGTTTATGACCAAGGTGCTTTACGACAAAGGCTCCAACCGCGACTACGACTTGATACTGAGAATCAGCCGTTTGGTCGATGGAAAGCGGTTTGCGACACGCTCAAGGCGCAAGCAGGCTCGCTTCCTGTATCGCTTGGTGCGCTTCATGGAACCTGAAACGGTGCTCAGCTTCGGAAAGGTCTCGGCCCTGAATACCAGTGCGTTGGCATTGGGCAACCTGCAAACCAAGGTCTATTTGGAACAGACAAACGAGTTTTTGGAAACCTTAAGCTCTATGGGCGTGGTCAATGTGAATCTCATCCATCCCGAAACCGACAAGGAGGAAGAACTGGAACGCTGCAACACGGGCTTTGTCCTTTACGGCATCGAAGATTTCGAGGAAGACACTTGGAACAACCTTGAAGACGGCATGGCGCAAGCCGACGAAGATACGGTGCTTGTCTTCGAAGGCATCCACCACAATCGCCGCACCGAGGCCGCATGGGAAGCCATCAAGGAAGGCGAAGGCGTTACGCTCACGATGGACTTGTACGGCATGGGCTTGGTGTTCTTCCGCGAAGGCATTGAGAAACAAGACTTTGTGTTGAAATATTGAATCTGAAATCTGAAATGAAAAATATCACTTATACGAAAACTGGCGACGAAGGCAAGACTTCATTAATAGGTGGCTTGCGCGTCGCGAAATTTGACGATAGGGTAGAAGCCTACGGTACGGTTGATGAGCTAAGTGCCTTTATTGGTGTGCTTTACGACCAAGAAGGCATCACCGCCGAGATGAAAACCGTTTTGGACACGGTGCAGAACAAACTGTTCACCATCGAGTCGCACTTTGCCTTGGACGAGAACTCCGAAGTGAAGAAAATGATTCCCGTTTTGACGGCTGACGACGTGGCTTTCATCGAGCACGAAATCGACAAAATGAACGAACTGTTGCCCGAGTTGAGGAGTTTTGTCATTCCGGGCGGGAATTTGAAGTCGAGCCATGCGCACGTGTGCCGCACGGTGTGCCGCCGCGCCGAGCGTCAAGGGTGGCGTTTGGCAGCGCAGCATCCCGTCGATTCGCTCGATTTGAAATACCTTAATCGGCTGTCAGATTACTTCTTTGTTTTGGCTCGTTTTTTTTCTTATTTAGACAAAAATAACGAAAACAATTGGGAAACAGATACTTAAATTTGATGTATTTTATACATAAAACCCCTTGCAGGTTGGCATAGAAGTTGTACTTTTGCGCCCTCAAATTAAACACAATAGACTATGTATTGGACACTTGAATTAGCCTCAAAATTGGAAGACGCCCCGTGGCCTGCCACCCGCGACGAATTGTTGGACTGGGCCTTGCGCACTGGCGCACAGGAAAGAATCATAGAGAACCTTCAGGAAATGGAAGACGAAGGCGAAATTTACGAGCGCATCGAAGACCTCTGGCCGGATTATCCTTCCAAGGATGACTTCTTTTTCAACGAAGACGAGTATTGATGTGCTGAATGTCAATTGGATAAGGAAATGGTTCTCTGAGGGGAACCATTTTTTGTGTCTGCCTATTCACGCCATATAAAAACTAAACTTGCCATGTTTCATAGGATCAAGCTCGTCGCCCAACTCACCCGAGGTCTTATCCTGGCGGACCCCAAACGGTCGTTTTTTGGGCGTGTGTGGCAACTGCTTTCAAGGTTCACTTGGGAACTGCCGCATTATGCAATCGCCTGGAACGAGGCAGGCTACCTGACGGAAAACATGGCTTAGTCTTATATCACCCTTTCGCTTGCTATCCTCCATTCGCCCGGCTGCAAGTCGCCCAAGGCGATGTTGCCGATCTGTACGCGGATGAGGCGTAGCGTGGGGAATCCGACGGCTGCGGTCATGTGGCGCACCTGACGGTTCTTGCCTTCGATGAGGGTGAGGCGCACCCAACTTGTAGGGATGTTGGCCCGGTAGCGGATGGGCGGCACACGCTCCCAAAGGTTTTCGGGTGCGTCAATGATTTCTGCCTGGCAGGGCTTGGTGCGGTAGCCTTTGATGGTCACACCTTTTATTAATTGGTCAACGGCCTCTAACGTGACTTGGCCGTCCACCTGGGCGAGATAGGTGCGCGGATGCTCGAACTTGGGGTCAAGCAGTTTCTTGATGAGCCTGCCGTTGTCGGTAAGGAGTAAGGCTCCTTCGCTATCATGGTCGAGACGACCGGCGGCATACACGCCAGCGGGGAACCCGAACTCGTCAAGGGCGCGATGCCCGGCTTCGGGGGTGAATTGGCTGAGCACGCCAAACGGTTTGTTGAACAGGATCACCATAAGTCTGTTGGGGATAATACGGGGGCAAAAATACGCTTTTCTTGGATGCTGAGGCGTGGTAATGGAAAAAAACGTATCTTTGCAAATTCAAACCTATGCGAAAAGTTGTCACAAACAAGGATTTGAAACAGGCCTTCGGGATGAAAGGCTTCTTCGGCACCTGCGTGGCAGGGCTGGCCTATGGCGTGCTGGGCTTGGGCGAGATCAACCGCTTGTTCGACAGCGCCGCCGATTACCAAGGCCGTGAGTTCGCCGACCATCTGCTTGAGAACATGAACATCACCATCGACGTCAGTCCCGAGCATCTTGAGAACATCCCCAAGGAGGGCGGCTTCGTCGTGGTCAGCAACCATCCCTTCGGCGGCATCGAGGGCGTGATGCTCCTGAGTGCCATTGCCAAGGTGCGCCCCGACTTCAAGATCATGGCCAACTTCATCCTCTCGCATATCCCCAACCTCAAGGAATGTTTCTTCGCCGTCAACCCGTTCGAGAACAACCCCGAATGGAAGAGCAGCGTGAGTGGCATCAAAGGTGCCATCCAACACATCGCGGCAGGCAACGGCCTGGGCGTGTTTCCGGCAGGCGAGGTGTCGCGTTATCATGGCCACGACTTCCCCGAGGACCTGCCGTGGAGCGCTTCTATAGCACGCATCATCAAGAACGCTGGCGTGCCCGTGGTTCCCGTGTTTTGGGAAGGGCGCAACTCGAAACTGTTCTATGCGATGGACAAGATCCACACTATGCTCGGAACTGCGCGCCTGACACGCGAACTCGCCAACAAACACGACACTTGCTTCAACCTGCAAATCGGCAAGCCCATCCTGCCCGCCGAAGTCGCGGTGTATGAAGACCCGAAGGAGTTGGCAGCCTACTTGCGCAGCCGGTCCTATGCGCTCGAAGCCAACATCCCGCAGAAAGCCGTGGAGCAGAAAGAAGCAAAACTGGCCGAGATTGACGCGCCGACGGAGTTGTCGCTCATGCTGGCCGAGTTGGACACCATCCGCGAGAAGGCACTCCTCTATACCGTCTCCGATTATGAATGCTATCTGGCCGACTATGAGGATATCCCCAACCTCATGCACGAGATTGCCCGCCTGCGCGAGGAGACTTTCCGTGCCATTGGCGAGGGCACGGGCAAGAGCCTCGATCAGGACGAATTTGACCGGCATTTCAAGCAAATGATCCTTTGGGACAAGGAAAAACAAAGAATCGCGGGCTGCTATCGTCTCGGCATCGGCAGCGAGATTGTACCCAAATATGGCATCAAAGGATTCTATGTCAGCACCTTGGTGAATATCGACGAGTCGTTTTCGGAGCATCTCTCCCATACCATCGAGTTGGGCCGCTCGTTTGTCACGTTGGAATACCAGAAAGAGGTGCTCCCCCTGATGCTCTTGCTACGCGGCCTCTCAGATGTGGTGGTGCGTTATCCCGAAGCGAAGCATTTCATTGGGCCTGTGAGTATTAGTTCGTGGTATCCCAAATTCTTTATGAGCCTGATTGTGCGTTTTGTGTCGGAGAACCACGCCGTTGACGACGAGTTGAAAGGCATGGTGACGCCAAAGACACCTTTCAAGCCCGATTTTCTCAAGGTGGATGCCGACGTGCTGCTGCAAAACAACATGAATGGTGTCGACAAGTTCGACAAGTTCCTGTTCCGTCTCAGCAATGGTGACTATCGGCTGCCTACGTTGTTCAAGAAATACCTGAAACTGAATGCCAAGTTCCTCTGTTTCAATGTCGATCCCGACTTTAACGACACTCTGGACAGCCTGCTTTTCCTCACTTTCACCGACTTCCCCGAGGACGAGGTGATGCCGCTCTTCCGCGACAGCAGCGACGAAGAGAAGGAAAACGTCAGGAAGCGTTTCGGGTATATTTGATCATTCCTCTGATTCTTCTATGGTCTGCGCAAAGAAGGAGAAGTTCACCTTGCCGTAATGCCGTTGCTCCATGAAGTGCGGATGCTCCTCAAAGTTCTGGTATTTGTCGTGTTCCAAGACGAACATGCCTCCCTCGCGAAGCAGGTTGCGTTCAAAGATGAGGTTGACCAACACGTTGTAATGCTCGCAGTCGTAAGGCGGGTCGGCGAAGATGAGGTCGTATTGCGTCTGGTGCTTGTCGAGGAAACGGAATACGTCGGAGCGGACAACGAGCAACTCCTTCATGTTGAGTTTGTTGGCCGTTTCGCGGATGAACTTCACGCAGCCGAAGTCTTGGTCGATGGAAACGACTTTCGGGCAGCCTCTTGAAACCAGTTCGTAGGAGATGTTGCCCGTGCCGGCAAACAGGTCCATGGCCTCGACATCCTCAAAGTCGAAATGGTTCTCGATGATGTTGAACAGGCTCTCCTTGGCCATGTCGGTGGTGGGGCGTACGGGCAGGTTGCTGGGTGCGGTAATCTGCCGCCTTTGGTATCTTCCTCTGATGATTCTCATCTTAATGCTTGGTATAGATGGTGATAGTATGGGAAGGGGACTTCTTCAATCGCTTTGCTCACCTGCAGCACATGCGGGTCTTCCACGAAACTGATGTCCTTGATGTAGCGCCCGCAAAGGTCGATGATTCCGGAGGCGGGACGGATGAGGCCCGAGAAACGGGCAGGGGTGTCTTGTCCAGACAAGCCGTTTTGTTCCATCGCAAACAACAGGAAATAGGCGAAGTCTTCCTTGGTGACAAACTTGAAATTGTTGAAGAACGTCAGCGTGCCTTCTTTTATGACCGTCACGTCGAAGTCGCGGTTGTTGACTTTCACGAAAACGCCAGTGCCGGCATGGCTTTTCATCGCGCTGTCGATGAAAAGCGTGTTGGAATGTAGGATGCGGGCGTCTCCCCATTTGGCCGATACCATGTCAAGCAAGGCCTTTGGCGCGGCAAAGACATTGTAACAAGAGACAGTCTCCAGCCGTTCCGATGCGATGGCGTATCCGTCGGGGATTTGGAAGGCGAAATCGAGGTGCTTGGCTTGGTCGGTTTCGTCGAACAAGGGCTCGGGGACGAGAGTGTTGTAACGGTTGCCGATGAGGCAAGTTGCCGAAAGGAAGCCCTTGTTGTTCAGTCCTTTCCATTCCAATGCGCGTTCCAGTGCGTGGAAGAGGTCGTTGCTGTCGGACAGCAGGTCCGACTGGTAGCACTCCAAGGCAACAAGGGTTTGGCTCTCGGTGTCGAGAAGGGCATAAGAAAGACCACCCAACGCGAATTGGATGGCCATTCTGTATTGCGATGACTTCTCGGCATCAAACGCCTCGCCGAATTGCGAGATGTAAGGATTCAATGATGCCGCCATTCATCCCGATGGTTTAGAGTTTCTCCCAGTTGCCGTCGGTGGAGGCTTCGTCCATCGAGCCGACCTTCAGGCCGGCATAACGGTTGATGCTTTCCTTCTCAGCCTTGGTGTTGTCGCGACGCTGGTTCCATTCTTTTTCACTGAATCCATTTCCGGGATTGGCTAAATAGACCTCGTATGGCGTTCTGGCTTCGAAAACCGGAATCTTGATGACCTCGTTGCGGATGATGGTGCCTGCCTCAAGTTCAAACTGCTCTTTGTTGGGAGCGAAGGGCACATACTTCAGGTCGGCGATGTTGAAATTCTCTCTAGCGCCTCTGAGGGAGTCCATGACCATCACGAAGCCGATGGTGTCGTTGATGGTGCGCGTAAAGGTGGTGTCGGTCGGGTCGGGGACAATCTTCACGATCGGGATTTCCGCGTTTCGGCAGAATTGGATCAGCGTGTCGAAGTTGTCCGTGTACTTGTTGTTGGCGTTCTTGTAAAGCACTTCGGCATTGCGGATGTCGATGAGGCGCTCAATGACTTGCCTCTCTCGCATTGTTTGCTCATTGTTGAACTTGATGGGAGCCTGGATGCTCTTCACGACTTGCCATGCCAAGAAAAGAATGACGAGGAACAGCAAGATGTTGATGGCGATGGATAATCCTTTTTTCATTGTAGTATGATTTTTCTGATTTTTCTCTTTTCTGATAGGCCGCAAAGTTAGGGTTTTTTCTTTTATGTAGGCAAAAAAAAATACGATAGATATTAAAAATGGATTTTGTGGAAGTTTAAGTATTTGTCGTCCAAATACTTGCGAATCTTGTTGGCGAGGATGACAAAAACCTGAAGTTCGTTTTTTTCAAGCCAATCGGTGGCGTCGTCGTCGCGATTGATGGCTTTTGCGAAGGCGAGATTGACCTCGAAGTGGTTCTTGACGAGCCATTCCTCGGCTTTTTTCTCTTTGTCGATGGCGCTGTCGATGGCGGCCAAGTGGGGGAATCCGTGCTCCATCAGCCAGTCTTTGGCCTCGGTGTCGCCTTGGATGGTGTGGCTCAACGCGCCGAGTTCGGGATAGCCGTTGCGCATCAGCCACTCGAAGAACTCGTCGCCCCCAGGCTCAAAAGTGCAACCGAAGGCCATCAGGATTTTTATGGGGTAGCGGGTCATAAGGCTGCAAAAATAGTGAAAGTTGCGTAACAATATGGAAAAATGTGTATTTTTGCAAAGTTATAAAAGGCAAAAACAATGACAACAGTACAACTGACATCGGCTTTGCAGCGTGAGATGAGTTACATCGTGACAGACGAGACGATGATGGAGCGAGCCTTAAAATCGCTCCGCAAGATTCGTCGTGAACGGAAGGCGGAAAAAGAAATTCAGAATGAAGCGGAGTTTGATACACCTGAAACGATGGAGGAAAATCTTCGACAAGCGTTCCGTGAATTGAAACTTGTTCAGGAGGGAAAATTGGAAGCAAGACCTATTGAGGAGTTGCTGAAGCAATTGCCTGATTAATTTATTGTTTTCCTTAACTTTGCACAAATATTTGTAAACAATGAAAACCAAGCAAGAAATCATAGAAAACTGGCTGCCGCGTTACACGGGCCTGCCGTTGGAGAAGTTCGGGAAGTACATTCTGCTGACCAATTTCCAGAATTATGTCGATCGTTTCGCCGAATGGCAGGGCGTGGAGGTGGTCGGGCGCGACCGCTCGATGCCTTGCGCCACCGACGGAGAGATCACCATTATTAATTTTAGCATGGGCAGCGCCAATGCTGCCACCATCATGGACTTGTTGGCTGCCATAAAACCCAAAGCAGTCCTGTTTCTCGGCAAATGTGGCGGCGTGAAGCGCATCAACAAGGTGGGCGACCTGATTTTGCCCATCGCGGCCATCCGTGGCGAGGGTACGTCGAACGACTACTTCCCGCCCGAAGTGCCTGCCTTGCCGGCATTCAGCCTCGAAAAAGCCATCTCCACCACCATCCGCGACTATGGCCGCGACTATTGGACGGGCACGGTCTATACCACCAACCGCCGCGTGTGGGAACACGACGACGAGTTCAAGTCCTACCTGCGCAAAATCCGCTGCATGGCGGTGGATATGGAAACGGCCACCATCTTCACGGTCGGCTTCCACAACGAAATCCCGACGGGTGCACTGCTCTTGGTGTCCGACAATCCCATGGTGCCAGAAGGCGTGAAAACCGAGGAAAGCGACAAGCACGTGAGCAAGAACTTCGTCGGCGAGCACCTCCGCATCGGCATCGACTCGCTGCGACAACTCATCAATAACGGTATCACTGTCAAGCACTTGAAGTTTTGATACGGGACTACGGGACTGCGAGTCCTATGACAAACTCAAGAACTTGTCTCGAAGTCCCGAAGTCTCGAAGTCCCGAAGTCAAAAAATTGTAAACCTTAATATATTGAAAATGCAGCGATGACTTACGAACAGATCCTTTCCGAAATCCACAAGAAGCAGTTCGCACCCGTCTATTTCCTGACGGGCGACGAGCCGTATTTCATCGACATGATTTCTGACACCATCGAGAATGAAGCCTTGGACGAGACCGACCGCGCCTTCAACCAAATCGTGCTTTATGGCCGCGACGTGGACGTGGAGACCATCGCCAACCATGCCCGCAGCTTCCCGATGATGGGCGAGCGCATGGTGGTCATCGTCAAGGAGGCGCAGGATGTGAAGGACTTGGAGAAATTTGAGGCCTATTTGGATACGATTCCCGAGACCACGCTACTTGTTTTTGCCTTCAAATACAAGAAGTTCGACAAGCGCAAGACCTTGGCCAAGAAGATCGACAAGAAAGGCGTTTGGTTTGAGTCGAAAAAGCTGTACGACAGCAACATACCGGGCTGGATTCAGAACTATCTGAAGGGCGAGGGCTATTCCATCACGCCCAAGGCCACGCAGATGCTGGCCGATTTCCTCGGCACAGATTTGCACAAAATCGCCAACGAACTGAAGAAACTGACCATCGCCCTGCCCAAAAACAAGAGCATCGATGACGCGGACGTGGAGCGCAACATCGGCATCTCCAAGGACTTCAATGTGTTTGAGTTGCAGAACGCCATCGGCAGCCGCGACGTGCTGAAGGCCAACCGCATCGTGAACTATTTTGGCGAGAGCAAGGATAACCCGCTGTTGGTCACGGCAATCACGTTGTATGGCTATTTCACGAAGATTCTCAAGTTGCATTTCGCCGCCGACAAGTCGCAGGGTGCCTTGGCGAGTGTGTTGGGTGTAAATCCTTATTTCGTAAAGGATTACCAAACGGCAGCCCGCAACTATCCGCCACAAATGTGCATCCGCAACATCTCCATCCTCCGCGAGTTCGACATGAAATCGAAAGGCTACGAAAGCGGAGAAGTGAGCGAGAAGGATTTGTATCGCGAGATGATTTTCAAGTTGATGCATTGACTGCGGGACTGCGGGACTACGGGACTACGAGACTGCGGGACTACGGGACTACGGGACTGCGGGACATGGTTTAACAAAAAGAAAATGATTATACAGATATGAAAGCATTTGAGGATTTGAGGATTTGGCAAGATGCACAATCACTCGCAGTGGAAGTGTATTCGATGTTCAAGGAAATAAGGGATTATGGTTTTCGCGACCAGATTCAAAGGGCTGCGATTTCCATTTCAAACAACATTGCAGAAGGGGCAGAATACAATTCGGACAAAATGATGATTCGCTATCTGAAAATCTCAAAAGGTAGTTGCGGCGAAGTAAAGAACATGTTCTATCTTTGTCCAAAATTAGGTTATTGCTCCGATGAGAAAGCAAAAGAAATGATAGAAAAATGTAAGGTTTTGACCAATGCGATAGGAGCTTTCATCGGATATCTTGATAATGGAAAATAGTATAGTTTATGGCTTCGTGGAGGCCGAGTCCCGTAGTCTCGCGTCCCGTAGTCTCGAAGTCCCGAAGTCCCGAAGTCCCCAAGTCAAATAAAATATGAGAATAGTTGCTCAAAGAGTTACCCACGCTTCCGTCACCATTGACGGCAAGGTGAAATCTGAAATCGGTCTCGGAATGCTGATTCTGCTCGGCATCGAGGAAGCCGACACGCAAGAGGACGTGGATTGGCTTTGCCAAAAACTCAGCAAACTCCGCATTTTCAGCGACGAAAACGACGCCATGAACCTCGACATCAACCAAGTAGAAGGTTCTTTCCTCGTGGTGAGCCAGTTCACCCTCCATGCCTTGACCAAGAAAGGCAACCGCCCAAGTTTCATCCGCGCCGCCCGCCCCGAGGTGGCCATACCGCTGTATGAATTGTTCCTAAAACGCCTTGCCGAAATCTCAGGCCGCCCAGTGCAAAGCGGCGAGTTTGGCGCAATGATGGCCGTGGAATTGCTAAACGATGGGCCGGTGACGATTTTGATGGATACAAAACACAAGGAATAAAAACCAGCCGTGTAGGGCTGTCGTATCACGGCAGCCGCATTGTCGTTTGATTTCATCGGCTGCCACAATGTGACAGCCCTACAGACCAAACGAAAAAAATCCCCCACCGGAAAAATTTCCAGCAGGGGATATTGTAGGGCTGTCGTACCACGGCAGCCGCATTGTCGTTTGATTGCATCGGCAGCCACAATGTGACAGCCCTACAGACCAAACGAAAAAAATCCCCCGCCAGAAAATTTCCAGCAGGGGATTTGTAGGGCTGTCGTATCACGGCAGCCGCATTGTCGTTTCATTGCATCGGCTGCCACAATGTGACAGCCCTACAGACCAAACGAAAAAAATCCCCCACCGGAAAAATTCCCAGCAGGGGATTTGTAGGGCTGTCGTACCACGGCAGCCGCATTGTCGTTTCATCGCATCGGCTGCCACAATGTGACAGCCCTACAGACCAGACAAAAATCCCCCGCCAGAAAATTTCCAGCAGGGGATTTGTAGGGCTGTCGTATTACGGCAGCCGTTGCGCCCGTTTTATTCCACCACGACCTTCCGCGTCACGCCGTTCAGTCGTAGGAAATACAGGCCTTGGGGCAGTTCGACGGTGGTTTTGCCGTCGATTTCCTTGGCGAGGATTTCTTGGCCTAAGGCATTGGTGATGAGCAGGTTGCCCGTGCCATCCACGGTGAACGCGCCCATGGCGGGGTTGGGTTAGTTTTTCGGTTGGTCTTTTTGTTTTTCGCTGGTGGCGAGCAGGTCTTCGGTGAGGTTGGAGAACGACATGTCGTCGTAGGCCCGGCTTTCGCTGAACAGCGCGGCAACCGTTGCGTAGCCTCCGTCGAAGAGGTTTTCGTCGTAGCTGGCGATGGTGCTGTTGGCGCCGATTTGGTCGATGACGGTGACTTCGCCAGTGGCGGGGTCGTACTTGCAGATTTGGAAGTAGGCGACCGCGATGGGCGCGCCGTCTTCGATGAAGGGCGGTGTCCAGGCCATGTTGAGCTTGTTGGGGTTATTGGCGTTGGGGCTGTAGTCCACGTGGAGCGTGCCTTTTTGGTAGCTCGGGATGGGACATTCAGTGCCGTCCGTGCCGATGGCCGTGAGGCGGTAGTTTCGTGCGGCGTTTTCTGAGCCGATGTTGTCGATGAACTGGCCGTCTTCGTAAGGCACGGTGGCCACGGTCATGCCGTCGCGCTCGACTCTCACTTGACTGACATATTCAGCCTGTTCGGGCGTTGTGAGCCAAGTAACCTTGTTGAGACCGGTGGCCAAATCCACAGTGGCGCGGTAGAGTTCCACGTTGTCGCGGACTTGGATGGAGTAGGTTTTTGGCCCGCAAGGGTCATCTACTTCCACAGAGTAAGTGCCGTCTTGGACGACATTGATAGTCGTGCTTGTTTCGCCCGTTGACCACTGGAAATTCACGTATGTCATCTCGGGGTTGCCGAGCGTGACCGTGTCGCCACTGCGTTTCCAGACGAAAGGCTCGTCAAACGGATTGAAGGCGTTGGAAGTCGGTGAACTGATGTAAACAGCAAACCAAATGTTAGCACCATTGGAATCCTCGTAGAACCATTCACCTTGATGCTCAATTTCAGTAACGACTAACTGAAAAACATCTTCTAAGACTTCTGACCAATCAGGGCGATACCAAACAGGATGGAAACATGTTGAATCTGCATGAATAACCAATGTGTCGGCACAGAAATAGTTGATTTCATTTTTTTCAATGTCGTCAATTACAGAAACATGGAGAGTCTGTGCATTCACAAATCCGGCTATCATCATAGCCAATAGTAATGTAATCTTTTTCATTTTGTTTACTCCTTTCTTTTATTTGTTTATGTTTGTTTACATGCTCATATATAATGATTTACACATAAAAGTCAATGCTTTTTCTATGATTGATCTCCTATATTTAAATCTACAGTAGGTTTATTTATAATGTTTCCATTGGTATATCAACTTATGTTACAATTTGTTGCAGAAATCTTAACACCAGACCGTGTTCATCCATCTAAACTAACCCATTTGTACGGAGTTTCTCATCATACATATTTACAACCTACGAATCCTTTTGCATCATAATACACGATAGTTCATTTATTTGTGCTTGTACATTTCGCTTGCTCACAATTGCTTCCCACACGGATTCATCCTTTGACGTCGAGTGTGGCTTTTGGGTCGGTCGTGTTTACTCCGAGCCTGTATCCTGCTGTTCAGTTTTTCTTTGCGAAATAGATGTAGGAACCGCTACTGGTTCAGATGGCAAGTTCTTGGCTTCAGAAGATTTCGAAACGCTTACTCGAATCACTATTTTGTCATGTTGCATAAATGTAAATATAGTTGTCTGTACTTGTGTTTCAAACCATTATATTTCCACCTACGGAAAGTCAGGCTCAGCTATAGAATTGCGCTCCGTTATTGATACGGATACCTTTCGAGTCGAACACGATTTTTGAGGCGGCTCAGTATTCTGTGGTACTGCTTCATGGATAGAGTTCAACTCGGTAGGTTCAGCTGGCAAGTTTTGGCTGTAAATAGTAGCGGTCAACGCTTGAATTATATGTTGATTTTCGGAGGGAGTCTCATCATCCATTTCAGCCAATTCATGTTCCACCGTTTGAACTAGTTCGAGGGACGTTTACGAAGGCTCTATTGTTTGAATCTAATTGAACAGGATAGTTTTTGCCGTTTTCCGTATAACCGATTTTGATTCATCACAATTGTGAACTTGTAGCGGTTGGCAATGTGTAGGTAGTCCCGTTTCATCAAGCAGGTTCGTTGCTGTTACAGTCGATGGTCTTGGAACTGCTGTTGTAGGTACATCGTTTGCCGTTGGTCAAGGTTCCGAGCTTGGCTTTGGAACACGACAGGTTGTCGCCGTTTTTC
>JBGUHI010000001.1:0-12265 GCA_045111995.1 Candidatus Limimorpha sp. | reverse complement strand
GGTCGTCTTCGACGCCAAGACTGGCGACTGGCTCGGCTGCCACATGGTCGGCGACAATGTGACTGAAATGGTGGCCTCTGCCGTGCTCTGCCGTGAGTTAGGCGCCAAGGGCGAAGACATCATCAGCGCCGTGTTCCCCCACCCCACCATGTCGGAGGGCATCATGGAGGCGGCAGCGGCGGCGTTTAATGAATGTGTACATCTTTAATTAGTTTGAAGTTGTTCAGTTATTCAGTTATTCAGTTATTCAGTTGTTCAGTTAGAGGATTTAGGGGACATGGAAAACTTTGGAGATTTCATTAGAGAGAAGTGTTTAGATTTCGCCGTTGACATCGTGAACTTATACAAACATCTTTGCGAGAACAAGAAAGAATATGTTCTGTCAAAGCAGTTGCTACGCAGTGGCACAAGCATCGGTGCCAACCTCGTTGAAGCGCAAAACGGCATTAGTCATAGAGATTTTGTCGCCAAAATCTACATATTCTCTGAAAGAATGTGCCGAAACAGGCTACTGGCTAAAGCTTCTATATAGGACTGACTATCTGACCAAATCTGAGTACGAAGACATCAATACCAAGTGCCAAGAACTAAATAGAATCTTCAACAGCATGACAAAAAAATCAAGTAACTAACAACTAAACGACTGAACAACTGAACAACTGAACAACTGAACAACTGAACAACTGAACAACTATTAACGCAATGGAGATTATTGAAACCAAGATAAAAGACCTTTTGGTCATCAAGCCGGACGTCTTCATGGACGAGCGGGGCTATTTCTTCGAGAGCTACAACAAGGCGCGCTTTGCCGAGCATGGCTTGGAGATGGATTTCGTGCAGGACAACGAGTCGCAGTCGATGAAGGGTGTTTTGCGCGGATTGCATTTCCAGAAGCCGCCTTTTGCGCAAGGCAAGTTGGTGCGCGTGGTGAAAGGCGCAGTGCTCGACGTGGCCGTCGATTTGCGGAAAGGCTCACCCACCTACGGGCAGTGGGAGTCCGTCCTCCTGACCGAGGGCAACAAGTTCATGTATTGGATTCCGGAAGGCTTCGCGCACGGGTTCGCCTGCTTGGAGGACCATTCGGTGTTCACCTACAAGTGCACCAACGTCTATAACAAGGCCTCGGAAGGCAGCCTGCGTTGGAACGACCCCGACTTGGGCATCAAATGGGACATCGAGAACCCGATTCTTTCGGAGAAGGACAAGATGTCGCCGATGTTCAGGGATTTTGTGACACCGTTTTGAAAACAGGTTCCCCTTCGAGGAATGGCAAATCCGTATTATGTTCAACAGCGGCGGCTTGATGCATCGGCTCCATACAACAACCTCTTGCCGCCGCTTTTAACTCAACAACAAACACTCCATTCCCCAAAGGGGAAACTATAAAACACTATTCTTTGAATTTTAAATCTTCAAATATTGAAATGAGAACAAGAAACCTGCTTTTGGCTTGCGGCATGACTATTATATTAATAGGTGTAACCGCCGCCATCACGATTGCCTTGGCGCAGTCCAACGACGAACAGATGGAGACTTACGAAGGCACCGACCGCGAATTTCTCGCCTTCGACCAAATCGACCACATCACGCACGACATCGAACTGCCAGAGTCTATGACTTTCTGCGGCGAGGAAGTGCCGCTCGACCTCTTTTACGTCCGCGAGCGCTTGGAACGCGAAATCATGGTCAATTCGTATAGGCATTCCGCCACCATTTTGTTGCTGAAGCGCACCACACGCTGGTTTCCTGTGATGGAGCCTATTATGGAGAAGCACGGCCTGCCCGAAGATTTCAAGTATCTCTCCGTAATTGAGAGCGAACTGACCAACGCCGTTTCACCCTCGAAAGCGGTGGGATTCTGGCAATTCCTCGAAGGCACGGGAAAGGAGTACAACCTCGAAATCAACAAGGAGGTGGACATGCGCTATCACGTTGAGAAAGAGACCGTTGCAGCGTGCAAATACCTTAAGGCGTCGCATCGCAAATTCGGCAGCTGGACATTGGCGGCGGCGGCCTTCAACTGCGGCAACGGGCGCATCACCAAAACCCAAGAAGAGCAGCGCGTGGACTCTTATTACGACATGATTCTGCCCGAGGAGACGCAACGCTATGTGTTCCGCATCCTCGCCCTAAAACTCATCATCGAGAACCCCGAGAAATATGGTTTCCAAATCGGCGACAACGGCTGGTACAGGCCTTACGAGACCAAGACCGTGACCGTCGTGCAGTCCATCCCCAATTTGACAGATTTCGCCTACGACCAAGGCACCAACCTGAAGATGCTGAAATACTTCAACCCCTGGCTGCGCTCCAACTCGCTCACGGTTTCGGCAGGCAACAGCTATGAGATTAAGATTCCTACGGGGAAGTATGCCAAGACGCATGGGAAGATGAGGATGGCAGAATGAAAATGTAGTTACCTGACAACCAAGGCAAAAGCAATCAAACAAGCCATATTAGAGAGCCGTTACAGGGCTGAACGCCAGGTAAACAAAGAAAAACACTTTATCGCAGGTTCAGTGAGTCGAAGTCGAGTTTTTCTCTATGCCTTCTGTTGAGGTTTCTCTAAACTCCACCCCATTCAAATACCTCCCGCAAACCGTCACCGAATGGGTGGCGGTTTTGCCGTCGAACTTCACCTTCACGCGGTCCTTGCCGTCATTTTTGGCGACCTTTCCGCCCTCCACCGTCCAATGCAGTTCGGCCACATTGTCGGTGCCGATGGCTTGGTACCATCCGTCGGGCTCCTCGACAATCTGCACCACCTGACCGCCAACCATCTCCTCGCAGAGGAAACGGGTCATGGCGGGGAGGATGGTCTCGTCGAAATAATCGGAAAGCCCATGCTGGTATGGGTCCACATGGAGGGAATGTCCGCCGCCTTCAGCGGTATGCAACTCGGTACGCATCCCCATTGCTGTGGCCTTGTCGTGGATGGCCTTGGAGCCGTACATCGGGTTGAAGGCCCACTCGTTGACCGGACGTCCGCTCGTCACCCAGTTTCGCATCCAGTCGGCCACGCCCATCATGGAGCCTGGAAGATTGCTTATGACTTCGTCCACGTTAGGCTCTAACACATGGTCAAAAGGATAGCCGTAGCCGTAGGGCACGATACGGTCGGCGTCGCCATGGAAAGAGAGGATGCTGGTCTCAGGCGAGTTCTTGAGCATCGACAGGTCGTGCACCGCGCCCCACATGTTCACCACCGCCTCGACTTTGAAGATGTTGTCGTTGGTGCCGCTGACCGCGTTGATGGGTCCGAGGTCGGAGTCGAGGCCCAGTTTCTCGGCAAAGCCCTCGCCTCCGATGTCCCAGTCGCGGTTGAACAGGTTGCCAATGGCATGTATCCCCTGGCCGAACCAGTCGACGATGGTCTGTGTCGTGGTGGACACCCATCCCCTGATGCCGTCTTTTTTGGTCGACTCTGGCCTGTTCTCCTCGCGCATGAAGGCAAGGTTGAGTGCCGTGATGGCACCTGCACTGGTTCCGGCAACGAAGATGCGGGAGGTGTCGATGCCAAATTCAGAAGCATTCCCTATCAAGTAGCACACTGCGGCATGGGCATCTTGCACGGCTCGATACCCAGCGCGGTCGACATCGGGTGCCAAGGGCTTGAAACCCAATCGATAGTTGATGGAGGCCACCACATAGCCTCGTTCGGCAAAGTGCCGCCCCATCTCGGGATAGCCAGCGTCCTGCTTGTCGCCATTATAGAAGGCACCGCCGTGTATGAGCAGCAGCAAGGGCCGTCGCGACTGCATCATGGGCTCTTTGGGATAGTAGATGTCCATGTCAAGGTCCAGGTCGTGGTTAATCGCCACGTCTTTCACCTTATTAATAAAAATGGTGCCGAAATCCTCGCCCGTGTCAGGGTAACTGGACCAATGACCTTTCACGTCATGGGCATATACCCTACCCTGCTCCACGGCAACGTCGTAGAGAGGTTCCATGTACATTGGCTTGAAGTTAGGGACGGTTTTAGTGCATGAAGGCAACAAGAAGGTCGTTGATAGGATGATAGAAATGATGACAGCCCAAAGACTCTTTGTCTTCATCGACGGTCGGTTTATTAATTCTCGCATTGTTCCATTCTTTTATTGTGCCGCAAATATATACAATTTTTAATCCAAAAGTAGTATTGAAACCAGAATTTGTGTAATTTTACAACAAATTTCAGATAGAATAGTTGTAGAGTTATGAAATCCAAACTTCTCATCATCCTTTGCCTTTTCGCGATGACCGCCTTCGCGCAAAACACCCATGTCATCCCCACCCCACAACAAGTGAAAACCGCTGAAGGCCAGTTTGTTTGGGACGAGAATGTCGTCCTCACTTACGATGCCTCCGATGCCGAAATCAGCCAGATTGTGAGTATGCTTCGCAGCGACTTGGAGCACATCAATCCCGGCAAGAAGTTGTTTTCGCGCGGCGTGGTGAAAGGCAAGCACTACATCGAACTCGTCAAGACCGACCACCTCGGCATCAGCGAAAACGAAGACCAAGCCTATCGCCTGACCATCAACCGCAATTTCATCCGCATGGAGGCTACCACTTCGACGGGACTTTTTTACGCCACGCAAAGCCTCAAGCAACTCTTTCGTTACGCTTTCCTGTGCAACAAAAGCGAAATCGCCATCCCCTGCGTGACCATCACCGACTGGCCCAACTTCAAGATCCGTGCTTGGCAGGACGACATCAGCCGAGGCCCCATCGTCAGCATGGAATATTTGAAACGCCTCATCCCGCAAATGGCCGAGTGCAAACTGAATGCGTTCTCGCTCTACACCGAGCACACCTTCAAGACCAAATGCCACCCCGACATCGCCCCCACCGACGCCTTCACCGCCGAGGAAATCAAGGAGTTGGAGGAGTTTTGCAGACCCTATCACATACAAATCATTGGAAATCAGCAGTGTTTCGGGCATTTCGAGGAAATTCTCTGCAATCCGTTCTACAGCGACCTCGCTGACACAAAATGGAACCTCAACCCCGCAAAAGAGGAAACCTACAAGTTTCTTGAAGACCATCTCCGCGAGGTGGCAAGAGCCTACAAGTCACCGTATTTCAACATCAACTGCGACGAAACGGAAAGCCTCGGACAAGGCTACGCCAAAGCATACGTGGATTCCATCGGAGCGGAAACGGTTTACTACCAACACATTAATCGCGTCAATCGGATGCTGCGACCCTACCGCAAGCGCGTGATGATATGGGGCGACATCGCCGACAAGCATCCTGAAATCCTTGACAATCTGGACAATGATATTTTCCTCATCGCGTGGAGTTATGTGGGGATTGACGATTTCAACGATTTCCTGAAACCTTACAAGGAGTCGGGGCGGAAGTTTTTCGTCGCGCCTGGCGTGAGCCTTTCGGAACGCGTGTGGCCCAAGCATTACGAGTTCAAGAAGAACATCACCAACCTCTGTCGCGATGGTTACAGAAACGATGCCTTAGGTGTCATCAACACTTGCTGGGACGACTTTGGCGAGTCGCTGACCCACTGCGCTTTGTATGGATTGGCCTTGGGTGCCGAGACGAGTTGGAATGCCACCTCCACCGACGAACCCACCACTGAAGACGACTTCGCCATCCATTTCTTAGGCTGCCTCTCCAACAACATCTCCAAACATCTCAACGAACTCTCAGAATGGACGAAAATCGACGGCATCGGCAAGTTCACCGCCATGACGGAACCCATGACACCCTTCTACCCCGCCCTCGTCAACGACTCCGTCAAGACCTTGAACCAGAAAGCATTTGTAGCCCTTAACGCTTTGGAGAAGGACCTGAAAAACGACCAAAAAATCGCAAAGCGCAACGCCGACCTCTTCGACAACGCCCTTTACGCCACACATCGTATGCAATGGTGTGCCAAGCGCAACATGACCCGTTGCCAACTCTTCCGCACCTACAACGATCCGAGCATGGCCAATATCACCGAGAGCCGAAAGATGATTCAGGAATTAATCGCCTCGCTGCACGACCTGAAAAACGAGTACGTCAAGGTGTGGAACATCGAAAGCCGTCCGTATTGGCTCGATGTCAACATGAAGAAATACAATGACATTGCTATCGAACTACAACAAATTGAATATCTGCCGTTTATAGAATCCACAACCGACAAGGACGGCAACGCTGCCATTGCATTGAAGACCGTTTTCGGCGACAAGGAAATCCACCACACCGCCGATGGCAAGACGGTCACGACGAGCGACCCCGTCTATGTGTCCCCCGTCGTTTTGGAGCGACCCTGCCTCATTAAGGCAGCATGCTTCAATGCCATGGGAGAACCCGTTTGCGCCGAGCGTTATTTCCGCTACCATAAGGCTTTGGGGCGTTTGAAGCAACTCAACAGTCCCGCCGGCAACTACCGACCCGAGTATTCTGGCGGCGGCGACGGTGCATTGGTGGACGGCATCTTGGGCAGCGACGACTACAAGGACGGCCATTGGCAAGGCTTCTACGGCACCGATGCCGACATTGAAATCGGCCTCGGCTCATGGAGTAGAATCAACAGCGTGGAAATCGGCTTCCTCGTCAATGCCCACGACTGGATTCTGCGCCCCGACACGGTAGAAATCTACGGTTCCTACAACGGGAAGGACTACACGTTGCGCGGCACTTTCCCCATCACCACCGAAGTGACCCGCGAGGGCAATTTCACCTTCCGCGAGCGGTTTGACATCCCCATCTCGACGCGACTTTTGCGTATCGTGGTAAAGAACCCTGGGAAACTGCCCGAAGGCCTGCCCGGCGCCGGGTATGATTCTTGGATTTTTATGGATGAAGTGGTGGTGGAGTGAATCACCGTCTTGTTTTGCTGTACTGGATTTCCATCGTCGACACCTGCGGTGCAATCTCCGCGCCTGTCACTTCCACCTCCAGGACACTGTTTTCCTTGATGAGGCTCTTGAGCGACACCGACTCGGTGCGCAGTTCGCCTTCCCGCATGTCGCGGAGAGGATAGTATTCTTCGGCCAACAGCCTGTTTCGTTTTCCCTTCTCGATGATCCGCACATGGAGATAGACATTCGTCACCTTGCCAGGACCCAAGTTGTGCATGTCGACCTTTAAAGTGCAACGCGCTTTCTCGTAAACCATGGCGGTCTGCGATTCGAAATGCACCCCTTTGACGAGCAGACTGGGTGTGTCATCGACGGGAACCACCTCCATCGTGGCGGAATAGTAATCCGTTGGTATCTGTCCAATCTCCCAGTTGGGCATGGTGGTTTCCAAATAATAGTACCTCTTACCTTGGAACAGCAGATAGCGGTCGGCCTCCACCTCGTCGCAATGCACGCCTAACGCCATGTGCTCGGGCAACACCAGAAGGACGAAGTCGATGTCCATCTCATAGAGCAAGGCCACCAACAAAGCCACCTTGTCCTCGCAGTCGCCGCAACCATCCACAAGCGTCTCGACGGGATAGCGCACATACTCATCCTTGCCCTTCGAGTCGGCATCATAGGCATAAGGCAGCGACTGCACGAAAGCGAGCGCAAGAGCGATCCGGTCTTTCTCCGTGAGGGCATAACGACTGAACTCCTGCGCCAAAGAATGCATCAACGGGCGGTCGTGCTCCGACAGCATGAAACTATAGTAATTGGGAGGCAATTCGCCCTCGTTGAACTGATAGACATACGCCAGATGCTCGCGGTCGTAACGGTAATAATCATAGAGTTCCGTTCTGATATTCAGCACAATAGAACACTCTTTATTGTTGTATTTCCACGAATGCGTCACCTCATAATACCCATCCTGTTCCTTCACGGAATGCGCCGAAACCGAGAGGCTTAAGATGAGTATCAATACGATGAGGTGCAAACGCGCTCGCATGGGTTAAGTGTTTCCCTTGAAAACGCAAAAAACGTGCAAAAATTGTGGGTTATTTCCCCCAATAATGGGAATTCTTCACCTCTTTCAACAATTCCTTCACGGCGACTTCCAGCTGCTCGTCCTCGCCTTTTGCCATCTTTTCAGGCGTATTGCGCACCTTTACATCTGGTTCCAATTGACTGTTTTCCAACCAATTGCCTTGCTCGGTGCGGTAGCCTACCACGGGCAGGCCGAAATACAGCGACGGGTCTTGCAGGGTTTCCCAAGTCACGCTCGACATGGTGCCGGGCACGGGCATTCCGACGAGAGTACCCATTTTCTTGTATTTGTAAACCCATGGCGTGCCGTGCGCGTTGCTGTAGTTGGCCTCGCCGATAATCATCACCGAAGGCTTGTTGTAGCGTCGCGAAGGCATCACGCAGGCCACGCTGTCGTTGATGACCTGTTCGAGGTATTTCTCGCCGCTGAAGAGGATTTCGATGTCCTCGTGCAGGCGACCGCCACCGTTGAAGCGCGTGTCGATGACGATGCCGTCGCAAAGGTTATACTTGCCGAGGATTTGGGAATACACGTCGCGGTAGCTGGCATCGCCCATGCTGCGGATGTGGACGTAGCCGAGGCGACCGTCGGAGAGCTTCTTCACGGTTTCCTCGTTGCGTTTCACCCAACGGTTGTAGAGCAGTTCGTTCATCGCGCCGTGGCTGATGGGTTTCACGGTCTCGTCCCAAGTCTTGCCGCCATCGGAAATGGTCACGAGGACGGTCTTGCCCGCCTTGTTGTTGAGCAAAGGATAATAGTCCATGCCTTTCGCAATCTCCACGCCGTCAATCTTTTGGATGATGCTTCCAGCCTTCACTTTGGAGTTTCTCTTGTCGAAAGGGCTGCCTTCCACCACTTCCTCGATTTTGAGGCCGTCGCCCTTGTAGTCGAGGTCGAGGAGCACGCCAAACTCAGCCGTGGCATCTTTGGCGGGACCCGAGCCGCGATAGCCTGAACCTGTGTGCGACACGTTCAGTTCGCCCAAAATCTCGCTTAGCAGAATGGAGAAGTCGTAGTTGTTGTTGATATGCGCGAGGAAAGGCTGATAGGCCTCTTTCATCTGCTTGAGGTCCACGCCGTTCTTGTCCTTCATGAAGAAGCGTTTTTCGGCTTGCAGAAAGACATGGTCGAACATGTATTCGCGCTCGGCGGCGAGGTCGAGGCGCATGGTGGCATCATACTTGATGGAAGTGGACTTGCCGCTTTTGTCCACCTTTTGCAGGTTGCCGCCCGAAAGCACGAAGATGTTGTCGCCTTTCATGCGGAGTTGCGCGCCGCCTTGCCCCATTTTCTTCAACACTTTCATCGACTTTTCGCGCACGTCAAGTTCCCAAAGGTCGTAGCCCTTCTCGAACGAAGTCATGAAATAGAACTTCTCGCCGTCGCCCGACAAGGCCATGCCACTCAAGTTCGACGACATGGGCGTAAGGCGGATGATACGGTCTTGCAGGTGCTCCAAATCAACCTCCAACTTTTTGGTTTCCTTTGGTTTGTCGTCCTTTTTCTCGTCTTTCTTGTCGTCTTTTTTGTCTTTTTTGCTGTCCTTCTTTTCGTCCGTTTTCGGCTCGTCTTTCTTGTCGTCCTTCTTGCCTTTCTCGGTTTCTTTCAGCAGGGCGTATTCCTCCTTGCTCAGGCGGAACTTGTCGTAGGCATCTTGGTTCAGGAAAGCGACAAAAGCATCATTCTGGCTGCCCCACGAGGCATGTGAGCGCATACCGTAACGATTTGAGCGATAAACAATTGCATTGCCATCCATAGCCCATTGCGGGCTGCCGTCGATGTAGGCGCTCTCGGTGATGTTGTAAATCGTTTTCGAGCCGTCGGCCTTCACGATGCCGATGTCGGAATAGGGGTCGCGCATGTGCGAAATCAAGGTCAGGACGAACCATTGTCCGTCGGGCGACCAATCGTAGGAGAAGCCGTAGTCGTCGGTGCTGTAATGCTGGGTGCCGTCCGTGATTTGGCGCACTTGCTTCGAGTCTATGTTATAGACTTTCAAAATGTTACGATTCTCAATAAAGGCAATTTCCTTTCCGTCGGGCGAGCAGGTAGGCGCAATGCGCTCGATGCCGTCGTTGCCAAACAGCGGCTCCTCATTAATTAAGGTGGCGTAGGCGAAGTTGTAGTCCTCCTTGCGCTCGATGGTGGCTTGGTAGAGGTTCCAGTAGCCGTCGCGCTCCGAGGCATAGACCAATGTGCGTCCGTCCTTCGAGAACGATGGGCTACGCTCGGCCTGCGGCGTATGCGTGATTTGCTTTGTGGTGGTGTATTCGTCCACACCCGTGACGAAGACCTCGCCGCGCGAGATGAAGGCTATCAGCTTGCCGTCGTCGCTCAGTGCAAAATCGTTGGCGCCCTTGAAATCCTGCTTCACCATCTGCTCCGTTTCTTGGTCGTTCACGATTTCGATTCGCACCTTTTGCGGCTCACTTCCAATACGTTGCGTATAAATCTCACCCATGTAGCCATAGCACAACAGGCCGTCGTTGCTCACCGAAAGGAAACGCACGGGATGCGTGGTGAAGTGGGTCACCTGCTCCACGTTTTCCATGTTGCTGACGGGTGCCTTATACACATTGAAGCTGCCCTTGTTGCGCTCACTCAGGAAAACAACTTCCTGATAGTCGGGAAGATAGCGCGGGTCGCGGTCTTCGCCGATGTTGGTGGTCAGCATGGTGTGCGTTTTTTTCTTGGCGTTATAATACACCACGTCGCGCGCCACCGACGACACATGATGCTTTCGCCATTTGTCCTCGCTGCCTTTGCGGTCGTAGTAGAGGAACGACTTGCCGTCTTTGTCGAACGACATGCTGCACACGGGCACGGCCACCACCTGCTCGGGCCGACCGCCTTCGGTGCTCACCTTATACAATTCGGTAATCCATCCCGATGCAAACTGCACATTTTCAGCCGCTTTCTGGATTTGGGCTGAGAAATAAATTTCCTTCCCATCGGGAGAGAAAGCCAAAGGCATTTCACTGGCGGAGTTGGTCGTAATGCGCTTGGGCACACCACCCTCGGCGGAAACCATATAGATGTCGAAATTGCCGTTGCGGTCGGTGGCAAAGGCAAGCTGTTTGCCGTCGGGCGACCACACCGGCGCTATCTCGTATGAAGCATTCGTAGTGATTTGCAATGCTTTACCGCCATTGGCGTTCACCACATAGATGTCGCCTTTGTAGCAAAAGGCGATTTTGTCGCCCTTCGGCGAAATCACGTTGTCGCGCAGCCATAAGGGCTGTGCAGCGGAGTGCAACGCCGCCGCGAGAAGGATGGAAAGGAATAGGTTTTTCATAGGAAATGGTTTAGATTTTCGCGCAAAGATAATCGTTTTTGGAATACGGCACAGAAAAATCCCCACAAGTGTTGCTGGTAATAAAAATATTACCTATTTTTGCAGGCAAATACGAAAGACATGCCTACGATATTTACGCTTTTCGGATACAGATTCTTGTTCTACTCCAACGACCATACACCCATCCATGTGCATGTGGTGAAAGGTGGAGCTAAAGCAAAATTCAATTTGTTCCCTGTGGAACTTATAGAGAATCATGGCTTTAAGGCTTCAGAATTGAAGATGATAGAAGCCATTGTTGAAGAAAATGTGGAAACGATCGCCATGCATTGGAACATGTTTTTCAATAACAACAAATGATGAAGGAGAAAAATACCATGACAATAGAGAAGATTTGGCTGACCGAAGCGGCCATTTGGATTCGTACTGAAGACGGCAGGGAAGCCTGCGAGTTGTTTGCGGATTATCCAAGGCTAAAAGGTGCTTCAATGGAACAACTAGTTGATTATAAAGCTGATGATTTTGGAATCCATTGGGAAGATTTGGACGAGGATTTGAGTTTTGAGGGCTTTTTCGACAAGCTTGAGCCGACACCGCTTTATAAGCTATTCATGGCGCATCCCGAATTGAATGTCTCCGCTTTGGCTAGACGGATGGGCATCTCGCAAAGCCTGATGGCGCAATACATCAGCGGAAAGAAAAACGCCAGCAAAGCCCGCATGGACCTGATTTTTGACACGATTCATGCCGTTGGGCAGGAATTGGTGGCGGTATAAAACAATAATCCCCCGCCAGAAAAATTTCCAGCAGGGGATTTGTAGGGCTGTCGTATTACGGCAGCCGTTGCGTCCGTTTTATTCCACCACGATTTTCCGGGTCACGCCGTTCAGGCGTAGGAAATACAGGCCTTGGGGCAGTTCGACGGTGGTTTTGCTGTCGATTTCCTTGGCGAGGATTTCTTGGCCTAAGGCATTGGTGATGAGCAGGTTGCCCGTGCCTTCCACAGTGAACGCGCCATTGGAAGGGTTCGGGTAGATAGACACGTTTAACCCATAGTTTTCGCCTAGGCCGACGATTTCCTGATCGCTGCGA